>SHYX01000040.1 GCA_009692585.1 Myxococcales bacterium
CAGGTTCTCGCCCGACAGGCGTTTGGGCCGGATGTCCTCGGCGAACGCTCGCCCGGAGATGGCGGTTCCCGAAAGGAGCGCCACCACCAGTAGTCCCTTCTTCCATCCACTCATAGAACACCTCCACGCCATCCTACCCCACGGCGGCGGCCCGTGTGCTCGGCAGCAGCGAGCTCCACCACCGGACCAGCGCAGCGAGGTCGGGGATCGGCACCATCGCCGCACGGTGGAGCTGGTCAGGCTTCGCCCCCAGCGCGGCCAGGTGCTCCAGCAGCTCGGCGCGTTCGAGCTGGTCAGCCACCGTCCGGCCGCTCCCTCGCAGCACGGTTGCGGGCGGCGCGCTCCGTGAGTAGGGCCTTTGCGGCATGATCGCTCTCTTCGGTGTCGAGTTCACGGCGAAGCTCCCGGAGATCTCTCTCCCGCTTTTTCACCACAGCGCGGCTTGGGGGGAGCGCAATGGCGACGACCGCCCCGAAAGGCCCAAAGCAGAACCCCAACAGCGCACCATCCACCCCCCGTCCCCGAGTTGATCCAGCGATGCCGCCCAGCAGCGCACCGACAACAAGCACAACAAGCAGCCAAAGAAGCATGACGGCCAAGTCCAGGATGAGCGTCAGGGTACACCCGCGGCACGCCTGACGCATCCGGGCCACCCCGTTTCATACCTCCGGCGGGGGGTGCTCACCGCTGGCAGGTGGTCGCGCCCGTCGTTGGCACCCATGCCAGCAGGGGGCTGCTCGCGGGCAGCCTCGCGGACGGAAAGCAGATCGCTGTGTCATCTTCCCCGGCCTAGAGTCAGGGGGGGAGCACACGCCTCCGACGCGCCATCTCCGCTCGCACGGCCTCGGGGTCGTATAGCGCGTCAGCCTCCGCCGGTGCCGTCGTGTTGCGGTCGAAGGCGAGCACGTCCGCAGCCCGGCTCAGGAGCGTGTCGAGCGCCCGCGCGGCGGCGGCCACCTGGTGCATGTCGACGTCGTCGCCGTCGACAGCTCGGCGGGTCGCGTCCGCGAGGTAGCGGGTGACGTTGCCGATGGTGCCTCGAAGGTCGGCCCGGAGCTGCGGCCCCAACGCCTCCGCCATCGCTGACGCCCGCGCATCGCGACCGCGAATCGGCTCGCGCGCGCGCGTCACCGACTCGCGAGCCGTATCCGGGGCGAGCCTCAGCGGTGCCGCGTTGTGCTCCCGCACCCATCGCGCCACGTTGCCAGATGGAACACCGTACTTCGCCGCGGCTTCGCGGTGCGTCATGCCCGAGAGGACCGCTTGGACCACGGGGGCTCGATCGTGATTCACCACGATTCAAGCATAGCCTCGTCGGCGGAGCGCGGGGTCGTCCGGCGTCAACCCCGTCGCCCTCGCGACCCTCGCCAGCATCACCGGCCCGGTCTCGGCGTCGTCGTGAAAGGCCCAGGTGTAGTCAGCCCAGCCCGCGCGGCGTCGGCGATGGATTGTGCGCATTCTGCTCATTCTGCGCTGAGCATGGTGCCAACGGCGTCGGGGGCACGACAACAGCGGAGGTTTGCCCGACGAGTCCTTACCGCACATTCCGCAGAATACGCAGAATGGCTTACGGGCGGGTCCACATCGGGTTCACCGCGTATCTGGGCGACGGCTTCCTACCCCGCTTACCCGCCGGGCGGGGCGCAGCTTCAGCCCGAAGGTACCCATGTTCAACGAGGATCGCGAGCGCCTTGCGGAAGGCGTCCATGCGCCCGAACCGCCCTCGATTGCCGTTGTAGGCGTCCCGTTCCACGAACGCATCGCCACCGTGCGCCGCGACCCACCCGAGCACGTGCCGAGCCGCCGTCAACTCGGGGTCGGCACCCATCATGGCGAAGGCCGCCCGCGCGTGCTCCGTCAGGTACTGGCCGATCGCGATCGCATCGCGCACCGTGTCCACGCCCACACGGAACTCCCAGGGGTGTGTCCGTTCGGCGCGCTCGACCATGTGGAGGATGGAAGCGATGCGGACGACGGCACCGGAGAGTTTTCCTCCCCAGTCCGCCATGTGCCCCAGGTCGCCGGCCTCTCCCAGCCGGGGTTCGAGCGCCGCCATGAACTCCTTCAATGCCAAACACGCCGACTCATCGAACTGAAGCTCAGGGGGGGCGGAGCTGGGGATCGGCAGAGCGAGCAAGCGACGGACGAGGCCCCGGTAGGCGGCCCGAGCGGTTGTCGGCATCGGTGGCGCCTGGGCTGGGCGCGTTCCCACGGTACTGCGCGGGATGGCGTAAAGGAATCGGCCCAGCAGCCCGCGGCCCCGAAAGCCCGGGTTCTCCGCGAGACCGCGCACCACGTCGGGCTGGATCGCGAGGATCATTGAAAGAGCCGGGCTGTCGATCTGCTCCGGCGGGCGACCCACTCGGTCCACGCGGATTGCGTCGCCCGCGTGACCTTTGAGGATCACGTCGATGTTGGGCACGCCGTCCGAATATCGCCCGCCCATCATGGCGAACGGCCCACCCTCGGCGGAGATCAGCGCCATCCGGCCGCCGTGCTCCGCGAGCATTCCGACGAGCCGCTCGGGGGTCACGTCATCGCAGAAGTACCGAGGCGCGACCGGCAGCGGCGCCGCGTCCCGGTCCTGCGCTGCTTTGATCGCAGCGGCGGTGAGGCTGTCGCGGTCCGTGTCCGCCTCCGCCTTCGCCGCGGCGCTCTCCGCAGCGCGCACCCGGGCATCGAGTATCTTGATCTTCATCTTCGCGGCTTGGATGTCGGGAGCGAGGCGCGCGAACTCGCACTTCTCAGCGTCGAGCAGAGGTTGCACCACTTCGCCGAGCACGGCGCTCTTGCGGGAGCCAGGTTCCATCGCGACGGCGACGAACAGGTTCACCGGCTCGCTCCACCACGCGCACCCCCGCACGCGACCCGCCAGCGTGGTCGCACAGACGCCCAGGGCCGCCATCGCAGCCATGTCGGGCGGGGTAGCCGTGTTCTCGGCAAGCCCCTCCACGAAGGCACGCAGCACCGGGGGCAGCGACGCCAGCGGGAAGGGCGACGGGGCGAAGGCGTCGCCGATCGCGAGCGGAGCCTCCCAGCTGGAGGGCTCGCGCTCCTCGTCGTCGGCAGCGTCGCCGCCGCTGGCAGCGTGTCCCGCGTCGGTCCAAGGCGCGTCGTCGTCGGGCGGTGGCGGCTGCTCGTCGCCCTGGTGGTGGAACTTCCACGCGACCTGTTTCCAGCGCCTGTCTCCATCCGGCGGCAGCTCACCGAGCTGCTTCACGGCGAACAGTTGCAGCGCCGTCAACTCCTGCTCGGGGACCGCGAGCGGCCGAGCCTTCCCGTACCGGAGCCCGTCCCCCACCGCGTGTGATACGTCGTTCCCGGTGCCGGTGGCCCGCCCGGCGGCGAGCAGGACCGCCTCAGCCTCAGTCTCGTCGATCGCGCCTGTCGCGACGTATCCGCCGACGGTGATCGAGCTGGAGAAGATGGCAGTCCTGCGGCCGTCGCCCGCCCGCCCGGCCTCAGCGATGCGTTCGCACGCGCCATGGAGCACGGCCGTCCCGTAGCGACGTTCGCGGCTGTCGCCGGGGAGCGTCGCCCGGATCACCGGCGGCGGGCCGCGTGGCACATCAATTGGCTTGGACGCGAGGAACAGCAGCCATTCGGGCGCGGCGGCGGGATCGCGCTCGTCAGCCCACGAGTAGACGCCGCCCTTCCAGTGCCTCGACGGCGACGCGACGATGTACCCGCCATCCCCGCGCACATCGAGCCCGTGGATCCCTTCGATCTTCGCCCGACATCCCAGGGTGCGGCCGTGGAGCTTCAGCCACGCGGTCGTGTCGGCGTCGAAGCGGTAGAGGGCGTGCAGTCCTCCGCCTCCGGTCGCCGCCCAGCGCGTCGCGAGAGCTTCGCCGGTCGGGTCGCCGTGCTCACCTGCGACCTTCCCAACGTGCGCTAAGGCATCCGTCCCGGCGTCGATGTCGAGCGCCCAGAAGCGGGAGCCGCCTCCTTCTTTGCTCCCCGTGCGGATCCCAATGTTCGCGTCGGGCGTGCCGTCGCGCCCCCACCAGTTGCCGATGATCCGCTTGTCGAGCGTGGCATCGTAGAAGGCGTGCCCGTGTCGCCCGCACTCGCCGTGGCACCCGTGGCCGGGTTTGTGGGCGCTCCGGATCAGCGGGAGCTTCCCGGTGCTCTTGTCGCCGTGCTCGGCGGGCTGTAGCGGGAACACGGGCCAGCCCCGGAGCGCGTATCCAAGGGCCGCGTCGAGCATTTCGGTGTTAGAATCGTTGTCGTGGCGCATGTCGGTGCTCCATGAGCAGCGGTCGGGGTGCGAAGCCTCGGCCGCTGCGCCGTTTCAGGTGGTAGTGGTGCCAGCGGGAGAAGCGGCGACGGCCTCGGCCGCGGTGCTGCGGAACGTCCGCGCGCCGAGCCAGGCATCGAGGTCGGCGCGTCGATAGAGAACGCGGCCCATCGGCCCGCCGAGCCGGATGTACGGGGGGCCGCGGCCGGTAAGTCTCCACTTGCGGAGCGTTTGCCCGCGCATGCCGAGTATCGCCGCGACTTCGGCGCTGCTGAGCAGCGTGAGGTCAGCGGACACGAGGTGCCTCGACGGGCGCGACGGTCTCGCCGTCCCTGACGAGCCCTTCGATAAGGTATCGAACGATGACGTTCGAGCGTGTTCGGATCTGCTTGGCCTTGACGCGATCGAGCGCGTCGAGGAGTGAGCGGGGGAGGCGCATCGAGAGAGGTGGAGAACGCATGCACACCGGGTATTGCCGGGTGTTGCTTTTCGGATAAACAACAATTGCCCTCATGGAGCAACCTTGACCACCACCATCGCTTCGCCCTTTCAACAGCTTCTTTCTGAACTTCTCAAGCCGGAAAACGGCAAAGCCACCACGCAAGCGAAACTCGCGGCCGCGATCAGCATGAGCCCGGGGAGGCTCTCCAAGATCGTGAACGGCATCGACCCCCCGCCCGATGTGGCGGTCTGTCGCAACATCGCCAAGTTCTTCGGCCCCAGAACCTCGCCGGAGGCGCTGATCGCGGCGGCGGCCCCGGAGCGCGCCCGGCGCCTGAGCGACAGCAAGGACATCGCCGCTGTCTTTGAGGCCCGCATCGCCGACTTGGAGCGTGATCTCGTCGTGGCGCGGGAGAACACAATCCAACGCGTACTCGACGCCGAGGCGCGCTTCGAGGCCCTGCTCGCTTACTTCCGCCGAACCGACGCCATCGACAAGTTCCTCTTCACGGACGAGGAGAACTGCGCTCGCCACGAGATGTGGAAGGTGGGGAACGAACGGGACGACGACCGCGCCATCTTCGGCCGCGGGGTGATCGCGCTGTTCGCGACGGTGCGACAGCAGCCCCACCGCCTCCATTGGCTACCGGAGGCCCTGGACACGTTCCGGAGGATTCGGAGCATAGACGCACGATTTATGGCGATCGAGTCGTTCAAGTTCGCGGCTCTCGGCGCGGTGACGGCTCAGGAGGCCACGATGAACGAGCCGATGCCCGAAGACATCGCCCTGCACGACTTCAAGAATGATCGAGTCGAGCCGGGGCCGCCGCTGGTGGGCGTGGAGGTGCGCCACATTCCCGACGCGACCTACGTCGAGCGGACGATCGAGGAGCACATCGCGGAGTTCGCTGCCCAGTGGTCGGGCTCCGCTGGTGGCGGACCCGCTCCTCCGATCACCGCCCCCGCCGCCGCCTCGGCCCTCCCCGCGCCGAAGCCCACCGAGTAGCCACCGGGTCGCTCCGCCCGCGACTTCCCGCCCCGGTACGACTCAGGTACGACTTAGCCCCGAGTCGGCCCCCAGGAAGCAGAAAGGCCCGCCCGGATAACCCGCGGCGGACCTTGCTTTTCGGTGGCTCCCGCTCCCTGACTTGAACAGGGGACCCTCTGATTAACAGTCAGATGCTCTAACCAACTGAGCTAAGCGGGAATGAGCAGCCCACCTAAGCGCCCCTCCCCCCACCGTCAAGCCCCGACCGCGGCGCCCCCCCCGCCGACGCCCCCGTCGCCTCAGGTTCGATTGTGAACCTTGAAAACCCGGCAATCGCGTGCCTCCGAACGGTGCTCCCCCGGCGGAGACGCCCCCCCCGACGCCACGGTCGCCGCCACGGTCGCCAGTGCCGCCACGCTTGGAACCGCCCAGGCCAGGGGGTTGGCCGTGCCCGTTCGCAGGGCGTGGGCGATCATGTTCCCCCAGGACGGCGCCGGCTCGGGAACCCCGAACGCGCCCAGGCAGGAAAGGGTCACTTCCGTCACGACGACCAGCCCCAGCGTGGCCAGCAGCTCGCGGCCGACAGGCGCGCGGGCGTTCGTCCACAACAGGTGGTACGCAAGGATCCGCCCATCGCCGATGCCGTGCCCGCGCGCCGCCAGGACGAATTCGGCTCGAAGGAGGGCATCGAGCCGCTCGTACACGGCCTCGACCACCGCCGGCACCGACGCCAACCCGCAAGCGACTGCGAGCGTCGTGGGCCCCCCCCGGAAGGCCAGGCACGCGAGCAACACCAGAACCAGCGAAGGAATGGCCGCAGCCCCCCCCGCGACCCCACGAATCACTGCGGCGATCGGGCCGCCGTACCATCCCGCCAGCGTGCCCAACGGGATGCCAAGCCCTGCTGCGATCAGGATGGCGCCGCCGCCTGGAAGCAGCACGCTCCGGGCGCTGGCCAGGGCCCTTGCGAGCACGTCGCGGCCGAGGTGGTCGGTGCCGAACGCGTGCCCGAGCGTGGGTCCGAGATCGGGGGCTGCGGACTGCACGACGGCAAGCGCGTCGTACGGAACCACCGCGCCGACGACAAGAAGGGCAAGGAGGAGCGTTCGCAACTTCATGCCGTGGCCTCTCGGGCGCGAGGGTCAAGGAGGATGGCCAGCGAATCCGCGGCGAGTCGGGCGAGCGCCACGCTGACGGCGAAGGCGAGTGCAAGCGCGGACGCAAGCGGCCAGTCCCGATCCGCACAGGAGTTCCAGAAGGTGGTGCCGGCCCCTGGAAGGTTGAACGCCCGTTCCACGACAATCAGCCCCGAAAAAAGCGCGGGGAGCGTGTCGGCCCCGATGCGCGCGGCCGGAACCAACAGATGACGGAGCATCATCCAGCGCACCGAGCCGCCGCGCGCGCGCTCGGCCTCCACAAACGCCGCGGTTTTGAGGCGGTGGACCTCGACCGAGGCGCGGCGTACGAGCTGGGCGAAATGGGCAGACGCAAACCCGAGCAGCAGGATGGCCAGGGTTGTGCGCACCCGACCGGCTTCCTCCGGGAGCGCGAACCAGGTCGGACGCTCGATCCATCCGCGGTGAATCAACGTCCACGCAGCGGCGTTCACCCCATGCACGACGCCGAGGGAAGCGAGGATCATCGGAACCGCAGACAGCGCGCGGAGCCCGGCGCCGGCCGCGGGTCGGGCGAAGGCGAGCCCGAGGCTCAGCACGGCGGCGGGGAACAGGAGCCAGGCAGAGGCGGCCGCCCCCGTCGTGACCAGGTCGATGACGGGAACCCCCGGTCGGAACGTGAGGGACTCGCCAAAGTCGCCTTGGGCGAGGCGCAGCAGGCCGGAGCCGACCCGGCTGCTGAAGGAGCCGCCCAGGCCCCACTCGGCTTCCAGCACCGCCCGCACCTCCTCCCCATTGGGCAGCGTGTCGATCGCATCTCCCGGCGCGGCCGCGAAGAGCAACACCACCAGAGTGGCCGCCACGAGGGTCGTCCCCGCGAAGCCGAGAAGCCGCAGAAGCAGGATGCGCCCGATGGCTGCCGAGCGCATCGTGCGCGCCTACTTCATCGTCCAGGACGGGGCGAAGGTGAAGAAGTAGAAAGGATGGACGAGGACGTTCTTCACTTTCACGGACATCGCTGCGTAGCTGTCGAGCGTCCAGAGAAACAGCATGGGCTGGTCGGTGGCGATGAGCCTGTGGGCCTCTCGCAGGGAGCCCTTCCTCACATAGGGGTCCGTGGCGTCACGCGCCTTGTCCAAGAGCGCATCCACCGCCGGGTTTCGGTAACCGACGAAGTTGCGGCTGCCCTGACTCTGGAACTGCTCGCGGATGTCCTCGTTCCGGTCGAAGGTCCATTGACTCAGCACAAGATCGTAGTCCCGGTCGCGCCACACACGTTGTTTCCAGGCCGCGTCGTCGAGGAACTGGACCTCCAGCGTGATTCCAGCGCGCTCAAGCTGAGACTGTAGGTTGATCGCCACCTCTTGAACGCTTTCCAGCGATTGGTGGGCCACCGCCGTGAGCTTGAGCGGCTTTCCATCCCGATTCCAGGTGTCGCCGTCGTGAACGAAGCCGGCGGAGGCGAGCTGCGTGTTGGCTTCGTCCGTATCGGCGGCCGGCATGGGCACGTCGTGGTTGTAATAGGGACTCGAAGGCACGAACGGGCCGCTGATGCGCGCACCGGTTCCGACGGGGGCGAGGAGCGCATCGATGTCGACGAGCGCGGAGAGACCATGGCGGACCGCCGCGTTTCCCGTGAGTGGGCGGTTCAGGTTGTAGCCCAGGTACCACCAAGAGTTCGTCTGGTAGGGGTAGAGCTCCACCTTCCGGTTGTTCTGCAGCATCGCTAGGTCGCGAGGAAGCACTCTCACCAGAACTTCGAGGCTTTCATAGAGCACAAGCTTCGCCTGGTAGTTCTTGTCAGCCACCTCGCGCAGCGTCACCTCGTCGATCCCGACCGAGTTCCGCCACGTTTCGTTTTTCTTGAAGGTGATCGAGTTATCTTCGTTGAAGGTTGATAGTTTCCACGGCCCGGTCCCGATCGGATGGGAGCGGAACGCATCGGACCGCTTCACGGGCAGCCCAGTGAAGGCATGCTTGGGCAGGATCTTGAAGAACAGCTTGTCTTGGGGGCGGGTTTCGGCTCGAACGAACGTGATCTTCACGGTGCGCGCGTCCTGGGCCGTCACATCCGCGATCCACGCGACCCGGCCCGCTTCGGTCGAGGCCGTGGAGCGGTCCTGCATGGCCTTGATGGTGAAGACGACGTCGTCGGCAGAGAAGGGGCGCCCGTCGTGCCAGGTGACATCGCTTCGCAGGTTGATCACCATGGAGCGTCGATCTTCGGCGATCGTGGAGGATTCTGCGAGGGAAGGCGTCGTGGCCAGATCCGCGTTGTCGGTGTACAGGCTCTCGAAGATGACCTCGTTCGCCCTCGCCTCCGCCATCGTCGAGCCGAAAAGCGGGTTGATCATAGGCGGAGCCTGATCCTCCGCGAAGCGCAGGTTTCCCGCGTGCGCCACAAGGGGGAGAAGCAGCAGAGCGGGGAGCCAGAGTCGATTCATGGGATGTCCGAGGTCACTCGCGGCTGTCGCCACGGCGGTCCAGGCCTTCGAGCACGACGAGCGTGCTCAGGGTTTCGTCGAGTCCGCGCACGGCGGGCCAGTCGGTGGCGAGCACCTCGATGGCATCGAGCGCTTCACGCGTGCGGCCCACGCCGAGCTGGGCGCTGGCGAGGACCGCGAAGAGGGTGGGCGAGTTCACGGGCCCGACCTGGCGGGGCGATTCGTGGTCGAGGGCCATCTGACCGAGAGCCAGCGCACAGCTCGGTCGCCCTGTTCCCAGCGCGCTCACCGCGAGCTGAACGAGCGTGCGAGCGCGGGCACCCTCGACGAGCCGGAGGTCGCTCAGCAGTTCTCGTCCTTCCGCGGTGGCGCCGGCCGTGAGGGTGGCACGCCAGCCATCCAGCGAGCCGTCCCAACTGCGCACCGCTTCCCGGCACGCATCGGCGTCCGACATGGGGTCGGCCGCCGCACCGGGGAGCACTAAGTTCAAACCAATCTTTTCCGAGAAAAGGGCGTCGTCTTTCACGACTTGGCTGGTGTACGCACGGTCTTCCACCGCGGCTAACGTCCACAGGAGCCAGGGGTCCGCCAGGTCGCGCCGGCCGCCGTCGATAGGCTCGCTGATCAACGGCAGCCCTCCAAGGTCGGTGGCGGCTTGTGCGTCGCGGCCCTGGCGCATCGTTTCATGCAGGCGTTGCCGAGCCAGAAGCGTTTCATCCGTGATCGGTCCGGCCGCCCAAGCGAGCGCCTCGTCGTTCCGACCCGCTTCCCGGAGCGCGGCACCGATCAGCGTCGAGACCACCGACTGGGTTGGCAGCGTGCCCCGTGCGGACCACTCGCTGCCCAGTCGCGCCCAGACTTCGGCGTCCATCTCGGCAAGCACGAGGTAGAGCTCACGCAGTTCGCGGTGAGCGCGGGCAGCCGGATCGCCCCCCACGGACACCGCCGAGCGCCAGTCGTTCCGATGCAGCGCAATCCACCCCTCCCGAGCGCCGCCGATTCGTTCCCCGAAGGTACCTGGCGCGGCCACCAACTCACCGATCCAGCTTGCCTCCAAGGCGGGCGCCGGGATCACGTCATCGCCCGTGCAGGCCGCCAGCGCCAGCAGGAGCGCCTGGAACACCACGCTATTCGCCCTCGTAGCTGCCGCCGGCGTCCTGGCCGCGGTCGCTGCCTTCGCCTGGGTCGAAGGGAACGGTGGAGGGGGACACGTGCACGGTGTCTGCCGTCAACGACACGGGTGTGAGGCTGAGTTCGCCATTCTTGAAGTAGAAGCTCGCCGTATCGACGTGGTACCCGACCTTGAAGTATTCCACGGTGTAGTCGGTGCGCCGCGCAAGCTTCACGCGAGTGCCGGCGGCATCCCGAAGGTAGTCGATGGTGAAGCGGCCGTCGTCATCCGTGATCAGCTCGACATTGCCGGGTGAAAGCGCGACGTTCGTTCGGCCCAGCGGCTTGCCGTTGCGATCGAGCACTTGCCCGCTGATCGCATGGTGCTTCGCGCAGCCTACGAGCAGGGCCGCCATCCAGAGCCACGATAGCGGCTTCATTCGAGCCTCGTACGGATGTCGTTGAGCTTGGCGATCTCGATGTCTGCCTTCTTGGTGAGTTCGCCTTTGTCCAGGGTGGCAACGTGCGAACGGTAGCGTTCCCAGCCGCGTACCGCGCTGTAGAGCAGCTCAAGGTCTTCCCCGGACTTGTAGAACTTCCCCTGCCAGGCGGCGGCTTCCACCTCGTAGATCTCCGCCTTCTTGGCGAACACAAGGTCGGAGGGAAGGCGGGCCCAGTTCCGTTCGGCCTCGCCGGCCTTCTGCAGGGCTCGCTCGTACTCTCCGCGGTTGACGTGCCATCGCGCAGCCTCGGCGAGGAGGGCGGGGTTGTAGCCGTTCTCGGGCAGCGTCATCGCCTGGTCGAGGTAGCGGTGGGCCGCGACCTCATCCCCCTTCTTCTGGGCGTTCATCATCAACAACGCACGCGAGCGAGTGAACTGCGGATCGGTCGCCGCCACGCCTTCGAGCAGGCTCACATCGACACTGCTGAGGCGACCGCCTCGGGCATCTCCGGCGTAGATGTCCAGGGAACCGCCTGTGGGGGGCTCAGTTACCGTGGGGGTGGCGACGAGCTTCGCCACCTGCGGTCTGCCCTTCGCGGCGCGTTTCGGAGCGGGCGGGGGAGAAACCTTGGCCACGGGAGCGGGTTTCGGAGCGGGCGGGGGAGAAACCTTGGCCACGGGAGCGGGTTTCGGTGGGGGCTCGGGTGTCGCGACCTCCTCGGCCGGAACGGGCGCCAGCGCCGCGAACAGGTCGGCAGGGTTGTCGGCGGGCGCGGCTTCGCCCTTCGGCGACACCGCGGCGATGGGAGGTTCCGGCGCCGGGGGGGTCGATGCGTCCCAGTAGGCGATCCCGGCACAGAGAAGCACTGCCGCCAGCGTCCCGATGGCCACGCTGGCGAACAGCGGACCGCGCGAGGGCGGATCCTCTTCCCGGAAAGGCCCCCACTCGGGAATGGGCGGCGGCGGCGCAACCGCCAACGGTTCAAACGAGCGGGTGGCGGCCGCCAGCGTCACCGCGACCGGCGGCGGCAGCGCGGGTGGAGCCGCCATGGCAGGAAGCGCCCTTTCGGGCGGAGCCAGGGTGAAAGAGCGGGCGGGTGCCTTCTTTGTTCGCTTCGGCGGTGGGTCGTACGCGTTCGCCGAAGGTTCCCCGGAGTTGTCCGGCGTAAACGAGTACGGGGGCAGAACATCCGGCCGCACGTCCGGCACCCAGGTCGGGGCGGCGGTCACGACGGGTGGATTGAAGACAAAGTTGGGGAGAGGGGTGAGCTCGGCGTCGATGTGCGCGTCGGTTCGCTCGGTGTGCTCAGGTGCGGACTCCGCGCCGCGTTCTTTGGCCACGCGCTGGGACAGGGCGGCGGCGGCCATCGCTGCGGATGCCAGCGGATCGGCGTCGATGCTTGTGTCCTGGGCGTCGGAGAAGGGGTCGGCATCGAAGGGCGCGGGTGCCGCCCCCACGCCGGAGAGGAGCGGTTGCAGAAAGGCGCGTGTATCCTCGCCGATCGTGGCGAAGCTGTAGCCAGCCATCAGCCCGCGAAGATCCTCTCGCAGCACGAAAGTACGTTGGTAGCGGTGCTTTGGGTCCAGCGCCAACGACCGGAAGAGCACCTTGTCCAACCCCGGCATCCGTTCCTTCGCTTGCAGGAGCTGGGCGGTCACTTCGGCGCGACGAACGCGGTGGATCGTCTGAAGGTTGGATTCAGCGCGAAACAAACTTCCCAACCCGAGCAGCTCGTACAGGAGCGAGCCGAGCGCAAAGATGTCGCTTGAGGGGTCGAGCTTTTGGTCGGGTTGGGTCTGCTCTGGCGAGAGGTACTCCATCCGCGCGGGGATGGGGCCGGCAACGCCGCCTTGCGGGTGAGTTGTGGGGCTGCGACTGAGGCCGAACCCGCCCAGGAGCACCTTGCCTTCCGGCGACAAGAAGACCGCCGCCGGCCTGAGGGACAGGTGCAAGACCTGCGCCCCGCTCGAGCCCATTGCGGGCCGGCTGTGAAGCGCTCCCAATCCGTTGCAAATTTGGGTAGCGATGTTCAAGAAGATGTGTTGCGGAATCGTATGGCCGGTCTGCCGACACCAGTTCAGCACCTGCTCCAGATTCGTCCCGTGTACGAATTCTTCGACGATGAAGTGCTCGTCTCCCGCCACGACGTGGTCCATGACGTGCACGAGGAACGGATTGGGCGCGCCGATCAAGTCACGAATCCGAGCCTCGATCGCGGCGAGCCGTGCGGCATCGCGCAGGATGAACGGCAGAATACGCCGGATGACCAACTGCCGGCCACTTCCGGCATCGTGCGTTCCGAGGTAGCTCTCCGCAACCCCACCCGTTCCGAGCTTGCGGTGCAGCGTGTAGCCGCCGACCGAATGGGGAAGGAGAAACATTTCGGGCGTCCGAACCAGCGACGAGGCTACTTTGCGAGACCGCTTCCGTCAAGCCGGACAGACCCTTATGCTCCTTGCGTTCGCCCTCTCCTGCGCCTTCCATGTCGACCGAAGTGGGCTCGTGTACGCGGATGAAGGGATCGTCTGGCTCGGGGGGTACCAGGGGGGACGGGTGTCGCTGCTGCTCGACGCCGAATCCGCTCCGATTCGCTACCTTGTCGGCTGCGTGATCGAGGTGACCGGTCTGGGAACTCCCGCCGGGATTTTGGTGCAGGACTGGCACGTCACGGATGCTGGGGATGGCTCCAGCGGATTTGTTGGCATGTTGCAGGCGTACGGGGCGAGGCTCTTGCTCGATGACCGGAACACGCGGTCAACTCTGGTGATCGATGACGACGCGGTTCCCCAGCTTCGGGCCTTCGCCGGTCGCCCGGTGCTGGTCGTGGGGACGGTCGTCGGTCCCGGTCAGGTGCGGGTGATGGCGTGGCGGCTCCTCGACGAGACAGCCCCCGCGCCGTGATACCCGCGCCGCCACCCTGCAGGTCCCATGAACCGCCGCTACGCTCTGCTCTCGGTCTCAGACAAGTCGGGGCTCATCGAGTTTGCACGAGGCTTGTTGGCGTTGGGGTTCGAGATCCTGAGCACCGGCGGGACCGGCAAGGCCTTGGCCGCCGAACACATCCCGTACACCCCCGTCGCCGCCCACACGGGCGCCCCCGAGATCATGGACGGCCGCGTGAAGACGCTGCACCCCACCCTCCACGGCGGGATCCTCGGTCGTCGCGGACTGGACGAGGCGGTCGCCGAAGCCCAGGGGATCGCCTGGATCGACGTGGTCGCCGTAAACCTTTACCCCTTCGAACAGACGGTCGCCCGCGGTGCGCCGCCGGATGAAGTCGTCGAGAACATCGACATCGGTGGGCCTGCCATGGTGCGGGCGGCGGCCAAGAACCACCGCTGGGTACACGTCGTCGTGGACCCACGCGACTACGCTGCAGTCCTATTGAGGATTCACGAGGATGACCTTTCATTTCGTCGGTCCCTCGCCGGCAAGGCCTTCCGCCACACCGCTTGCTACGACGCGATGATCGCGACCTGGTTCGGGCCGACCGAGGGGGAGCCGTTCCCGGAAGAAGGGGCGATTCCCCTGCGGCTCTCGCAGACCCTCCGCTACGGCGAAAACCCTCACCAGACGGCTGCGTTCTACGTCACGCCGCTGGAGGCGGGTCGGTCCCTGGGTCGGGTGCGGCAGCTTCAGGGGAAGGAACTATCGTACAACAACCTTGGTGATCTGGATGCCGCGGTGCGCATCGCCTTCGACCTTCCGGGGCCGGGCTGTGCCATCATCAAGCACGCGAACCCTTGCGGGGCCGCGGTTCACCCGGCGGGAATGGCGGTGGCCTATGCGCTGGCCCTTTCGGGGGATCCCGTTTCGGCCTATGGTGGAATCCTCGTCTTCAATCGGGCCCTTACGGCCGAGGATGCTGCGGCCGTCCTGGCCAGCAAGGTGTTCTTCGAGGTCATCGCGGCGCCAGGCTTCGATGCCGGGGCGGCCGAGGCGTTCGCCCGCCGCGTAAACCTTCGAGTCATGGAGCTCCCCGGCGATTGGGCTCAGGCTGCGTCTCCGGGTCGCGATGCCCGTCGGGTGGCCGGCGGTTGGCTACTCCAGGATTGGGATCTCGGGGAATACGGGCCGTGGACGCCCGTGCTCCGCACTCCCGACGCGCTGGAGTTGGAGGCACTTCGCTTCGCGTGGGCCGTGTGTACCCACGTGAAGTCCAACGCGATCGTGCTCGCAAGGGCGGAAGAGGGGGGCTTTGTGCTCAATGGCGTCGGGGCGGGCCAGATGAGTCGGGTGGACAGCGTGCGCCTCGCCACCACCAAGGCCACGCGGCCGGTACCGGGCAGCGTCCTGGCCTCCGACGCCTTCTTTCCCTTTCCCGACGGGGTCCAGTTGGCCGTCGCGGCGGGTATCCGGGCCTTTGTCCAGCCTGGAGGCTCGATTCGTGACGACGAAGTGATCGCCGCGGCGCGCGACGCCGACGCCGTGATGATGTTCACGGGGGTTCGGCATTTCCGCCATTGAGCCGGTCGGCTACGCTGCGCCGTGGCCGCGCCCGTGAACCTCTCGTGCCCGCGTTGTGGGCGTTCGGTGCAGATCCCGAACGTGCCGTCGGCCTCGCTGCCGCTGTGCGACCGCTGCCGAGTCGTCCCGAGCTTCTCGGACACCTTCGAGGTGCGCTCTCCGGCGGGGACTTTGGTGCTCGATGGTGAGGCGCTGGTTGATCGGCTCAAGGCGGGGCGCCTCACGGGTCGAGACTGGGTCATCGCTCCCGGCGTCCCGCCGATTCTGGTGGCCGCCCACCCGCTGTTCGCGCCGCTGTTCGCGACCGGCCAAATCGTCATTGCGCCCGTCATCGCGCTTGCTGCCGCCCCTCCGCCCCCTCCGCCCCCTCCGCCGCCGGTCGCGGTGGTGCCTCGCAGGCGCCGAGCGCCTTTGCCGTGGGCCCGCATCTTCGGCATCCCGCTTGTGCTCGGCGGGTTGGGATATCTTGCCTTTGTCGCCTGGGAAAGGCGAGACGAGCTCGCATTGTTTGCGCTGAAGGCTAGCGAAGTGCTCCAGCCGCCCGCGCCGGGCGAGGTGGCTACGACTCCGGGCGCCGAGGCGGGTGCGCCACAGGCGGACCCGCTCGCTCCCCTGGCGGCTCGGGTGGGCGCCGTGGAAGAGCCGATCGCCTATCTACACGCCCAGGCGCTGGCTGCACTGGTTCGGGGCGGCCCTGTCGCCCACGCCGAGGCGCTGCAGTTCGCCCGCCGGGCCGTGGCGCGCTGCACGAAGGACCCCGAGGCGCTCGCGCTGTACGCGCTGCTGGCCAGCCAATCCGCCGACCCGGAAGGCAGCGCGATCCCGGCTGCCGAACAGGCCATCGCCTTGGGGCTCGGCGGCCCCGCCACGCAGATCGGTCGCGCCGCGCTTGCTCGCACCAGCCGTGATCTGCCCGGTGCCATCGCGGCGGTCGCCGTTTGCTCCGCGGAAGGAAATGCCCTCTGTCAGTTGGTCGTGGTTGATGCGCTGACAGCCGACCCGGCCCGTGTCACCGACGCGATCGCGGCGCTCGACCGACTTGCCGCCGCATGGCCTTCGCACCTGGGGCTGCCGCGTGCGGCCGCCCTGCTCGCGGCCACGGGGGACCGGCTCGATGCCGCCGTCCGACTCCGGGCGTTGCCTGGCGGAGATCCCGAAGTACCCATGGCGCTGGCCGATCTCGCGCTCCGGGATGGCGATCTGGTCACGGCCCTCAATCTGGCTCGGGAATTGGGCGCGCAAGGTCCGCCCGGTCTGCGCATTGGGGCCTCCCGCGCTCTGCTCTCTAAAGGCGATGCCAAGGGCATGATCGACCTGCTCGGGGACCTCCCGACTCCACGGGGGGAGGGGACCGCCCCGGTCGCTGCGGAGGCCCGCCTCCTGGCCGCGCAAGCGCGATGGCTCCTGGCGCGGGACCATGCCGAAGCCCTGCCGGCCGCCGCCGAGGCCGTCGCCGCGGTTGTGGAGGTGGGCCGCACCGATCCCGCCGTCGCCCAGGTGCGCGCGCTGGTGGCGAATGCCTTGGATCAACAGACAGAGATTGCGCGAGCGTGGTCGTCCATGGATGTGACCCGGCGCGTCGGCCCCGAGCTTGCCCGTGCGCTCAAGACGCAGGTTGCGTTGATGGAGGCCAGGGGTTCGCCGCTGTCGGACATGGTGCCCGTGGCGGAAGCGGCGCGGACCGCCGACCCTTCCGACCCGTACACCCACGTCTGGGTGGTTCACGTTCACCTCGTGGGGCATCAGTACGGAAAGGCGATTCTGGCGTTGCGAACGGCCATCCGTCAGGTCGATGGCCAGGCCTCCCGTCGGCGGATCGACCTCGCCACCTTGGAGACCGGCTCGCCCGCCAAGCGGCTGCGGGCCGAGATCGATGCCCACCTCGGCAACGAGGCCACCTACGCCAGCACCTTGCCGCTCACCCGCGCCGTGGCCTCGTGGCTTGGGGGCGATTTAAAGGCGGCGGCGGCAGCGATTGCACAGACGAGCCAGTTGGAGAGCGACGCCGACGCGCTCGCGCTCCGGGCGCGGGTGCGAGAGGCCTCGCGGGACACCCTGGGAGCGATGACCGACTGGCGCAAGGTGGCGCTTTTACGTCCCAAGGATTCGGACTTCCTCATCGCTTCGCTGGCCTCGACCGTGGCGGCTGGCCTCGCCGCCGATGCCGGACCGATCGCGGAGCTGGTGCGTGCCTCGCAAGTACGGAGCGCCCTTGGGCCGGCCATGCTCGCCGAGGTGTGGCTTGCCCGCGGGGACCGCGATGCCGCACTGCGCGATCTCGCCGCTGCGGTGGCCGCCGACCCTCTCGACGTTCGCTCGCGGGCCCGGCTTCGCGAGATTCAGGCGGCCGCGCCGCCCACGGGGCAGTGATGCGTGTGCTCCTGGTAGGCGGGGGGGGTCGAGAATGCGCATTGGCCAGGGCGATCGCCAAATTTGGCCACTCGCTCGCGTTCACCCACGACAACCCTGGCTTCCGCGGCCTGGGCGAGGTGCATGGCGGCGACGAGGTGGAGGTGGCGCGAAGGGTGGGCGCCGACCTGGTCGTGGTCGGTCCGGAGGGCCCTTTGGCCGCAGGGCTCATCGATCGGCTCCGGGAAGCGGGGATTCCCGGTTTTGGACCTTCGGCGGCTGCCGCTCAGCTTGAGTCCAGCAAGGTTTTCACGAAAGCGCTGGCGATTCGGTGCGGGCTTCCCACCGCCGAGGCGCGGGTTGTTCGTCGCGGCGATGGCTTCGTGGTCGATCGCCCCTGGGTCGTGAAGCTGGACGGACTCGCAGCGGGCAAGGGGGTTTGGGTGTGCTCGACGGTCGAGGAAGCCGCCGCGGCGCTCGCGGAAGCGTTCGTTCTTCGTCCAGATGCTGACGTGTTGTTGGAGGAACGGCTGGTCGGTGCAGAGCTGAGCGTTCTCGGCATTTCGGATGGCGAGCGTGTCGTCGTCCTTCCGCCAGCGCGGGACCACAAACGGCGGTTCGACGGGGATCGGGGGCCGAACACGGGGGGGATGGGCGCTATCGCGCCGGTCGCGGTCCCGGCCCCGGTGCTGGGCACCTGCCACGACGTGCTGAGAAGGGCCGTCCTGGGCATGGCCGCGGAGGGCATTCCCTTTCGCGGGGTGCTGTATGGCGGCTTCATGCTTACGGAGTCGGGTCCAAAGCTATTAGAGTTCAACGCCCGTTTTGGCGATCCTGAATGTCAGGTGCTCATGGCCCTTCTCGACGAAGACCCTGTGCCCTGGTTCCTGGGATCGGCGCGTGGGAGGCTTCCTGGGCCGTCGCTTCGCTTCCGCGATGCCCATGCCTGCTGCATCGTGGTGAGCGCCGGCGGGTATCCTGAGCGGCCGGCGAACGCGCCGATCACACGATTGCCGGTGGAATCGGCCACCCTCCTGGTCGATCACGCAGGCACCGCCCTTCGCGACGATGCGCTGTGGGCCACCGGGGGCCGTGTGCTGGGGATCACGGGCGTGGGCGATTCGGCCTCGGTGGCGCGCGAACGAGCGTACGAGGCCGTCGGTGAAGTGGCGTTCGACGGGGCCAGTTGGCGTTCGGACATCGGTCCGTGAACGAGGCGACGCCGAACCCGACGCGCCGGAGCCGACTCGAAATGGAGCGAGCGTTTGGCTCGCTCACCGAGGAGACCCCCGCCCCCGGACTGCGGATTCTTCAGCCCAAACGCGGCTATCGTTGGGGTGTGGAAGTGTACGCCCTCGTGGGCTTCGCGCTCGGCATCGGCGCGCCTACCCCCGTCGTGCGCCCCAAGTCCGCCATCGAGCTGGGCACGGGGAGCGGGGTCGTCGCGTTCCTGCTCGGCCGCGAGGGCGTGGCGGTGCGAGCCTGGGATCGCGACCCGGCCTGGATCGATCTCGCACGGCTCAGCCTGTCGCGCTCTCCCGCCGCCACGGGCGCCGTTCGGCTGTCCGTTCGCGACGTTCGGGCCCTCGGTCGCGTAGGCGGTGCCGATGTCGTGGTGTGCAACCCCCCCTGGTTCGATGCCTCCGCAGGGCCGGTAGCGCCCGACCCTCGACGGGCGGAGGCGCGGTCCATGCTTCATGGCACCGTCCAGGATTTCGTCGATGCCGCGCTCCGGCTCGCGCCGCGAGTTTGCCTGGTCACCCGCGCCGAACGCCTCGAGGAGCTTCGGTTCCCCGGTGCCCACGTCGCGCGGCGCTCCTGGTTCCCCTCCGGCGGGGTGGGGCTGGTGGAACTACGTAAGGGGGAGGGGACCACGGTGGAGGAGCCCCTGGAGTTGGAGGCGATCTATGCGGAGCTTCGTGCGCCGTGGCGTGGCGTTCGCACGCGGTAGTCGTCTTAGCGAAAGGGCCGAGTCACGTTGCCTTCTTTCCGGCCATCCGCGTGCTTGACCACATAGTCGAAGATGGCTTCCAGCCTCACGTTGACCTCGTCGCCCTTACGCAGGCCCTCGACCTGGGCGGGTTCGGTTGCCAGGCGCCCGCTAAGCTCGCCGCCCTTCCAGTCGGTCACTTCCACCCAGAGGTATTCCTTGCCGCCCTCGCGCGTGGTGAACGCTGTGGAGACTGCGAGGGTATCCCCACGGGGCAGTCCGCCCGCCCAGGTCGGTCCCAGCGCGACCAGCGCCTGGGCAACCGCGGCGCGGGCCTCCGCCAGCGTGGAGGGGGGGGCGGCCGGTGCCGGTGCCGGGGCGGGGGGATCGGGGGGAGGGGGGGCGGCTTCCTTCGCGGCCGCCCACTCGAAACGGACGCGAAGCAGCGGGGCGGCGGGATCATCTTCGCCCGGCGTGGCTTCTTCCAAGCGGGCGATCCCCTCGGCCGATTCGGTGCGCACCTCCAGCGAATCGCTCACCTCCGCCAAGGGGTGAAGGGCGGTTGCCACGGCATCCAACGCCCAGCCGGCATCGGCCTCGCCGCCCGAGGGTACCTCGTCCATCAGCAGCTCGAAATCGCCATACCGGCGTAGCCCACGCGTGACGAGCCGGAGCCGCTCGGCGTTGTCGGGCGCGGAGGTCTCATCGACCACGAACCACGATTGCAGGCTTCCACGCGGGTCGCGCGCGGCCCACGCCTCAGCCCCGAAGAGGATCTGGGTATCGAGATCCTCCACCCAGCCGCCCGTGGACCGTGCGGCGGCGGCGAACGCGGCATGAGCCTTCGCGAAGGTCTCCACCGACTGTTCCCGGGGCCCCGCGAACCAGGCCAGCACGACTTCCTGGGAGGCTGCGAGCGACGCCGGTCGGTCGACGCCTACCCCGTACGCCTCGACGAAGTCCGCGTCGGGAATCCCGAAATCCACGCCCCCGATTCCCATGATCCGTTGGGGAACGGCGACGTGGTCCGAGAACGAGTCGGCCGAGGCGATGGGCGCAAGCGCTGCGTCCAGGTCGTCGAGCACCGTGTCGGTGCAGGTTGGGTTGCAGTACAACGCCAGGGCAAAGCGGGCGTCGGGCACGATGGGAAGGGCAGCGGCCGTGGCGAGGAACATGAGCATCGTGAGGCCAACAACACCTATCGTGCCAGAACCGTCCCGGCCTTGATAGACGCCGCTCCAAATGGCCACACTTCCTGAACTTGCCGCCCCCGCCATCCTCGAAGCCGAGGTTCGTAGCTTCTGGACAGAGCAGTCCATCTTCGCTCGGTCGCTGGAGCTTCGCCGGAACGGCACCCCGTTCGTTTTTTACGAAGGACCGCCTACTGCCAACGGCATGCCGCACAACGGACATGTGCTCACCCGCGTGATGAAGGACATATTTCCTCGTTTTCGCACGATGCGCGGCTATCTGGTGGGGCGAAAGGGGGGCTGGGACACGCACGGGCTCCCGGTCGAGGTGGAAGTCGAAAAGCTTCTACGTATCCATGGAAAAGCCGCCATCGAAGCGCATGGCCTTGAGGCCTTCTCGCGAAAGTGCTTGGACAGCGTGTTCGTGTACACCCGCGAGTGGGAGGATCTGACCGCGCGCATCGGCTTCTGGCTCGACACGGAAACGGCCTACGCCACCTACCAGCGTTCCTACGTGGAAAGCGTGTGGTGGGCGCTGTCTGAGTTGTTCAAGAAAGGATTGTTGTACCAGGATTACAAGGTGGTGTGGTGGTGGCCTCAGGGCGGCACGGCGCTCTCGGCCGGCGAAGTGGGGGAAGGGTACAAGCAGGTGGACGACCCCTCGGTGACTGTGCGCTTCCGCGTGCGGGAGCTGGGTCCGCTCCTGTCTGTGGAGCTTGCAGCGGCGGTATCAGCCGAACTCGCGGCGGGCAACCTATCGTTCCTGGCGTGGACGACGACGCCGTGGACTCTGCTTTCCAACGTGGCCCTAGCGGTCAACGCCTCGGCCGAGTACGCGTTCACGAGGGTCGCCACGGTGTCTGGCACGGAAATCGTGGTCACGGCGGCCGAGTTTGCACCCGAGGGGGAGCGACTCGGGACCTGTCCGGGCGCTGCCCTGGTGGGCTGCACCTACCAACCGCTGTTCACCATGCACGAGGGCCTTCCGGCGCAGGCCGCGCAGCTGGCCTCGGGCCGCTCATTCGTGGTCATCACGGGCGACCATGTGGAGGTCGCGCAGACCGGAGTCGTACACACAGCGCCTGCTTTTGGCGAAGATGACTTCAAGGCGCGAAAGGACCACGCCTTGGGCTTCCTCCAACTTGTGGGGCCCGATGGGAAGTTCCTTCCCGGTTGCGCCGAAGGAACGCTCGATCTCACCGGTCGATTCTGCAAGGAGGCGGACAAGGACATCGTCTTCGATCTCAAGGAACGCGGAAGGCTCTGGAAGAGCGAAACTATTCGTCATACCTACCCTTTCTGCCCGCGATCGGACAAGGATCCGCTAATCCAGTACGCCCGTCCGGGCTGGTTCATCCGCACGACGCAGTTCAAGGCGGAAGCGCTGGCGAACAACGATGCCGTGACCTGGCACCCGGAGAGCATCGGCACCGGGCGTTTTGGCGATTTTTTGAGGAACAACGTGGACTGGGCGCTTTCCCGCGAGCGCTATTGGGGCACGCCGCTGAACATCTGGACCTGCGGTTCGTGCAAGCACCGGGTCGCCCCCGCCTCCGTCGCGGAAATCGTGTCCTTGGGTGGCGTGCTCGCGTCAGGGGTTTCGCCCGATCTCGCGGTTCACAAGCCCTGGATCGATGCGGTGGTCCTCTCCTGTCCGGCGTGCTCGGGGTCGATGGCGAGGGCGCCGGAAGTGATCGACTGCTGGTTCGACAGCGGGTGCATGCCGTTTGCTCAGTGGGGATTCCCCCATCAAGGCCACAGTCAGTTCGCCGCAAGCTTTCCGGCCGATTTCATCTCGGAGGCCATCGATCAGACCCGAGGATGGTTCTACTCACTCTTGATGATCAGTACGCTGCTATTTGATGATGATGCCTGCAAGAAGTTTGGCCTCAAAGCAAGGTCATACCCGAAGCCCTACCAGAACTGCCTCGTGTTGGGGCATGTCTGCGATTCGGAGGGGAAGAAGGAGTCCAAGTCCAAAGGCAACTACACCAGCCCCGATCTGGTGCTGTCTGGCGAGATGCGCGCCAAGGTGGTCGCCGATCCCACCCTGAAACCTGGGCAGTTGGGCATGAAGGCCCCCCAGGTGCGCTCGCTGGCGCTCGATCCGAACGAACGCATGCGCACCCCGGCTGGCTTGATGCTGGAGGTGGTGTCTCGGGAAGTCAAGGGCAAGGACACCGTGCATCTCAGCGTGGAGGATGCTGCGTCGGTGGGTGAATCGATCATCTTGATTCCTCCCTTTCCGCCCCCTGGGGCCGATGCCTTCCGCTGGCTGTTTTACGCTTCGAGCCCCGCTTCGACCAACACGAGGATTTCGCTAAAGGCCATCCTTGAGGGTCAGCGCGAGTTCCTGTTCCGCTTGCGAAACGTACACCAGTTCCTCGTTTTGCATGCCGAGGGGTGGGAACCCTCGGTTCCCGAGCCCACGGCCGTCCTGGATCGGTGGGTGCTTGCCGAGCTTACTGCGCTCACGACCACCGTCACCGATCATCTGGATGGGTATCGGGCCTACGAGGCGGCCCGAGCGATCTCGACGTTCGTGGATGGATTGTCGAACTGGTATCTGCGTCGCAGCCGTGACCGGTTCGCCCGGCTTGACGAGGATGGCCGCGCAGCGCGCGACACGCTCAACGCCGTGCTCGATACGCTTTCGTTGTTGATTGCCCCCTTCGTGCCGTTTACCGCCGAGGCGCTCTACCTGTCTCTCCGCGGCCTCTCGCCGCGTGAAAACCCAGCCGTGAGCGTACACTTGGCGGATTGGCCGGCACCGAACCCACAGTGGGCGTCTGCGGCGCTCGTCGAGGACATGGTGCTGGTTCGTGAGGTGGCCAGCCTGGGCCTCGCCGCTCGCGCCAACGTTGGCGTGCGCGTGCGCCAGCCGCTCCTCGCGGCGGAAGTGGTCCTCGCGGACCCTTCGCGCGCGGTGCGCCTGGCCCCGCTTACCAGCCTTCTTCGAGATGAGTTGAACGTTCGAGAGGTGCGGTTCTCCACGGATGCTGGCCGTTTCGTCAGCTTCCGCGTGAAGCCGGATTTCAAGGTGCTGGGCAAGAAGCTTGGCAAGGACATGAAGGCCTGCCAGGATGCTTTGGGCCGGCTGGACGGTAGCGAGGTTCGCGCAAGGGTTCTGGCCGGCGGGTTGACGCTCGCTCTGCCGGGTGGCGATGTCGTGCTCGGACCCGAGGAGATCATCGTGGAAGTCGCACCGTTGGCTGGGTTTCAGGCCACGGGTAGCGCGGTGGCGGTGGTGGCTCTCCACACCGAGCTGGACGAGGATCTCCTCGAAGAGGGTCTGGCGCGGGAGGTCACGAGTAAGGTGCAGGCGCTGCGCAAGGGGCTGGGGCTCGCCTACGCGGACCGGGTCAGGGTTCAGGTGTCGGGGGGTGCTCGCACGCAGACCATGCTCGCTCGCTTCGCCGCGGAGATCGAGGCGGATACCGGCAGCCGTCTTGGCGAGGTTGGCGATGGCGAGTTCGCCGAGGTCGCCGTGGATGGCGAAGTGGTGGGCCTTCGTGTCCGGCGAGACTGAGCTCCCCCCCGATGTCCTCGACCGCCTGGCCGGTCGGGAATCGGTCACGTTGCATGTGGGCCTGATCGGCGCGGTGACCCCCTGCTCCGCCATCGCGGTGCCGTTGCGTGACACGTTGTATGTCTTGTTTCGACCGACGCCGGCCGCTAGCCTGGTGATGGAGGACTCGGTCGCGACCAGCCTTTCCGCGGCCGCAGACGACGGCAGTTGGAGCATCCTGGTGCGGGGGCGGCTGTTGCCGGGACGCTCGGCCTTGCTGGACGAACGCCGCAACGAACTGGCTCACTGGGTGCCCGAGGGTGAGGCCTCCACTTGGATGGCGGCCCGCTTCTTCCCGGAATTCCTTGACTATCAGGTGGAAGGCGAGTCGGGTCGGCGGCGTGCCACGGGGCCGCTTCCGGGCTTCGCGCCCCGCGTACGCTGGCGCATCTACAGCGAACTGGCGTTCGAACCCTATCAGGCATGGTTCCTCGTTTCCGGGGTGCTCCTCGCCCTGGGCATTCTGGGCATCGCGGACCACGAGCAGCGAACCCCCCCGGTGCTCGTGCTCGGTTTGTTCGCGGGTCAGTCTGCCTTCGTGGCGGCCCGAGTTTTGTTGGCACCCGTGGATCTCGTCCGCTGGCGCGAGGGGCTGGAAGCCGACCGGTCGCTCGGCGTGCTCGGGCAGGCCTGGTTGGCGCCGGGAGAGCTTCGCGCCGACGGTCTGAAGCTCGCGGCGGCGTCGGCGCTTTCCTGGGGCCTTCTGCTCCTATTCGCGGGGAGCGTGGTCGTGGGTCTGGTATCCTTGCTCAGCGGCGCCCCCGTGGCTCTCTTGGCAATGGCGGTGAAGCGACGCGCTCGCGGGCGCAGGGAGGATCGCGAGTGAACGTTTGCCTGCGCGGTTCCAGCCCCTCCACCATGGTCGCAGGGATCCTTCTGCTCTCGCGTGCCCGAACGTTCGGTCAGCGAATCAAGGTGGATATCCTTGGCGATCCAGGCGATATCGTCACCATCCGAGGCCCGGCGGTGCTCCACTCGGCCGCGCTGGCTTCGTGCGGAGTGGGCCGCGAGCTGGGTAGCGGGGCGCTGGTGGTGGTGCCGGGCCCCGGCACCGCGCCGCTGGCCGTAAGCCTGAGCCCGGATGGGCTTTCAGGCTGGTTCGAAGTGGCGCGTGAAGGCGATGGAGAGCACCGGGCCACCCGGCAGCTGCTGGCGTTGCTGCGCGATCCCGATCCGGGGTGCCGAGCCTTGGTTCGGCAGGTGCGCGCCGGCTTCGGGCACCTTGGCGTCGCGCTCGAACCGGCCATCGTGGACTTACTTTTCGGCGCGCCCGTCACGCCGCTCACGCGGATGGCCATCGCTCTTCGGGCGGGTCGTACACTGACGGGTGAACGCGGGGCACCGGTCACCGCGGCCCTGGCGGGCGTTCTGGCCGACGACGATGTCGGTCCCGACCCCATCGGTACCCTTGCGCGCCTGATCCCCTCCGTTCGGGAGCCGCTGGTGGCCCTCCGCGGCTACGCCTTCGGCAGCGGCGCTTCGGATCTTTCTTTCGCCCTCGACGAACTCCTGGGACACTTCGGACTCTTGCCCGTCGGAAGCATCCTCCCGCCGCTCGATCCTGCCTCGGATGCCGTGGCGGTCGGCCTCGGTCGGGCGCTCGGCGCGACCCACGGGGAGGATCAGGCCCAGGTGCCGCTGATGGAAACGTACCGCTTCCTAGGTGGTGGATTCGTGAGCCGAAGCGAATGGGTGGTCGACCTTCCCGCGGATTCGCCGCCCAGCGAGCGTATGGCGAGGTGGCGCTGGTTCGCCACCCAGGTGGCGGAGGCGGCTGCGCGGGTGGACCGGATCTGGCGGGATCTCGTCGATCCGCCGATGTGAACACGGGGGCTTCGCCTTGACATCGGCTGGGCAAGTCGCGCATCCTGACAGCCTTGGCGCAAGGAGCCCCGGTGGCGGGCCTCGATCTGATTCGGCTCAGCAAGACGATTCACTACCTGTTGCGTCACCCCGACCCGAGCGGTCTGGTGGCCGACGGGGACGGATGGTTTTGCCTGGACGAAGTGGCGCGTGCCCTGTCGCGGACGATCCGGCGCCCCGTATCGGCCGACGATGTGGAGGGCTCCAGCCGGTGCTTTGTCGGGGGACGTATCGAGTGCGCGGAGGGAAAGATTCGCGTCGGCAGCGTCGGACCGATGGAGCGATATTCTGGCCCTGACCTGCTTTTCCATGCGACACCCCGAGGAAGGCTCTCCTTGTACGAGCGCGAGGGGCAGGTTTGGGCACCGACCGGCGCGGGCGTTCATCTCTCCCGTGCCGAATCGCTGGCGTGGCGGGTGGGCCATCGCACGTTTGTCGACCCGCTGGTGCTCATCGTCGATGCGGCGCGGGCCCGGCGCGACGGCGTCACGTTTGAGCGCTCACGCGCTGGCCTTTACCTCTCTTCGGCCATCCCGCTGCGGCACGTCTTGAACCTCCGCGAGGGCTACCTGGAGCAGGCGAGCGCGGGAGGCTTCGTCGTCGATTGGTGTACGGGGGTGCCCCGGATCGGACTCATTCAGGTCGCCCGGCGTCAGGGGTTGACCTGGGAAGTCGCGAAGGGAAAGCTCGAATTCGGAGAGCCGCCTTCTGTGGCTGCCGTCCGCGAGATGCGGGAGGAGATGGGGGTGGATGTGCCGGTTCGGGAGGTGCGAACGCTGGGCGCCGTGCGGTACGGCTTCTACACGCGCGAGGGCGCCCCGCGTCTGAAGACGATTTCGCTCTTCCTGATCGAGCTGGCGGAGCCTTTCGAGGACTTCAAGCCCCTCGCGGAGGAAGGCATCGCAGCGGCGCGGTGGTTCGGACTCGCAGAGGCGTTGCAAGTGCTTTCGCACCCCAGCCTCCGCTCGGTCGTCGGTCGTCTGGTCGGTTTGCTCGACAAGCGTGCCGAGGATCTGGGGTTGCCAGCGACGAACTTCCGGGTCATGAGCGAAGAATGAACGCGAAGCTGGAGTTCTTTTTCGACTTCTCCAGTCCGTTCGCCTACCTCGCGGCGAGCCAGGTCGTGGGCCTCTCCCGCCGCACCGGAGCCGAGCTTGTGTTGCGGCCGCTCCTTTTGGGGGCGCTTTTCCGGGACCTGGGCACGGTCGATGTTCCCATCCTGGGGATGTCGGAGTTGAAGCGCCAATCCACGCTCGTCGATCTGGGTCGTTGGGCGCGCTGGTGGGGAGTGCCCCTGGAGTGGCCGGCAGGCTTCCCCCTTCGGACCGTGCTTCCGCTGCGCATTTTTCTTGGATCGCCCACCGCGGAACGGATGAACCGCATCTTTGCCGCGGCGTGGGGACGTGGCGAGGACATCTCACGGCCGGGCGTGCTGGCGGCGCTCGGCGTCACGGCGGCGGAGCTGGCTTCGGCATCCGAACAGAGGGAACCCCTGGTGGCGGCCACCGCGTATGCGCGGGACAGCGGGGTGTTTGGCGTTCCCTCCTTTCGCGTGAATGAAGGTGCGCTGTTCTGGGGGCAGGACCGCCTTGACATGGTGGAGCGGGCGTGTCGGGGGGAACGGGTGGAGTAGGCAAAGCATCGTAGTTACCTGTCCTGGTCTGGACGACCCGCTCCACGCGTGGGTGTGTGGGAACCTGCGTGACCACGTCAAACGCGTTCGCCGCCCGACGCGGGTGTGCTTACACTCCCGTCTGCCGCGCACCACGAACCCGTGCGGCAGCAGGGGCTTGTCATGGGCTTGTGGGACAGCATCAAGAATCACGCCGGCGCGCAATTCCTCGATGTGTTGGAATGGACCGACGATAGCCGCGACACCCTGGTGTATCGATTCCCTACCTTTCAGAAGGCGATTCAGGATGGGGGAACGCTTGTCGTTCGCGAGGCCCAGGCGGCCGTTTTCGTTTCGGAGGGCAAGCTCAGCGACGTGTTCGGTCCGGGCACCCACGAGATCAGCACGCGAACGAAGTCGATCGCCTCGTTCTTCGAGAGCATCAAGTACGGCTTCAACATGCCCTACAAGGGCGAGGTGTACTTCGTCTCCACTCGCCAGGTGTTGGATCAGAAGTGGGGGACCGGCAACCCGATTCCCATCCGCGACGCCGACCTCGGGGTCGTGCGGATCCGCGCGTTCGGCAACTTCTCCTTCCGGGTCAGCGATCCCACCGTGTTCATGCGCGAGATCGTCGGCACGGCTGGCCTGCTTGGCACAGAGGCCATCACGGGTCAACTGAAGCGCAAGCTGGTGAGCGCCCTGGCGGACACCTTGGGTGAATCCAAGATCCCCCTGCTCGATCTCGCCGCCCACTACATGGACTTCGGCGATGCGTTGCGCCAGCGCATGACTGGCTGGTTCGAAGCCAATTATGGCGTCGCCATCACCGATTTTGTCGTGGAAAATATCTCCGTGCCCCCGGAAGTCGAGAAGATGATGGACAAGCGCAGCTCGATGGCGCTGGCGGGCGACATGAACACGTTCACCCAGTTTCAGGCGGCGAATGCCATGGAAGAATCGGCCAAGCGTCCCGGCGGCGGCGGTGGGTTCATGGATGCCGGGCTCGGTCTGGCGATGGGTGGCGCCATGGGCAATGCTCTGGGGCGGCAGTCCGCGCCCGGTGCGTTTTCACCGCAGATGGGGCTCACTGGGGCGGCTCCTCCTCCGCTTCCGGGTGCCGCTTCCTACCACTACGCCGGTCCAGATGGCGTAAGTGTTGTGCTTTCAGTATCTGATATCGCCATCCGGGTGCGGGCGCAGCCGGGCCGCCACCTGGTCTGGAAGGAAGGCATGCCGGGCTGGGTAGAGGCGGTCTCGGTTGCGGAGATCGCGGCTGGGCTGGCCCCGGCCGTGCCCCCGCCGCTTCCTTAGGTCGCCTACTTGGTGTTCTGAACGTGCAGCTCGCCAAGCTGCTTGGCGTCGACGGGACTGGGGGCGCCAGACATGAGGTCCTGTGCGCTCGTCGTCTTCGGGAAGGCGATCACGTCGCGGATGTTGTCGGTGCCGCAGAGCAACATCAGGATGCGGTCGAAGCCGAACGCGAGCCCGCCGTGGGGCGGGGCGCCGTGGCGAAGGGCATCAAGGAGAAAGCCGAACTTCTGCTGCGCTTCGTCGTCGGTCAGGCCGATGATGGAGAACGCCTTGGCCTGGATGTCGGGGTCGTGGATGCGGATGCTGCCGCCGCCGATCTCGTAGCCGTTGCACACGATGTCGTAGGCATCCGCGAACATCTCCCCTTCGCGGCCGGTGCCCAGGAGCGGAATATCCTCGGGACGTGGGCTGGTGAAGGGATGGTGGACGGCCATCCATCGGCCCGACTCTTCATCCTTCTCGAAGCTGGGAAAGTCGACAACCCACACGAACGAGAATCCGGCGGGGATCAGGCTCAGTTCGCGCGCAACCACGGGACGCAACTTGCCAAGCCCAGCGTGAACGGCGTTGGCCGGTCCGGCACCGAGCAGCACCAGATCGCCCTCGACCGCGCCACAGGCGGTGGCGATGCCGGCCAACTCGGCTTCGCTCAGCTTCGACATCGGACCGGTCCAGGGCGCGCCGACCTTGCCGTACAACAGGCCACCGAGGCGGTAGGTCTTCACGAAGAGGGTCCACGCGTCGAGCTGCTTGCGACTCACGGTCGTGCCGCCGCCCTTCACGACCATCCCCTTCGCGATGCCGCCCGCGTCGAGCAGGCCGCGAACCACGGAAAACTCGGTAGCCCGGAGCAGCTCGGTGACCGTGGTGTGCTCCATGCCGAAGCGCGTGTCCGGCGCATCCACCCCGAAGCGGGCGATGGCGTCGGTGTAGGAGAGGATGGGGATCTCGGGGACTTCGTGGCCGCCGATTTCCTTCCACATCGTCTTGACCACGCCGGTCGCCAGCTCCATCACGAGCTCGCGGGTGGCGAAGCTCATCTCGATGTCGATCTGGGTGAACTCGGGCTGGCGGTCGGCGCGCAGGTCCTCGTCGCGGAAGCACTTCACGATCTGGAAGTACCGGTCCATGCCGGCGACCATCAGGATCTGCTTGAAGATCTGCGGGCTTTGCGGAAGCGCGTACCACTCGCCGGGGTGAACGCGGCTCGGCACCAGGTAGTCGCGAGCACCCTCGGGGGTGGCCTTCGTGAGGATCGGGGTTTCGACTTCGACAAAGCCTTCTTTGTCCATGAAGGAGCGCACGGCCATCGCGGCCCGGTGCCGTGCGATGAGGTTCTTCTGCACCTCAGGCCGCCGCAGGTCAAGGTAGCGGTACTGAAGGCGTAGATCCTCGTTGGCCGAGATGTGGCCTTCGATGGTGAACGGCAGGGGCGGGGTGCGCGAAAGCACCGTGACACGCGTGGCCACCACCTCCACCAAGCCTGTCGTGAGCTTCGCGTTGGGGCTGGCGCGCAACGCGACGACGCCTTCCACTTCGACGACGTATTCGAGATGGACGCCCGCCGCTGTCTGGCGAACGGACTCCGGCGAGCGTTCATCGGCGACGATCTGGATGATTCCGTGGCGGTCCCGTAGGTTCACGAACACGACGCCGCCCATGTCACGGGCGTTGTGGGCCCAGCCCTGGACCACCACGGCCAGACCCGTGTGTTCAGGGCGAAGCTCCCCGCAGGTGTGGGTACGACGGGCGTTCTTCAGCATCGGGGCTCCTGGTCGGCCCGCGCCTAACCCGTGCGGCGGCTTCAGTACGCTTCGAGGTTGTCGTAGCCGGAGCGGCAGTCCGGTTCATCGGCATCCGCCACGCCGTTGATGTCGTTATCGACGCCGTCGTTGCACTGGTAATCTAGGTTGTACCCCGGTGAATCGACGGTGCAGTCGAGGCTGGTCTCGGAGTCGATCACCGGGGAGGGGCAGTCGGGGTCGTCGAGGTCGGTCCACCCATCGCAGTCGCCGTCCACGCCGTCGTTGCAGGTTGTCGCCGGGTCGTTCTCGTCGTCGTCCCGGCTGTCGGTGCAACCCCAATCGTCGCTATCGGCGAGGCCATCGGCGTCGTTGTCGAGGCCGTCGTTGCACTGGGTGCCGCTGAGACCATCCTGCTCGAACAGATCGGTCGAGGAGGTGCAGGTGGCATCCAGCAGATCGAACCATCCATCCGCGTCGTCGTCGTCGCCGTTGTCGCACTCGGGGGTGTGGGTCTCGTCCTCATCCATGGCGGAGGCGCAGCCGGGGTCGTCCGCGTCCGTCAGGGTGTCGCTATCGGTATCCACGCCGTCATTGCAGACAAAGTCGGTGTCCAAACCAAGTTCTTCGCCGAGCCAGGCACAGTCTGGGTCCTCGCTGTCCACCCAGCCGTCCAGATCGTTGTCGGTCTCATCGGCACAGTCCGGTCCGCCATCGGTGGTGGGGGATTCCAGGTTGTCCCAGGCATCGCCGCAGTCGCCATCGGTCGCGTCGGTCGCGCCATCGCCGTCGTTGTCGAGCCCGTCGTGGCACTCGGCGGGGCCCACGGCCCCCCGCTCGGCGGTGGCACTTACGCAGTCCGGGTCGTCGCTGTCGGTCCACCCATCGCTGTCGTTGTCGAGGCTGTCGCTGCACACGGCGGCGGGGTCGGTCTCCATGTCGTCGTGGCCATCTTCGCAGCCGGGGTCGTCGGCATCGGCGTAGCCATCGCCGTCGTCGTCTACGCCATTGTTACAGGCCAACGCCAGGAAGCCTGTGGAATCGCAATCGGGGTCGTCGGCATCGACCCAGCCATCGAGGTCGTTGTCGGCGAGATCGCCGCAGTCGGTCGAAGCCGATTCCTCGTTGTTGTCCCAACCGTTCTCGCAGTCGGGGTCGTCGGCGTCGCTCAGGCTGTCGCTGTCGTCGTCGAGTCCGTTGGTGCAGGCGGAAGCCGCATAGCCCGAGCCTTCGCTGGACCCGGCGAGGCAGTCGGGGTCGTCCGCATCGGTCCAGCCATCGCTGTCGTCGTCGGTGCCATCGGTACAGGAGGCGGAGGCGGGGGACTCGTCGCCATCCTCGGCGTCGTCGCAGTCGAGGTCGTCGGCATCGGCCAGTCCGTCGCCGTCGTCATCCACACCGTCGTTGCAATCGAGTGTACCCAAGCCCACTTCGTCGCCGAGAGAGGCGCAGTCGGGGTCGGCGGCGTCCAGCCAGCCATCGCCATCGTCGTCGCTACCGTTGTCGCAGTCGTCGGGGGTGGTGGATTCGTCGTCGTCCCAGCTTACGGCGCAGCCGTCGTCATCGGCATCGGCCTTGCCGTCGTGGTCGTCGTCCAGCCCGTTTTCGCATTGGCGAGCGCCGGAGGCATCTTCGTCTCCTGTGCGGAAACAATCGCCGTCCAGGGTGTCGATCCAGCCATCGCTGTCGTCGTCTTCGCCGTTGTCACAGTCGTCGGCCAGAGGACTCTCCACGCTGTCGGTCGCGGAGACGCAGCCGGCGGTATCGCCCGCGTCGAGCTTGTGGTTGCCGTCGTTGTCCAGCCCGTCGTTGCATTCACCAGTGCCGAAGCCGGTTTCGTCGGCCCCGGATTCGCAATCGGGATCGAAGGCGTCGGTCCACCCATCCGCGTCGCTGTCGAGGCCGTCGAAGCAGCTTCCGGTAGGGTCGGTCTCGTCGCCATCGTTGGCGTTTGCACAGCCGACATCTGTGGTGTCGATCGTGCCATCGCCGTCGTTGTCGGAGCCGTCGTTACAGGCCACGCCGGAGAAGCCCACCTCGTCGCTACCGAGGTCGCAATCGGGATCTTCGTCGTCGGCCCAGCCGTCGAGATCGCCATCTGCCCCGTCAGCGCAGTCGCTCGTGGCGCTGTCTTCCAGGGTGTCCGTCGCGGAGGCGCAGTCGGGGTCGTTGGCATCCCGCAGGCCATCGAGGTCGTCGTCGCTGTCGTTGTTGCAGGGGGCGGGGCCGAAGCCGGACTCGGTGACACCGGCTTCGCAGTCGGGGTCGAGGGCGTCCAACCAGCCATCGCTGTCGTTGTCGATGCCGTCGTTGCAGTCGGTGATCGGGTCGATCTCGCTGTTGTCCCGACCGTTGAGGCAACCGGGGTCGTCCGCGTCGGCGAGCCCGTCGGCGTCGTCGTCGGTCCTGTTGTTGCAGGAGTAGGCGCTTGAGGTTGGGCTTTCCGTCGTTCCCGTTGCCGTTGCGCACACCGGATCGTCGGTATCGGACCAGCCATCGCCGTCGTCGTCGAGTCCGTTCGCGCAGGCGTAGTCGGTCTCGTAGGCGTCGGTGGCGCTGTCGCAGTCGGGGTCGTCGGCGTCGATGGCGCCATCGGTCGTGGTTTCGTTGTCGAGGCCGTCGTTGCATTCGGTGACGCCGAAGAAAAGCTCGGTGGTTCCCGTTGTGCAGTCTGGATCCTCCTCGTCGAGCCAGCCGTCTGCGTCTTCGTCGATGCCGTTTTCGCAATCGCTGGCCTCGGCCACGTCGGTGGCGAGGGTGCAGAGGGCATCCCCGGCGTCGAAGGTCAGATCCGAGTCGTTGTCGAGGCCGTCGTTGCATTCGCCCGATCCGTAGCCGAGCTCCTCGATTCCAGAGGCGCAATCCGGGTCGCCGGCATCCGCCCAGCCATCCCCATCATTGTCGGCCCCATCGTTGCAGGCGTCGGTCTCGTCGTCTTCCGTTGCATCGGCGCAGGCGCTGTCGTTGCGGTCTTTCTGGCCGTCGCCATCGTTGTCGACGTTGTCGTTGCAGTCGGTGGTGCCGAACGTGCGTTCCGTGCCGAGCGTGGTGCAGTCGGGATCTCCGGCGTCGGTCCAGCCATCTCCGTCGTTGTCGTAGCCGTCGTCGCAATCGCCAAACTCGGAGTCGTCCCAAGCGCTCAGGCATTCGGCGTCGAGCCCATCGGCGAGGCCATCGCCGTCGTTGTCGAGGCCGTCGTTGCAGGCGGAGGCGTTATCGATGCCGCCCTCGTCGTCACCTGACTTGCTCGCGCAGCCGGGATCGTCGAGGTCGGAATAGCTGTCGCCGTCGTTGTCGATTCCATCATCACAGCGATTTTGTTCGCTATCGTCGGTGGCGGAGGCGCAGGCCACGTCGTCGTTGTCGATCGCGCCATCGAGGTCGTCGTCGATCCCGTTGTTGCACAGGTAGTCGCTGGTGGACAGCTCGACGCTGCCGGTCGAGCAGTCGGGGTCGTCGTCGTCGGTCCAGCCATCGCTGTCGTTGTCTACGTCGTCTTCGCAGCGAGGCTTCGCCTCGTCGTCGTCGAGCGCGGAATCGCATTGGGGGTCCAGGCCGTCGATCTTGTTGTCGCCATCGTCGTCGCTGTCGTTGTTGCAGGCGCTGTCTCCGAATCCTAGTTCTTCGCCGAGATCTGCGCAGTCGGGGTCCTCGCGGTCGGTCCATCCATCGTGGTCTTCGTCGATCTCGTTCTCGCAAGGGCCGGCTTCGGCGGGGCCGGAGGCGTCGGCACAACGCGAATCCTCGGCGTCGGTTTCGCCGTCCCCGTCGTTGTCCACGCCGTCGTTGCACTCGTTCTCGCCGAAGGCCGCTTCGACGGTGCCGGTGGCGCATTCGGGGTCGGCGGCGTCTGTCCAGCCGTCGTCGTCGTTGTCGCGTTCGTCGTGACAGCCGTCGATGGGGTTTTCCACCGGAGCCAGAGGCACTTCGATGTGTTGAACCTCACCATCCACAAAGGTCAATGGGCCGAAGGTGGCGGAGCTGACGGTGAGGATTTCGTCGCGCCACCCTGCGCCGATCAGGTTGAACGCCACGTCGTTCGCGCCGGGATTCAACTCGACCGAGTCGAATTCGTCGTCGGTGACCGGCACGTTCACCTTGCATTCCAGGTCGGCGTCGTCGGTGATCCAGTCGCCCAGGCAGCTTTCGTCGGCTTCCGTCAACGCTTCGCCGCTGCTGTTGGCGAACGGTTCCGAGGGGTCGACGACGAGGGCGAAGCTATCCGCAGCGCCGAGCGCTTCATCTCCGGTGAGGGTGACCACCAGGGCGGTGCGACCATCGTCCGTGGTGCAGGCGGCGAGCAGGAGAAGAATCCAGATTGCACGCGTATTCATGGCAGTGTGACCACGACATCGCCTGCGGGGGGCGGCTCAGGTTGTGTTGCGACGGCGACCACGGTCGCGGTGGTGCCGAGCGCCACCGCCCCGCCACCGACCGCCGCCCAGAAGGCCCATCGTTGGAGGAGAGGCTTGCGCGCCACGACGCTGTTTCCCGACTGATGCACCGTGAGCGCGCCGGATTCCGGCACGTCGAGCCGTCCCGAGGCCACGGTGGTCGCCCCCTGGCGCACGGTGATGTCGATTCGCCCCTTGCCTACGTTCGCCACCTTCACGAGCGCGCCGGTCCCCACCTGCACGCCGTTGAACCAGACTGTGGCATCTGAAGGCGCAGCTTGGACGGTCACTTCAGCGCCGGACTTGAGCAAGCCGACATCGGCAGCACCGCGCCCGCCCTGGCGTGTGTCCACCTCTTTGTACGCCGTTCCATAGCCCTCGAGGCTCACTTTGACGCCGTGAAGCCCCGGAGCCTGGCCGGTGACCTTCGCCGGAGTCACGCCGATGGCCACGCCATCCAGCTCGACGGCCGCCCCGAGTGGGCGGGTGGTGATGGCGATCACGCCTTCGCTGGATTCCAGCTTCAACTCCACAAGGTAGTTCCTTCCTTTGACGAGCTGAAGCTGGCCGGGCGAGACCTCGAAGCCGGGAGCCGTGGCGGTCCACGTCATTGCGCCTGGACCGGGAGAGGGTAGCCGGATGGGCACGGTGTAGCTCTGAGCGCCGAGGCTGAGCACGGAGCCTGAGGGGCCAGTGAATTCGATCGACCCCGGTCCGGCGAGCAGCGTGGCGTTGACCTGACTCGTCTTGTCGGCCGAGATGTCCACGACACGCACGAAGGGGTCGTAGTTATCTGCGATAATCCTTAGTTTATGCTTCCCTACGGGGATGTACTTGGTGAGCGGTGCGGTGCCGATCATCGCGCCGTCGAGGAAAACCTCGGCGCCGGGGGTGGGCGTCGCTACGGCGAGGACGCCAGTGGCCTCCGCGGCGAGGGCGGGAGAAAACAGCCCCGCGAGGAGGAGCCAGAACGCGGCGAGCGACATGTGCGGGGAGGGTACCACGAAGCCGGCGGCGGTGACATGGTCGGATTGGACCCCGCGGCGTGCTCGACTGGAGTTCTGCGTTGAAATCAGCCGCGAACGGAGAGGAAAGTCTGTGGTGTCGGCAGATCGGCGACTTTGCCCGCGTAGTGGACGACCCCTTCCTCCTCGTGGGAACGCCCAAGCCCGAATGCGTCCAGGAGCCCCGCCACCTGACCGTTTTTCGCGGTCGGGATGTACTCGCCGCGAACGTGAGTGAAGCCGAGGTTGCGCGCCCGCTCCAGCACATGCCCCCACAGGAACTGCTCGACCGTGCGCCCGATGACTCGGCAGCTCATCAGGAGCGTGTCGATGCGAAGCGCACCGCCATCCACGGGCACTGCGAAGGCCACCCCGACAAGCCCGTGGTCCCCGAAGCGGTCGGCGACCCGGAGCGACAGCAGGATCGCTCGGCTGTCGCTCATCCAGGTGCGCACCTGATCTTCGCCGTGTCGCCGCGTGGTCAGGTTGAACTGGTTGGTCTTGCCGAGGAGCTGCACCACGCGCTGCATGTCGGCGTCGTCTACCGGGCGCAGGTCGGCCACCATCTGGAGGGACCGCAGGTACTCGTCGAGGGAGGCGTGCGCGCCCTGGTCGGCGTCGCGTGCGGCTTCGGCCTGGTACTGGGCGCCGCGGTCTGCGTCTTCCGTGGTGAGCGCGCCGGTCTCGAACAGCAGGCTTTCCTCAAGCGCATTCACATACCCGGCGGGATCGTCGGGAACGTCAACGACCTCCACCTGCGGCAGGGCCTGCCGCACCTGTTCGCGCTCTGCCGGGTTGTCGTCGAAGAACACGAAGCTGTCCAGTCCGAGGCGAAGCCGCTCGGCGATGCGGGCCAGGGACATCGACTTCGGCTCCCAATGGGCCTCAAAGGCTGCGAAATCTGCGAGGTGCAGCACCATGTCGGGGTGGACCGCGAACGGTTCCTGGGCATCGGCGAGGTTGTTCTTCGACGCCACGGCCAGCACCACGCCCCGAGCGGCCAGGCCTTTGCAATAGGCCTGGAAGGCCCGGAAGGCTTCCCCGTCCGGGCTCTCGCCAAGCTGAACGCCCAGCGGCCCGAGCTCGCCGACCACGCCCCCCCAAAGCGTGTTGTCCAGGTCGAGGACGAGCACTTTCTTGGGGCCCGTGGTCAGGGCGCGAACCGCCGCGAAGAGGTGCCGGGCGAGGCGGAGCGTGCCTTCCTCCGAGAAGGGCTGGCGCGTCCAAAAGTATCGGCGGGCGTCGTAGAAGCGTTCCCGGCCTTGCGCGCCCGCGATGAGGTCAAGGTCGAGGAACACGGCGCCGGGTGGAAGTGCATCGCGCAGGGCCTCGTTCATGCGCCGGATCAGCCGCCGCGCACCCCCCGCCCCACCGGACAAAAGCGCGCCGAGAGGTCCGAAGCCGGGCGTGTCGTAGCCGACCATGATCAGCTTTGCGCCCTGCCGCAGTCCCCAGGCCGCCCGCCAATACGCGAGCTCTGTGGCGATGCGTTCGCTTTCACCTCGGTCATCGGGGGCTAACAGGCGAGCGGTCCACGGGAGGAGCACGAGGATGCCGGGAGCCTCTCCGTGGTTCAGTTCCTGGAGAACGTTGTCGTATTCCCCCTCCGTCACGTTCACATCGACATCGTGGGACCACGCCACAGCGGCGAGCGTGGGCACCAGCCACGCAGTCGTACACTGCCCGAGGATGCGCACGCAGGTTCGCTTGGGTTCGGTGGCGCGGAGCTTGGGGAGCAGGCGTCCCGCCCGTTCCATGCTCGAAGGGTCCACGGCCGGGCCGCGAAGGCCGTTTCGCAGCACGCAGAGCGCCTCCTGGTTCTGGCCGGCCTTGCGGAGGCGGGACACTTCTGCGAAAACATCGATCATCGTCGCGGGCTACCCGGCTCTCGGCTGGGAGGCCACTTTGGTGTATTCTCTCGTCATGAGAGGCTGGCGCGTCAGGTTCAGGCCCTTCGGTGCGGTGCTGGTCTGCGGCGGGTGTGTGGAAGGGGGGGCTCCCGTTCCCGAGGTGTTCTCACCCCCCGTCGTCTTCGACACCCCCCCCGAATTTGACGCCTACTTTGGCGACCCCCACGTTCATACAGGCGTCTCCGCCGACGCTTGTGCGTCCGACCTGGACATGCCGCAAACCGGCTGTGGTGCCTTTGCCAGCCTCGCCGACTCGGCCGCGGCTGCTGGGCTGGACTGGATGGCGATCACGGACCATGTGAATGGTACCGGTCGCCGCATGGATGAAGGCGCTGCGGAACTCTGGCGACAGACCGTCGATGCGGCGTTGGCCGCGACCGAGGTCCTCATGCTTCCGGGTGCCGAGGTGGAGCTCGGGGTGATGGGTGCGTCGCTGGGTCATCGCACCGTGCTCTTCTTCGACGACACGCTGGAAGGCGTGGTTCGGGATGACGCTGCGCTGGACGGAGGTGCTGTTGAAGTGGCTTCCTGCGCGGTGGTGGAGGCATGGGCGGCGAGGCTCACTGAGGTGATAGGTCCGACACTTTTGGTTCCCCACCACCCAGCGGCGTCCTCGCCGATGCCCACCGATTGGAGCTGCCTTACGGACCTCGATGCCGGGGTGGAGGTGTACTCCAGGTGGGGAAACAGCATGGGGGTGATCTCGGCGGAAGAGCCCTTTGCGCTGTACGATCCGATCCGGGGGCCCGGCTTTGACACGACGGAGGTGTCGGGCACGGTCCACGAGGCCGTGACGAGCCGAAGCGATCATCCGCTCGGGTTTTTTGCAGGCAGCGACCAACACCACACCCGACCCGGCACGAGCTGCGCCCCGGAGGCGCCCCATTTCTACGGCGGTGGCGTGACCGGCGTCTTGCTGCCGGCCGGGACGCCGCTGGGGAGGACCGAATTGTGGACGGCGATGGTCAGTCGCCACACGTTCGCCACGACGGGCCCTTTGGCTGCCGTGTCGGTCGCCGTTTTCGACCCGCAGGGCACCTATCAGGGCGGGATGGGGGACATCATATCGGGGAACGGTGCCTATACCCTGCGTGTTTCGGTCGCCGATCCCGAAACCTGGGACGAGGAGGTGACCGGCGTCACCGCGATCCTGCCGGTGGAGGGGAACCCTGCAGGCGAGCTGCGAAGCTCCCTGTTGAGACTTGAGGCCGGGGTGTACGAAGGCGAGGTGAACGTGCCGCAGGCCGATGCTGGGGGCGCCACCGCCCTTTACGTCGAGGTGGCGATGGATGGCCTTGGCGCGCACCCCGCGGACTGCGTGGACGACGCCGAAGATGCGCCGGCCGACTCGACAGAGCGGCTATGGATGTCGCCCATGTGGTTCGAGTAGGTTCCGCTCCCCGTGTCCTCGCGCTGGCTCCTGGCCCTACCCTTTGTCGTTTTGGTGGCGCTGTTCGGTCCGGCCGCCCTCGGGGCGGGCTGGGTGCTTGACGATGCGCACAGCCTCGCAGTTCACCAGCACGACGGGCAGCCGTGGGGGGAGTGGACCCACGCGACGTACGCCTGGTCCAAGGGCACGGATTCGTTCCAGTGGCGACCGCTGCCGGCGTGGCTCCAGCACCTGATGGCGATGGGGGCCGGGCGCGTACCCGAGGGGTTCCGGGTGCTCAACGTGGTGGCGCACATGGCCGTGGTGGCCGTGGGGATGGGGGCGATTCGGGCAGCGGGTGCCTCGACGGCGGTGACGGCGCTCGCGGGTGCCGCGCTGGTGCTGCACCCGGCGGTGGCCGAAGTCGTTCCGTGGAGCTCGTGCCTTCCCGACATCCTGCTCGCGCTGATCCTGGTGGGGGCGGCGTGGTGTAGCCGTGCGGCCGTGACGCCGCTCCGGCGCGCTGCGGAGGCCGTGGCGTTCGCGTTTGGGGCCTGCCTTTGCAAGGAGAGCGCTCCGGCTCTGGTGCCCGCGCTCGCGCTCGCCGCCTGGGCGGGAGCGGGTCGTCGAGCTGCCTTCGCTGCGGGGGCCGGCGCGGCAGCGGGTGTGGGCCTCTTCCTGGGGCTGCATCGATGGGTGACGGGGCAGGAATTCGGCGACAGCCTGTCTGGGAGTGTCGGGTCGTGGGCGCTCGCGGGGCTGGACCTGATCGGCAGTGTGCCGACCCTTCCCGCGCGGGCCACGGTGGCGCACTTGTTCGACGGGAACGCCGCTGCCGCCGCGCCGATCGGGCTCGCGGTGCTGGGGGCGATGGGCTGGGCAACGTGGAGTTTGCGGGGGGAGCCAGCCCAGCAACGAAGGTGGCTCGCGGCCTGCCTTGGGATGGCGGCGCTGTGTGTTCCTGCTGCAGTCGGAATCCCGCTGGTGGGGGTGCAAGCCAGTCGCTATCTGTTCGTGCCCTGGGTCTGGCTCGTGGTGATGGGTGCCGGTCCGATGGCGGCGCTTGTAGGAGGGCGCCGTGTCGCGCTTCTGGCGAGTGTGGGCGTTCTGGTGATCTGGGGCCCCCGAACGGCGCTTCGCGTGGCGGAGTACCGGGACACGGCGGCTCTGTTCGCGGCCGAGTGGGCGAGCGAGCCCGGCAACGCCTACGCCCGCGCCACCGTGGGCCGTCACCGCGTTGTGAGTGGCATCGACCGTGGGGGGGGGCTTTCGATGTGGGCGAGCGCGATCGACGACTTGCCGCCGGGAGTGCAAGTTCCCGATCTGCGCCGCGAACGCTGGGACCTTGGCCAGGCGGCCTTCCTCGCCGGTTCGTTTCCGCTCGCCCTCGAACAGGTCAGTCGCCTCCGGATGGCGCCGGGCTGGCTTCCACCGCAGATCGCCTGTCTGGAGGCCGACTCCTTGGACGGGTTGGGGCGTCACGAGGAGGCCACGGTCGCAGCGAAGGGGTGCAGGTAGCGGGCCTCAGGCCCCCGGCCGTCGCTCCAAAATCAGGCCCATGGACCTGGGCAGGTGCTTCGCCTTGGGCAGGGTGCGCTTCGGGTTGACGGAGAGCGTTTCCACGACGCGCAGCCCGTGTTGTTCGCACAGCAGCACCAGGTCGGACTCGTTCTTGAACTCGTAGATGTGGTCTGTCTGCGCGGCGGTGATGGCCCCGGCGAGGTAGGCGCGGGCGCCCGGCTTGAGGAGGTTGGCGATGTTCGCCACCAGCAAGCCGGGGTCTTCGAGGTGCTCGATGAGGAAGGAGCAGATCACCGCATCGGCGGAGGCACGCGGCATCGTCGCGAGGTCCAGGGCGTTGCGTTCGGTGTAGGTGACCCGGTCGCGCACCCCGGCGGCGGTCGCGATGGAACTGGCGATGGCGATCGAGGAGGGGCTGATGTCGAAGCCTTGAAGGCGGGCATCCGGCCGATTGGTCAGCGCCCACACCCCCCAGCCGCCATGGCCCGGCGCGATCTCCACGATGGCCGGGGCGCCCGGAAGTCGGGCGAGAAAGCGGTCGCGGAAAAACAGCGAGAGCTCCATGTGGTGCGACCAGCAGAAGTTGGTGATGAACACCCCCCACAGGTAGTCGTCCATCACATCGCGCTGGCTGTACACATGCTCATTACATTCGGCAAAGCTTGAGTTCTCGTAGTGCCCATCCGCCTCGTAGCGGGCCTGGGCGAAGATCACGTCGTTGGAGAAGCGCACGAAGGCATCTACGCAGCGCACCTGCCAGCCCGTGGGCCCCCACACCCCTTCCGCCCAGGTGAGGAACTGTTCGGCCACGGCATCCCAGTCGGCCGGGCTTTCCGCGCGCGCTTCCTGGATGCCCCGAAGGTTCATCGGGTGATTTTCGGAGACGTAGGCGATGAGCGTCTCGGCGCGGGTCACGCGCTTGCCTTCAGACGATCGACTAGATCCGCCAGCTCACCGACGTTCTTCAGGCCGGCGATGTTGCCGCTCTTGAAGCGGAGTCCGAAGGCACGCTCCACCGAGATCATGAGCGTGACGTTCATGACTGAGTCCCATCCCGCGACGTCGCGGGCGGTGGTGGCGCGGGAGATGACGATGTCGTCCTCTTCAAATACATCGCGAAATACGGTTTGCAGCGTGTCGATCGTGGACATCGTTTCCCCCCGGACGTTGAACGTGGGGCGAACTTAGCGCTTCGAGGGCAGGGCGGCGAGCTTTGGGCGGGGTGGATGGAGAGGGGCGGGGATGGGCAGCCGCCGAACCCCATCTCCCCAGCGGCTCGGCCTCGCGCAGCGCGGCGTGGCTGCTCCGGAAGCCGAGCCAGTCGCCGTCGGGCGGCACCTCGAGGTCGAAGCCGTTGTCGGTGGCGGCCTTCTCCAAGCGTATGCGGACGGCGGGAGAGAGGGACATCTACGGCATCGATTCCCGGTCGACCAACCGGTACTTCTGGAGACGGCTTCCCGGCTTCTCGGGGATGGTGTAGGCGATGATGCGCCT
>SHYX01000009.1 GCA_009692585.1 Myxococcales bacterium
CGCTGCCGAGCCGCGAGCAATCCTGAAGTGATTCCTGCTGACGGCCCCCTGACTGGAGGCCCCGCTTGCGGGTCAGGCCTGCCGGAGCCAACCGGTGGACCGCAGGAGGCGAACGTCGAAGTGCGACCTCACCCAGGCGGCGACTACCGGCAGCGTGAGGATCGGGAGCGCAACAACGAGGTCGTCATCGCCGTTGTCGGTGACTCACGCGATGTGCGAGTCGATTTCGATGACCCTGACGATCTCCGCTCAGAAGTCACAACCGCCGAACGCGGCTAGAACGGAATGTCGTCGTCCCCGCCCTGAAAGGGCGGAGCCTCCTGCAAGGGCTGACCCTCGTCCCGGCGCTGGCCACCACCACCACCACCACCACCACCACCACCCGAGCGGCCGCCGCCGTATCCGTCACGACCCCCACCGCCGCCCTCATCGGCGCCCCCGCCAGCCCCGCCAGCCCCGCCAGCCCCACCGAGGAACCGAACGACTTCGGCCACCACCTCGGTGTTGTACCGGTCTTTGCCCTCTTTGTCCTGCCACTTCCGCGTCTGCAGGCGCCCTTCGATGTAGAGCTGCTTGCCCTTCTTGCAGTACCTGTGGACGTTCTCCGCGTCGCGGCCCCACACCACGACGGTGTGCCACTCGGTGCGTTCCTGGAGATTGCCTTCCTTGTCCTTGAATTTGTCGGTCGTGGCCACGCGCAACGACCCCACAGACTGCCCGCCACCCGTGGAGCGCAGCTCCGGGTCCTGACCGAGATTACCGATGAGAATGACCTTGTTGACCATAGATGCCCCAGGAGAGACTGCGGATGTATCATCCCGGCCTGCCAGATTCTGGCTGGATCGACAAGCGCCGAGCCGGCTGTTCCCCGGCGCGGTACGATCACCCCGTGCCGCTCCGCGTTCTGTTGATCCAAGACGACACGAAGGGCTGATACCGCATGATCTTGATTCGGCTCGGCGCTCGCCTGTGCCCGACCCGTCCGGCTTCGTTGGGACCTCCTCCCGTGTCTCGACACGCTCGTCGGCCCCGCCTTGCCAGCGGGGCCGTTCACGACGGCGATCATCCGATCCGAATCTGCGTCAGTCGGTATGACCCGAGCGTTTCGAGAGCGCCCGGCGGCGGTCATCACCGACCTGTCCCTGCCGGCGATGGACGGCGCAACCATCGCCGCCTCGCTGCGGCTGGCGCCGGGACGCCGCCCACAGGTGATCCTCCTCTGCGACGGCGAGGCCACCGCCGAATTCCCCGCCGCGTCACATTCTCGAAGCCGCCATCTTTTCCGGACGCCGCAGGTCCAACTGAGCCCCGATGCCAAGTTCCCCCTTTACTGGTTGGGCCTCCTGCACTACGAGCATGGGGAGTCGGACGAACCCAGAGTTCGAGTTGGCCCGCGAGACCATGAGGCTGATCCCCATATGACTGCCACCCCCCTGCACCAAGCGCTCTGCGGGCGGGCCCTCGCGGGCGCGACCGGGGCCCTGAACTGGACCGACGGCAAGCGCCGCCGCGTGTTCTTTTTCGCGAGTGGGCAGTTGGCCCTGGTGCAGTCCAATCTGCGCAGCGAATCGCCCGAGACGTTGTCCGAACTCGATCCCACGCTCGTGGGCGCCGCGCTCGTCACCGCCGTAGGGCGCGCCCGCGTGCTCGGCGCCCTCAAGGAGCCCGGCGGTGAGCTCCGCTGGATGCCCGACGCCACCGCACCCAAGGCCGAACCGGTCGACCTTGGCGCCGTCGTGTATGAAGCGGGCACCCGTCGCCCCGGGATCAGCTCGTGGCCGAAGCTCGCCGGCGCAGCGGGCTCGTGGTTGTCGCGACAAGACATGCCGCATGAACTGCAGGCCTACCTCGCGGATCTCGACGGGTCCCGCACCCTGGACGAACTCCTCAGCTATGCCCCGGGCGGACCGGAGGCAGCCGAGCGCTGGATTCAGATCGCGTTCACCATGGGCGCGATCATCGACACCGGGATCGAGTCGTCGCCCTACGAGGTGCGGAACGTGAAGAAGCAGGGTGCGTCGCCTGGGCCGGCAGCGGGGAGCGTCGACGACATCGCGTCGCTGATCTCCGACGGACTGGGGCAGGAGCGCCCGGCGACGCCGGTGGCGTCGCCGATCGACGCCACCTCGGTGCGGTTCGGCCCCGCCTTGCCGAGAATCCGCAACGCCCTGAACTTCTTCGCGGTGCTGGGAGTGCAGTGGGATGACCCGACGGAGTCGATGCGCCGTGCCTACATCACCCTCGCCCGCGACCTCCACCCGGATCGGTACGCGCGTGACAGCGCCGAGATCCAGGCAGTCGCGGCTGAGCTGTTCGACAAGATTCGCGCCGCCTGGGAGACCCTCAATGATGACGCCAAGCGGGAAGCCTACATCAAGCGGGTAATCCACGGCGAGAAGACCGAGGACGAGTTGGCGATGGAAAAGGTCCGCGCGATCCTCGACGCCGAGGAGGACTTCAAGCGTGCGCTCAACGACTTCCACGCCGGTCGGCTGAGCTCCGCCCACGAGCTCTTCCTCAAGGTGAGCGCCGCCGTCCCCGAGGAGGCAGAATTCGCCGCCTACGCTGGCTACACCACCTTTCGCATCCACCACAACAAGGACCTTGCCAGGGCGGATGCCGGGGCGCAGCAGGTTCGCGACGCGCTGGAACGAAACGAACGGCTCGACAGCGCCTGGGTGCTCCTGGGCCTGACCCAGGCCGCACGCGGCGACACCACATCTGCCCGCGAGTCCTACGTCAAGGCCCTTCGCCTCAAGCCGTCCAACCCCGATGCCGTCCGCGAGATGAAGCGGCTGGAGCGCGACAAGGGCCAGGGCGAACCCGCCGGCGGTGGACTCTTCAACAAGCTCTTCGGAAAGAAGTAGTCGTCAGGCCGACAGGGGCAACGCGCCGGCGGGCCCCGCCAACGACAACCCGTGCGCCACGAGAACCCGATCACAGCGATCGATGACCTGACGCACGTAGCGACGCTTCTCCGCATAAGTACCAGGGTAGAAACTTCGCTTGAAGCCATGTATCACGATATCTCGCAGCTCTCGCGGAGTGAGCTTTGCGTGACGCACGGCGAGGCTCAACTCCCGGGTGACGGTGGTGTGGGAGACAAGGCGGTTGTCGGTGCAGATGGCCACGCTGATGCGGCTGTCCAGCATCTGCCGGACCGCATGCGCCTCGACCGTGCCGATGCTCGGATTGGTCTGGAGGTTCGACGTGATGCAGACCTCGATGGTGACGCGGCGATCCGCGACATACTCCGCCAGACGGCCCGCGAACTTCGTCCGATCCGCGATGCGCGGGTCGACGATGCGCTCGGGCGAAAACAGCAGGTACCCGTGCCCGATGCGGTCGGCGTGCAGCGCGGTGATCGCCTGAAAGATCGACTCCGCACCGTACGCTTCTCCGGCATGCACGGTCTTGTGGAGGAAGTTTGCGTGTGCGAACGCGTAGGCCTCCTGATGGTCGATGGCCGGGTAGCCGTCCTCCTGACCCGCGAGGTCGAAGCCGACGACCGGGATTCCCGCCTCATCCCGAGCCCAGACCGCCTCCCGGGCCAACTCCAGGCTGGCGAGCCCCGCCAGCGCCCGCCGCGGCGCGCTGGGGAGCGCATGCAAAAGCTGGCGATAATAGCCTGAAAAATGCTCGGTGAACATCCGCAGTGCACAGACGATGATCCCGTAGCGGAAGTCAGGCTCTCCCGCCGGCACCGTGGGCGCGATCTCCCGCTGGGCGCGGGCGAGGCCGCTGTTGACCGCCGCGAGCACGGCCCGGGTGCCGAATCCTTCGTGCTGGTGGAGTTGCGGCGCGAAGCGAACTTCGACATAGCGTACCCCCTCGTCCCAATTGTCGAGCGCGAACTCGTAGGCGACGCGCTCCAACGCCTCAGCGTCCTGCATCACCGCGCACGTCCATGCGAACCCGGCGAGGTAGTCGGGGAGGTCGACGTAGTGCGGCTTGAACACCAGTTCGTTGAGACCGTCGGGCGTCTGAGACGGAAGCGCCACCCCACGCTCGCGTGCCAACTCGATCAGCGTGCCGAGGCGTAGCGATCCGTCAAGGTGCACGTGGAGGTCGGTCTTCGGCAGGGCGGCGAGGAGCTTGTCGAGGTCGAGCGCCATGCAAACGGCTATCATCTGCGCCCATGTTCCTCACCTGTCTGTCTGTCCTGTTCGCCGCCGTCGGATTGGTCTCGACCGCCGAGGCGCGGCCGCGCCACCGCCCGCCACCCCGCTCGATCGTCATGGGCCCGAGGGTCCACGTGATCGTCAATCCCTGGGTCCCCAACTGGGTGCCCGCCGCGCGTGCCGGCTGGGTGTGGGTCAATGGGGACTGGCTTGACGAGCGCTGGCGGCCCGGGCACTGGCGACCGGCCGCGCCGCGAATGGGGTGGTTGTGGGTGCCGGGCTTCTGGACCCACGCGGTGTACGTCGACGGCTACTGGCGCGAAGACGCGCGGCACGGGAAGGAGTGGGTCGACGGCTATTACGACGACGAGGGGATATGGATCCCCGGCTACTGGGGACCGGCGGCCGTGCACCACGAGTACGAGTAGTGTCGACACGGGCGCCCGCTGGCAGCTACGTGGTCATCGAGACCACCAATCAATGCAGTCTCGCCTGCGTGCATTGCTCCGTTTCGGAGGGCGGCGCCCACCCACACAATCAGGGTGTCGGCTTCATCACGCCGGCCCTGTTCCAGCACATCCTGGACCAACTCGTGGTGATGGGGGCGCGCTTCGACACGCTGATCCCCTTCTGGCTGGGCGAGCCGTTGATCCATCCCGAGTTCGGGACGCTCTACCGGGCGGGCCTGCGGGCGGCCTCGGAGGGTGGCGTGTTCCAACGCGTAGAGTTGCATACCAACGCCACCCACCTGGGTCGCGACCGGCTGAAAATCGCCCTGAACGCGTCGCCGGTCCCGCAGACCTGGCACTTCTCGCTCGACTGTGCCACTCCAGAGCGGTACCTGCGCATCAAGGGGCGTGACCTCTTCGACACCGTGGAAACCAACCTCCATGGGTTTTTGGACGAGAGTCGCCGCACCGGCGCGCGCTGGCCCCGGCCGGTCTTCCAGATGATCGTCGGCGAGAACAACGCGGACCAGGTGGAGGCCTTCGCCGCCCGCTGGACGGCGGCTTGTGCCCTTCGCCAGCGCCCCGTGCGGCTGGCCGCCCAGGTGGTGCCCCCCGGCGAAGACGCGATCATCTTCTTCCGCCAGCTCGATGCCCCGACGCCGGCGGCGCAACAACGCGCGAACATCGCCTTCCGCGCCGGCATGTCGCGACTGGGGCTGCCCCTGCCCAAACCGGCCGCCACCCCCGAGGCGCTCAGCGCGAGCCCCGGCGTGTGCAGCTGCTTCTGGAAGAGCCCGGTCATCGGTTGGGACGGGCGGGTCACCACCTGTGTGCGCGACAATCGCTTCGAAAACCTGCTCGGCAATGTTCTTGACACTCCACTCGCCCAACTCTGGTGGGGCGAACGGATGCGCCGGGGGCGGGCCGCCGCGTCCACGGGACGTTACGACGGCTTCGCTGCCTGTCACGACTGTTACATTCCCCGCTCCTCGAACTACACCGACATCACCCCCGCGGAGATCGCGGCGTGCGCGTAGGCGACAACTCACTCGCCGATCGCCTGCTCGCTGCCGCCCGGCTGCGGTCGGCGCCGAAGCGACCCACGCAGGTACACCTGTCGGTGACCGACCGATGTTTTCTACCCTGTGGCCATTGTGACATCTACAAGAACGAGACCACCGACCTCCCGGAGGAGACCTGGGCCAAGGTCATCGACGAGCTGGCGGTCTGGCTGGGGCCGGTTTCGGTGAACTTCGTCGGTGGGGAGCCCCTCTTGCGCCCCGACCTGGAGCGCTTGATGGGGCGGGCCACCGAACGCGGAATGACCGTGACCTTCAACACCAACGCGTGGTTGTTGAACGACAAACGGGCGCGGGCGCTCGCCGACGCCGGGGTGAGCGTCGCCTACCTGTCGTGTGATGGCGTCCAGGAGGCGACCGTCGACCACAGTCGCGGCCGAGCCGGGAGCTGGAAGAAGGTGCGGGAGGCCTGCGACCGCCTTGACGCGCTGCCCAATCCCCGCGTGGTCATCTCCTGCATCCTTCACGGCGGCAACGCGGCCGAGGTCGGTCCGCTCCTCGCGTGGTGCCGGTCGCGCGGCTACGAGCTCGTCGTGCAGCCTCTATACCAGAACTTCGGGAACAACGCCTATGATCCGTCGTGGTGGCGCCGCAGCGACATGTGGCCCACCGATCTGGCTCCCATCGACGAGGCGCTCGACATCCTGGTGGCCGAGCGGCGCGCCGCCGGCAAGGTGTGCAACGCCGTCGGGCAACTCGAGGCCTTCCGCCGCTATTTCCGAAACCCGAGTGTCGAGAACGGCCAGGTCTGCAAGGCGGGCCACAGCGACCTTGCCTTCGATCCCGCCGGAAACGTGCGTCTCTGCTACTTCCTGGAGCCGGTCGGCACCCTCACCGACGGACGGTCCCTGGCCAGGATGTGGAACGATGCCACGACGCTGCGCCGGCGCTACGAAGTGCACACCTGCACCCGTAGCTGCAACCTGCTCAACTGCAACTTCGGTGGTGAGTGACTCTGATGATGGCTCCGGGAGTCGCGGCACGCGGCGTGGGTGACCCTCACCCGATACGCGTCAATCCTCCCATGTAGGGCCGGAGCGCATCCGGTACCCGGATGCTGCCGTCTGGCTGCTGGTAGTTCTCGATGATCGCAACCAGGGTGCGACCGACGGCGAGGCCCGAGCCATTCAGCGTGTGACACAGCGTCGTCTTCTTGTCACCTTCGCGTTTGAACCGCAGCTTCAACCGCCGTGACTGGTAGTCCGAGAACCATGTGCACGAGCTGATTTCCCGGTAGGCCGATTGCCCGGGCAGCCAGACCTCGAGATCGTAGCCCTTGGCTCCCCCGTTGCCGACATCCCCCGCACACCGCGCCACCGTCTGGTAGGGGAGCCCCAGGCGCTCCAAGACCGCCTCGGCGTGATGGGTCAAGGTCTCGAGCGCCGCCGCCCCGTCCTCGGGTCGGGTGATCCACACCAGCTCGACCTTGTGGAACTGGTGCTGACGGATGAGCCCGCGGGTGTCGCGACCGGCCGAACCGGCCTCGCTTCGAAAACATGGGGTCAGCGCAAAGTAGCGAATCGGAAGCGCCGCGTCCCCCAACACCTCGTCGCGATGCAGATTGGTGACCGGCACCTCCGCCGTGGGCACGAGGTAGGCCGCCTGGCCGGCGAGCTCGACGGTGAGCTTGAACAGATCCTCCTCGAACTTGGGAAGTTGACCCGTGCCCACCATGCACTCGGCCGTGACGACGTAGGGGACGAGCACCTCGGTGTAGCCATGGGCTTCGGCGACGTCGCAGAAGAAACTCGCCAGCGCCCGCTCCATCTTCGCGAGCGCGCCACGCAACACGTAGAAACGACTGCCGGACAATTTCGCGGCGCGGGCGGGATCGTAGAGGCCCAGCGCCTCGGCGAGGTCGTCGTGGGTTCGGCCGGTCAGCTGCCGCGCCTCGACGCCCCAGTTCCGCACCACGACGTTGCCGGTCTCGTCCTCACCCTCCGGCGTGTCGGCGTGGACCTGATTCGGCAGGGTCAGGATCAGCCTGGCTTCTTCCGCCCCAAGGTCCTCGACCAGCGCATCGAGCGCCGCCGCCCGTTCGCTGGCGATCCGCACCTGGACCTTGAGCCCCTCGGCCTCTTCTCGCCGTCCCGTCTTCATCAAACCCCCGATCTCGGGCGAGAGGCGGTTCCGGACGGCCAACTGCTCGTCGCGTTCGGTCTGGGCGGCGCGGCGGCGGGCGATGACGGAGACCAGCGCATCGACGTTGGCCAGCGCGGCGGCGGTGGCGCCGCGGCGGCGGAGGCTGGCGCGGACGAGGTCGGGTTGGGTGGCGACCAGGTTGGGATCGATCATGGCGGCACCGGCCTAACGCGGGGGCGTCAGCGGTTCCGCGGTATAGTGACCCATGCCCGTGACCGGCTCCGCGGTGACCGCGCCGACGGCGCTCGACCCCCTGGCGATCCACCGAGAGCTGCTGGAGTCCTGGCGGCGAGCCATGGACCTGGTCGGCCCGGGGCCAGTCGACGAACACTTCGTGGACGCGGAGGGCGCGGTACGGGGGCTCGCCGCCGCCGGCCCATGGCTCGATCTGGGCTCGGGCGCCGGCTTCCCCGGGGTGACGCTGGCGGTGCGCTTCCCCTCGGCTCAGGTGACGCTGGCCGAACGCCGTGAGAGACGAGCCGTCTTCCTCCAGGAGGTCGTCGCCCGGACCGGTTTGGGGAACCTGACCGTCCACTGCGGGGATGCCGACTCTCTGCCGCGGGGCCGATGGGCGGGGGTCATCAGCCGCGCCTACAAGCCGCCGCCCGCCTATCTGGCCGATGCCCTCAGCCTCCTGGCGCCGGGAGGTCTCGCCGTGCTTCTGACGGCGGGGGACGCGCCGCCGCCGCCGCCGCCGCTGCGACTGTTCCACGTGGAACGTTACACCGTGGACCAGAAGCCACGGGCTTCGGTGCGCTATCGGTTATGATGGTGGCGGACAGCACTGTGACTCGCACCATCGCGATCTCCAATCAAAAAGGCGGCGTCGGCAAGACGACGACCTCCGTGAACCTGGCCGCCGCCCTCGCGCGCGCCGGCCATCCAACGCTGCTCATCGACCTCGACCCCCAGGGAAACGCGTCCAGCGGCCTGGGCTGCCCGCGCGAGACCACCGCGTTCGGGATCGCCGACGCGCTCTTGGGCCTGGAGCCGCTCAGCCGAACCATCATCCCGACCTCCCAGCCGGGGCTCGACCTGTCTCCGGCCACGCGTAGTCTCGTCGGCGTGGACGTGGAGTTGGTCGGAATGGCCAACCGCGAACATCGGCTGTCACTTGCGCTCGCAGGCCTCGATACGCCCTACCGCTACGTACTTCTCGACTGCCCACCGTCCTTGGGGCTCATCACGATCAACGCCCTCACGGCCGCCGACAGCGTGCTGGTGCCGCTGCAAGCCGAGTACTACGCGATGGAGGGCCTGGGCGAGCTTATCCGCTCGATCGCCGCCGTCCGCCGGAGCGCGAACCCCAGGCTGGTGCGGGAAGGGATCGTGCTCACGATGCACGACGGTCGGACGAATCTCTGTCGCGACGTCGAGGCTCAGGCGCGTGCGGTCTTCGGCACCGAGGTCTTCACGGCGGTGATCCCCCGCTCGGTGCGTCTCGCCGAGGCCGCGAGCCACGCCAAGACCATCTTCGAATACGAACCCACCGGCCGCGGGGCAACGGCCTACGGCGCGCTGGGCGCCGAGCTGACCTCGCGGGTGGCGGCACTCGCCGGTCGCCGCACCGCGGTGGGCTAGTGGCTTCGTCGCCGCGTGGCGCGCTGGGGCGCGGGCTCGCGGCCCTCATCCCCGACGACGCCGACGCCTCGGCGCCGGGCTCGCCAGCGTCGGACAGCTTGCGATGCATCCCCATCGATCGGGTCCGCGCCAACCCGCACCAACCGCGCCATCGTTTCGATCACGGCCTGCTCACCGAGCTGGCGGCGTCGATCAAGGAACACGGCGTCATCATGCCCATCGTGGTCCGGCGAGACCAGGATGGGTGGGTCCTGGTGGCGGGCGAGCGCCGACTCCGCGCCTCCAAGCTGGCCGGTCTCAGCGAGATTCCGGCGGTCGTCCGCGGCGCGGATATCCTCGGCGACGGGCAGCTGGTCCTCGCGCTCCTTGAGAACCTGCAACGCGTCGATCTCGACCCCATCGATGCGGCCGAGGGCTACCAGCGCCTGATCCAGGAGTTCGGCCTCCGGCAGGAGGACGTCGCGCGAAAGGTGGGGAAGGACCGCGCCACGATCGCCAACGCCCTCCGCCTGCTCCGGATGCCACCCGCTGGCCGTGACGCCGTCAATGGCGGACAGATCACCGCGGGTCACGCCCGGGCGCTGGTCCCGTTGGCCGAGGATGGGGAGAGATTCGCCCAGGCGCTCGCGCTGGTGATCAACCGGGGGCTCACCGTCCGCTCGACGGAGTCGCTCGTGCGGCAGATGTTGGCCCCGCCGGAGCCGAAGCCCCGCCCCGACAAGGGGCTGGAGCGCCTCGGACGCGAACTTGCCCGGGCGGTGGGCGTGAAGGTCCGCATCATCACGCGGCGGGCAGGCGGCGGGCGGGTGGTGCTCGATTATGCCGATGGCGCCGAGCTGGACGGGCTCGTGCGCCGGCTGCGGGGAGACTAATGTCCACGCGCGACCTTCCCCTCGCGGCCCTGCTCGGCAAGGGTGCCCGCTACAGCGGTGAGATGAGCTTCGAGGGGCGCGTTCGCGTCGATGGCTCCTTCCACGGCCGCATCTTCACCGAGGATGTGTTGGAGATCGGAGAAAGTGGCGTCGTGGATGGCCAGATCGACGCCGCGACGCTGATCGTCGCCGGCCTCGCCAAGGGCGACGTCCGCGCCCGCGACACGCTGATCCTCCAACCCACTGGTCGACTGGAGGGCACGGTCGACGCCCGTGTGCTCGACGTACGCCCCGGGGGCCGGATCTCGGCGCAGGTACGATCTGGAGAGCCCTGAGTGCGGCCGTTCATCGTGGGCATCGCCGGCGGAACCGCCTCCGGAAAGACGACAATCGCCGCACGCGCCGCCGCCCAACTCGGCGCGGTGGTGCTCACCCACGATCGCTACTACCTTGACGCGCCCTCACCGGTGGGCCACGACTTCGACCGGCCGGAATCCCTAGAGACGGGCCTGTTGGCGCGCCACCTGGGCGCGCTGGCGCGGGGGGAAGGCATCGACGCGCCTACCTACGATTTTGCCACCCACTCACGTTTGCCCCAGACCCAACGCATCGAGCCCGCCGCGATCCTTTTCGTGGAGGGCATCCTCGTCCTGGCCGAGCCCGAACTTCGCGCGAACCTGGATTACCAGGTGTTCGTGCGCTGCGACGACGACACGCGGCTGGCGCGACGTATCCTTCGTGACACCCAGGAGCGTGGCCGCGTGTGGGACGACATCCTTCGGCAGTGGTTCATCACGGTTCGCCCCGCATACAAGGCCTACGTGGAACCGTCCCGTGAACACGCGGCGTTGGTGCTCGATGGCGATGGTGTTCTTGACACTCAGGTCGAACGCCTGGTCCTCGCCGTCCGCCAGGCGATGCCGACGCGAGCATGACTCACCGCGCGACGCGACCGCGGTCCGTCCACCACGCCGGCCCGTAACTCACGAAGAGCTGCTCCCCACTGACGATATCGCGAGTAGTGATATATTCGAACAGGCGTTGTGCCGCGCGTAGGTGGTACTCGAGGGATGGCTCGTCGGCGTGGTTGTACAGGCTTCCCCAGCCGAGCACCAACGCCCGCTGATCGAACTGTGCCGAACACGGATCGTCGGTGAGGCGGAAGGTGTAGTCACGCAGCGGGGGATGCTGCGCCGAGGCGAGATCCAGCACCAGGAACGGGGCCACCTCGACGAGGGTGCCGGCCGAGAGCGCGGTCCGGGTGAAAACACCCCAACCGAACGAGCAAGGCCGCACCCTGAGCGCAGGGTGCTGAAAGACCCCTATTTGCACGGAGGCGCGGCGCATGACCCTCCGTTGGGGGCTTGTCTGAACCTATCGTGCGCAGTAGGGCACGGCATGCTCGGGTCCGGTAGCGTCGTGGTGTGCGCGGATCCCGGTGTCCCGGCCCTGGGTCCGTCCGGCGCGTCGGCGCATCTTCGTGGCGTCGCGACCGCCCTGCGTGCGCCCATCGTGTGTGTCCACGCAACCGACCGACGGGGTATCGGTGGCGACGTGGGCGTGCCGGTTCACGGGGTCGGCCTGGCCGGCTGGCCGCGGTGGGCGCCCCGGCAGGGGCTGCGCGAGGTGCGCACCGCGCGTCGATGCGCCGAGCGCACGTTGGACCTTGCGCCCGCCCTGGTGTGGGAACGCCACAGCCTCTACTCGGACGCCGGCTGGAAGGTACACGCCGCCACCGGCGCGCGCTGGATCCTCGAGGTCAACGCCCCCCTCGCCCAGGAGCGGCGGCGGTACGGCGGCCTGCCCGACCCCGCGTTCGCCGAGATGTGGGAGCGCGACGTGCTCCTCGCCGCGCCAGACATCGTCGCGGTGAGCGCGTGGCTGGTCGACTGGCTTCGGTCGTTGGGGTGCCGAAACGTGCGGCACCTGCCCAACGGGGTGGCTCCACACCGTGGGCGGCGCGCCGAGACCCGAGCCCGGCTGGGCCTGGACGGGCGGGCGGTGATCGGCTTTGTCGGATCGATGCGCCCGTGGCACGGGGTCGAGCAGCTACCGGCGATCCTGGACGCCCTGCCCGAGGCCGTCGGTCTGCTGGTTGGCGAAGGAGGGCCGACCCACCCCCGCCTGATGCGCCTGGGCCAGCGCAGCGAAGCCGAGGTCGCCGACGTCATCGCCGCCATGGACGTCGGATTGGCGCCCTACGGAGCCGACGCGCCGCCGTGGTTCTGCCCGCTGAAGGTCCTCGCCTACCGCGCGCAGGGCACGCCGGTGGTGGCGTCCGACCTCGGCGACACCCGCCTGTTGGTGGGCGACGGGGGCACCGCGCTCCCCGCGGGGAGCTCCGTCGCCGCGTGGGCCGACGCGATCGCGGCGTGGGCGGGGCGGCGAGCCGAGCCCTGGGTCCGTTCGTGGGACGACGTGGTGCGGGAAGGGTGCGCGCCTCAGGGCGCCGGTGCCAACCACGCGTCCTCGCCATCGGCGTAGGCGACACCGAACGGACCGGCCGACCACAGCGCCGAGGCCTGCCGCCAGGGCGAGCCGTCCACCCACAGCCACCCCTCGGCCCCGCCCAGCGGCTCCACGTCGCCGTCGCCATCGACATCGACGAGGGCAAGCCAGGCGGAGGGCGCGGCCAGGATGCCCACCAGCTCCGGGCAGGCCCCCCCCGCCAGCACCCGCGGGCCGCGGGCGCCCCCCACGAGCGCGTCGAGCAGGCCATCCCCGGTGAGATCCACCCCCGCCGCCAGGGTGCTCCCGAGCGCCTCCTCGGGCTCGCCATACCAATCGACAAACGCGACCTGGTCCGCCTCGTGCGTGCCCTGACGAAGCGCCGAGTAGACGCTGACCCGGCCCTGGCCAAAGTATGCGGCGGCGCTGCCCCCGACCAGATCGGCGAGCCCATCCCCGTTGACGTCCGTCGCGCCGGGTCCGTTCAACAGCGCCAGGGTGGGGTTGGTCCAGCCCTCGGGAAGGTTCACGAGCCAGGCGGCATCGTCCAGGCTCTGGTCCCCGGCGACGGGACCTGCGAACAGCCCCACCGTCGGGTGGCCTCCGGCGTCGATCGCCATCACCACCAGCTCGTCGATCCCGTCGCCATCAAAGTCTCCGGGGGTGCCGAGGGCGCCGGTGCGCGCGAGGCCCGGAGCGTCGCCGATGCGAGCGACGGCCACAAACTCCGGCGCGCCGAAGGCCCCGCGCGGGAGCAGGGCGGCGCCAGCATCCTGGTGACCGAGCAGGTAGGCGGCCCCGGCGCCGCCGCTACTGCCGCCCCACGCCAGATTCTGGAGCCCGGAGACGCTCGTTGCCGACCAGTCGCCATATCCGGTCGCGACGCCATCCGCGCCCAGCACCATCCCGGCGTCGACGGCGAACGGCACCACATCGACGACCGCCACCGCGCGGGGGACGGGCAGCTCCTGCTCCAGCGGGACGTCGACCTCGCCATCGCAATCCTGATCCACGCCGTCGGCGATGTCGTGCGCAAAGGGCCGGCGCGTCGGGTCGGAATCGTCGCAGTCCCCGGCCGCCCCGCTGATCCCGTCGCCGTCCACATCGCACGGCGCCACGAACGCTCGCGCGCCCGACAGCACCGCCGCACCGTCCTCGACGAGCAGCCGGAGTTCCGGCACCCCGTCGCCGTCGAGGTCGGTGGCCGACGCGAGGTTTCGCTCCCCCTGAAGGCGACCGGCGAAGGGCACCTCGCGCAGACCGGGGACGATGATGCCCGACGCCGTCTCGACCAGCAGATCGGCGTGACCGTCCCCGTCGACATCCCCACCGTCGCCAAGGGAGACCGCCTCGAAGGGGAGCGACTCGAAGCGGTCCACCCGGACTGGCGTGTTGCCGCTGAGCGCCCACGGTACGTCGCCCACCACCACCAGCTTGGCGCCCAGCCCCGGCCAGCGCGCGTCCGACCAGGTCCTGGCCAACGCCGTCGGCGCGCCACTTTCGATCATCGCCACCAGCCCGGCACCCCCATCGTAGGTGTCCATCCCGATGAGCAGCTCGGCACGCCCGTCGCCATCGGCGTCGGGGAGCGACGCGTAGTGCCAGGCGCCGCCGCCGGTGTTCAGCTCGAGATCCAGGAACGCGTCGGCCCGGCGTGCCGCCAGGCCGGGTGCGCCGGAGAAGAAGAGCGTGTGCCGATAGTAGCCGATGACCAGCTCCGCGAGCCCGTCCCCATCAAGGTCGGGCGCCAGCGCGAGCTGCCCGCCCGGCTGCCCGTCCAGCTCCCCCCCCTCGAACCAGCCCACGGCGTCGGCGAGGGTGGTCGTCGCGGCCAGCGGACCGGCGAAGACGAAGACCCGCCCGGAATTCGGTCCGTCGTCCGTGGTCGCGAACGGAGCCGCAACCACCAGGTCATCGACGCCGTCACCGCTGAGGTCGCGTCCCGTCGCGAGCTGAGAGCCGAAGGAGGGGGACTGGCCGGTGCCGTAGATACGCACCAAGAGGCGCCCATCGAGCCCATACACCGCGACCGCCCCCTCGACCCCAGGGACGGCGCTCGCTTCCCCAACGACGAATACCGCGGTCCCATCGGGTCCCAGGCCACCCACGGCAGCGACGGACGCCGGTCCCGTTACCCGGGTCAGGAAGGGGTCGTCGGCCAGGCCGTTGCAATCGTCGTCCACGCCGTTGCAGACGTCGACGCCAGCCGGCTGACAGGGGAGGTCGCCGGTGTCGGGGTCGCAGTCGCCCACCGCCGTGTCCGCATCGTCGCAATCCCGCCCCCCCGCCAGAAGCCGGTGCCAGTTGTCGTGATCGGCATCGGGAGTGACCGTACACCCGGCCGGCGTCTCGATGCCCGGCACCGTGACGCGCCCTAGCGGCTCCGGCACCCGGCAGGCGAGCCCGAGCGCCAGCGCGAACAAGGACACCGCTACCGGAAGACGATCTGCCAGCCGTTGTCGCTGCGCGACATCACCAGGCGGTAGGACACGCTGTCGGAGCGCCCGGGGCAGGTGCTATTCTTGGTCTCCAGGTTCACCGTCGCTTTTTCAGGCGACTCCGCCTTGTCCATGGTCCACCGACCTCCCTCCGCGCACTCCACGGACTCGCCCGCGGCGGTGATCAAGGCCTCGGCATGCCAGTGGTTCTTCGGGCCGAACGCGACCGACTTCCACCGGATGGTCGCCCCGCCGCCGTCGGAGGGGGAGAACTCGCTCATCGGATTCCGCACCAGATAGTCGGCGAACTTCCTTGTGTCTTTGTCATCAGGAAGCTCGGTTTCCGAGGTGATCCCCCCGTCCTGGGCGACGACACCGCCGCCGGACTTGACCGGGGGTTTTTCCTTCACGCAGCCGAGGACGACCAGCAGAGACATGAGGGCGAACGTGCGCATCCGGGACTCCTGATTCGCTGCCGGGGCTAACGTCGTACCGGCGGCCTCGCCAGCCCCCCGTGAAACGGCGTAGTTTTCCATAGTCGCCCTACCACCCCCCAGTGGCGGTCCAGAAACGATGAAATCCATAAGCTCCTGTATTTACTTCGGGAATGTGGTGCTCATGTTTTGAGCACACCGCAAGAAGGGCGCGTTGAACCGTGTCGCCCCCGGCCGTCGGGCGGGACTTCTCCCTGGGGTTATCCATAGCGGGTGGGGAGAAGTCGGGTGCCAGCTTGACGGCGGGCTCAGAGCGGCTGAGGAGGCGCGGTGTCCGTCCCTTTGAGCCTGCGCCGCTCGGTCGCCCCGGCGGCGTGGTACGCGGCGTTGTCCATCGGGCTGTTGTGGCCCGCGGCTCTTCACCCGATCGCGGCGGTACCGGGCGCGCCCCGGACCGATCTCGCCGACGCGCTCTGGACGGCGTGGTTCGTGGCGCTTCGCCTGGGAAGTGGTCGCCTTCCCGACTCGGTGGACGGACTGCTGAACTTTCCGCACGGGGGCGGGCTTTGGCCCGCCGACCCGCTCAACGGCCTGATTGGCGCCCCGCTGGTGGTCACCATCGGCGCCGCCGCCACGTGGACGGTGCTCGCGCACCTGCACCTGATCTTCGCGGGCTTCACCGCACATAAGCTCGGCGAACATTTTGCCGCGAACGGCCTCGTCGCCGGCACCCTCTACGCCGCCGCCCCGATCACCCTCGCCCACCTCCACAACGGCGCCACCGAGGCGGTAGGGGGAACCGGATGGCTCGCGTTGGCCGCGCTCACCACGGTGCGGCTCGTCGACCGACCGGGCTGGCACAGGATCCTGGCATGCGCCGCCGCCGCCGCCGCCGCCGCCGTGGCCCACGCCTACACCGGCGCGCTCGCCGCGATCTTCGGCGGTGTGGTCTTCGCGTTCGCCCCGGGGTGGCGCAGCCGGGCACACCTTCTCGTCGCGGGTGGCCTCGCCGCCCTCCTCGCCGCGGCACCCCTCGCGATCGCGCTGGATCGCGCCACCGCCGCCGACAACGTCGTCGGAATCAAGACCGACAAGGAACTGGCGACGATCCGACGGACGATCGGCCCCGCCGATCCGGAGGGGTTCATCCACCCCGGCGACTTCCGCTCGCCGGACTTCCACACGCTCTCCCGCTACGGGGAAGAGATGGTGCACTGCGCCTACCTGGGATGGGTGCCCCTGCTGGCCGCGGCGATCTCCCTCCGGCGACGACGCGGCGTGGGCGTGCTGTGGGCTGCCGGCGCGCTGGCGCTCTTGTTGTCGATGGGTCCGGTGCTCGTGGAAGCCGGGGGGCCGGTCATCCTCGCCGGACGGCGCGCCGTGCCGCTGCCCTACTTGCTGGTGGAGGGCCTGCCGGGCTTCCGTTCCCTGTCCCTGCTGTGGCGTCTGGCGCAGTTGGCGGTGTTGTGCCTCGCGGTCCTGGCGGCACGGGCGCCGGGTCGCTCGGTCGGCCTCGCGTGGGCGCTGGTGGTCGCCACCCTCGCCGAAACTCGGCTCGTCTCCCCGGCGCGTGCGCTCCCGTGGCACATGTCCGGAGAGATCGCGCCAGAAATCACGGCGTTGGCGGCCGAGCCGGACGGGGCGGTGATGAACTTCCCGGTGGTGGGCGGGCGCCCCTACCTCTACGAACAGACCGCCCACGGCAAGCCCCTGACCGGCTCCCTGAATTTCCCGAACAACGGAGCCTCGCGCCGGGTTTGGAAGGCCGCGATGGAGACGGCGCCCGGGAACGTCGACCGTTTCCGCGACGAGGTCGTGGCCAGCGCTCGTGCCGAGGGGGTGCGCTACCTGATCGTGCACGTGGACGCCCGCGCCTACGACGACGACCTTCACACCGAGGCCGTTCGGGCGATGAAGGACGCCTTCACCCCGATCGCCGCGTCGGGCTCGGTCCGGGTGTACCGCTTCTGGTAGGCTACCGGCGTGGACAGGCTGGAGCGCGCGGCGGCGGTCGAGGAGGTCGAGGGTCTCGGGGCCTTCGCCGAGCGGGCATTTCTCGGTGGCACCCTGGCCGATTGGACCTCGCACGATGCCCGTGTGATCCTGCCGCCGCAGGCCATCGCCGCCCAGAAGGCCGTCGCGGCCGCGCTCGCAGCGGCCACCGCCCGCGGGGGTGACGTCCGCGCCGCGCCGCGCGGGTCGGTCAGCACCCCCGGGGCCACCCTGTTCGCCTCGGTCGACGGCACACCGGCCAGCCCCGAGCGCATCGCCAGGGCCCCCCTCGTCGCGTTCGATGCCCAGGAGCGAGAGCTCCCCGAACTGGCGGGGGAGCGCCTGCGCGTGGCCGACGCCTGGCTATTCCACGTGGAACACTGGTCCGACCTGTTGTGGGCCAATCTCCTGGCGATGGGACCCTGGTTGTGGGCGGAGCTCGCGACGCCGTGGCGGCTCGGTCTGGCGGCGCTGTCGGCCCGTTCGTTCCGCGCCGAAGCGGTAGCCGCCGGCCTGGTCCGTCGGGGCGCCGATGCCTGGGTGCACCCGCGGGCGACCGTCGAGTTCTCCGTGCTCGGGGCAGGCGTACGGGTGGGCGCCGGCGCCGTGGTGCGCGGGTCGATCCTCGGGGACGGCGCAATCGTGGAGGACCTGGCCCTCGTGGAGGGCTGCGTCGTCGGCGAGGGCGCCCGGATACAGCGACAGGCGATGGCCAAGTTCAGTGTCCTCGAGACGGGCTCGGCGCACGCCGGGGTGATCCAGCTGGGCGTGCTCGGCGCCGGGGCCCAGATCCGCCAGGGAGCGGTGCTCTTCGATCAGTCACTGGGGGCGCCCGTGCGGGTGCTTCGACGCGGGGTGCTGAGCCCGGCTCCCCGGGGGATGATCGGCGTTTGTGTTGGTCCGAACAGTATCATCGGCCAGGGCGTCCGCGTGGGCGCCGGGCGGGCGATCCCGGCAGGGCTGGTGGTCTTGCCCGAGGCCGGCACGGTGCTGTCCGACCCGGCAGTCCCGGCCGACACGCGGCGGGCGCGGGTGGCGGGCGGGCGCCTGGAGCCACTGTCGTGAAGTGGGGCGATCCTGATCTCTCGCTGGTGCTCCTGGGCGGCTACCTGACGGTGCTGACCGTGTTGTGGAGCGCGCTGCTGGCGGGCGTCGGCTCGTGGCACCGCCGCTTCGGGCTCCCCGAGGAAGCCGCGGCGACGGCGCTCCCCACGCTCACGATCTGCATCCCCGCCCGAGATGAGGGCCATCAGATCGCGGCCTGCGTGCGCGCCGCTCGCGCCACCGACCATCCGGACTTCGAGATCGTCGTCGTCGACGACGGCTCGACCGACGGCACCGCAGAGGTGGCCCGCGACGCGGCGGGGGACGACCCTCGCGTGCGGGTGATCGCCGGCACCCCGCCTGCGGCCGGGTGGGCAGGCAAGCCGTGGGCATGCGCGCGGGCGGCCACCGAGGCCCACGGCCGACACCTCCTTTTTATCGACGCCGACGTGGTGATCGAGCCGACCGCCGCGCGCCGGGCCGCGGCCGTGCTCCAGAACCGCCGCCTGGGCCTGCTGAGTCTTTTCGGCACCTGGCGACTGGACGGTGTCTGGGAGCGCATCGCGATCCCGGTGATCGGGTGGTTCATCCGCGGCGTCACCGACATCGATGCGGTCAACGCACCTGGACGGGCGGAGGCCTTCGCCAACGGGCAGTTCCTGCTTGTCGACCGCGCGGCCTACGACGCCGTCGGTGGCCACGCGGCGGTCAAGGGCGAGGTGCTGGAGGACGTGCGCCTTGCCCAGGTGCTCAAGCGCCGCGGGATGGCGCTGGGCCTCTACGCCGCGCCGTGGGCGTTCCGGGTCCGGCTGTACCGCAACCTCACCGAGATCTTCGCGGGATACACCAAGAACTTCTACGAAGGGATGGGGCGTCGGCCGCACGTCGCGCTGGCCGCACTCCTGTTTCTGGCCATCGCGTCCTTTCTGCCCTACTTCCTGTTTTTCGTGGCGATGATCGCGCCCCAGCTGGTCCTCACCGGCGTCGAGACCCCGTGGGCCTGGCAGCTGTGGCTGGCGATTGTCTGTGGCCTCCCGGTGGTCTTCCGCTTCCGACTCGACCGCAACGACGGGCGGTCCGGCTCGCTGGCGTGGACGCATCCCCTGGGCAATCTGGTTCTGGGCGCGGTTCTGCTCGGCTCGGTGCTGCGGGTCCGCACACGTTGGAAAGGGCGCGCCTTCCACGACGGCCGCGCCGTCTGACTGCGCGAGGACGGGCCGCTAAGTGAGGAACCGCGAAGGGGGGGCCCCCTTGCAAGACAGAGACGCCGGCGAAAGTTCGAGGACCTTCGCCGGCGTCAAGGTGGAGCGGGAGACCGGACTCGAACCGGCGGCAACAACGTTGGCAACGTTGCACTCTACCAACTGAGTTACTCCCGCGCCGGGGCCACCCTCTTAATCGCTCATCCGGTGTCGTCAAGGATCGCGCGCCCTGCGGTCACCGGCACGCCAAGAGCCCGCTCGCGATCCGGCCATTTCCAGCGACGGAGCGTTCAGGTGCTGACGATCGCGCCCCGCCCGGCTACGTTAGCGCGACCTCATCTTCGCCCTGGAGCGACCATGCGCCTTTCTCTCTCCCCGCTGATCCTGCTGGCCCTCGCGTCGTGCACGCCGACCGATACCGAAGACACCCAAAAGGAAGACACGGCGACCGACACCGGTGAAGATTACGTCCCGCCCACCGACGACGACGGCGACGGCGTCACGCCGAACGACGGCGACTGCGACGACACCGACCCCACCCGCTTCCCCGGCAACTCCGAAGCGTGCAACGGGATCGACGACAACTGTAACGGCGACGTCGACGAGGGCCTCCCGGACACCGACGGCGACGGCATCGCCGACTGTCAGGACACCGAGACCTGCGACGGCGTCGACAACAACGGCGACGGACTGGTCGACGAAGGCTTCGCCGATGACGACGGAAATGGCGTCGCAGACTGCGTGGGCGCCGAGGTCTGCGACGGCATCGACAACAACGAGAATGGTCAGGTTGATGAGGGCTTCGATGCGGACGGCGACGGTTTCACCCAGTGCGGCGACGCCAGCGTCGAGCCGGACTGCGACGACAGCGATCCCAACGTCTTCCCCGACGCCGGTGAAGTCAGCGGCGATGCCGTCGACAACGACTGCGACGGCCTGGTGGACGAAGGCGACTGGGAAGCGGGCGACCTCGCGCTCAACGAGATCATGAACAACCCGTTCGACGTGCTCGATCCGGACGGGGAGTACCTCGAAGTCGTCAACATGTCCCTGCGGACGCTGTTCCTCAACGGCCTCATCCTGGCCTCGGACACCGACGGCGAGTGGCACCAGGTCATGAGCGACACGCTGTTGACCCTGGAGCCGGGCGCCTACTTCGTCTTCGCCTCCAACCAGACCTACGTCACCAACGGCAACGTCAACGTCAACTACGAATACGCCGACATCGTGCTGAGCAATGAGACCGACGACATCAAGCTGATCGCTGACGGCATCGTGCTGGACTCGCTCTCCTGGGACGATGGCGCCACCATGCCCGACCTCCAGGGCGGGTCGATGGGGGTGGACCCCTGGTACATGGGCGCCACGACCAACGACGATGTCGCCTCTTGGTGTGCCGCAACCGAGGAGTGGGGCAATCCTGGCTCTGACTACGGCAGCCCGGGGGTCGACAACGAGCTGTGCTCCACCTGGGACCACGACGGGGACGGGTTCACCGGCGATGCCGGCGACTGCATGGACGACAATCCCGCCGTCTACCCCGGCGCCTTCGAGGCCACCGACGGTTTGGACACCGACTGTGATGGGGAGTCGGAGTCGGCGCCGACCGCGCTGCCGGCCTACGACACCAGCTCCGTGCTGGCCACGTGCTCGCCTCTATACCTCGTCGGCACCGGCTCCTTCGACGCCGACGGGGACCCGATGACGTACAGCTGGGAACTCGCCGGGGCCCCCGCCGGCTCGTCCAAGACCACCGCCGACATCCAGAACCCCACCGACGCCAACCCGCAGTTCCACCCGGACCTGCCGGGCGACTACACGTTCACGCTGACGGTGAACGACGGCGGAACCGACTCGCTTCCGGTTTCGTTGACCGTGGCCATCGCCGATCGGGGCTACAACAGCGATCCGGTCGCCGCCGCCGGCGCCGACCAGTCGACCACCGGCAGCGCCACCTGCACGCCGATCAGCTACGGCGTCAGCTACGACTGCGACCCCTGCAGCGACTACTACTTCTACCTGGACGCCAGCGGCAGCACCGACGGGGATGGGGACGAGCTGACGTACACCTGGTCCGAGGTGAGCGACGCCAACGGCATCGCCACCCTCTCGACCACCGCGGCCACCACGGCTCAGGTGTTCTTCGACGACCCGCTGGCCACCTACGGCGCCGCCGACGACAACACCGTCGTCATCGAAGTGGCCGCGACCGACTGCTACGGCGGCTGGACCACCGATCAGCTCACGCTCACCTACGCCTGCACCGGCTCCTGATCGCCCGCGGCGGGCGATCGCTCAGGCGTCCTGAGCGGTCCCGGTGGCGAGGCCGCGGGCGGCGGCTTCGCTCTTTTCGACCCAGTGGATACACGTGACGGGACAGGCCTCGATGGCGTCCTGGATCAGGTCCATGGGGCCGTCCTGTGCGATCGGCGAGGCCTTGGCGTCCGCGGGCAACACGAACACCCGCTCGGTCTGCTCGACGCAGGTTCCACAGGAGATGCACTCCCACTGGTCGATGGCCAGGAGCTTGCCGGCGGCCTTGGCGCGAGAGGACTCGTTGTCGAGCGGACCCCAGTAGGGGGCGCCGTCGTCGGCGTGGTTGAGCCCGACGCCGCCGGTGATGGCGCTCGTGTCGCGGCCATTGGCCTTGGCGCGGGCGAGGTAATGACCAAGCTCGGTCGAGCCGGTGTCGGCATGGACGATCTTCGCCGCGTCGCGCGCCGCCGCCACCGCAGCCGCGGCGAGCGAACCGGGGGCGTGCTTGGGCAGCGTCGGGAGCGTGGCCGGCGCCATGTCGGCGGGACGCACCGGGCTCGGGGCCGGGTCGACGGCGGCGACGACGACGGGGGACGGGACCGGGGCGGTCGGTGCGCCTGCCGGGCTCGGCACGACGCGCAACGGGTCGCTGGCGCCCACCCGACGTTCGCTCAGCGCGGACTTGACCGTCTCTCGCAGGCCCTGCCGAAAGCGCGACAGCATCAGGGGTCCCGCCGGGGGTCGGCGCGGATGGCGAGGGGATGGCGCCAGGACGGCATGGTCCGACTATAGCCGTGACCGGCCGGGGGCGGCGTAGTCGAACTCGCCAAACTCACGGCAACAGCAACGCGCCGACCGCGACCACCGCCGCGGCGACCATCGGCCAGCCGAACTGAAGCGACCACCCCAGGGAGAACGCGACCATGGCCAGGCCATTGTTGAGCACGTGCGCCAGCATCCCGGGGAGCACGCTGCGGCTGCGAATCGAGATGAAGCCCAAGAGCACGCCCAGCACCGTGGTGGGGAAGAAGCGGAAGAGGCTGAGGTGGAACAGGCCGAAGGCGAGCGCGGTCACCAGCACGGCCACGCCTGCCGCACCGCGGCTGCACCACAGGCCGAAGAACGCGCCGCGGAACAACAGTTCCTCGCACACTCCGGGAAGGACCGCGAAGAAGAGCAGGAGCTGCCAGAGCGGCACCGCCTCCGGGAAAATCCCCTCGAACAACGACGTCGGCGCCGGCAGCACCACGCTCACCAGTTCCCCGACACACAGCGCCAATCCGGGCATCGACACCCCCACGACCACGGCGCGGAGCCACTCGCGGCGGGGGGCGGCGTGCAAACGGAGCGTGCCGCGAATCGACAGCCCGAGCCACCAGGGCGCGGCCAGCGCCAGCGGCACGAAGAGGCCCACCTGGGTGAACGCCATCCCCGCCCGGATGTCCAGCGCCTGCGCCGTCTGGCCGAGGAACCACAGGGACAAACACGCGATTGCGAACAAGGTCAGCGCGTCCGCGCGGTAATCGCCCCGCAGCCGGCGCTGGGACGATCCCCGGCTGCCGAGGATCACGTCCTCCCGGCCGATGAGGCGAGAGCCGAAGTAGAGGGCGCCGGCCGCGAACAACGCGTGGGCCAGAAACGCCAACGCCAGAAGCCCGGGCTCAACCCGCTCACAGACCACCTCGCGGAGCGCGAGCGCCAGCCCGGTGACCGGGAGCACCGCGGTGATCACCGTCAATCGGATGCCGGGAAGCAGCGCGCCGCACGCCAGCAGCAAGGGGATGATCAACACCGGCATGGTGAGCACCTGACCGCTCTTGAAGTCCTGGGCCCACGCCGCCGCCGCGCACAAGACCGCGGACAACAGCACCGCCATCGGAAAGAACAGCAACACCGCGACCGCGACCGTGCTCGCTGGAAGGTCCATGTCCAAGAGAAACCGGGCGCTAATCCAGGATGAAAGACCAGTAAATACCGTGCTCAGCCCGGTGAAGAGCAGCACCAGGAGGAACTTGCCGCCCAGCACGAGCCGCCGGTCGACCGCCGTGGTCAGGAGCGTCTCGACCGTGCCGCGCTCCTTTTCGCCGGTGACGACGTCGAGCGCGGTGTAGAGGCCACCGGTCAACAGCGTGAACAGTAGCAACAACGGCAGCACGCCCGCCGCGGTCTGGCGCGTCCGGTCCTCCTTGGTCATGGTGTCGTGCGTTTCGACGCGCCGGGTCGCCGTCGCGGCACGCAGGTCGTCCAACGCGCCTCGCAGGCGAACGCGCGCGTCGAGGCTGTCGGGCTCGCGGCTGTCCCACCACAGGTCGGCCCCGTCGGTGGTACGCCGGGCGGCGGCGGCCACCCTGCCGTCGCGGACCGCCGCTTCGAGCTCGGCGACGTCGACGCGATGGAGATTGTCCGGGAGCGCAAACGCGGGCTCGGTGGCAACGTCGAGCACCTCCGCGTCGGCGGTCTCCTGCGAGCGGCGCACGACCTCGGAACCGGCCGCGCCGAGCATCGGGTACACGAAGAGGGGCACCACGACCATCAGGGCCAGGGTGAGCGGATCCCGAAGGTGCTGGCGCAGCTCCGCCGCGAGGATCACCCGCAGAATGCGCGCCGCGTCCCTCACGCGCGGTCGCCACGCACGAGTTGGACGAAGACGTCCTCGAGGCGGTCGCGACCGGTGCGCGCCCGCAGCTCGGCGACGGTGCCGGTGGCGAGCACCACGCCACCGTGGATGACCACGACCCGATCGCACAGCCGCTCGGCCTCACCCATGATGTGCGTGCTGTAGAGGATGCATCGGCCACGGGCGCGTGCATCCTCCAGAAAGCTGAAGAGGTCCTGCGCGACGAGGACGTCGAGCCCCGAGGTCGGCTCGTCGAAGATGAGCACGCCTGGATCGTGCACCACGGCGCGGGCGATGCTCACCTTCTGCTTCATGCCCGTGGAGAGTCGGTCGCAGGGGACCGTGCTGAATCGGCGGATGTCGAACCGGTCGAGCAGCGCTTCCGCCCGCGCTTCGGCGTCCTTGCAGCCCTGGAGCGTGGCGATGTAGACCAGGACCTCCCGCGGCGTCAATCGTCCGAAAAGGCCCGTACTGGCGCTGAGATAGCCGATGCTCCGGCGCACTTCCGCCGGCGCGACCGCCACATCGTGCCCGGCCACCCGCGCCGAGCCGGCATCGGGTGCGATCAGGGTGGCCAGCATCCGCATCGTCGTCGACTTCCCGGCGCCGTTGGGCCCGAGCAGGCCCACGATCTCGCCGCTGCGGACCTCCAGGCTCACCCCGTCCACCGCGAGCACCGGCTTCCCCTCGGCGTCGACGAACGACTTACGCAGGCCGGCTGCGACGATCATCGGAGCTCCTCCTTCGACAGCGTACGCGCCGCCCATCCGCCCGCGACCAACCCGATCACCACCAGCTCCGCGACCGCAACGACACCCCACGGCCCGATCGCGTGGCCGAGCAGCACCTGCCGCATCGCCAGGACCGCGTTGGTGATCGGGACCAGACCCAGCTCGGGGCCGAGCTCGGCGCGCGGCAGCATGCCGAGCAGTGCCAGCACCATGACCACCGCCGCCGCGGTCGACGAGGTGTTCTGCGCCTGTTTGAAGCTGCGCGTTGGCGCGGCGGCCACCAGCGAGATGGCGGCGCCGGCCAACGCGGTCAGGGCCGCGAGCGGCAACAGCGCCAGGAGGCGACCGGGGGGCAGGCCGATCGGCGCGTCGAGGAGGAAGGCGAGGTGAAACAGCGTCACCAGCGCCCCGACCAGCGTCCCGCCCATGGACAGGAGCGTGATCAGCCCGACGGTGACGAGCTTCCCGGCCACGAAGACCCAGCGAGGCGCGGCGGTGACCAAGGTCGTCTCCAGGGTGCCACGCTCCCGGTCGGCCACCACCGCCTCCATCGCCGGGTACATGCTGGCCACGACCGCAAAGGTCACCAGCAGCCCCGGCAACAACTGGGCCAGGACGCTGGCCAGCGCTTCTTTGTCGGGCGCCACGTCGTGGTTGTCGATGTCCCAGGGCTCGTCGAGGGCCTTGACCAGCCGCCGCCGCGCGAGCTCGCTGACCGCGTCACCCGATCGGAACGTCACGTTGACGACCGCGCCTTCCAGGGTCACGTGGGCGTCTGCGTCGGGGCCATCCACACGCACGACCGTGGCGGGAAGCTCGGCGGCGAGCGCGTCGGGAACGACCACCCGCGGAACAAGCGACTCCTCCCAACCATCCACCAGCGCCTGCCCCTGCGAGAACAGGAAGAGCATGAGCGGAAACACGAACAGCGGTGTCAGGACCGAGAACAACAGGGTGTTGATGTCGCGGAGGAGCTGACGCATCTCGGCGTCGAGCACCGCGAAGAAGACGCGCACGCGCTACTCGGCCGCTTTTTTGTCCGACCCGGCCACCACGTTGGCCTCGATCGCCCAGCCCTGGGCCTCACCCCCATCCTCGTCGGCCGGCGCCGAGAGCTCCAACCGCGTGCGCTTGTCTTCCGAGACCTTCAGGGTGTCGGTCTTGGCCACGAGGATCGACCAGGTGCCGTCGGCGAGGACCCGCACCTCGCTGATCTCGACGCCCAACTGCCAGCCGCTCTTGCGCTTGAGCACCTCGAACATCACGCGGGCCTGCTTCCCGTCGAACCAGGGGACGAGCAACGCCCCCGGAACCAGCCCGGGCTCGAGGTGGGTGAGGCGGACATCGAACGCCGGCCCCTTCGGGGGGGTGACGGTGACGTCGAAATCGACCGCAGACGCGGTGGCGAGGAGGGCGAGCCACATCGGCCGAGTCTACCCGAAAAGCGCCCCGACGTGCTCCTCCCCCGTGGCCGGACCGGCGGCGGCTTCGTCGTCCCTGCCCTGATCGACGACGCGGGCACCGGCGAGGTCTACCGCGTCCGACGCCCCCGCAGTCGGCAGGAGCGCGCGCTGAAGGTCGTGACCGTCGTGAGCCCGAAGCATCGCCTGAAGCCCCTGGACATGAGTACGTGCATGACGGCGAAGCTCACCCTCAGCGCCGGTCTCCGGGTGAAGCGCCGAGCCCCTACAACGCGCCCGCCACTTCGAAGAGCGCCAACGCGGCAAGATCGCTGCGCATCCGCTCCTGCATGACCCCTAGTCGCGACGCAGCTTCGCCGAGGCGAGCGTCCTCGAGCTCCAAGAAGGTGATGGCGCCCGTCTCCCAGGCGACCTCGGCGAGGCGGAGGTTCTCCTCGGCGAGTCCGAGCTCCCGCTCGACGGTGTCGAGCGCCTTGTGCGCGCGCGTCCACGCCTCCCAGCTGACCCGCACCTGGGCGGCAGCCTGCTCCTCTTCGAGCGTGCGCGCCAGGACCGCCATCCGCGTCTGCGCCGCCGCCTCGGCCTGCTTGGACAGCCGGTAGCCGCCGTCCCACAACACCCACTCGCCCTCGACCACGATCATCCAGAACTCGTCGCGATCGGAGAACGCGCTGGTGTTCTCGGTCCAGACGTAGGTGAAGCGACCGTTGACCTCCGGAACCCAATCGAGCGCCCGCGCCGTCGAGGCCAGCTCTGCGGCTTGCACCCGACTCCGCGCGGCACGCAGGGAAGGGCGGTCCTTCAGCGCGGCGGCGACGATCAGCTCGGGCGAGGCCCACGGCAACGACCGGCGCGGCGGCAGCTCCACCGCGGTATCGGTCGGAAGCCCGGTGAGCTGCGCCAGCGCGCCCTCGGCCATCACCCGAGCCTCGTCGGCACGGGCGAGGTCTCGCTCCGCCCGGGACTCAGCGATCTGCGCCTGTAGTTTCACAGTGGGCGCCGCGAGGCCCACCTCGACCGCCTTGTCGGCCAACACCCGGTGTTTGGTGGCGCTGTCCCGGGCCACGGCGGCGATGGCCACACCCTCACGGGCGACGAGGACGCCCCAGTAGGCTTCCGCCACGCCCCTCTTGATCGCGGCCTCGCGGCCCGCGAGGTCGTCCCGGGCGGCATCCACCGTTCGGTACGCCGCGTTGAGAAGCGGGAGCGCCTTGCCCGAGAACAGCGGTTGAACCACCGACAGGTTCGCGTCGAACCACGCAAGTCGTTGCAGCACCACCGGATCGGTCTCGCCGAGGAGCGGCGCGAGGTTCTCGGGGATCAGCGCCGCAGGGTCGAGGGTCAGCTCCTCGTCGTTGTGGGTGTAGTTCCCACGCAAGACCAACTTCGGCGAGATCAGCGACCAGGCGGCGCCCGTCAGGCTGCGCTCCGCCGCGAACGATTCCCGCGCCAACCGGGTCTGCACGCCGCGGGCATCGGCCGCGGCCCAGGCCTCGTCGAGCGTCAGGGCGTGCGCGAGACCGAGAAGGAACAGCAGCATGGCGTGACCGGAGCGCGAGCCCCCTACCGCGGTTCGAGCCCCGCGGGCCACTCCGGCGACCGGTTAGGCCCCGCGTAGTGTTCGCTCTGCTGGTCATCTTGTCCTGTGAGGCGGACACGGTCCCCGACGAAACCTGCGCGCTGACGACCGACAGCTTCGTGCAGACCGCCGACGGCGCGACCATCGCGCTCCACCACCACCCGGGCCGGGGCGCGCCGGTGCTGCTCGTCCACGGCGTGTCGAGCAACGCGCGGTTCTGGGATCTCGATCCCGAGCACTCCCTCGCGAGTTGGCTGGTGCGCGAGGGCTTCGACCCCTGGGTGGTGGACCTGCGCGGGCACGGCCGCGCCCGTCGCGACGGCGACGGCGACGGCGCGCCCCAGCTGAGCGGCTGGACCGTCGATGACTATGGTAGGGCCGATGTCGCGGCGGCGGTGGCCCACGTCCGCGCCGTGACCGGCTACCGCGAAGTGGGGTACGTCGGCCACTCGATGGGGGGCATGGTCGGCGCCATCTACACCGCGTCGGGTCACGCCGATCTGTCGGCGATGGTCATGGTGGGCAGCCCGGCGACCTTCGACCGCGCCGCGCCGCTGGCGGAGAGCGCGCGGGTTCTGCTGGGAGTCGCGGGCGCGAGCACGCTCTGGATCGAATCGGGCGCCGGGGGCGAGCTCGCGGCGGCCCTCGGGACCCGCTCGCCGGTCCAGGTCCAGCGCCACCTCTACAACGCCGAACACTTCGCGCCGGAGACCGAGCGCCGCATGCTCCGCACCATCGCCTCCCCCATGTCGCGACAGGAGATGCAGCACTTCGCGCGGATGCTGACCCACGAGCGCTTCGAGAGCGCGGACGGCCTGCTGGATTGGACCGCGGAGTTCCGCAAGGTGGCCCCACCCACGCTCGCCATCTCGGGGAGTCGCGACGAGGTCGGGCGACCCTCGATCGTCGCCCCGTGGGCACAGGGCTTGCCGGGGCCGGCGAAGTACCTCGACATCGCCGACTACGGCCACCTGGACCTGGGGCTGGGCGAGGACGCGGAGCGCGACGTGTTCCCGCACATCGCGGCCTGGCTCGCCGCGTACCCGCCAGCGCGCTGAGCCGGCCCCTTCCGCGGGCTCACAGCATCGGGGCAGAGCCCTCGATGGTCTCCTCGATCGACGGCCGAAACGGCACCTCCGGGCTGACCCGCCGTCGGAAAAGACCGAGCACAAGCACCAGGAGCGCACCGGTGAGAAAGACCGGGATTGACACCACCTGCGACGTGGTGTGCACCGGCCACTCCGCAGGCAGGAACTCCAGGTATGACGTGCCGCGGACGGTGTCGCCACGCAACGCTTCGTTGAACGGCCGCCAGATCGCGTACATCATCAAGGAGACCCCGAAGACCTCGCCGTCGAAGTGTCGGTGCCGCCACAACAGCGAGCTGACCCCGAACATCACCGACGCGGCGATGACCTCGTACAGCTGCGTGGCCGTGACGACCACGTTGTTGGTGCCGACCCCATGCCGGGTGAGCTCGAGCAGGAAGGGGGGTCCGGGCACCAGCCAGAGCTGCCCCCCGGAGAAGCTGTCCGGGAAAAGCGCGATGGCGTTGTCGGGGAGGGCGTGGACGACCCCGTGGCAACAGCCGGCGAAGAAACACCCCACCCGGCCGAGCGCAATCCCGAGCAGGACCGCGGGGAAGACGGCGTCGGACATCTTGAGCGGATCGATGCCGCGCGCGATGCCGTAGCCGATGCCCACCACGCCGGCGCCGATGATTCCGCCGTAGAGCGCAAAACCGCCCTCCGAAAGCCGAAAGAAGGCCATCGGATCGGACAAGAACTTCGCCGGCGTGGCCATGGTGAAATGCAGGAAGCGCGCCCCCCCGAGCCCAGCCACGATCGCGATCACATAGAGCCAGACCATCTTGTCCGGGTCGATGCCCACCCGCTTGACGCGGCGGTGGACCACCCACGCGGCGGCAGCGAACGCGACCGTGATCATCACACCCCAGGTGTTGATCGCCATCTCGCTGTTCGGTTGCTGGTAGAGCGTCTTCCACATGGGCGAGGGCTATCGCGATCACGGTACGGGGGGAATGGGTTCGCGCCGCGGACCGGCTCCGGGTACCGGCGGTGGTGGTCGAGCGCGTTCCGGGGGCGAAGGGACCAGCGGCGAAGCTGGATCTCGTGTTGCGGGGGATCGACGTGGTGGTGGGGCCGGCGTGAGCGGCGTCGAGTTCGCGCTCATCGCACCCTTCGGTCTTGCCGGAAAATCGGTGACGGCCGTCGACGGACGCTGACGGACGTCCGTCGGAGCAGGACCCCAAAAGGCGCCTTTCCCCGTCGGCACGCCGGTTGCGTGCGGCGCGGCGATGACCTCCGCCCCCTACGCCTGCACCGGGCCTGACGAGCTCGGCACCGTCGACCTGCTTGCGGTGGCCCTGGGCCAGCGCGCGCTTGCCACTGCCCTCTTGGAGCAGTGCGGCGACGCGTCCGCCCTGCTCGCCGCCAGTCCGGCCGCCCTCGCGCGCACGCTGGGCGCGGCCCGCGCCAGCCGCCTGCACGCCAGCTTCACCCTGGCACGACGCGCGCTGAGCGAGTCGCCGGTGCGCGGGCGAGTGACCAGCGCCGACGACGCCGCGGCCTGGTTCCTGCCCCGCCTGACCGGGCTTGCGCACGAAGAACTGCACGCCCTGTTCCTCGACCGCCGCGGCGGCGTGCTTGCCGCCAAGCGGATGAGCCAGGGTTCACCCGATCACACCCTGTTCGACGTCCGCCACATTCTCGGCGAAGCGGTCCGCGCCGGCGCCTACGCCATCCTGGTGGGGCACAACCATCCCAGCGGGGATCCGGAGCCGTCAACCGAAGATCTCCTCGTCACCAGGCGCCTTGCGGAAGGGGCCGCCCTGCTTGGCCTGGCGCTGCACGACCACGTCGTGGTGGGCGCCGGGAGGTGGGTGTCGATGGCGACCCGCGGCGATCTGCACCCGATGGTCACTCGATTCCCGGCCGCTTGAGGTCGCGACGCCCGGGCGGACCTGGACGACCACCCGGCGGTCCTCTTTCCCAAGAGTTTGCACGCCGTCGAACGTGGTTCACCGCCGGCCGAGTGGTCGCGCGGGCTCGGTGGCCCCGCAGACCTGGTGGCCTCCAACCAGGAACGGGACGAGGAGCACCGGCGCGGCCCTCAGCTTGCCGGCTGGGACTGACGCCCGACGCTCACTCGATTCTCAGCCGCTTGAGCTTGTACAGGAGCGACGAGCGGGGAATGCCCAGCAACCGCGCCGCCGCGGTACGGTTGTCGGACGTGCGCCGCAGCGCGTCGGTCACCACGGTCCGCTCCGCCTCGTCGATGGCACGCAGTCCGCTCTCGGTCTGCGTCTGCCCGTCGAGCGGCGTGAAGATGAGGTGGGAGGGCTCGACGACGGGGCCGGTGAGCACGAACGCGCGCGTCAGCACGTTGCGCAGCTCGCGCGCGTTGCCCGGCCAGGCGTAGCCCTGCAGCGCCGCCATGGACTCCGGGGTGATGCGCATCTGGGCGTGGATCTTCTGCGCGATCGCCGCGGCCAGGGTCGGGATGTCCTCCGGTCGCTCACGAAGCGCCGGAAGGCGCACCGGCAGCACGGCGAGGCGGAAGTACAGGTCACCGCGGAAGCGGCCGTCCCGCACATCCTGGGGAAGCTGCCGATTGGTCGCCGCGACGATGCGAACATCGGGGAAGCAGGGGTCCGCACCGCCGACCCGGCGCACTTCGCCGGTCTCCAGCGCCCGGAGCAGCTTGGCCTGCGCCTCCTCGGGCAGCTCGCCGATCTCGTCGAGGAAAAGGGTGCCCCCATCCGCGCGCTGGAACGCTCCATCTCGTCGCTCATTCGCGCCGGTGAACGCTCCCTTTTCGTGACCGAACAGCTCCGATTCGAACAACGAGGCGGTGATGGCACCGCAGTTGACCGCCACGAATCGCGTCGAGGCCCGCGGTGAGGCGTCGTGGATGCCGCGCGCCGCGAGCTCCTTGCCCGTGCCCGACTCCCCGATCAAGAGGACCGGAGCGTGATGAGCCGCCATGCGCCGCAAAAGCCCGAAGGCCGCGCGCATCATCGCGCTCTCCCCGACCATTTCGCCGAAGCGCTCCGCCCGGGGAGAGTCGGCGCGCGTCTCCCACTCGATGCGGAACAGGGTGTTGCCGGCCTGAACATCCTCACCGGAGAAGAGAGGTTGCAACTCCCGCACCCGCAATCCGCTGACGAAGACCGCTCCCTGCCCAGGCTCCACCATCGTGCGGCCGTTGACCAGCCGGATCCGAAGGTGGTCCTTGACCAGACTCGGGTCGGGCAGCACCACCCGACTCCCCGGCCCGCCGACCCCGATACGGGCACCCCGGAGCCGGAAACGTGTGCCCTGCCCAGGCCCCTCCACCACGCCGAGAGACGCCTCGGCGACCACGAGCCCGTCCACCGCGTCGACCAGCTCCTCGTGACGCGCTTCCGGCTGGGACTCCTCGGTCGGCGGGACGGGCTCGCTGGGTCGAAGCTCCACGCGGGCGCTGAAGGGCCCGATGCGGACGATGTCGCCGTCGACAAGCACCGCGCTGCGGGTCCGCACCCCGTTGACCCACGTCCCGTTGCTGCTGCGGTCGGTCATCACCAACGTGGTGTCGCCCGCGTCGAAGATGCAGTGCGACCGGCTGACCGCGTCGTCCGGCAGCACCACGTCGTTGTCGTCGGTACGCCCCACCCTGGTGCGGGCGGGGCGAAGGCGGTAGGCGAAGATCGCATCCGCGCCCGGCGACGGCTCGCCCCGGAAGAACGTGAGTCGCCCGTTCATTCCGCCGCCCCCTTGCTGCCAGCGCTGATGTCGAGGGGCACCTCCATCCTGCCTTCGCCACCGTGGCCGTCCTCGATGAGGACCTTCATCCGGAACGTCCCCCCCTTGGCGGCCTCGCTGCCGGTGTAGTGAAAGTATCCTCGCGAGTCGAGCGTCACCCCCGGGGGCGCGCCCTCCACCCGAAAGCTGAGGGTGTCCCCATCCGGGTCGGAGGCTTCGAGCAGGAAGCCGTCGAGGCGCTTGATGTCGGAGGGCTTCGCCGCGAAACGTGGGTTGGCATTGGCGATGGTGAGCGGCTCGGAGTTGGCGGTGGCCACCTGACCGCCCGCGTCGGACACCCTCACGGCCACCTGCACCGTCGAGCCCCGCGCGTAGTCCGCCAACACCAGGGTGGCATCGCGCTTACCGGACTGCTCGCGGCCATCGACGCTCCATTCGTAGTCCACCTCGACCCGCTTTCCCTCGGGGTCGGTGGCGTCCACCGTGACGGTGACGCTCTGGGTGCGATCGGCGCTGCCCGGGGTGATGCGGACGGCGCGGATGATGGGCGGCCGGTTTCCGCCGATGACCTCGGGCTCCCCTCCCAGGTCATCCTCCCGCGCCTCGACAACGTGGTGCGTGCGTACGGGGCCGGCGACCGGAGGGGCGACGACGGGGGCGTCGGCGCCACACGCCAGGAGGAGGGGAAGGAGGAGCATCATTGTCTCTAGCGCGACGGTGAGTATAGACAACCCGGAGCGCACGCTTGCTGGTCGAAGTTCAAGATCGCGTGGAGGGCCGCTGGCGCATCCGGGTGGTGCCGCCACCGGACGAGGCGCTGCGGGGCTTCACGGTCGGGCTGGTGGGCGAAGACGGCGTGCCGCTCGGGCCGGCCATCGTCGCGGCGCCGGATGCTGGCCCCGAGTGGCTGCTCGAGGTGCGCGGCCCGTGCACCCTCCCGCCCGGCGCGATCGTCCGGGTGATCCTGCACGGTGATGGTCGCGACGTGACCATCTCCGACGTCGTGGTGGCGCGCCGGCGGGGATTGCACGCCTGGCTCAGCGCCCACGCCCAACTTCCCCTGGGTTCTCGGGCTGAGTTCGAGCCGCTCAAGTCCGAAGACCGTCTGCGCCTCGCGGCTCGCTGGTGCTGGATGCAGGCCGATTCCGCCCCGTGCTCGCCGCTGAGCGCCGAGGCGCAGGACATCCTCTCGGAAATGGGCGTCGACGTGGACGACGTGCGGTAGGCGTTAGAACGCGCGGATGCTCTCGGCCGTCGTCACCGCCACGCTCGCCCACGCGACGTGCGGCGCGTGCACGGCGGAGGGGCGCGCCTATCAAGACTACGTCGAGGAGGCGCGGGCGGCCTCTACCCAGGACCATCCTGAACCGGCCTACCTGTTTGCCGCCGAGGCGCATCAACAACTCGCGATGATGTCCGGGGAGCGACCCGGCGTCGTGCAGCCGTTCCGCATCGGCGCGTCCGGGGCCGACCGCCCCATATGGGCGCTGCGCCTCGTCGATCCCGCCGTGCCACCCCGCGGCAGCTTGCTGGTCCTGGCCAACATCCACGCGTTGGAGTGGGTACCGACCGAGGTGGCCGTGGCCTTTGCGCTGGATTTTGCCCGGTCGCCGGTCGCCGGCGCCGAGATCGTGCTCATTCCCAGCCTCAACGTCGACGGCCGCGCCCTGGTGGAGGCGGACCTGCGCGCCGGGCGCGACGTGTACCGCCGCGGCAACGCGGCGCGGGTCGATCTCAATCGCGATTTTGGGGTGAACCGGGACAGTCGCGCCATCTGGAAGGCGCTCATCCCGAGCCGCTACCTCGTGTCGCCCGCGCCGCTGTCCCAGCCCGAGAGCCGTGCACTCGACGCCCTGGCCGCCTCCGAGCGCTTCGACGCCGCGGTCTCGCTGCACGCGTTCGGCGGCTTTTTCTATTCGCCCTGGGCGGGCCGCTGGAAGCGCCCGGGCGACCACGCGGAGTTCGGGCGCCTCGGCGTCCTGATGCAGGCCGCGATGGTCAACCACCCGTACCGGCCCCGCCAGCTCAGCCGATGGGGCTTTTTCTTCCGCGGTCTGGGCATGGAACTGGATCACCTCTACGGCACCTACGGCACCTACGCGTTCCTCGTCGAGACGACCCGTTCCGGCGTGGAGTCGCCCGCCGATCTCGACTCCAACTTCCGGATCTACAACCCCCGCGACCCGCGCCGCCACGCCGCGGAAGGGGTTCGCTACCTTCGTGCGCTCGCGACCGAGATCGCCTCCGGTCGGGTCAAGGCCAGGAGGGCGCCATGAGCGTACAACGACGGCTGGCGGCCCTGGCGCCGCGGCTGTTTCCGGCACTGGTGTGGGCGGTCGCCGCCGCTGCGTCCGTCAGCTTTGCCGTGGTCGTCGCCATCGAGGGGCCGCACGCCCTGGCGGTCGGAATGGCGATGATCACGCTGCTCCTGGCGATCGCTGCCGCCACCTACGGCTACCTCGTGGTGCTGGCGCCGGACACACTGCGCCTGCTGTTCCATGAGCGTGGGCACGGGGGTCCGGCGCCAGGCGACGCGCCGCAGGTGGACGATGCCCTGGCCCGCTACTTCTCGGTCAAGGTCACCCAGGTGCTCCGCGAGCAGGGCGCCGACGCGCTCCGACCCGTCCGGCGGGAAATCTCGGTGCTCTTCGCCGACCTCAACGGCTTCACGCGCTACTCCGAGGTCGCCAGCGCCGAGGAGTCGGTGGTGACCCTCACCCACTACCTGGACGAGTTGGTCCGTGTGGCGCACCTCCATGACGGCACCGTGGACAAATTCATGGGCGACGAGGTGATGGTGCTGTTCGGGGCGCCCCTGGAGCAGCCCGATCACGCCATTCGAGCCATCGCCTGCGCACGCGACATGCAAGTCGTCGTTGGCCTCCTCAACACCGAAAGGAGCCGGCGTAAGCTCGCTACACTCGGACTTACGGTCGGGGTCAACTCGGGGGAGTGTGTGGTGGGCAACGTCGGCGGCGAGACGCGGGTGCAGTTCTCCGCCATCGGCGACACCGTCAATGTCGCCAAGCGCATCCAGGGGCTCGCATCGCGAGGCGACATCGTCGTCGGCGAACGTTCCATCGAGCTGGCGAACCTGCCACTCGAGGGGTTGGAGGAGCACTTCGTGAAGGGGCGCGGTCGCGCGGTGCGGATGCGGCGCATCGGGGCTCCCGAGGAGCCCGTGCCGTTCGCGTAGACCGCGATGACGATCGTTGACTCGGTCGTTGGTGGCGGCCGGGTCGCGCAGACCATAAGCGCGCCGGTCCACCCCACCCCCAAGTATCGCCGATGATCACCGTCTCCGGGCTCACTCACTACTATGGCAATCGCCGCGCGGTCGAAGACCTCTCGTTCACCATCGCGGAAAACGAGATTGTCGGCATCCTCGGCCTCAACGGGGCTGGAAAGAGCACCACGCTCAAGGTGCTGGCCGGCCTCATCGTCCCCACCGCGGGCACCGTCACCGTGGACGGGACCGATCTGGTGGCGGCTGGCGCCGAGTTCCGGGCCCGCATCGGCTATCTGCCGGAAGACCCTCCGCTCTACAAGGAGATGACCGTCACCGAGTTCCTGCTCTACGTCGGGCAGCTCAAGGGCCGTTCGGCGGCCGAGGTGTTGGCTCGGCTACCGGCCACGCTCAAGACCTGCCAGATCGATCAGGTGGCCGACCGGGTCATCGGCGAGCTCAGCCATGGCTACAAGAAGCGGGTCGGGATCGCCCAGGCGATCATCCATCAGCCCCGGCTGGTGATCCTCGACGAACCCATCTCCGGACTCGATCCCAAGCAGATCGTCGAGATGCGGCAGGTGGTGCGTGAGCTGGGCAAGCAGTGCACGGTGCTCATCTCCAGCCACATCCTCGGCGAAATCAGCGAGACCTGCGATCGGCTCCTGGTGCTCAACGGCGGCCGCATCGTCGCGTCGGGCGGCGAGGCCGAGCTGGCCGCGGCGGCGGCCATCCAGGGCACTCGCGTCACCCTCCAACTGCGCGGCAGCCGCGAGCAGATCGAGGGCGCGCTGCGCCACGTGACCGGCGTTCAGTCCAGCGACCTGGTCGGGGAGCCGGGTGGGTTGTGGAAGGTCCATGTGGCGTTGGGCGCCGACCACCGTGAAAGCCTGGTCGCGGCGCTGGTCACCGCCGGTGTCGGCGTGCGGCGCATGGTGGAAGACGAATCCGAGCTCGAGAGCATCTTCCTCGGGCTCACGCAGGGGGCGACGGCATGAGGGGCATCTTCCTGGTCGCGCGGCGAGACTTCGCCGCCTACGTCAACACCATCTGGGGCTGGGTGATCCTGGCGCTGGCGCTCTTGCTCGACGGCATCCTCTTCAACGTGCTCGGCATGAAGGGCCAGGCGCTCTTCAGCTCCGAGGTGCTCAAGCAGTTCTTCTACCTCTCGGGCGGCGTCACCCTGGCCGTCGGGGTGTTCATCACCATGCGCCTGTTTGCCGAAGAACGGCAGACCGGCACCATGGTGCTCTTGGAGGCCAGTCCGCTCTCAGACGGGCAGCTGGTGGCGGGCAAGTACCTCAGCGCGATGATGTTCATCGTCCTGTTCCAGGCGCTGAGCCTGTACATGCCGGCGATGATCTTCGTCAATGGCAAGGTCAGCTACGAGGAGATCGCCGTCGGCTACCTGGGCGTCACGGCGCTGGCCTCGGCCGGGGTGGCCATCGGTACGTGGGCCAGCTCGATCTCGCGCAACCAGATCCTGGCGCTGGTGGTGGGCACCGTCGCGGTGCTCTTCTTCGTCGCCTGCTGGATGATCTCCCGAAAGAGCGACGCTCCGTTCAAGGAGGTCTTCAGCTACATCGCCTTCTACGACAAGCAGTACGCCCCGTTCCAGGAGGGCAAGATCAACACCGAGGGGCTGGTCTACTTCGGCTCGGTCACCTTCGCGTTCCTCCTGCTTGCCACCCAGTCGCTCAGCGCCCGGAGGTGGGAATGAACACCCAGACCATCCTGTACTTCGTCGGTAGCTTCGCCATCTTCCTGGGCGAGCGCCTCTTCAGCGACGGCGACGTGCCCCGCTGGGCGCTGGGCGGCCTCGGGGCGGTCCTGGTCGTCCTTTCGTTCCTCGGTCGCGCCACATCGATGGGCCGCCACCCCTCCGCCACCCGGATCGGGCTCGGCTTCCTGGCGCTGTCCGCGTCGAGCCTGCTCTTCTACGTGCTGCAGATGAAGGACGTCGTCGGGGAGTTCGGCTTGGACGCCGACGGCACCGCGCACGTCCGCACCGCGCTGCAGGCGATGGTGCCGATGGCATGGTTCGTGGGTGCGATGCCGGCGTTCGGCATCAACCGCACCCTGGCCGCCAGCCCCCACAGCATTCACCCACTGCGCGTACGGGCCGCGTGGGAGTCGGGACTCGCCATCGGGCTCGGCATCGCGATGCTCTTCCCGCTGAACTACCTGGCACACGTGTACAACGAGCGTTGGAACTTCAGTTACTTCAAGGTGACCGAAGTCGGCGAAGCCACCCAGCGCGCCGTGGACGCCCTCCCGGAACCGGTGCGCGTGGTGCTGTTCTACCCGCCGGCGAGCGAGGTCCTGGGCGAGCTGCAGCCCTACTTCGACTCCCTGGAAGGCCCGAACCTCAGCGTCGAAGTGATGGATCACGCGATGGACCCGGAGCAGGCCAAGGCCTGGAAGATCAGGGACAACGGCAACATCGCGATCGTGCTCGGCGACAAGGTCGAGACCATCAAGATCACCGACAAGATGGACTCCGCCAAGAAAGACCTGCGCAAGCTCGACAGCAAGGTGCAGGCTTCGATGTTGAAGCTCGCGACCGACAAACGGACGGTCTACTTCACCGTCGGTCACGACGAACTCTACTGGAAGAACGCCGCGGACGACCAGAGCAACATCGAGACCTTCAAGAAAGCCCTGGAGTCGCTCAACTTCAAGGTCAAGGAGCTGGGCATCGACGACGGGCTGGCCCAGGCCGTCCCCGACGACGCGGCCCTGGTCTTCGTGGTCGGGCCCAAAAAGCCCTTCTTCGCCGAGGAGGTCGCCGCACTACAGGCCTTCCGCGATCAGGGCGGCGCCCTCTTCCTGATGTTCGAGCCGACGGCCGACGACATGGGACCACTGGCGACGCTGGCTGGCGTGACCGTGGACCTCGCCACCCCGGTGGTGTCCGACAAGGCCTACCTGCCCATCGCCCGCGGCATCATCGACCGGGCAAACGTCGGCACCAACAAGTACACCTCGCACGAATCGGTCACCCAGCTCAGCAAACACAGCAACGAGGCGGTGCTCATCACCCCCGGAGCCGGCTCGCTGAGCGAGGCCGACGGCCACCCGGGCAAGGTCACCATCACCGTCAAGGGCATGCCCGACTGGTTCCACGACCTCGACGGCGACTACGAGGCCGACAAGGACCTGGAAAAGCGTGGAGGCCTCGAGATCGCCGCCGTCTCGACCGGTCCCACCTCGTCGGGGGACAAGTCCGAGTGGCGCGTTGCCGCGATCAGCGACGCGAGCTTCCTGAGCAACGCCTTCATCCGCAACCCCGCCAACGCGGCCTTCGCGGTAGACACGGTGGCGTGGCTCACCGCCGACGCGGCACTGGGCGGTGACACCCAGTCCGAGGAGGATGTGCGCATCCAACACACCAAGGAGGACGAAGGCTTGTGGTTCTACGGCACCACCGCCGTACTGCCGGCCCTGATCTTCGTGCTGGGCGCGTTCCGCGTCCGCAACCGTCACCAGAAGGGTGCAGCATGATTCGGCCCTGGAAGATTTTCGGCGGCGTTCTGGTGTTGTCGCTCGGCGCCAGCTGGGTGCGTTTCACCGGCGCTGCCATCACCGAAGAAAAAGACGGCGTGGTGCTCTTCGCCGAGAAGCCCGACGCGCTGGCCTCGGTCGCCTACACCTCGGCCGATCTGGACGTGCTCGTCGAGATGCGCACCGACGCGCTCGGTCGCTACGGCTGGGTGACGGTCACCGACCACAAGCAGAAAAAGGCGAAGGAGGGCGAAGCTCCACCCCCGGTCGAGACCAAGATCACCACCTTCAAGGCGGGGAGCGCCGCCGACAAGCTCTTCGATCTCGTCGCGCCGATGCGCGCCATGCGCGAGCTGACGGGCGTCGACGAACAGAAACTCGGCACCTTCGGCCTCAAGGACAGCGTCAGCTCGTTGGCGGTGACTGGCGGCGGCAGCACGGCCACGCTGGAGCTCGGCGGAGAAACCTACGGCGCCAAGGACCTCTACGCGCGCCACCGCGAGACGACTCGCTACTACGTGGTCGATGACGAGTTGATCAAGCCGATGAAGTTCGCAGCCACGCGGCTTCCGGAGCGCAATCTGTTCGGCGCGAAGATCGAGACCGTCGACCGGGTGTCGCTCGGACAGGGCGGCAAGACCGTCGTGTGGACGCAGCACAACAAGGAAGACCGCAACGCCGACTGGTGGGAGCGCATGCCCACCCCTGGCACCGACGAGGTCGGCAAGAAGGACGAGACCTTCGCCAACTGGCTCGAAAAGGGCCTGAAGCTGAAGTCGCAGTCCTACGTGCAGACCGCAGACGTGCCCGCAACCACCGGGCCGGTGTTCGACCTCACCTTCTCGATCACCGGCAAACCCGACGAGACCCTCCACGTCACCCGGCTCGAGGACAGCTGGTACGCGTCGAGCGACTTCACCCGCGGCCTGGTGAAGCTCACCAAGTCCACGGTGGAGGACACCGCCGACGAGGTGGACGACATCATCGACGGCCGTGAGCCCCCGCCCAAGGCAAAGAAGACCCTGCCTGAGCCCGGAGATGGCCCCCCCATCGGCGGCCCGCCTGGGATGCCGCCAGGGCCCCCGGGGATGCCTCCGCACATGCGGCCGCCGGGGTTGCCCTCGCCGGGGAAGATCAAGCCTCCGGGGTAGGGGCTGGCGCTCGTTATACCGGGTCCAGCTATGCCCGTCAGTCGACGGCATCCTCGTCCACTGACGTGGACTCCTGGAGCCCCGAACCGGCCATCGACCATCGCGTCGCAAAACCGAGGGGCACGAGCACGAAGCCGGCCACGGTGACCGCCACCTCGCCGAGGAGCACCAACAGCCCGAGCGAGCGGATGCCCTGGCTGCTGCCGAGCGACAGCGCGGCGAAGGCCACGACCGTGGTCGAGGTGCCCAGAGCGCTGGCCCAGCCGGTGGTCGCGAGCGACTTGATGATCCCTCCCGGCCCCTCTTCCTCGATGCGATGGAGCAGGTGGATCATCACGTCGATGCCGATGCCGAGCACGATCGGGAAGCCGACGAAGCTGACCATCGACACCTTGATGTCGGACATCGCCAGGAGCGCGAACCACCAGGCGACCCCGGCGATGAGCACCCCCATCGCGCCGAGGACCGGGCCCAGCCGCCGCAGGTCGAGCGCGGTGAAGAAGAGCACCAACAAGAACGCCACCGCCGCGATGATCGGACCATCGCGCAGCATCAGCCGGTACAAGACCCCGAGCGTGACGTACTCGCTGGCGATCACCTGCCGCGGGAACTCTTGCTCCATCACCACCGTGAGATGGTAGGCCTCTCGCATATCCCACATGTTTCCAGTGGGAATCATCAGGAGGCGGTGCTTTCCGTCCAAGGCGCCGAGCGCGTGCTGCAGGCCGCGCGGCAGCTCGGAGGCGGACATCACGTGGGGGTCGGCGCCGGCGACACGCTCGAGATTTTTTCGAGCGGCGAGCGGAAGGAACACCACGTTGGGGTCAGCCGTCAGCGCCGCGATGTCGCGAAGTATCTTTACACGCAGCTCCTGATCGCGCGGCAGCACCGAGCGGATGGAGAGCACCTGGGCGATCTCGGGCAGCTTGCCGGCGGCCACCTTCTTCGAGACCCGGTCATACTCGGCGTCCAGCTCAGCCTCGGTGTCGTAGCTGATCACCAGGGGCGCATAGGATTCGCGGACCTGGACGCGTTCGGCCTCGTCCAGGTCGGCCCACGCGAGCCCTTGGGACCGCAGCTCCGAGAGGTCGTACTCGAACTCCACATCCTTGCCGAACAGGGCAGCCACCAGCGTGAATCCGCCGAGGAGCACCAGGGTCATCGGCGCGAGACGGTACACCGCCGGGAATCGCCCCACCAGGCCCCGGCGCCCCTCGCGGGTCACCCGCGGACCGCGCTTGTCGATCCACACGAACAACAGCGGCATCAGGACCAGCGCCACCACCAGGGTCAGCACCAAGCCCAGTGCCAGGAGCCAGCCCAACTGTCGGAAGCCGGCGAAATGCGCGACCAACAGCGCCGCGAACCCCGCGGAGGCGGTGAGCGCCGCACTGGTGCAGGCCCCGCCGACGAGGTCCCACGCGCGCACGATCGCGTCCTCGACAGGCTCACCGGCGTCGACATGCTCACGGACCCGCGAGTACAGGTGCACGCCGAACTCGACACCCAGGCCGATCAGCACCGCGTTGACGAAGCTGGTGAAGCTGTTCAGGCCGCCAATCGTCGCGCCAGCGAGCCCGAGCGTCCAGATGTTGCTGATGATGAGCGGGACGAAGATGACTGCGAGCGCGCGCGGGGTGCGGAACGCGGCGGCGATGATCACCAGCACCAGCAGCAGGCTGGCCCCCGTGGTCCACACGATGTCCTTCTGAATCGCTCGGTAATCCTCGACATTGTGACGGTAGGCGCCGCCCTTCCACAGGATGTTCACGCTGGGGTGGCTGGCCTGCGCCGCGGCGACGACACGATCGACGTCGAGCATGAAGCGCTCGGCAAAAGGCAGGTCATGCGCCGATCCTTTCGGCCGGATGATGATTCGGGCCACGCCCGACTTCGACACCAGCTTCAGGTTGCCACCGCCCTGTTGCAGTTTGTCGGTGATCGGGCCGAGGTCCAAGACGCTGGCGGCGATGAACGGATTGGCGAGCGCGGAGCCCAACGAAAGCGCGGCCTTGACGCGGTCGTGGATGGTCTGGAGCTCTGCTTCGCTCAGGAGCATCAACCCAAGCTTCAGCTCGGTCGCCGGGTCCAACTGATAGAGGACGTAGTCCACCTCGGGCAGCGCCTCGAAGGCCTGTTGCAGCTCGCTCATGAAGGCGTCGCGATCCGCCGGATCCTCGGCCTCGGCGGCGATCGTGAGCACGTTGACGCCACCCTCTTCACGGTCCAGCCGCGCCAACGCCTGGGTCGTTGGTTCGTCCGGCGGCATCAAATGCAGGATGTCGCTGTCGACCTTGACTTCGCGCGCGAAGAACCCGGCGATGAAAGTGATAACGGCCAGCATTCCCACGACCGCGGCTCGGTTCCCCAGCACCCAGCGAGCCAGCCGGCCGAAAAAGCCCCGCGGGGTATAGGTCATCGCGCGCGCTTAGCCGGTTGGCCGGCGCCTTGCGCCCCGACCGTCGACGTCGTATCGTGCCCGCTGAATGCTCTTCTCCCTTGCCGAGCGCGATGCGCTGATCCTCGACCATCTCTACCTGGTCCGGATCATCGCCGGCCGGCTGGCGCGCCGCCTGCCCTCGAGCGTCGACGTGGGCGAGCTGAACAGTGTCGGCACCGTCGGTCTCATCGACGCCATCGACCGCTTCGACCCTACCCGCGGCGTCCCGTTCAAGGGCTTTGCCGACATCCGCATCCGGGGGTCAATGGTCGACTACCTTCGGGCGATCGACCCGGTCTCCCGGGCCGTGCGGCGAAAATACGACCGACTCGAGCACAAGCGATCCGAGCTGCGCAATCGCCTCGGGCGGGCGCCGACCCGTGACGAGATGGCGCGAGGGCTGGAGCTGTCGGTGGACGACTACGACAGCATGCTCGATCAAGCTCGTCTTTTCACCGTGGTGAGCGGGGACACTCCCACCGACGAAGACGGCGGCACGACGATTGTCGACCAGGTGTCCGCGGGCGGGCCATCGGTGGTGGACGCCTGGATCGAAGCTGAGCTGACCGAGGAGATCGTCACCGCCATCGGCCATCTTCCAGAAAAGGAACGGTTGGTCATAACCAAATTCTACCTCGAGAGTCGCACGCTCAAGGAGATCGGCGCCGAGCTCGGCTTCACCGAGTCGCGGGCCTGCCAGTTGGCGAAGCAGGGCACCATCCGGATGCGGCAAAGGCTCGGCACCCGGAACTGATCGCCCCGTCGCCCGGGCCGCTACGGCTCGTCGGTCTCGTCGAGCTGTGAGGCCTCGCGGGGCTTGCTGCCGAACAGCCGCACCTGGACACCGGCGACGACGGCCACCCCGATCGCCGAGGCGCCGGTCGGCGTCTTGAGGCCTTCGAGGCTGGCCACGGTGGTGGCGCGCTCTTCGAGCACACGATCACCGGACACCAGGAAGGAAATGGGAATCTGAAGCCAGAAGTCCAGGTTATTCCCCAAGCGCGCTTCGCCGCCCCCGAAGACTTCCACGTTCCACAGCGGCTGCGCCCCGAAGGCGGCGAGTTCGTCCGGCGGGAGGACAATGCTGTCGATGCCGCTGCCACGTAGGTAGGTTGCGGCCAATCCAAAGGTTGGGCGCACCGAGCCCGCCGGCAACGGGGCGATCGTGACGCGTGGTCCCACGAGGATGTTGGAGTGGCCCTGGACGGTGGGGTCCGGGACGATGGTGGTCGGCGAGTCGACGACCTCCTGGCTGATGACGTAGCTGAACGAGCCTCCGGCCACGCCGACCTGGACCGCGACGTCCACCATCGGGTGCACGCCGAACGCGAGCGCGACGACGCCCAGCCCACTGGAGCCCGTCTCCACGCTCTGGGCGGCGTAGGCGTCGACCGTCTGCACACCCTGAACCGCATACCGTCCGTAATAGTCGACGTCGAGCGGGCCGTTGATGAAGCCGGCCCCCGCGCGCAACAGCAACTGGAAGCGCCGGCCCTCGGCACGTTGGCGCCAGGTCGGCAGGTCGAGGGTCGAGTTCTTGTAGCGGAGGTAGTCCGCCGGCGACATTCCCAGGCGATCCCAGGGTTTTGAGCCTTCTTCTTCCGATTTCTGGGCGATGTCGGCTTCGGTCAGCTTGGGCCGCTCGATGGCAACGTCACTTCGACGAAGATTGGTGGTGAACCCGCCCATCTCCTCTTCGAGCACCGCGATCTCCGCCGCCACCGCGGCATCGTCGGTCGAATCGCCGGGCGCGTCGTCGTCCTCCTTCCGAATGTCCTCCTCTTTGCCAACTTCTCCGGCGACTGCCGCCACCAGAACACGCGCGACGCCCTCCGCGAACGCTTCGTCGCGCCCGCCCGACAGCTCACTCCGGAAGCTGACCGCCACGCGCGCGCCCTTGATGTCGACGATGTCGATGTCGACGGTCGTCCCCTTCACCAACGATTTTACCGAGCCCGTCACCGCCCACTGAGCCTCAACACGCTCTCCGATAACGAACGTACACCCAACTATATCTCCGGAAGGGCAGCTCTCGATGTACACCCGGGCGGAGTAGTCGTCGAAGTCGGCGCTGTCTTCGATCCGCAGCAAACGAAGCTCCGGACGCTTTGCCAGATTCTCCGCGACAAAGCCCTCGATCAGGGCCGCCAGTTCGACGGACTCCGCGTTGCGCGCCTGCAGCGCCGAAACCAGGACGGGGACCCGCTCGCTTGCGGCGGCGGAACAGAGCAGCAAAAGGAGGGCAATCAGCACGGGCGCGAACCATAGCAGCCGCAAGGGGCGTCGGTCCAATCCGCCGTCACCGCGAGCGCGCCGCCCCGTAGTGCCAGTCCACCATGTACACGGCCGCACCGGCGTGGTTCAACTCTCCAATAGGTGTTCGGCAGTGTTCAAGCTCTGTCGCACCCGGTAGCCGTCGACCGCGGGTCGCTCACCGTCGCCGTCGCGACTCCGCCACGCCGGCCGCGATGGCCCCCATCCGTGCGGCGGGACCACCCTCGCGGAGCACCTGGGCGACGTGCAGCGCGGCCACGGTCCAGGTGCGCCAGCCGGGCGCAAACAAGAGTGCCTGGCCGGTGACCGCGTGCTGCGTCGCCAGCGGGGACCGACGATGGAGCGTGCCCCCGCCTTCGTGCCAGCACCTCGCCGCGGCCACCAGCCGCGCGCCGCCCAGGCGCCGACAGAGCTCCACATCCTCGAAGCCATGCGGAAACCGCTCGTCGAACCGCGCGCCGCCCGGCATCAGCAGACAGGCGCCGCTCAGCGCGTCGACCGCCCGGTCCGCCGCAGGCGCGTCGATTCGTTGCCGGACCCGACCCCACGTCGAGAGGCTGATTCCGGCGGACTCCACGCCCCGCGGACCGGTGAGCACCGGACCGCACAGTCCCCCGGCAGACACCAGACGATCGAGGCAGTCCGGGTCGGGGACAGCGTCATCGTTGAGCAGGATGGCCACCTCCGACCCGGCGGCCGCCAGTCCGCGATTGGCCGCAACCGCGAAGCCTCGTCCGCCCCCGAGGCGCAGCGTCGGCGCGTCCACGCTCAGCCCGTCATCCGAGTCGTCCACGACCAGATGGCGCCACCCCTCCAACAACGGCAGCAGGCGAATCAGCGCGTTGCGCGCACTTCGATGGGGCACGACGATCGTAATCGCGTCACGACGACTCACGGCTTGTCGAGCGCCCGGCCAACGGTCTCGGACAGCTGGCGTACCGTGTAGGGCTTCTGCAAAAAGCCGACGATCCCCTCCATGAGTCCCCGCCGCCGCGCGTCCACCTGGGAATACCCCGTCGAAAGCACGATGCGAACGTCTTTGTCGCGAAGGCGGAGCGCGCGGTACACCTCCTCGCCGGTCATGATCGGCATCGTCATGTCCAGGAGCACCACCCGGATGTCCCCACGGCGACGGTCGAACGACAAGAGGCCCGTCCGCCCGTCCGCGGCCTCGATCACGTCGTAGCCGAGCGCCTCCAGCATCGCGCGGGCCGTCGACCGCACCGCCGCCTCGTCGTCGATGATGAGGACCAGTCCGGTTCCAACCATCAGCTCGGCGCTGGGTTCGGCCCGTGGCTGGGCACGAACGGTGCTGGCCGGGAGGTAGACGCTGACCACGGTCCCTTCGCCCTCGACGCTCCGCACATCGACCGCACCCCGATGGGTCCGGACGATCCCGTGTACCGCGGCCAGGCCCAGGCCCCGACCGGTCTCTTTGGTGGTGAAGAAAGGGTCGAAGATTCGGCGGCGCGTGGGCTCCGACATCCCACAGCCGTCGTCCCGCACCGAAAGCACCACGTACGCCCCCGCCGTGACCTTCAGCGCCCGGGCGGAGTCGACATCCAGGCTCGAGAATCCGTTGGCGATCCGAACCTCTCCGGTGCCGTGCCCGAGCGCTTCCGCGGCATTCGTCGCCAGGTTGATGATGACCTGCTCCAGCTGCGCGCGGTCCCCGTCGACCGCGGGCACCATGGGGTTGACGTCGAGTTCGAACGTCGCGGACTTGGGGAGCGCGGCGCTGATCAGGCCCCGCAGCTCGCGGAGCACCGCGCCGAGGTCGAGGGTTTCCATCGTAAGCTGGGCGCGCCCGGAGTAGGCAAGCAGCTGCCGGGTGAGGTCCGCGGCGCGATGGGCGTTGGCGATCAGGTCGTCGATCGCGCTGCGCGCCGCGCTGTGCTCGGGCAGGCGCATCGACGCGAGCGAGGCGTTGCCAAGGATGACGGTGAGCAGGTTGTTGAAGTCGTGGGCGATGCCTCCGGCCATGACGCCGAGGCTCTCAAGCTTCTGGAGTTCGACCATATCGCGCTGGATGCGACCACGTTCGATCTCAGCTTCACGACGGGCGGTGATGTCGAGGATCACGCCGCGGAGCGTCACCAGACGGCCCGCGGCGTCTCGGACTGTGCGGACCGAATCGTGAAGCCAGACGACACGACCGTCGGCCGCATAGGCCCGGTACTCCAACTCGTGGTCCCCGCGCTCAGCGCCCGATTCGGCCACGACGCGGGCCCGGTCGTCCTCGTGGAGCACCGTTCGCCAGAACGCCGGCTCCGCCCAGCGCTCGATGGGGTAGCCCAAGAGCCCGACCGCGCCCTCGCTCACATAGGTCCAGGCGGAGCGCCCCGGCTCGGCTTCCCAGACGATGCCGTGCAGACTGGCGAGGAGCTGGTCCTGCCGCTCCTGCGCTGCCACGCTCCCACGCTGGAGTTCCCGTTGGTCGCCCACGTCGTGGGCGAAGAGCGCCGTGCCGTCGATGGTACCGTCGGGGGCGCGCGTCGGAACGATGGTCACGTCGGCACACACCAGTCGTGGCGGGTCGCCGAGGCGCGCCTCAAGCCCGGACAGGAGCAGCGAGCGACCGGTACGAAGCACCTCGTCATACAATCGGTACAGCCCGGATTCGGCCACGTCGGCCTGGTCCCGCGTGCTGCCCACCGCCAACGGGCGCCCGAGCAGGCGCCTGGCGGCCGCGTTCGCGAAGGTCACCCGCTGGGAGAGACCGCCACGCACCACCACCGCCAGTGGCATCGGATCGATGACGTCGCGGAAGAAATTCTCGGCGCTCTCGGCGCGCGCCCGCGCGTCGGCGAGAGCGACGCTGCGGGCGACGTCGTGCAGCCCGAGGGACAAGACCGAGAGGAAGGTCCGTAGCCCGTCCTCGTCCACGGGCGTGAGCGACGCCCAGCGAGCACGAAAGAGCAGCGCGACCGGCGTGTCCACGGCCAACTCCACCCAGCCGGCCGGCAGACCAGGATCGGCGTCCGCGGCGGCACCCACCCAGAGATCCTCAGTCCCCAGCGCCGACCTCAGGGCCGAGGTCGCCTCGACCATCAGCGTCACGCCGTCGGTGTCGCGCCCGATCGCCGCGACCATCCGCGTCACCGCCGCCCCGATCCCAGTCTGACCACCCGGCACCGAGCCCTCCCCTGAGCAGAGAGGATACACACTATCCCGATGGTCCCCGAGCGTCGGCTACGTGAAGAGTTGGTCCGTTTCGGTCGGCTCTGCTACCAACGCAACCTGCTCGTCGCGATGGACGGCAACCTGAGCGCGCTGTTGGAGGACGGCACGATCCTGTGCACCAAAGCGGGCTGTCACAAGGGGTTCCTCACTGACGACGACCTGGTGGTGATCGACCGGAACGGGCGGAAACTTCGCGGACAGGGCGAGCCGACCAGCGAGATGGCCATGCACCTCGCGTGCTACGAAGAGCGTCCCGACTGCCGCGCGGTCGTGCACGCCCACCCGCCCATCGCCATCGCGTTCACCATCGCGAACGTCAGCATGGCGCGTTGTGTGCTCCCCGAGGTGGTGCTGACGCTCGGCACCGTCCCCACCGTCGCCTACGAGACCACCGGGACGCGAAAGCTGGCCGACTCGCTACGTCCCTACGTGCGCGAGCACGACGCGGTGCTGATGGACACCCACGGCGCCGTCTGCCTCGGCACCAGCGTCCTCGAAGCGTTCTGCCGACTCGAGATCGTCGAGCACACCGCGCTCATCACCAAAACCGCGCGCGACCTCGGCGGCGCCAAGGAGCTCGACCCGGCCGAGGCCGTGAGGCTCCGGTCGATGGGCCTGAAGCGGTACGGGGGGCCACCCGCCGCGGTGGCGCGCGCTGATCAACCTGGCGCCGACCTGCCGGCGCCTTGCCTCGGCTGCTCGGGCTGCGCCAACCCCCGCCCCAGCGGCGTCGCGCCCAGGGCAAACCTCCGAATGGCCCGGGTCGTGAGTCAGCCGCTCCTCGCCTCGCCGCTGGTGGAATCCGCGGTCGCGCAGGCGGTGATGCGCGCTCTGTCGACGTAGCTCCCCATGCCGCCGCGACGTTGGCTCCCAGCGCCCCGATGATGCTCTTGCTGGCCTGCCTGGCCCCGCGACCCGGAAGTGAACCGAACTCCGCGAGCCGCGCCGCCGAGTCCTGGGCGGCCGCCGCCGTCCGCGTGCCCGATACCGCCCGGGGGGGGCCGGCGGTGGCGGGCGGCGCGAGCCCGCTTCCGCCCTTTCTCGGCGTCTCGCGTGCCTCCGCCCGGTACGTGGGTGTGCGGGCGTGCAGCCCCTGCCATCCCGCCGCCACCGCGACATGGAGCGCGTCGGCCCACGCCCACGCCCGGACCACGCTCCTGCAACAAAAAAAAGGCTACGACCCCGAATGCCTCCGCTGTCACGTCACCGGCCTGGGCCACCCGGGCGGTTGGAGCGGAGAGGCCGACACGGAGCGCGGACAGGTCGGGTGTGAGTCATGCCACGGCCCCGGAAGTGACCACGTCCGCGCCCCTGCAGCCGCCTATGGTGCGCTCCCCGCCGATGGGAGCGCGTGCATCGCCTGCCACACGTACGACAACTCGCCCGACTTCGGCTGGGAGCACTACTGGCCGTCGGTCCGACACCCAGGGTGAGCGCCGACCGTGAATCAAATCCCGTCTTCGCCGATGGCCTCGACCGGGCAGTTCTCCATGGCCTCGCGGCACTGGGACAACTCCTCGTCGTCCGACGGCTGCTTGTAGCAGATGTCGTGATCTTCGGCGTCTGACATGCGGAAGTTGCTCGGGGCCGCGTCGGAACAGACCGAGCAGAGAATGCACTCTTTGTCGACGAAGAAGCCCACCTTCTTGCTGCCCACGACGGTCGTGCCGCCAACGTTGTCTTCCCAACGGTTCTTGAAATCCGCCACCTGATGCTCCACTACGAGCCCAGCCCGTAGCCTGTCCCGCTCCCGCCGCAAGGTCGGCGAGGCTACGAGACCGCATGGCAATCCTCCAGGTCGCCCGAATGGGCAATCCGGTCCTGCGACAGATCACGGCCGCAGTGGCCCCCGACGAGCTCGCCTGCGACGACTTCCAGGCCTTTCTCGATGACTTGTACGAGTCGATGCTCGAAGAGGACGGCGTCGGGCTGGCCGCGCCGCAGGTGCACCGGAGCCAACGGGTCGTGGTCATCCAGCTGGACCCCGACGAAGAGCCGATCTTTCTGATCAATCCTGTCGTTCGACCGATCACCGAGGCGCAAACCTGGGGCTACGAAGGCTGTCTCAGCGTGCCCGAGCTGCGCGGTCGGGTCCTCCGATGGGTCGACGTCCGGGTGGATGCTCTCGATCGGGACGGCCAACCCCTGGTCTTCGAGGCCCACAACTGGGCGGCGCGCGTCGTACAGCACGAATGCGACCACCTCGACGGGGTGTTGTACGTCGACCGGGCCCAGGTGGGCTCTCTCGCTTTCTTGAAGGAGTACCGACGTTTCGGGCCGCCGGTCCGCGGCGACGACGACGACGACGCCGAAGCGGACGACGAAGAGTAGGACGACCTGCAACACCGGCGCCACGCACCACGCGCCGAAGCCAAGATGGAAGCCCCGGAGCATGGCCACGAAGATCGGCATGAATTTCTCCATCCTCGGCCCATCAGTCTGGACACGTCAATAGTGCTGCGCTACGATTCTGTTCCCCGCCCCCCTGCGCTTCCCCGCGCCGACCCACCGCCCGGTGAATCCCATGTCCGAAGCCCTCGCCGCCGATCTCACGACCTTCGACGACGCCGCCCGGCCGGGACCGGCGCCCGACGGCGATGCCCCGGCGAGATTCGGGAAGGTACTCGGTGAAGCAGGAATCCACGTGCCGAGCACCCTGTACAATGAAGCCCTCGCCCTGGCCCGGGAGGGGCACCTGGGGCAGGCACAGGCCCGCTTGCAGATGCTCAGCTGCTTGGATCCGGACGATGGGGAGGCGCTGCTCCTCCTCGCGAAGGTGCACGCGAATCAGGGCCGCTGGACCGAAGCCCTCGGTCGCCTCGACGCGGCGCTCGCCGCGGGAACGGTACCCCCGGCGGGCCTGCGCGAGGGCCTCGAGACTCAGATCCGCACCGACCGGCTCCGTGAAGAAGAACACCGCGCCCGCGTCGCCGGCCGCGAGCTCGGAGAACTCAAGGCGCTCCGACACGAGACCCGCAGCCTCCGCGGCGAGGCCATCCGCCTGGAGGTCGAAGTCGGCGAGACCAAAGACCGCGAGCGTGCCTGGAAAGGGGTCGCCATCGCCGCGGCGATCTTCGGCTCGCTCGTCATCGTCGTGCTGACGCTGACGACTCCCAAGGGCGCACCGGACACGCTTCCCGTCCCGACGCCCGAGGCGCTCGCCGAGGTGGTCGCCCCGCTGCCGCCCGCGCCCAGCCCCGCCCTCGTCGCCGCCCTCGCGCCGGTTGGACCACGGCTCCACACCATCAAGAAAGGCGAGACCCTCGGGCTGTTGGCCTCCAGGTACTACGGCAAGAGCTCACGATGGCAGACGATCCTCGACGCCAACCCCCAGCTCGGCGCGAACGGCGCGAAGCTGGCCCTTGGCATGGAGATCATCATTCCCGAGTAGCACGGCGCCTCAGCCGCCGGCCGCCAACAACAGGTCGACGTAGGCCTCGATCTCCCCTGGGGTCTTGGGGTCCGGATAAGCCCTGATCTGACCGCGCTTGTCGACGAGGAGGAAGCGGCTGCCGTGCAGGACCGTCTCGGGCTGCGTATCGGTGGCCGGCGACCGCTCCATCAACAGCTTGAACCCGTCGACGACCACCCGCCGCATCTCGGCGGTATCCCCGGTCAACAACCGCCACGCGGGGTGTCTGGCGCCGAAGCGAGCACCGTAGTCGGCCAGCCGCGCCGGCGTGTCCGTGACCGGGTCCACGCTGAAGGACAAGAACTTCAGCGTCTCGACCTCCTCGTACCTCGCGGCGACCGATGACATCCGAGCGCTCAGCGTCGGACAGATGTCGGGACAGCTCGTGAACATGAAGTCGGCGATCCAGGTCTCACCGAGGAGGGTCTGGCGGGTGACGGCGGTCTGCGTCTGGTCGACCAGCGTGAACTCCGGCACCGCGCCGAGCTCAGCCAGCGCCAGCCCCGGCGTGGACGGGCTCGTGGCGCAGGCCAGCAACACCAGGACGCTCATCGCAGCTTGGCCAGCGCGCGGCGCGCCGCTTCGTTCTTGCCGACGCTCACGGCGTGCTCGTAGGCCCACTTCGCGTCCGGTGTGCGTTGCTGCGCGGCAAAGACGAGGCCCAGCCGATACCAGGCCTGCCCGCGGAAGTCGGCGGGCGCGTCCTTGAAGTTGATGTAGGCCCGCAGTTCCCGCTCCGCGTCCGGATGCTTGGACTGGCGCGCGTAGACCACTCCCAGGTGGTAATGCGTTCGCTGATTGTCGGGGGCGGTGGTCAACACGGACCGGTACATCGAGATCGCGTCGTCATATCTTCGCATTTGCGCCAGCACCCGCCCGGCGGTCATGTTGTTGATGACGTTGTCCGGATACTTCGTCCGACCGTACATGGTCCGCGCCAGCGCGTTCTTGAGGTCCCGCTCCTCGATGTAGGAGTAGGTGAGCGCCAGCGTCGCCGCCGGGCTCATCAGCACGCCGTCCTTCTCGACCTGTTTGATGAGCCGCTTTCCTTCCTCCCGGTCGTCGGCCCCGTCTGGCAATAGCGGCGTCGCGCGCGCGATGACGGTGCGCCAGTACAGGTACATCCCGTCGCCGAGCACCGGGTCGACGAACGCGGGCGCCGCCGCCTTGACCTCGGCCAACGCGCGCACCGCGTCGACCCCGTCCGAGAGCGCGGCGAGGAATTCAGCCCGCCTCATATGATGAATCGCGCTGATGCCCTCCATGCCGGCGAGCAAGAACGATTCGATCGCTTCGTTCCCGGGCACCTGCTTGCCAGCGGCAATCTGCCGCAACGCCGCGTCGTTGGCGCTGCGATATTGCCGCTCGTAGCGAAAATCGAAATTCTCGAACATCAGTGCCTGATAGATCACCGCGGAGCCCGCGGGGCCGATGCCGGTGGTAGGGTACTCCACAGTGAGCTTGTCCAGCTCTGCCTTCGATTCTTTATAGCGCCGGGCGTAGATGCCGTCGATCGCCTTCCGGCAGCGGTCCGCGAAACCAATCTCAAGACGGAGGACCTCGGCCGCCTTGACCGTCAACGGTGAATAAGGATGGTTGCCCAGACTGTCGTCGGCCACCACCGGGACATCGAGGGCCGCCTCCTTCTCTGGTCCCCGCGCCCCGCCGACGGTGTTCTCGTGCAGATCGTCCTCCTGGTCACCGGCGTGGGCGGCCGGCGCTGCAAACAAGTTGACCGCGAGCAGGAAGGGCATCATGGCAGGGCTCCGTGGCGACGGAGTGCGGCGTCCAGGATGCGCTCCTCCACCAGGGTGCCGTCAAATCGGTTCACCTGCCTGATCCCCGTGGGGCTGGTGACGTTGATCTCGGTGAGCCACCCCCCGATGACATCGATTCCCACGAAGAGCAGCGCCTCGGCCCGGAGCGTGGGCCCGATTCGGGCGCAGATCTCGAGCTCCCTGGGGGTCAACGTCGTGGCGTGCGCCGTCGCGCCGACATGGAGATTTCCGCGGTGATCGGCCTTTCCCGGCACACGGAGCACCGCGCCGACCGGCGCGCCCTCGACCAACAGGATGCGCTTGTCGCCCTCGGCGATTTCGGGGAGGTGGCGCTGAGCAAGGATGAACCTCCGCCCCTCCTCAGAGAGAACCTCGATCATCGACCGGAGGTTGGGATCCCCCGCCTGGGTGACCAACACCCCGCGTCCGCCGTTGCCATCCCACGGCTTGAGGACCACCTTCCCCGGCTGTACCCCAGCAAAGGCCATGATTCTCGCAATGTTGTTGCTGATCAAGGTCGGTGGCGTGAGCTCGTCGTAGGCGGCGGCGAAGAGCTTCTCGTTCCGCGCGCGCAGCCCCGACGGCGCGTTGAGCACCAGCGTGCGCGGGCCCACCATGTCCAGCAAGTAGGTGCAAAAGATGTAGGTCATGTCGAAGGGCGGGTCCTTCCGCATCCAGACAACGTCGAAATCGGCCAGCTGCACCTCGGCCCACTCCAGCCGCAGAAAGGCCGTGTCGCGCGTTTCGACGCGCTGGGCGCGGGCGAACGAGCGGCTCCCTTCGCCCCACATCGCCGAAGGGTGGCACCACCAGACCTCCCACCCCCGAGCCGTGCTCGCCCCCATCAGCGCCACCGTGGAATCCCCGGCGAGGTCGAGCGTGTCCAGGTCATCCATCACAAACAGCGAGCGCATCTCCCCTCCTACTTGCCGATGCAGAAGCGCGCGAACAATCGGTCGAGCACTCCCTCGCGCACGGTGGAACCATCGAGCTCCGCCACCGATTCCAACGACGCGTAGACCAACTCCACCGTCACCGCGGCTCCCGCCGTCGACAAGGCGCCGGCGGCTTCGCGGAGCTGGGCGGCGACGCGGGCAAACAGCTCCGCCTGCCGGGCGCTGACCAGAATCAGCCCGACCGCCCCGGGTGCCTCGGCGCCGAGGGCAGCCACGATCCGCCCCCGGAGCGACGCGATGCCTTCGCCCGTCCGTGCACTCACCGCCCCTGGACGCGGGGCGAGGTCGCCCATGGTCAGCACCACGAGCTCCCCGGCCGCCGCGGTCGCTGGGGCGGCCCCGGGCGGCACGCAGCGCAAGACGAGGTCCGCCGACGCCCGGGCGGCGAGCGCACGCGCGACCCCCTCGGCCTCGATGACATCAGCGCTGTCGCGCTCCCCGGCGGTGTCGACCAGGACGATCCGCACCGCGTCGAGTTGCAGCGTCGCTTCGACCACATCACGCGTCGTTCCGGGGGTGGGGGCGACGATCGCCCGATCGGCCCCGAGGAGCGCGTTGAACAGGCTCGACTTTCCGGCGTTGACCGGCCCGGCGAACACGACCCGCGCGCCCTCGACGGCGATCCGCCCCCCAACCCAGCTCGCCGCGACGCTCGCCGCCCGCGTCGCCAGCGCCGAGAGGCGGGCGGCCAACGCCACGTCGGCAGGGACCAACAGGTCCTCACCGGGGTAGTCGAGGGCCGCCTCGAGCTCGGCCGCCAGGTCGGTCAGCGCCTCCCGCACCGCGTCCACCTCGGCGTTGACCGCGCCGTCCGCCGCGCCGCGGGCCAACTCCACGCCGCGCCCCGAGGTCGCGGCGATCGCCGCCAGGACCGCTTCGGCCCGCACCAGGTCCATCCGGCCGTGCAGGAACGCCCGCCGCGTGAACTCACCAGGGCGCGCCGGGCGGGCGCCCAATGCCCGGAGGAGCCGCTCCACCAGGAGCACATTTCCGTGTCCGGACAACTCCACCACATCCTCGCCGGTGTAGCTCCCCGGCCCCGGGAAGTAGACCACCAGCCCATCGTCGAAGGAGCCGGCGCCGTCGGAGAACCGACGGTGCGCGGCGTGGCGCGGCGGCGGGAGCGGCCCGGCCACCCGCTCGGCATGGGCGCGTGCATCGGCCCCGCTGACCCGCACCACCGCGACCGCCGCCGGACCCCAAGCCGTGGCGCAGGCGGCGATCGTGTCGCGGTCAGAAGCCACGTCGCCTACTCGGCGGGCGCGTCGCCTTCGCGCGGGACGTAGATCTCGACCCGGCGCTCGAAGCCCTCGCCAACCGAGCGAGAGGCCACCCCAGCGATCTCCGCGATCTCCAGGTGAACCAGGCGGCGATCAAAGCTGTTCAGCTCACGCCGGATGACCTCCGGCTCACCGGTCTCCAACACCTTCTCGGCCAACTTCCGCGCGAGACCCTTGAGCGCGTCACCATCGTTGCGACGGGGGCGATCGCCGCGGTCGCCACCACGATCGGGGCGGGGGCCGCGATCCCGATCTCCGAAGCGGGGTCGCTCGTCGCGACCACCACCACCGAAGCGAGGGCGGTCGTCCCGGGGGCGGTCGTCCCGGGGGCGGTCGTCCCGGGGGCGGTCGTCCCGCGGCCGGTCGTCCCGGGGCCGGTCGTCGCGGCGCTCGCCACCGTCCTCGGGGCGGGCGATGTCGAGCCGGAAGCGGGCATCGGGCCACTGGCCCATGTTTCGTTCGAGCAGGTGCTGGATCGCCCGCAGGGTGGTGCCCTGGCGACCGACCAGGTGGCGGGCACCCTCCTTGGCGTCCACGAAGACCACCGCGGTGTCGCCCTTCATCTCGGCGCGGATCGCGGCCTCACGCCCCATCGCAGCCAGGAGCCCTCGGATCCACGCTTCGGCGGCGATCGCCGGGGCAAGGCTCTCCATGTTCTTGGCCCACGCGAAGATCTTCACGGTGGCGGCGCCGGCACTTCCGGACGCCTTGAAGTGGGCGAGATCGAGCTTGTGCTCGACGGCGGCCAGGGGGACGCCCAGCTGGGCGGCTGCCAGTTCGCGGGCAGCGGACAGGGTGCGCCCTTCGGCGACGACGTGATCTTCAGGCAGCGACATTTCCGTCTCCATCGAGGGCGACCAGGGGGATCGACCGCGTGTTGTACCACTGTTGCAGGATCGCAAGCACGGTGTTGAGTGAATAGTAGAGGGCGAGGCCGGACGGCGAGCTCCACATCAGGAACCCGAACAAGAGTGGCATGAACTTCATCATCTGGGCCTGAGTCGGGTCCATGCCCACCGTCGGCATCATCATCTGCTGTACGTACATCCCGGCCATGACGAACAGGCTCAGGATTCCGTACGGGTCCTGGGCGCTCAGATCGCGGAGGTAGAGGAACTGGGCGTTGTACAAGCTGGGCTCATACTGCAATGCCGTGAACAGCGCAAAGAACACCGGCATCTGGATGAGCATCGGGAAGCACCCGCCCACGGGGTTGACGCCGTGCTTGGAATACAGCGCCATCATCTCCCGGTTCAGCGTCTCTTTGTCGTCGGCGTACTTTGCCTGTAGCCCCTTCATCAGCGGTTGCAGGGCCTGCATCCGCCGACCGGAGACGACGGCCGCCCGGGTGAGCGGGTAGGTCACCAGGCGCACCAGCAGCGTCAACGCCAAGATGGCCGGTCCCCAGCTCCCGATTGCGTCGTGTATGAGGTGGAGGGTGATGAGCAGGAACTTGGCGAACAGGCCGAAGATGCCAAGCGAGACGGCCTCGGAGAACCCGTGGCCCGCCGTCTCGAGACGGCCCAGCTCCCGCGGCCCCGCGTAGAGCGTGTAGGTCGTCTCGATGGCAGTCCCGGGCGCGATCGACTCCGCCGGCAGCATGTAGAACGCGCCCACCCGCTCGCTGTCCACGCGTGCCCACTGCACCCGAGCGCCGGTGGCGTCGGTCGGGGCGATGGCCGCCAGGAAAAACCGATCTCCCGTGCCGAACCACCCGACCGGACCCTCGAGGTCGGTGGTGCGCAACACGCTCGCGGGATCGGTCAACTGCTCCAGGTCCCCATCCACCACCGCGACCAGGGAGGAGGCGGAGCTGTAGGCGCTGACCGCGGACAACCGGTCGGCAACGCCCACCCAGAAAGGACCGAGCAGTGGTCGGTCCGACTCCATCCGGATGGTGACGTCCCACAGGTCGGCGCTCGCCCCGCGCGTCACCGTCCTACGCACGCGGAACCCGTCGGCGGTGGTCCGCTCCTGTACCAGCGGATCCGCGCCGCTGACCACCCAGGTTCCGCCGAGCGCCAGCGGCCCCCGACCCGCGACGAGCAACTCGCCGCCGGACAACAGGTCCAGCTCACCCTCACCGCCCGCGTACGCCTGCCAGCGTCCCGGACTGCCGCCAGAGACGGACTCCCAGGCCCAGCTCCACCAGCCCGTCACCGTCTGAGGCGCCTTCACCCCGGGGAAGCGGACCGACCGGACCGCGCCACAGTCGCTGACCTCGAGCTGGGCGGTCCCTCCCGTGGTGGTGGCGGTCTTTCCGGTGCACGTCGCCTCGGCAGCGGGAAGGACGCCCTCCATCGGGGGGGCCGGCGCGGGCTCCGCGGCCGTCGACGCCACGACGGCCGGCACAACGGGCGCCTCGATCGGGGGCGGGGGCGCGAAGAGGAACTGCCAAACCCATACGATCGCGAGGCTGACCGCCACAAACGTGAACATCCGTCGTTCTTTTTCGTCCTTCACGCTGGCTCCTCGGGTGGGAGCGGCACGGGATCAAAGCCCCCTGGATGGTAGGGGTGACACCGCGTGATGCGCCGGGCACCCAACCACCCGCCGCGGACCGGACCCCACAAGCCGATGGCGTCGGCCGTGTAGCGACTGCACGACGGATAGAATCGGCACGTAGGCGGCAGAAAACGCGAGACGAGGCGCTGCCACCCTCGGATCAACGTCAGCAGAAACCAGGTCATCGCGGATACCGGGACAAAAGAGAACCGAGCTCGTGTTGGAGGGCGTGGAAATCTGAGTCCGCCGCCGCAGGCTGAGCGATAATCACCACGTCGGCCGTCGCCGGGAATTCCGCTGCCAGCGCCCGCGTGGCCTCGCGCAACCAGCGCTTGACCCGGTTGCGCACGACCGCGCCGCCCACCTTGCGGCTGACGGCGAAGCCGACGCGACACCGCTCGGCCGTACCGGGCGCCACCACCGTGGAGAGCAGGCGGGACCGTTGCCGGCGACCTGAGCCCTGCACGCGTTGGAAGTCGAGCGACCGCCGCAGGCGGTCGGGCGCCTCAACTACGCTTGGACGCAATGGTTGCGGCGAGGCGCTTGCGCCCCTTGGCCCGGCGGCGAGAGAGGATGACGCGGCCCGAGGGCGTGGCCATGCGGGCCCGAAACCCGTGCGTGCGCTTGCGGCGCTTGTTGTGCGGTTGGAACGTACGCTTCATATCGGACTCCGTTTGCGGCCCGCGCGGCTAACCCGTCAGTGCGCCTCAGGCCAAGCGCCAAACGGTGTTCCTCAGAAGTCCGAGAAGTCGATCATGATCCTGCATTTTTCCAAAGGCCAAGGCCAAAGCGATCAAGATCGACGCCCGGCCCCCGCGTGGCGGACCGCGGGCTTGATGCCGATCCGCTCCATGGGGTAGGACTCCGTTGGCAGGCGGTGAGCAGCGGACACCACGAAGTCGTGGCGTGCCGGACCGCACCTCCACCGAGCGGGGCGACGGAATGGACAACTCGTGGGAGCGCTTCTGCACTGCGCTGGAACATAGGATCGGCGCCCAAAACATGGAAATCTGGGTGCGTTCCGGGGCCATCCGCTTGGAGCACGAGGAGCCGGGTCGGGTGCGACTCCGCGCCGAAAACCGCGTCACCTACGAGTGGATCCGGGACAACTTCCTCACCGAGATCCGCGCGGCCTGGGAAGAGACGCAGGGGCGGGTCGTCTCGGTGGACATCACCTGGGCTGGCGCCCCGCTGGAGGTAGACCCCCCCCAGCCGGCCCGCAGCCGCCGCGGCGCCAGCCACCTCGAACGCACCATGATCTTCGAAAACTTCGTCGTCGGCAAGTGCAACGAGTTCGCGCACAGCGTCGCGTGCGGCGTGGCCGATGCGCCCGGCGTCGCCTACAACCCGCTGTTCATCTACGGAAGCACCGGCCTCGGCAAGACCCACCTGATGCACAGCATCGGCAACCGCGTCGAGCGCCGCCTCGGAGGGGGCGTGCTGTACATGACGGGACAGCAGTTCTTCGACCAGATGGTATCGGCCTTTCAGAACCGGACCATCCCCGAATTCAGGGAACGCTTTCGAACGGAAGTCGACGTGCTCCTGTTGGACGACGTCCAGTTCATCGCCGGACGCGACCGGACTGCTGAAGAGGTCTTCTACGTCTTCGAGACCATGCTCAGCGCGCGCAAGCAGATCGTCCTGGCGGCCGACCAACCCCCCCAGGAGATCGGCAAGCTCGAGCCTCGGCTGCGCACGCGCTTTTCCCAGGGGTTGCTCGCCGATGTGCAACCTCCGGACGTAGAGACCATGATGGCGATCCTGGCGAAGAAGGCCGACGCGATGCATCTGGTCCTGCCGTCCGACGTCCAGTACACCATCGCCCAGCGCGTTCGCAACAGTGTCCGGGATGCGGAAGGGGTCCTCAATCGACTGGCCGCGCTCCATGCCTTCTACGGGCGCCCGATCACCATGTCCTTCGTCATGGAGCGCATGGCCGACGTATTGCCGCGCGAAGCGCCTCCGCCCAGCGCCGACCTCATCATCGAGCGGGTTTCCGAGCACTACCACATCCGGGTCGTGGACATGCGCAGCGAACGGCGACCGGCCAACATCGCGCGCCCGCGCCAACTGGCGATGTACCTGTGCCGCACCGTCGCCCGCCTGTCGTTTCCGGAGATCGCCCGCTCCTTCGACCGAGACAACTCCACGGTCCAGTACGCCTGCAAGAAGGTGGCAGCCGACGTCAAGCGCGATCCGAACCTTCGCGCCGAGGTGGACATGCTCGAGAAGATCGTCCGAGGCGGAGAATGATGCGCGCCCCCTTGTGGATAAGTCTGCGCGGCGAATATGGACAAGGGGCGGGGCGCCTGGGCATGACTCGACGCGCCCGTGGCCGGCGGCGAGGCGCCCCCCGTCGCTATGGAAAACTCGGGGGGAGTCTCGGCGGATATCCCTGTAGTTGTGCAGGGCACCTACGTAGATTCAACCGATTGAATTTTCATTATCCATACTCTCCGCAGCCCTTTGTTAGTAGCATCAACTGATCACAGATCAGTATACAAGGAACCCCTTGACTCCCGGACTCCCATGGACCTGCTGATCCACCGCGACGAACTGGTGCGCGCGCTCGCCCGCGCTCAGGGCATCGTCGAAAAACGGCCTACACACGCCATCCTCAGCGCCGTGCTGCTCCAAGCCAGCCCGGAAGGCCTGCGGGCCACTGCCACCGACAAGACCATGACGGTCCTCGCTGACTACACGGCCACCGTACGCACCCCGGGCCAGGTCGCGGTCGACGCGGGCAATCTCTTTCAGATCGCCAAGGTGCTCTCGGGCGACATCGTGACCCTCAGCCTCACCGACAACGGCCGGCTCGAGGTACGAGCGGGAGCCTCGATCTTCAAACTATCTACCTTCAACGCGTCGGATTTCCCGGTTACTCCGGCGCTCGACCAGGCGCGGGCACTGACGATGGACGCTGCGGCCTTGCGACGAGTGATCGACCGGGTCCACTTCGCAGTCGCGCCCGACGACAATCGGTACGGGCTCAACGGAGCTCATGTCGAGGACACCGCGTCGGCGTCCGGGCCGGTGGTGCGCTTTGTCGGCACCGACGGCAACCGTCTGTGTTGGGCCCAGGCTTCCTACACAGGCGAACTGGGCATCGGGCGCCGAATGTTATTGCCTCGCAAGGGTCTCGGCGAGCTTCGAAAGCTCATCGAGGGATACGACGGCGAGGTCAGCATCGCGTTTGGCGACCGGGCGGCGTTGGTACAATACCCCGGGGTGATGGTCCACATCCGCTTGTTGGAGGCGGACTTTCCGGATTACCGGCAGGTGCTTCCCACCGGATTCAAGCGGCGTGCGGTGGTGGATCGGGATGTCCTCCGCGAGGCGCTTCGCCGCGTGTCCATCCTCGCGGCCGACGCGACCAACTCGGTGCGATTCCAGCTGTCCGCCGAAGGCCTCGTGCTCTCGGCTCGGAAGTTGGACGCCGGCGATTCCCGTGAGGATGTTGCGGTGGAACTGACCGGGGAGCCGATCAGCATGGGCTTCAACGCGCGGTTCGTCATCGAGGTGCTCGGTGCCATGGAGGGGAGCCGGGTCTCGCTGGAACTCGGCGACGCGCTTTCGCCGTGCATCCTCAAGGACATGGACGACGACGACGCGTTGTTCGTCGTGATGCCCGTTCGCTTGGACTGAGGCGGTCTCGTTGCGCCTGCTGCGAATACAGGCGCACGCCTTCCGCAACCTGGGCACCGAGGTGCTGGACGTGAATGCGCCCTTCGTGGCGTTCTGCGGTGCCAACGGGCAGGGGAAGACCAACTGGCTGGAGGCGATCGCGGCGCTGGGCACCTTGCGCAGCTTCCGCACCACCAAGACCGCGGAACTCCTCCGTTTCGGCGCTGTAGACGCGCTCGTCGAAGGCGTGGTCCGGTCGGAGGGAATGACCCGCCGGTACCGGATCGCCTGGACCGAGGCCGGCCGCACCTTGCACCGAGAAGACCGTACCGTGGATGCGGTGGGTTGGCTTCGGAGCTTCCGCGCGGCGTGGTTCGTCCCCGGGGACGTGGCCCCGATCCGAGGCGAACCGGCGTTGCGCCGCGCCATGCTCGATCGGGCCGCGTTGACGCTCGACCCCAGCTACCTGGCGGTGGCGCAGCAGATGCGCCGCGCGTTGGACCACAAGGGTGCGCTTCTCAGGGGCGGCGCCGCGGACGGGCCGACGTTGGACGCGATCGATGGGCAGGTGGCGGCGCTCGCGGTGCGGACGGTGTCGCGACGGATGGATGCCGTCGCGCAGATGGCACCACACTTTCGCTCCTTCTACAAAGAATTTTGTGGAGACGACGATGCGGTCACCGTCCGCTACCGGCCACAGGTGGTCGGCGATGAAGAGCATCGAATGCAGATGATGTTGGCGGCGCGCCCCCAGGAGCGCGAGCAGCGGCGGGTGCTCGTCGGCCCTCATCGCGACGACTTGGAGTTCGGACTGCGAGGGAAGCCGGCGCGTGCCTTCGCGTCTCAAGGGCAGGCCCGTTCACTGGTCATGGCGTGGAAGCTGGCGGAGTTGGCGTGTGCCCGGAGCGCGGACGAGACCCCGCTCTTCCTCGTCGACGACCTTGGGAGTGAGCTGGATCCGGAACGAACCAGCCGGCTGGTTCGGGTGGTGAGCGAGTTGGGCGCCCAGGTGTTCGTGACGACGACCGATGCACGTTTCCTGCCGGCCACGGTCGCGGAGTTGCGGGTCTTCCGGGTCGAGGCCGGCGTGGCGACGCCGTGAATCTCCCGGATCCGGGGAGCCCGCCGAGCCACCCAGGGAGCTGAGCACCGGGTTACGGACGCGCGCGCCCGCCCAGGCAGGAGAGACCGGATGCCCGACCCGAAGGACCTCGAACCCGAACCCATCGCCTCGGAGCTTCCGTCCGAGCCGGCGGGGCCGGGGTCGTACGGTGCGTCCAGCATCCAGGTCCTGGAGGGGCTCGAAGCCGTACGCGTCCGGCCGTCGATGTACATCGGCGACGTCGCCACTCGCGGCCTGCACCACCTCGTCTACGAGGTCGTGGACAACTCGGTGGATGAGGCCCTCGCCGGGTATTGCGACCACATCACCGTGACCCTGCACGAGGATGGGAGTTGTTCGGTGCAGGACAACGGGCGCGGAATTCCGGTCGACATCCACCCCGAGACCGGTCGACCGGCTGCGGAAGTCGTGCTCACGGTGCTGCATGCCGGCGGGAAGTTCGGTGGAGGCGGGTACAAGGTCTCCGGTGGGCTGCACGGTGTCGGCGTCAGCTGCGTCAACGCGTTGTCGGAGGTGCTCTACCTCGACGTCTGGCGGCAAGGATTCCACTTCGCGCAGCGCTTCGAGCGCGGCGCCCCCGCCATCGACCTGCAGCAGAAGGAGCCCTCTCCGCTGCGAGGCACGCGGGTGCGCTTCCTCCCCGACCCCACCATCTTCCAGGAAACGACCAACTTCGTCTATGAGATCCTGGCGAACCGCCTCCGCGAGCTGTCGTTCCTCAACTCTGGTCTTCGAATCGAGCTGATCGATCTGCGCACCGACCGCCGGGACGACTTCCGCTACGAGGGGGGCATTCGCAGCTTCGTCGAGTATTTGAACCAGGGTCGCGAGTCGGTCCATCCGCCGGTGTACCTGAAGGGTGGCAAAGAAGGGCAGTTGGAGGTTGAGATCGCGCTGCAGTGGAACAACTCCTACATGGAGACGGTCTGCAGCTTCGCCAACAACATCAACACCGTCGACGGCGGGACGCATGTCGCGGGATTCCGCGCCGCGCTCACGCGCACCGTCAATGCCTACGCCGCGGCAAACAACCTCCTCAAGACCCAGAAGGGCGAGGTCGCGGTCAGCGGGGACGACATCCGCGAGGGCCTCACCGCCGTGGTGTCGGTGAAGATCGCGAATCCCCAGTTCGAGGGTCAGACCAAGGGCAAACTCGGCAACAGCGAGGTCAAGGGCCTGACCGAAAGCATCATCAACGAGCAGCTCGCCATCTGGATGGACGAGAACCCGGTGCTGGCCAAGCTCATCGTCAACAAGTCGGTCGAGGCGGCTCGCGCTCGTGAAGCGGCGCGCAAGGCCCGTGATCTGGCCCGGCGCAAGACGGTTCTCGACGGCGGCGGCCTCCCCGGGAAGCTCGCCGACTGTTCGGAGCGCGACCCCGCGAAGTGCGAGTTGTACCTGGTCGAAGGGGACAGCGCCGGCGGCTCTGCCAAACAGGGTCGCGACCGGAAATACCAAGCTGTGCTGCCCCTGCGCGGCAAGATCCTCAATGTAGAGAAGGCCAGGCTCGACCGCATGCTCGCCTCGGAGCAGATCCAGATCATGGTCTCGGCGCTGGGATGCGGGATCGGGGAAGACTTCGATCTGACGCGACTGCGCTACGGCAGGGTCATCATCATGACCGACGCCGACGTCGATGGGAGCCATATCCGCACCTTGCTCCTAACGTTTTTCTACCGGCAGATGCCCAAGCTGGTCAACGGCGGCCACCTCTACATCGCGCAGCCGCCGCTCTACCGGGCGCGGCGTGGCAAGACCGAGCTCTATTTGCGGGACGAACGCGCAAAGGAGGCCTTTCTCCTTGATCAGGGCGTGAAACACCTGTCCGTGTTCGCCGCGGGGACCGAGATTGCCGACGACGCGCTGGTGCCGATCAACGAGCGGCTCGGCCGGCTCGTCCACAAGCTGGAGGCCCTGTCGCGCAGCGCCCACCCGGTGGTTCTGGAGCAGTACCTCCGACTCGGAGGAGCCGTTCCCCAGGACGCGGAGGAGGCACGTGGGTTCGCCGCGGAGTTGGGGACGGCGATCGCGACCGTCTCGGCCGACATCGAGGTGGTCGACCGGCGCGTTGCCGTCGAGGAGGATGGCCGCACGGTCCTGCAGGTGCGGGTGATGCGTGAATCGGCGGAGCACGTCACGATCCTGGGCTCGTCCTCCCGCGACGTCGAGCACGCGTTGATCAAGAGGCTCTACGACGAGGTCGCCGCGCTGCTGCCATTGCCCGCCAACGTCGGCAGCCTCCCCTCGCGGATCAGCTACGCGGCGCTCCGGCGCGACTTCCTCGCGGCGGCCGAAAAGGGCTATGAGTTGCAGCGCTACAAAGGATTGGGTGAAATGAACCCGGAACAACTGTGGGAGACCACCCTCAACCCCGTCAACCGCACCCTGCAGCAGGTGGACGTGCCGGACCTCGTCGCGGCGGACGAGGTGTTCAACATCCTGATGGGTGACGCGGTCGAGCCAAGGCGCGACTTCATTCAAAAGAACGCACTCAACGTGCGCAACCTCGACGTCTGAGGAGGGCGGGCATGGCGCGCAGTCGTATCGCGGGCATGGGTCACTTCGTGCCGGCCCGGGTCGTCACCAACGCCGAGCTCGGCCAGTACATGGAGACCTCCGACGAGTGGATCCACCAACGTTCCGGCATTCGGGAACGCCGGTGGGTCGCCGGAAACGTCGGCGCCAGCGAGCTTGCGGAGCCCGCGGCGCTGGCCGCCCTGGCGGAGGCGGGGCGTACGCCGGCCGACGTCGACCTGATCCTGTTCGCGACGCTGTCGCCCGACCTCAATTTCCCGGGCAGCGGCTGCCTCTTGGGCGCACGCCTCGGCATCCCCGGGATCGCCGCGATGGACATCCGCACGCAATGCACCGGATTCCTCTACAGCCTCGCCACCGCCGATGCGATGGTGCGGTCCGGCATGGCCCGGTGCGTGCTGGTGGTCGGCTCGGAGGTGCATTCGTCAGGGCTGGACCTCAGCACCAGGGGTCGCGATGTCAGCGTGCTCTTCGGCGATGGCGCCGGCGCTGCGGTGGTGGTGGCGAGTGAGGACAGCTCGATGCTCCTCGACCACGAGCTGCACGCCGACGGTCGGTATGCCGAAATCCTGATGGTCGAAGCTCCGGCGAGCCGGCTCCAGCCCCGGCTTACCAAGGAAATGATGGATGAAGGACGGCATTTTCCGAAGATGGACGGCAAGGCGGTGTTCAAACACGCGGTCGAGAAGTTGCCCGCCCTGGTGCATTCGATCGTGGGTCGCAACGGGTACACGCTCGACGACATAGCGGTCCTGGTGCCGCACCAGGCCAACATGAGGATCAACGAGCTCGTGGCGAGGAACCTGGGTCTTCCCCCTGAACGGGTGGTCCACAACATCCAGAAATACGGCAACACCACCGCGGCCAGCATCCCCATTGCGCTCCACGAGGCGGTGCTCGAGGGCCGCATTCGGAAGGGTGACCTGGTGCTGCTCGCCGGGCTGGGTGCTGGACTGACGTGGGGCGCCAGCCTCGTGCGCTGGTAGCATGACCGGTGACGCGAGCGCGCTTTTCCGCTCCCGCGTGCTCTTCGTCTCGGGCAAGGGCGGCGCGGGAAAGACCACGACGGCGGCGGCGGTGGGTCGCGTCGCCGCGGCGATGGGGCGCCGTACGCTCGTGATGGAGGTGGACAACCATCACCCGAGCCTGCCCGCCATCTTCGGGAAGCCCGCCAGGTACCAACCCACCGAGGTCGAGCCCAACCTGTGGATCGCCAACACCGAGTGGCAGCCGGCGCTGGAGGACTGGGTGGAGAGCATCGTCTCGATGCGACGGCTGGTCCGACTCATCATGAAGAATCGCGTGGTCTCGCTGTTCTTGCAGGTGACGCCGGGAGCACGTGACCTGGTCATGCTCTGGCGGGTCAACGAGATGGCGAAGTCCTTCGATCTGGTGGTCGTCGACATGCCGGCTTCGGGAAACGCCGTCGCGATGTTGAGCGTTCCGATGACCGCCGAACGGCTCTTCCCCAGTGGCCCCATCCGCAGCTGCGCCGATGCGCTCCTCGCGATGGTGGCGCGCCCCGATACCAACCTCGTGCTGGTCGCCTTGCCAGAAGAGATGGTGGTCAACGAGACCCTCGAGACGCTCCAGCGCCTGCAGACCGGCATGCCGAGCCTGCGGGTGCCGATCCTCTTGTTGAACCGGGCGTCGATGCCCACGCTGTCTGAGCGGGAGAGGTCCCTGCTGCGGGCGCTGGAGCGGGAGTTCACCGCCGGGGCCGCCGGCGAGGTACTCGAAGCCGGGGCGTGGGAGGAGGGGCTGGAGGCCGCTACCGGGGAGGCGCTGTCGCGCTTGACGGAGGCCCAGCGGCCGGTGATCGTGCTGCCCGCGCTTCCGCGAAACGACGGCGCCCGTCGGGTCGCCGCGCAGGTCGCGTCGGCATTCGCGCGCGGCGCCGGGCTGCGCGTCACGCTGCGCGCGGGCGCGTGATGCGCATCGGCGAGCTGCTGCAGACCCGAACGCTCGTGGTCTGCGTGGGGTCGGGCGGCGTGGGAAAGACCACCACCGCGGCTTCGTTGGCGCTGTGCGGTGCGCAGGCCGGTCGCCGCGCTCTGGTGCTCACCATCGACCCTGCCCGACGCCTGGCGAACTCGCTAGGCCTTTCTGAGATCGGGAATCATGAGCATCGGATCCTGCTCCCCGACGATTGCCCCGGCGAGCTCTGGGCGATGATGCTCGACGCGCCGTCGACCTTCGACGACGTCATCCGCCGTGTGGCGCCGAACGAGGCGGCGCGCGAGGCCATCTACGCGAATCGGATCTACCGGTCCATCGCGGCGAGCTTCTCCGGGAGCCACGAGTACATGGCGACGGAGCGCCTGTTCGATGTCGTCCAGAGCGGTCGCTACGATCTCGTCGTTCTGGACACGCCGCCCGTGAAAAACGCCCTGGATTTCCTCGACGCTCCCGGGCGGTTGGCCCGATTCCTCGACAAGCAGGTCATGAAGCGGCTGCTGACTCCCCACGAGGAAGAAGCTGGCTTCCTAGGCGGCCTCGTCGCCGGGACCACCGCGGTGGTCTATCGTCTGCTCGGGCACATCTTCGGAGACGCCTTCCTCGGCGACATTGCCGCGTTCTTCTCGTTGTTCAAGGACCTCTACGATGGGTTCCGCGTCCGTCATGAAGCGGTGGAGCGCATGTTCGTGGACCCCAGCACGGCGTTCATCGTGGTGGCGGCGCCGACCGAGCCGTCGATCGAGGTCGCCAACTTTTTCTTCGCCGAGCTGCGCGCCCGCGGTCTGCCGTTCGCGGCGCTGGTCGTGAATCAGGTGCATCACGCCTCTTTCGCCACTCCGGATGTGGAGGCGCTGATGGGCGCTCGGGCCCGCGAACTCGACACGGGGGTGTCCGGCCCCCTGCTGGCCCGCCTCGGCGCCGCGCACAGCCGACTCGTGGCGCTGGCGGGGCTGGAGGCGCGCCGAGTCACGCAGCTCCGAGGCCAGGCGGGTCGCGGAGTGGCCGTGCACGTCGTGCCCCGGATGCGTGACGAGGTGCACGACCTGCCCTCGTTGGCCGCGCTTCATCCCTTCCTGGTCCGCTGAGCAGCCGACTGCACCATCCGGTGGTCGGTGTATGTTAGCTGCGGCACCACCGCGGAGGCGCCGTGCTCTCTTCCCTGCTCGTAGCGATTTCGTTGACTGGCTTCGCCTCGGCGGCGACGTTGGAGCCTCAGGTACGGATTCATCTCGGCGCGAACTACGTCGGGGGTCCGGCACCGTTCGGGGTGTCGGCCGGCATGGACGCCCGGCTGACCCGCTTGGTCGGGATCGATCTCGGCGGCTTTGTCACGCCGGGGACGATTGCCGAGGAGGATCGGATCACACGCTCGAACAACGCCGACTACTTCTCCCTTCGTCACGGAATCTATTTCGCGCCGGGGCTCCGGATTCCGCATCCCCAGCCGAGGCGGTGGGCGTGGGAGATCTTCATCCGCGCCGGCGCTGGCGCCGTCTGGTACGCCGATACCAAGCCAGGGGCCTACTCGCTGGACGGTGATGAGTACCCCGTCACCGCCGCGATGGGCGGTATGGGCGGCGCCGATGCGTTCGTCCGCGTCGGCATATGGGGGGTGCGCGTCGCCGGTCGGGCATGGCTGTACGAGGGCCAGCATCCGCAGTCGTCGACACCCGCCCTGCTCGTGCAGCCTCAGGTCAGTCTGGAGGGCATCGTTCAGTTCTGATCACGTCGGTCACTTGACAAGTTGTCGTTGATCGATCAATCTCTGCAAGGCGGCGGTCTCTTTCCGTCGCCGTTTGTTCCTGACTCTACAACAACCCTGGACTGATTCCGCGAATGTCTCGAAACGTGTACGTGGGGAACCTCCCTTACCGCATCTCTGACGACGATGTACGAGAGATCTTCGGCCAAGATGGCCGCGAGGTCGTGAGCATCAACCTGATCATCGACCGGGAAACCGGAAAGCCGCGGGGCTTCGGCTTCGTGGAGTTCGCTTCCGAGGCCCAGGCCGAGGCGGCAGTGCAGGCCTTGGACAACTACAATGTGGCGGGGCGTCCGCTCAAGGTGAACATCGCCCGTCCGCGCGAAGGCGGCGGCGGGGGGTTCGGTGGTCCACCGGGCGGCGATCGTGGCCCGCGTCGTCCCCGCGAGGGCTTCGCGCCGCAGGCCGTGTACCGGACCGGCGGCCCGCGCGCGGGCGAGGGTGATGCTGGCGGGGGCGAGGGTGGCTCGACCGAGGGTCCCACGGGTGGGGGCTACGGTGGTTCCGGCGACGCGCCCACGGGTGGGGGCTACGGTGGCGGGGGTCGTCCCAGCGGCGGGTACGGCGGCGGCGCTGGCGGTCAGGGTGGCGGGTACGGCGGCGGTGGCGGCGCCCCCTCGGGCGGCGGCTTCGGGGGTGGCGGCGGTCGTCCCAGCGGCGGCTACGGCGGTGGCGGCGGTGGCGGCGGTGGCGGCTACGGCGGCGGCCCGCCGTCGGGTGGCGGTGGTGGCTACGGCGGCGGCGGCGGTCGTCCCAGCGGCGGCGGTTACGGTGGGGGTGGCGGCGGCGGTTACGGTGGGGGTGGCGGCGGCGACCGCCGACCGGGCGGCGGCTTCAGCGGCGGCGGCGGCGGCTTCGCGGCGCAGCGCCGCCGGCAGGAAGAGGCCAAGTTCGAGGAAGAGCGCAGTCGTAAGGCCCAGGAGTGGGAGCGGCGCAAGGGCAAGCGTCGCCACGACGAAGACGACGACGGGGGTGGCGGCACCAGCGGTGTCCCCGACACCAGCGGCGAAGATTGGGGCGAGTGATACCGCCTGAATCTGGAGAGGGGGAGAGTGCCACGTCCCGCCGCGTAATCGCCGCGGCGGGCGCCCCGACTTCCGGGCGCCCCGACTTCCGGGCGCCCCGACTTCCCGGTGCCGGAGGCCGAAACCGCAGGTTGGAGGCTGGAGGGGATGGCGCGGTAGGGGGAGAGACCGGCGAGGCCTTTCCCCCCATGCCGTGATAGCCTCGCGCACGCGTAGGACACCCAGATGGACGAGATCGCCCGGATCCTGGTAAAGGTGCAGATTGAAGAGGAGATGCGCTCCTCATACCTTGACTATTCTATGTCGGTCATCATCGGCCGCGCGCTGCCGGACGTGCGTGACGGGCTGAAGCCCGTGCACCGGCGCATCCTGTACGCGATGTTCCGGGAAGGCCTGCTCAGCAATCGTCGGTACACCAAGTGTGCGGGCGTGGTTGGCGAGGTACTCAAGAAGTACCATCCCCATGGCGACCAGGCGGTCTACGACGCGCTGGTCCGCATGGCCCAGCCGTGGAACATGCGCTACCTCCTGGTCGACGGACAGGGAAACTTCGGCAGTGTAGACGGTGATAATGCTGCGGCGTACCGGTACACGGAGTGCCGGATGACCAAGCTCGCCGAAGAGCTCCTGGCCGACATCGACAAAGAGACCGTCGGGTTCGTTCCGAACTACGATGGCGCCCACAGCGAGCCCGAGGTGCTGCCCGCGGCGTACCCGAACCTGTTGGTCAACGGGGCCGAGGGGATCGCGGTCGGCATGGCGACGAAGATTCCTCCGCACAACCTCGGGGAGGTCATCGATGCCTGTTTGGCGATGATCGACAATCCGGCGATCGACATTCCAGAGTTGATGACGTACATCCCCGGCCCTGACTTCCCGACCGCGGGCATCCTCTGCGGCCGCTCCGGCATTCGTGATGCCTACGAGACCGGACGCGGGTCGCTCACCATCCGGGGCAAGGTCCACTTCGAAGAGGTCGAGGGTCGCGAGGCGATCATCATCGACGAGCTTCCGTTCCAGGTGAACAAGGCTCGGTTTCAGGAGTACATCGCCGAGCTCGTGAAGGACAAGCGCATCGACGGCGTGCACGGCGTGCGCGATGAGTCCGACCGGACCGGCATGCGCGTGGTGATCGAGCTCAAGCGCGATGCCATCCGCGAGATCGTGCTGAACATGCTCTACAAGCACACCGCGCTCCAGAGCAGCTTCGGCGTGATCCTCCTCGCCATCGTGCATCAGCGCCCCCGCGTGCTGAACCTGCGGGAGATGTTGTCCCACTACCTGGCTCACCGGCGGGAAGTCACGGTGCGGCGCACCCGCTACGACCTCCGCAAGGCGCGCGAGCGGGCGCACATCCTCGAAGGGCTCCGCATTGCGCTGGACCACATCGATGCGGTGATCGCGTTGATCCGGGCGTCCCGCACCACGGACATCGCCCGCGACGGGCTGATGTCGACGTTCGGTCTCTCCGAAGTCCAGGCGCAGGCCATCCTCGAGATGCGACTCAGCCGGCTCACAGGGTTGGAGCGTGATAAAATCGAGGCGGAGTACCTGGAGGTCCAGCGGCTCGTCGAGTGGTTGGTGAGCGTGCTCGGCGATGAGGGCACCTTGTGGGGCGTCATTCGCAGTGAGCTGGTCGAACTTCGGGCGTCGCATGCCGATCCCCGCCGGACCCTCATCGAGGAGAGCGCCTCCGACATCAACCGCCTGGATCTGATCGCCGAAGAAGACCAGATCGTGACGATGTCGAATCTCCAGTACATCAAGCGGACGTCGTTGACCGAGTACCGCACCCAAAAGCGTGGTGGAGTCGGCAAGACCGGGATGAGCGCGCGCGACGGAGACTTCGTCCGCAACGTCTTTGTGGCCAACACCCACGGGCAGATGTTGTTGTTCACCAACACCGGCCGGATGTTCCTGCTCCCGGTCGTGGACGTTCCCGAGGCGGCGCCTGCCGCCCGTGGAAAACCCATCCAGAACCTGATTACGTTCGGTGAGGGAGAGCGTGTTCAGAGCGTGGTGCCGATTCGCGGGTTCGACGATGGCGGCGACCTGGTCTTCGCGAGTCGCGGCGGTCTGGTCAAACGCACCGAGCTGGCGGCCTACAGCAATGTCCGCTCGGTCGGGATCAATGCCGTCGACATCGTCGATGGCGACGAGCTCCTCAGCGTGGCCCACGCGACATCGGACGCGCAGCTGCTGTTTGCGTCGCAGAAGGGCAAGTGCATCCGCTTCCAGATGGATGATCCCGACAAGGGCGTTCGTCGGATGGGACGGGTCTCGCGTGGGGTCAAGGCCATCGAACTCGCCGAGGGCGACTGCGTGGTCGACTTCGCCGTCGTGCCGCCGGAGATGGACGGGCGGTACCTGCTCACCGTCACCGAACGGGGCTATGGCAAGCGGACGCTGCTGGGCCTGGGCGGTCGCGACGAGGGCCTGTACCCCCTACAGTCGCGTGGCGGAAAGGGCGTCATCGACATCCAAACGGAAGCGCGCAACGGCGATGTTGCTGGCAATCTGATCGTCGTCGAGGAAGACCAGATCTTCCTCATCACCAACACCGGCCGCGCCATCCGCACCCGCGTCAGTGACGTGCGCGAGGTCGGTCGCAACACCAAGGGGGTGCGCATCATGCGGCTCGAGGAGGGCGAGCGCATCGTGGCCATCGCGCGCGTCGAGGACGCGGCGGACGAGGAGGGCGAGCCGCTCGTTCCCGAGGCCGACGACGACCGTTCGGCGGAGGAATGATGGAACGGCCGGGCGCGGCGCAGCGCGCCTTGGCGACCGAAGCGTTGGCGCACACGGCGGCCATGCCGCTCAAGGAGAAGCCCCCCAAGCACCGGTGAGGGCGGGGCGCGGGGCGACGACTGCGCTAAGGTCGGCGGATGTTGGTCGCGCTCCTGATGTTCGTCATGCCCGCCGTCGCCGGACCCCCCCGACCGCGGCCGCCCCCCGCTGATCCGCAGCAGCAGACGTCGGACCCCTGGGCCGCGATGTTGGAACGCGCGACGCCGGCGGTGCTCTCTATCGACATCGTCGCGACGCGCGCGTTCGACACCGAGAACGCCCGGCACAGCTACGCCACGGGTTTTGTGGTCGATGCGGCGCGCGGCATCGTCCTGACCAACCGCCACGTCGTCACTCCCGGGCCCGTTCGCAGCGAGGCGATCACCCAGGAGAACGAAGTGATTCCGCTCCGAGCCATCTACCGCGACCCGGTCCATGACTTCGGGTTCTACCAGTACGACCCCGCGGCCGTGAAGTACAGTCGGTTGCCGGCGTTGGAGTTGGATCCCGCCGGAGTGCGGATCGGGCAGGAGATCCGCGTCGTGGGCAACAACGCCGGCGAGAAGCTGTCCATCCACACCGGGACGATCGCCCGGCTCGATCGTGAGGCTCCGCGGTACGGGCGTGACTCCTTCAACGATTTCAACACCTTCTACATTCAGGCCGCAGCGGGGACCACCGGCGGCTCGTCCGGCTCGCCGGTGTTGGACCTTCGCGGGAAGGTGGTGGCCCTCAACGCCGGCGCGCGCAAGGACAGCGCGGCGTCCTACTACCTGCCGCTCGACCGCGTGCAGCGCGCCCTGGAACTGGTGCAGGCGAACCTGCCGGTCACGCGCGGTACGGTGCAGGCCGTCTTCGGCGCGGTCCCCTGGGATGAACTGGCGCGCCTCGGGCTGCCGCCGGAAGAGGAGGCGGCGGCGCGCGCGCGGAGACCGACCCTCGCGGGCTTGCTCGGGGTCAAGGAGGTGCTCCCCCTCGGGCCGGGCGATGGCCGCCTGCGGGTCGGTGACATTGTCCTGACCTTGGATGGTCGGCCGGTGGACGCCTTCGTCCCGCTGGAGGAGGTCCTCGACGAACGGGTGGGCGGGACCGTGCTCCTCGGGCTGCAACGTGCCGATGAACGGGTGGAGGTCGAGGTCCCGGTGGGCGATCTCCATGCGATCACACCCTCCTCGTACATGGAGGTCGGCGGCGGCTTGGTGCATACGCTGAGTTTTCAACAGGCTCGCAACGCAAACGTGCCGGTGCGGGGAGTGTACGTCGCTTCGGCCGGGTATTCGTTGGGGCAAGCAGGCGTTCCCGATGGGGCACGCGTCGACGAGGTGAACGGGCACCCCACGCCCGACCTGGCGCACTTCAGGGATGCGGTCCTCGCGATCTCGGACGAGGCGCGCGTGCCGGTACACTTCGTCACCCTGACCGAGCCGAACCGCACCCAGGTGGTGAGCTGGCGGATGGAGCGGACCTTCTTTCCCGCACAGACCTGCACCCGAGACGACACGACGGGCGGGTGGCCCTGTGTCGGCCTTCCGGCGCCGCCGGCCGCCCCGCCGCCGGTGCCACAGGCGGTGTCCCTGCCGCCGGCACCGCCAGGAGTGGCCGGCAAGGTCGCGCACGCGTTGGTCTGGGTCGAGGCGCGCCTGCCGTTCGTGCTGTCCGGCAACGCGGGCGACCAGTACTCGGGCGTCGGTCTGGTGTTGGACGCGGAGCGCGGGCTGGTGGTGGTCGACCGGGACACGGTCCCGCAGTTGCTGGCCGAGATCAGCGTCATCGTAGGTGCGGTACGCGTCTCCGCCGTGCCGATCTACGTGCACCCGGAGCACAACCTCGTCGTGATTCAGTTCGACCCCGGGCAACTCACCGGATCGTCGCTGACCTCGGCGCGCCTCCAGGCCACCCGCGTGGCGACGGGGACCGCCGTGTGGCAGGTGGGCCTCAACGGTCGGCTGGAGTACTCCTGGGGCGAGACGGTGGTTCACGGCTATCGCCCCCTCGTCCTGTCTCCCCCGTCGACGCCTCAGTACCGCGACCTGAACCTGGACGTCCTGGCCACCGCCGCGCCGCCCTTGGACCGAGGGGGCGTGGTGGTCAACCGCGCGGGCGAGGTCGTGGCCTTCTTGGGCTCTTTCCATATCGGCTCCGGAAAAAGCGCCAGCGCCTCCTTCTACGGGCTGCCCAGCGACATCCTCGCCGAGGTCGCGCGTGCGCTGGCGCCCGGTCGACGACCCCCGGACCGGAGCCTTGGTGTGGCCTGGTCGCCGCTTCCCCTCGCCGTCGCGGTGGACCGGGGGCTGCTCGCGGGTGAGGCGGCGGCCCTGGTCAAGGCGGGGGCGTTGCGCGTGCTGATGGCGACCCACGTGGCGCGATCGAGCGCCGCCTACGGCGTCGTCAAGGAGGGCGACCTCCTGCTGGCGGTGCGCGGAAAACCGACCTCCAGCTGGCGTACGCTCGAACTCGCGGTGGCGGACGTTGCGGTGGTGAACCTGACGCTGTTTCGCGCCGGTCAGCTGCTGGTGGTGGACGTGCCCACGTCTCCAGGACGAGGTGCGCTCGCGACACGCGCGCTGTACTGGGCGGGCGCCATCGTCGAGGACCTGCCGCCGGAGTTGGCGTTGCAGCAGGGCATCGGCGGCGGCGGCGTGTATGTGTCCTGGCGGTGGTTCGGGACGCCGGCCGATCGCTATGAACTCGCTCCTACCTGCCGCATCACCGCGGTCGACGGCCGCGCGATCGCGACGCTCAGCGACTTCGAGGCGGCCGTTGCCGGGCGTGCGGATCGGAGCACCGTGCGCTTGTCGGTGCTCGATCTGGACGATCGGGCGCGGCTGCTGGCGCTGCGGCTGGACCTCGCGTACTGGCCGAGCGCGGTGATCGAGCGGACCGAGACCGGGTGGATCCGTCGTCCGGCAGATTAGCCATCGTTCATAGCAGCGTCACGACGAACGTGGCCATGGTCGTGTGATCGAGGGGCTGGTACCCCTCGACCGGGGCGTTGTCGAAGGCGAGCTGGTGGCTCAGCTTCAAGCTGAGCTTGGAGCCCAGCGCGGCCGTCAGGGATGCCGTGTTGTTCAGGCGCAGATCGGTGACGTCCAGCACGCTCTCGTACGCCTCGACGGTGTCCTGGACGCTGACGTGTCGGTTGAACGCGTAGGAGCCGCCGACCAGAAGCCGCGCCGAGACCACCGTGGCCGTGTTGGGGTCGATGCCGGCGACGAAATCCTCCTGGGCTACGTCGGCGCCCAGTTCGGCCCGCAGGGAGGCCGTCTCGAGCTGCACGAAGCTGTGCGACCAGCCCACCTGCGCGTTGACCCGCGAGTCGTAGCCCGCGAAGGGGTCGGTGAAGCCGCCCCCGAGGACGTAGATGCTGTCGCGTTTCCCGAAGAAGCGGTCGTACCGCAGCGAGCCCAGGACCCGCTCGGCGGTCTTGACGAAGTCGGCCTCGCGCTCGGCGGGGGACAGCTTTCCGTCACCGTCGGTGTCGATCCGGGCCTGGCCCCAGTTGACGCCGAAGCTGCTGGAGATGGCGTGGGCCTGCCACCGATACGACAGATTCCCGAGGCCGGTCAGGGCCATGGTCTCGGTGTTTCCCGAGGTCACGACGCCGCCCAGTTCGACGCTGGCGTGGGCTTCGGTGACCATCTTCGTCGGCGTGTTTCCCTTCGCGCCTTCGAACGTGGACTCTTCGCCAAACGCGCGCGTGAAGCAGAGGAGGAGCATCCTGATTCCGTTGGGGTGGCCAGGGGTATCGTTGTAGGAGGGCGGATGCCTGTCTGGACCCCCGGCTCTCCCGAACTCACCGCCCGCTGGGCGCTCGATCCGAGCGTCGACTACCTCAACCACGGGAGCTTCGGCGCCACGCCACGGGCGGTGCTGGCGCGCCAGACCGAGCTCCGCGCGCAGATGGAGGCGGAACCGGTGGAGTTTCTGGCGCGCCGTCTTCCCGAGCGGCTCGATGCGGTGCGCGCCAGGGTGGCGGCGTTCGTCGGCGCCGATGCCGAGGGCCTGGTGCTGGTGCCCAACGCCACCCACGGAGTCGACGCGGCGCTTGGGGCCATCGACTGGGCGCCCCGGGACGAGGTGGTTCATGCAAATCATGGATACAACGCGGTGAAGAAGGCTCTTCTTCGACTACAGCATCGGCATGAGGTCACGACGGTTGCGGCCCAGGTGCCGTTCCCGATCGACGATCCTCAGCAGGTGGTCGATGCTTTTGCCCGGGTGATCGGGCCGCGCACGCGGCTGGTGGTGATCGATCACGTCACCTCGGCCACGGCCCTGATCTTTCCGGTGAAGGACCTGGTCGCGCTATGCCGCCGGCGCGGGGTCGCTGCGCTCGTGGATGGCGCCCACGCTCCGGGGCTCCTGCCCTTGGACATCGGGGCGATCGGGGCGGACTTCTACACCGGAAACCTTCACAAGTGGGTGTGCGCACCGAAGGGGGCAGCCCTGTTCTGGGTCGGCGCTGCCTGGCGAGACCGCGTCCACGCCCGCGTCGTGAGTCATGGGTACGAACTCGGCCTGCGCGCCGAGTTCGAATGGGCGGGCACCTTCGATCCGACCGCCTGGCTGTCGGTGCCAGCGGCGCTGGACCACCTCGATGAACTCGGTCTCGACGAGCTCCAGGCGCACAACCACGCCCTGGTGCAGGAGGGCAGGCAGCGGCTGGCCAGGGCGCTCGGCGTCAGCCTCCCGCACCCCGACGAGGCCGGGTGGTACGGGCCGATGGCGGCGGTGGAGGTCCCCTGGGCAACGGGCGCCGACGCGCCGGGGCTCACGGCGCGGCTCTTCCACGAGCACCGGATCGAGGTGCCGTTCACCGCGTATGACGACCGGTGTTTCGTTCGCATCAGCGGCCAGGCCTACAACCGGCCGGCGCAGTATCAACGCCTCGCGGGGCTCTTGAAAAGCTGGCGTTAGCCGCGATAGGCGGCCAGTGCCGCGCCGAGGACCTCGACGGCGCGACGCACCACGGCGGGCTCCTTCACTGCCGCGAGGCGGATTTCGCTGCGCCCTCGCGCCGGGTCCGCGTAGAAGCCGGGCCCGGGTGCCACCACCAGGCTCTCGGGGCGGCCGGTACGGTGGTCTCGGAACTCGGTCACCAGAAACCGCGCGAAGTCCTCGGTGTCGTCCACCGGCAGCCGCACCATGGTGTAGAAGGCGCCTTCGGGGCGATGGAACTGCACGTCTGGAATCTGCGCCAGCGCCTCCATCATCGCGTCGACCCGGGCGCGGTAGGTGCCGCGCAGCTCCTCATAGAAGGCATCGGGCAACGAAAGGGCCGCGATCGCCGCGTGCTGCGCGCGGGGCTGCGGACCGAGGCGGGCCTGGCCCAGCCGCTCGATGCGGTCCATGAACGACAGGTTCCGCGACAGCAGAAAGCCGATGCGCAGGCCGCAAGCGGAAAACGTCTTGGAGGTGCTATCGACGACGACAACGTGATCCTCGTGTCCTTCGAGCTGGAGCGCGGACGTGGGCGGGCCGGAGAACCAGATGTGGCGGTACACTTCGTCGGCCACCAGCCACAAGCCGCGGGACTTCGCCCACGCGGCCACCCGGCGCAGGTCGGACTCGCCGTACACGGCACCAGTTGGATTTCCGGGGTTGGCGAAGAGGAAGAGCCGGGTGCGCGGCGTGACGTGCCGGTCGAGCACTTCGTTGGGCGGGATGCGGAACCCGTCGTCGAGGCTGGTCCGAATCGGCACGACCCTGGCGGCCGCGACCGTCGCAAAACCGTTGTAGTTCGTGTAGTACGGTTCGGGGACCAGGATCTCGTCGCCGGGGTCGCACAGCGCACAGAACGCGAACAGCAGCGCCTCCGAACCACCCTGGGTCACGACGCAGTGCTGGGCGCCGAGCCCGGCCGACGTCCGGGCGTGGAACGCCGCCGCCGCCTCTCGACACGCCGGCAGTCCCGAGGCCGGTCCGTACGCGAGCACCTTGGAGTCCGCGTGGGCCAACGCCGCCATCATCGGGCCCGGCGTCGGAACGTCGGGTTGGCCGATGTTGAGCTTGTGGAAGTGGACCTCGGGCGCCGCGGCCACGAATCCGTCGAGCTTGCGGATGGCCGACTCTTGGATGGCCTGGGCACGAAGACTCAGCCGCACGCACGCCTCATGGATGGCCGGTGGGGGCTATCATGCAACGCGCGGCCCCGGTCAACCGCCGATGGCGATCGGCCGACCCTGCGCTCCCTCCTGCTCCTGCGGCCGCAGCAGCGCCTCGACCCTGGCGACCTCCTCTGCTTCCCACCGGGCCAGCTTCACCGCGGCGCGGCGCTTGCGCTGCCAGGCGGCCAGCGCGAGAAAACCCGCCGCGGTTCCCCACCAGAGGCTGCCGTTGGTCACCCATCGATACCAGTCCTGGCTGATCGGCAGCCGGGCCCGCCAGATGGCATCCGCCTCGTCGACCGAAAGCCCCACCGCTGCCCGCAGGGCATCATCGGTGCTGCGCCCCGCGACCAGCTCCCTCACCAGCGTGCGCAGTCCGTCCTCTCCGGCGCGCCCCGCCACCCAGGCGATGAAGTCGGCGCTCTGGGCATAAGCGAGGTGGGCCCACGCGGCGTCGCGGGGAAACCCGGTGGTGATCGTCGCCAGGGGCAGCGGCTCCAGGCCGTACTCGTTGCTGGCCAGCGCGATCCGGCGCTCCCAGGTGGCTTCTCCGGCGTAAAACTGTGCCATCCCCTCTTGCAGCCAGCGGGGCACCGGTCTCCTTCCGAACGCCTGACCTAGCAAGACGTGGACCAGCTCGTGGTCGAGCACCGTCGAGAGCGAGGTGGCGGTGCCATCCCGGATGGACGGACTCTTCAGGAAGATGAGCGACCAGCGCGGCCAGGCGGTGCCGTCCGCCCACTCGGGTGTGGACCCTGGTTGGAGCGTACGGAACGCCTCCTCGGAGGGCACGACGTAGACCTGCGTCGTCGGACCCGGAAGCACGCCCAATCGTTTGGCGAGCGCGGGGATGCTCGTCGCGGCGTGGTTCGCGAGCCGGACCAGCGTGGCGCGATCGGGCCATGTCCCGTGAACGTCCGCGTGAAGCCCGAGCTCGGTCGTCCAGCCCCCGGGCGGCTCTGGGATATCGGGCCGGTCGACCTCGGGCGCCTGTTCCCAGCGGGGACCCGGGTTCGGCGCGGCGGTGGCCAGGCCGGCCCCGCCCAAGAGCCACGCGAGGACCAGGGCGATGGCACGGAACCTCATGACGTCGATCCTAAGCGCGGGGCCCGGTTAGTCACGCACGGAGACTGGGCCTCGATGCTGCGTCGCGTCCGCCCCTGTGTACGCGCTGGCGCGCCCTTCCTGGGCGAGCGGCCAGTTCAGAAAAGCCACGGGGCGTGGTGCTGAAGCTCGTGGTGAACAACGTCCCGCCGCGGCTCTGATCTCCTCGCACCGACCGCGGACCCTGAGGCTACCTGTATAGGGTGCGGATGAGTCGCTGCGTTTCGGCGGCCGACTCCAGCTCCTGCTGCGTGTCGGGCCGGGTAGAGCCGAACTCGCGGAGGAGGGCCTCGGCGAGCCCCTCCTCCGCGAGCGCCGGCGCGCTTCGCTCGGCGAGCTGGGCCGCGGGCGTAAAGGCGGTCTGAAAGGCTCGCGTCAGCAACGCCCTGGCTGACCGCCGCGCGTGCACGCGGTACGTCTCCCGGTCTCCGCCCCCGCCTTCCGGCGGCGGCTACGACGGCACGCGAAGCTACCGACTGGTATGGGTATCTACCACAGGATATGATAGCCACCTTAGCTTGGGAAGCTTCATTGGGCAGCCAAAGCCTCGACACCCCGGCGGTGCAGACCCAACACCAGTCCGTGACCAGCGCACAAGCCCCGGCAACGTCAACACTGTCCGGCAGCAGCCGCTCCAACAGCGCGCAGAGCACGTTGGGAAATGAGGAGCTTCAGTCCCGGATGGCCGGCCGGGGACAGGACTCTGAAACTACCTCAGGGCGCCCCGCTGCCGCCAAGGTGCTGCCGAAGCCACTCCCGAGCATGGTCGGCAACGTCGGGTACTATCAGGCACGAAACGCCGATTACCTCAGCCGGCACGGTGCTCCGCCGCCCCCCGACTACTACCTGAACTACGGCAACAAGTACGCACGCCGGTTTACCACCGTATTGCGACCAAAACTGTCGGCCGACGGCCAGCGCTGGCTCGACAAAGCCTTCATCCTGCTGCAAACCGCGATGGAGAACCGCCTCCTGAAGGACCGAGCCGCGTACGACGCGCTGGAGATGGACTCCGAGGCCTTCCGCTCCTTCGCCTATGGCACCCACCCCGATGCCTACCTCGCCGGTGGCCTGAGCGGCCTCAGCCCTATCGATCTGGCAAAGTTTGCCAGCACCCCCGACCTCGGCGATCTCCTGAGCCTCGACGGCGTCTCGCAGATGGTCGAGACCGGCGCCAGGCTGGTGCCGGAGTGGGGAGGAAAAGCCTACGATGGCGCAAAAAAGCTCGGCGGGCAAATGCTCGATGGGGCGTCGGAAGGGGTCGAAGCGGCCTGGGACTGGGCAACGGACTGGTAGATGGCGTTCACCTGGATGATGACCTGGCTGACCGCGTGCATGGAGAAGACCGTGAACTGGGAAAACACCTCAAGCGTACCTGAAACGTTCTTTCCGGCCGCCACGCGGTTGGTGACCGGAGGCGCCATCCTGGCCGGCTACGTTCAAGGCGGAGATTTGGGCGCGATCCAGGACCAGCGCGCAGCGATCTACTTCTGGGACGGCAAGTCCGCTTCGGCGGTGTACGACGGCGCAGGCTGGGTGGTGAGCCTCGCCGCAGACGGCGCGGCGGTCTGGGCGATCGCCGCCACCCTCGATGCCTCCGGCGCCGACAGCCAGTACCGTGCGCTGCGCTCGCTCGACAGCGGCCACTCGTGGGCCGACTGTGGGGTGGTTCCGGGAGCGTCGGTAGGGCAGGTGCTGACGGTGGGCGCAGACGAAGCCTGGGTCCTCGGCGTGGACACGCTGCTGCGCACCACGGACGCCGGCCAGCACTGGGTCGTAGTGGCAGCGGGTGGGGCGCGCGACTCGGTCACCGAGCGTCTGGCCAAGGTGGGCGACCGGGTGGTGATCGCCGGAGACGGCGTACGTGCAACCGCTGACGGCGGGCTCACCTGGTTGGAGAACGAGGTGGACGGCAGCCGGGTCTACGCCGTGGACGGTGGCACCATCCTCGCGCGTCATGACGGCGCGCTGAAGTTCGGGGGGATGGCGTCCGGCGGGCCCCGCTGGCTCGCCAGCTTCCCCGACACGCTCCGCCCCTTCCGCCTGGTCGTAGATGGGCAAGCCATCCGCTGGCTCGCCTTGTCCAGCGGTGCGGACGTCGGGGAGGGAATCAAGCTCTACGAGTCCCTGGACGCCGGACAGACGTGGACAGCGTGGCGCCTGCCCGCTCAGGCCAAAGAAGAAGCCGCCGACATCGCACAGGGCGGCCGCGCGATCTTCCTCGATACCCGTCGCAGGATTCACGCACCCCCGGCGGCGACGAACTGAGACTGCCCGGTTCAGACTAGGAAAGCGGCTCCTACGCCCAAAGGAACCGACACCCGTGGGCACCCTCCCCACCCTCCCCCGGTTGCCTTCTTTCCGCCGAACGTGCTACCACCTTTGCCCTTGGTCGCGTCCTCTCGCGCTCGCGGCCAAAACACTCCCGGATGTCGCCTGTCACAATCGTCCGAGGGTTGGCTCTCCACGCTGCCAGCGTCCGTCCGTACCCGCGTCCTGACGCTCGGGCGCACCGAGGAGGTGGACGATCTGGCTCGACCGGCCTCGCGCCGCGCGTCTCGGTTACGACGGATGAATGTCCCGCTCGGCCGCTTCGTATCGCGCCCGCTCCGGAGTCCCCATGCGCTTCGCCGTCGCCGTCCTCCCGCTTGTCGTCGGGTGCTACGCCACCAAGGTGATGCGCGTTCAACGCCGCGGGCGGGCCCTCGCCGTCGTCGGCCTTTGCTTGCCGCACCCAGCCGTCGGGCGCCGAGCGCGGCAGTGGGTGATCTGCTCGGAGGATTCGCTCCCGCGTTGAGTCATCCCGAGTGTCTCACCTCGCCTCCCCCGAGGCAAGCGCCGGACGAACAAAAATCGTCGCGACAACCGCCTCCGGGCCTTCATCGCCGTTCCCACCCGGGGCCGGGGTAGAAGCGCGGATCACCCGGCGACATGGAGGCCTGGGGCACCTGGACCGTGGGGTGGTCGGAGGGATGGTGATTGGGGGGTGGATACCATGATACCCACGCACGCGGTGCGCCGGATCGACAAAGGGCTCGTGACCTCTCTGGTGCTCGGCGCCGCGTTGCGGCTGATTCCGCTCTGGGAATGGTCGCGCCGCCCCTGCATCCGTGACGAGTGCACCTATCGTGAGCTGGCGGCCAGCATTGCGCGCGGCGACGGCATGGTGGGGACGCGGGGCTGGCTGTGGGCACCGGGCTACCCCAGCGTGATCGCGGCGCATGCCGAGGCGACCGGGTGGATCAACAGCGTCAAGTACACGCAGGTGGTGGTCGCGACGCTGACGATCTGGCTCTTATGGCGCTTCACCGGCGCCCACTTCGGCGCCCGCGCGGCCAGCGTGGCGGCGCTGCTCCTCGCGCTCAACCCCACGCACATCTTCTACGCGTCCAGCTTGTGGAGCGAGTGTTTCTACACGGCGCTGCTCTTCGCCGCCGTCAATGCGATCGGGTGGGCGCGCGGGGAGGCCCCCGGGACGCCGCCGGACCCGCACGCGGGGCGCTGGCAGCGGGGGATCGTCGTCGGCGCGCTCTTGGGGGGCTGCGTGCTCTTCCGCGGGGTGGCAACCTACCTGTTGCCGTGTGCGCTCCTCGCGATCCTGTGGGGCCGGTGGCGAGCGGTGACCGCCTGGCGGACCGCCGCCGCCGCCGTGCTTGCGGCGGTGATGGTGGTGGCGCCCTACAGCGCATACGCATCGCGAAAATTCGGCGCCTTCGTCGTGAGCGACCGTACGCTCGGCCAGATGATGTGGTTGGGCAACAACGAGTACCAGCCGGTCACCTTCGACTTCGGAAACGGGGTGCTCAGCGACAAGCTCTGGGATCGGATCCAGGCCACCGGTCGCCCCCACTGCCGCTTCGAGGACGACCCGGCGCGCCAGGACGCGTGTGAGTTTGCGGCGGGGATGGCCTGGATAAACCGCCATCCAGGGGAGTTCCTGAAGCGGATGCCGCTGCGTGTCTCCCAGATGCTCACGCCGCACAGCTTGCTCACCCGCAACCTGCGGACGGGGCGATGGCACGGTCTTCCGGGATGGTTCGACGAGTGGTTGGTGGGCCTGGTACCGGTCTTTTCGTTCACCGTCCTGGTCGGCGGGACCGTCGGGCTGTTCGCCAGGGGGCGCGGCTGGTACGCGGTCGCGTCGGTGGCGGTCGTCGGGTATCACGTGGCGGCCATCGCCTGCCTGGCGGGCTTGTCGCGCTATCGAGTGCCCTTGGAGCCCTTGTGGATGGTGTTCGCCGGCGGCCTGCTGGCGGACCCGGGCGGGGCGTGGTCGGGGTTGCGAAGCAGTCGGTGGCGCCTGATGGGAGCCATCGTCGTCACTGCAATCCTGCTTGTCCTGATGCTGCGATTCTTACCGGCCGGGTGGCGGGGGTGGCGCACATGGTGATGGTCCTGTTCACGGCGTGCTCGTGTGGCCCCTCGGGGATCGTGGCGCTCCCGCCCGGCGACCCCAATCGCCCCGACGTGATTCTGGTCTCCATCGACAGCCTCCGACCCGATCACCTCGGCGTCTATGGGCACACCGGGGCGACCAGCCCGTGGCTCGATCGCCTCGCCGGCGTCGGGCAGCGGTTCACCGAAGCAAGGAGCCACTCTCCGTGGACGCTGCCCTCGCACGTCACGATGCTGTCCGGGCGCGGTCCGTTGGAGCACGAGGTCATCGAGGACACCCGCCGAATTCCGGCGGATCTGCCGCTGGTCCAGGAGGCGCTGTCCCGGGCCGGGTACGCGACGGCTGGCTTTGTCTCGACCATCTATGTCTCAGACACCTACGGCTTTGCTCGCGGGTTCGATCACTTCGAAGACTTTGACATCACCAGGCGGACCAACCTCCGCCACGCCGTCCGCGCCGAGCAGGTCGTCGACGAGGCCCTTGCCTGGGCCAAAACGATAGACGACAAGCCGATCTTCCTGTTCGTGCACCTGTACGACGTCCACTACCCCTACCTCCCGCCGGAGCCGTGGAATTTTCAGATCGACAAGGTCGGGACGCGCAAGTCCACGCGGTATCGCAATTATCAGTACTACCTCGACAATCCGGTCAAGGCTGCCCGGTGGGAGCACCTGAACGCGCAGTACGACGAGAGCATCGCCTACGTCGATGCGAATCTGTCGCGACTGGACGCATCCTGGTCGGGCTCCGGACGCAAGGTGTCGTGGGTGGTGACGGCGGATCACGGCGAAGAGCTCGGCGAGCACGGCAGTTGGGGGCACGGGCACACCCTGTTTCCGGAGGTCATGCGCGTGCCGCTCATCGTGTCCGGCGCGGGCGTGGCCGCGGCGGCGGTGCGTGCGGAGCGGGTGGGTGGCATCGATGTCGCGGCGACGGTCGCGGCCCTGGCGGGGGTCCCGTTCCCATGCTCTGGAGTCGATGTTCGCGGCGCGTTCGAGCCGTCCCGCGACCTGGTGTTCGAGACCAGCCGCTTCGACAATGCACGCCTGGGCTTGCTGACGGGGGAGGTCCGCCTGGACCTGGACCTCACGGCGGGGCGCGCCACGACCTACGCGGTCGGTGATCGGAGTGAACGCAGCGGGGTCCCAGCGATTTCCCCGGAAAACCTGGCCCGGTTGTGGGCGACAGTGGGGGCGCGCTGGACCGCCGCGGGGCCGGTGGTGACGCCCGCCTGGATCCATGCCGCGGGGGCGCTTCAGGGGCACCGCTACGCTGGACCGGGGCCGTTCGCCCTGTACCCGCCCGACGCCAGGGTCGTCGGACTGGCCACCCGGGTCACCCCGCCTCCGCCGATGGCCGACGTCTCAGCACAAACGCGGGAACAACTCGAAGCGCTGGGGTACGAGCAGTGACGAGCCCGGTCGTCGGGTGACCGCGGCCGAGGCCATCGATGCCCTCGCCCGCGGTGACGCGTCGTTCTGGGCGGGGGATCGGCCGGCGGCCGTCGTGGAGTGGCGCGCGGCATTGCGTGGCGCCGGCGCGTGCGAGGAGGACGCGTGCCGTGCCGTGTCAGCCATGGCCCACGTGCGCCTGGTCCGTCGCGAGGGCAACTTCGCGCCGCTCTGGCACGAACCGGGGTGGAACCGCGCCCTCGGGGACTGTCCCGCCGAGGAGCCGCTCTGCGTCCTGGCCGAGGCCGATCGCCGGCTGACGGTTCCGGCCTTCGCGGGGGGGGACGTGGCGTCCGTTGCTGGCCTCGTCGCCCCGCTCCTGGTCGAGGGTTCTCCGTGGGCCGGTGCGGCCGCCGCGCGCCAGCGCCTCGCCGTGGCCCGTGGCGCCCCGGGGATCGCGGTGGAATGGCCCTCGCAGGGGGATGATGGTCTGGCTCGCGCCATGAAGGCGAGCGCGCGATCCGACGCCCCGGACCCCGGGACGTGGACGCTCTCGTTCGGGCTGACCGCTGCGCCCTACGCCGGCTTCGGCGGGCTGGTGCGCCTCGTCGAGCCGGACCTGGGCGGACGCGGGCATCGCCTTTCGCTGGTGGCGGCTGCCGATTCGACCGGGACGGTGGCCGCATCGTCGTCGTTGGCGGTTCGGTCCGCAGCAAGCCCGTCCACGAGCCTGGGGTACGGGCGCGGGCCGCTCTGGTCCTGGTCGGGAGAGGGAGCGCAAGCCACGCTGTCCGAGCGGGCCGACTGCGCCATTGGTGTCGCGACATCCGTCGGTCCGATCACCGTCAGCGGCGGTGCCGGGGGTCTGTGGTTCGATCCGCGTGACACCAGCCCGGAGCGGGTGGTCGGGGTCGGACCGACCGCCAGCGTCCGATTCGCCGACCGCCCCACGCGATGGTGGATATCAATCTCTGGTCGCGACATCATCGACGCGGACACCGCGGGGCACCATCTGTTGGTCGATGCCGATGTGCGGAAGGTGTTTTCTATCGGCCGGCTCGACCTCGCATCGCGGCTCTACGGTCAGGGCGCACCCGGCGAGACGGCCTGGTACCTGGAGCCCGCCGTGGGAGGAAGCACGTTATTGCGGGGGCTCCCCTACGGGCGGTTTCGCGCCGAGTGGATCGCTGCCGCCCAGGTCGAGGCCCGGGTTCCGGTGGTGGGCCCGCTCCATGCCGCGCTGTTTGTCGACAGTGTCTGGGCCGACGGTTTCCATGCTTCGGTGGGGGGCGGGATCCGGCTGGTCCTGCCCCCGGAGCGGGAAAATGTCACCCGGGTCGATGTGGGCTTCAGTCCCGACGGGTGGGGCGTGGTCCTCGGCTGGGGCGAGGCGTTCTGAGGCCCTCTGGGCGGCGCGCCGCGACCGTGCAGGACGCAGGCGGGCGCTGCCGCGCGCCGCGCCCCCGCCGAAAAAAGAACGGTCGGGGAAGGGGGGTCAGCCCCGTCCCCGACCGGCGCTTCGGTCCGCCTCCCCAGATGGACCTCGGCGCAGCGGGCGTACCCGATCGTGGTTTGCTCGACCGCCAGACTGTCGGGAGCGGACGATCGGTACGCGCGTCGTGTGTAGTGTTTCAAAGATTCAGGCGGTGGTCACCGGGATGGTCCGGGGGGCCGCTGTTGGCGCCGCTCGCGGCACCTTGATGGTGAGAACCCCGTCCTTCACGATTGATTCCACGCGCTCCACGTCGATCTTCGGGGGCTCCCTTCCGTTGGGCCGACAGGGTCAGCGTGTCCGCGGGGCGTAGCTCGGCCAGGGTGACAAGAACATACGCACTCCATTGGGTGTGTGGGCTCCCGGCACGAAGTGTGCCGAGGGCGACCGTTGACGCGAGTAATGGAAACACCATCGCGCCCAGCGTCAAGCCGACAGGCCGTCTCCGAGTGTCACGCAACTACCGCCCGTCGCAGTCCCGGACCCGGTACAGCGACAACCGAACCGGCGCGTCGCCGAACTCCACCCACCCGTCGCTCAGCGGGGCCACTTCGATTTCCTGGAGGACGTCCAGGCCGCAACGCTCGCCTGACCAGTGGGCGGCGAGCCGATCGGCGGTGCCGCGGAAGACGAGGTCGCCGGGGGACGGGGTGCCGGCCCCCCAGGGGCTCCAGCGCATGCCGGTGGACACGCTGAGCCAGACGCGGAAGGCCCCGTTGGGGTCCTGGCCGTCGTCGTACCAGCCGCGCACGGCACCGTCGGGAGCGCGGAGCGAGTCGCCCTCCGGGCGCGGGAGCGAGGCGCGCAGAAACTGGTATTCGCGCTCCCACGCCCAGGGCCGCGGCGCCGTCGTCGCGCCCGGGCGCAGCGCGACCGTCGCGATCGCCGCCACGGTGGCGAGCCCCGCGCCGACGCTCCAATGGCCGCGCCGGACGCCGATGAGCCCGATGGTGGCGAGCAGAACGAGCCACGAGTCCGCGGGGAGTGAGAACCGGAGCGGATCCGCCGCCGGCAGATCCTTGGGCAGGTACGGGAGCGTGGTCGCCGCAAGGACGAGCGCCAGCCACGCGATCCCGGGCCGAGGGGGGAGTCCTGGGCGGCGGCGGACCGCAAGGCTCGCTCCGAACGCCGATAGTGTCACGAGAGCCGGCGCCATTGCACCCCCGGCTCCTAACCACGCCCGCAGCATGAACGGCCAGTCCCCGAGGCGCAGCAGCCGTGCGAAGTCGATCGGGCTGCCGCCGCTACGCTCGGGCAGGTAGGCGAGGCGGCACCCGATGAGGACGGCGCCCGCGGCCGACCACCCCCACTGCCGGCGCGCCGCCAGCGGCAGCAGCAGGAGCGCCGCCACGGGAAGCTGATCGGGGCGAAGGTGCGCCAGCAGCGCCGCCGAGAGTACGGCCAGCGCGCGCTCCGAGCGGGTACCCCCCAGCGCGGCGACGGCGGTCAGGAGTTGGAGGAAGCCGACCAGGACTGCGTGGTCTTCGATGCGGGACAGGCCGACCGCGTGTGGCCAGAGCGCCAGTCCCACGCCCGCCAGGAGCGCCGGCCGCTCTCCGAGGCCGAGCCGGCGTGCCAGGACGAACAGCAGTGGTGGCGACGCGCTGGAGGCCACGAGGTTGACGTCGTGCGCCAGCTCCGCGGGGCGCGTGCCCACCAGGCCGACCCCCGCCAGCCCCTCGTGGATGAGGCCCAAGAGCGACATCCAGGTTTCGCCGTAGTAACGATCGGTTCCGCCCCGGCCGAGGGCACTGATCAACCGCTCGTACGCCGCGTCGCCCCCCAGGATGACGGTCTCCCGGGCCCAGGCCAGGCGGGCGCCGCTCGCGAGCGCGGCGAGGGCGAGGGTCCACCCTAGCGGACGGGCCCGCCCGCCGGTGACGAGCGCCACGACCGCCGCCGTCGCCCAGGCCACCACCACCGCATGCCACGGCCGCGGCCCGGCCATGGGCACCCGGCCCGGCGCCTCGGCGGTGACATTCTGGTCGAGCGGCGGCTCGTTCGCCGGGGTTGCCGCCAGCATCCCGCCGCGCAGCAACGGCGCGGCCCGCGGTAATGCCGCGCACGCCGCGGCGATGGGCGCCGGGAGGCTCGGCAGGTCGAAGCTCTCCGGCGCATCATCGAGTCGTTGGCGCAATTGCAGGGACAGCCCGCCGCCGGTGCACAGCGCTGAGCCGCCACGATCCGGGGTCAGGTCGATCCAGTAGTGGCTGAGCTCGGGGCTCTCCCACTCGAAGCGCACCAGGTCGGGCCCGACCGACTCGGATAGTAGCCGATGGCCATCGGGGATCGGGCCGAGCGGTGCCCAGGCCCCGGCCCATGCGGCCGCGATTGTACCGAGAAGAAGCATGCTTGCTGCTATCTCGCCGTGGACAGCCGCCCCGAACACCCGCTATGGTCGCGGGCATGACCCCACTGCTTTTGTTGGCGCTCGCCTGTACGGCTTCGGAAGCGCCTGCCGACACTGCCCCGGCTGCCGACGCCGACACCGACACCGACGCCGACACCGACGCCGACACCGACACCGACACCGACGCCGACGCCGACACCGACACCGACACCGACACCGACACCGACACCGACTCGGTCTTCGAGCGAGATGTGTTCACGGTGTACGAGGCCTGGTGCAGCGACTGTCATTATCAGTGGGGGCCCGGAGACCCGGATCGGCTCTATGACGCGCTGGTCACGGCGCCGCCCGAGCCGGACATGGTCGTTCCCGGGGACCGCGAGGCCAGCTATTTCTATGACAAGATCGCCCATGACCGCCCCGATGCCGGCAAGTCCCGGATGCCTCCCGAGCTGTTCCTCCTCAACGACGACGAGCTCGCGGCGGTGGCGGGTTGGATCGACGACGGAGCCTTGGCGGACGGGGACTTCGACCGGTTCTTCAGCGACGTGTGGATGCGCCGCGACTGCAAGAACTGCCACAGCGACTGGGGTGGCGTGGACAAGAGCGCCGTTCACACCTTCCTGACCACCCAGGACGGGGTGGGTGGGCGAATGATCGTGCCGGGGGATTCCGAGGGTTCGCTCTTGTATGCCAAGCTCAAGGGGGTCAGCGCGCTCGGCGTCCAGATGCCGATTGTGTATGAATACCTGGATGCGGCGACGATCGAGGCGGTCGGCGCGTGGATCGACTCGGGGGCGCCGCGATAGCCGACCCGCGCCCGGAGACTCCGATGACCACGATGATGACGGCCCTGACCTTCGACGCCCGGCGCGATGGATGGGAGACCTCGACCGGATTGGTGAAGGATCGTGTCCCGGTCCCGGAGTTCGACGCCGACACCGACCACGCCAGCGTGCTCATCAAGGTGAAGTACGCCGGGTTCTGCGGTAGCGACCGCGGGATCTGGTGGCGCAAGGCCTTCGGCGACATGATCCTGGGCAGCCTCGCCGATGAGGCCCGCACCACGCGGGTGGTCGGGCACGAGCTGCTCGGCGAGATCGTGGCGGTTGGCGTGAAGGTGACGCCCAAGTACGGGTACAAGCCGGGTGACATCGTCAGCACCGAGTCGCACATCATCTGCGGCACCTGCTACCAGTGCCGCGTCGGCGACAGCCACGTGTGCCAGAAGGACAAGATCATCGGCATCTCGATGGACGGCTGCTTCGCGGAGTTCCTCAAGCTTCCGGCCAAGGCGCTGTGGCCGACCGATCTGGCGAAGATCCGCCCCGAGGTCGCGGCCGTCCAGGAGCCCTTCGGCAACGCGGTACACGCATGCCAGGCCACCGATCTGCGGGGCAAGACCGTGGCGATCATGGGGTGCGGAACCATCGGACTGTTCGCGATCCTCATCGCCCGCGGCATGGGCGCCACCAAGATCATCGGGGTCGAGGTGGATCCGAAGCACGCCCAGATGGCGCGCGATCTCGGCTGTGACGTGGTCCTGACGCCGAGCATGGCGAACCCCGCCCGGCCGCACGCCGCCGACCTGGAGCTGCGCGACGCCATCCGCGCGCTCACCGGTGGCGTCGGGGTCGACGTGGCGCTGGAGATGGCCGGGTTCAACAGCTCGATGAACAACGCCATCAAGGCCGTCCGCCGCGGCGGGCACGTGGTGCTCTTCGGCGTCAAGAACGGCGACGCGGTGATCGAGGACGTGCATCGCCTGGTCATGGACGGCATCCAGCTCCACGGGATCGTCGGGCGGCGCATCTTCGGCACCTGGGAAATCACCCAGCGGCTGCTCGAGGATCGGGCCAACGGCATCCAGGACGCGATCTGGAACACCATCCTCGAGCGGGGCGACGATACGATCGTTGACTTGGCGGACTGGGAAAAAACATCGTTCGAAGGGGTCATTTCCCGCCATCCCAAGGCCGTGATCCGCATCGCGGGCTGAACCGGTTGCCGCAGGCGTTGCAACCTCGCTACACTCGCCGCGTGACCATGGTGTTGTTCCTGGCCTGCGAGACGGGCCCCACTGCGGAGCCGGCCCATCCTGAGGCCGGCGGCTTCGTCGGTGATTCGGTCGAGGACACCAGCGAAAGCGGGGCAGACCCGGCGCTGCCACCGAGCTTCGAGAGGACCACCGAGGTGCTGGTGGTCGGTAGCGGGCCCGCGGGCGTCGCCGCCGCGCTCACCGCTGTCGAAGCGGGCCGCGAGGTCCTGATGTTGGAGAAGTCGGCCACTCCCGGAACCGGAATTCGCCTGGGCGGCGTGGTCTACGCGGCAATGACTCGTTGGCAGGAGGCGCAGGGCTTCACCGACACCCTCGACGCCGCGCAGGCGGACTGGCTCAGCGCGACCGGGGTCGAGGGGACCCGGCCCAGCGTCACCGCGTTCATCCAAGGCAGCGGCCCCACGCTGGCCTGGCTCGCCGATGCGCACGGGGTCGACATTCGCGCGCCTTCGGTCAGCGCCGGGGAAGGAGAGCTACCCCGCACCCACCGGATCGCCTGGTCCGCCAGCGCGGTCCCCTTCGAGTTCCTCACCGACGGGCAGCCGATCACCGTGGAGACGGAGGTCGAGGTGACCGGGCCGGTGATGTGGCAGGGTGCCGTCGTCGGCGTACGCTGGAGGAACACGTCGGGAGAGGAGGGCTCGATCGGCGCTGACGCCGTGGTGTTGGCGACCGGCGGCTTCCTTCGCGACCTGGCCCAGGTCGAGGCCCACGCGCCCGCGCTCGCGGGTCTGGAGCCGTTGTTCGAGACCAACCCGACCAGCAACGGGGGCGGCCTCCCCTTCCTGGCGGAGGTGGACGCGGCGTGGGAGACGCCGGGCAACATCGGCGCCTATGTCCATTCGGTCCAGGACCCGTGGCGGCCGGCGGGCGAGGCGCTGATCGTCTCCACGGCCGTGCCCTACATCATCGTCGGGGCCGATGGCCGTCGCTTCGCGCTGGAACACGACCTCGGGAGCTTCCTGGTCGCTCCAAGCGTCCCTGACCGCGGCGCGTGGCTGATCACCGCCTACGGCGACCCGGAGACGCCGGTTTTCCAGCCGCCCGGGTACAACTGGGCCGACGCGATGGTGGCCGAACACTTCACCCCCCTCGAGGTCATGGGGGCGGGTTCGGAGGAGGTGTTTGCCGGCAACGACGCGGCGGAGGTGATCCTGTGGGCGGGGCTGCCGGTCGACGCGCTCGATGAGCTCGAGAACTACAACAATCTCGCGGCCAGCGGCGCCCCCGAGCCCTTCGGCGGCATCCTGACCCCCGACAAGAGCGTCGACGGCATCCGGTGGATGGTCGTTCGGCTCCACCCTGGACTGGCCAAGAACTTCGGCGGGGTCGCGACCGACCTGGACGGGCGCGTGCTCGATCTCTCAGGAGCGCCGGTGGCGGGTTTGTTTGCCGCGGGCGAGGTGACGGGGATGCTTCCCGGCGGCGGCGCCGGGCGCGGGTTCGCCGGCAGCGTCGGCGCCTGCTACTACGGCGGTCGTGTCGCGGGTGCAACGGCGGCGGCGTATGTGCCGGAGGGCGGACCGTAGGCGCCGATCCAATAGCGACTGCGCCTCACCACTTGCTGGGATCGTCCCAAGGAATCGGAAGGCCCTCGATGATGAGACTGCGCGTACCCCTGGCCTCGCCGGGCCCTGGCAACGGCCAGTTCAGGTCGAAGTACACCCACTCCGGGTAGCCGTCGCCGGTCATGTCGAGCACGTCGGCGACGAGCCTTCAGCCCCTTGGCAGGGCCCGAGGACATCGGCGACGTCAAGCTGGCCCCCACCGGCGATTTTCGTCGACGCCATCGAGGTCGCCCCGAACGCCAGGTCGGCGAGCCCGTCGCCGTCGATGTCCCCTTCCTCGGTATCCGCCCAGTGGCTCGGGAAGCCCTGATTCCGGGGTTCGGCTTCCTCGAACCAGGCGTAGTGGCCGACATCGAGCAGGCTGCCGCCGCCCATGAGGTCGGCCCCTTCGACGATCACAAAGAATCCCGTGTCGTCTTCGGTCGTGAGGGTGGTCGTCTGCCCGACCTCGTCCGGGCCGTCCCCGTCAAGGTCGGTGAAGATGTCCCCGCTGATGACGGCGCGAGGGAGCGACTCCATCTCGGTGGTGCCCGAGAGCGCCGGCCCCCCGGCAACGAGGGCATCGTACCCCCCCCCGCCACGGCCGCCAACCTGGATGAGCACGTCGGCGTAGCCGTCCCCGTCCCCGGCCGATGTCGGACCAGCTCACGCGGGCATCCAACCGCTGAACGGTCCGAAACTGGCGGCGGTGTACAGGATCGACATCCCGAGCCGGCCGTTGCAGTCGTCATCTTCCGGCGTGTCCAGGCCCTCGAGCATCGCCGGATTGATGTCGCCGCGGGTCTGGTCGCAGTCGGGCACTGGCGGGCAGCCCGTCGTCGACGGCGGTGGAAAGGTCGGCCCGTAGAGGTCGCCGTCAGGGTCGGTGCCCAACGCGCATGCGGCATGCGCCGACGGAGCCGCCGCAGAAACAACACTCAGAACGAGGATAATCCGCGCGAGTGGGGAGGGCGCATCGGCGGCTCCGGTTGTCGGGCAAGACTACCAGAGTTCTGGAGGGTGCGGGCATCGCAACAGGAATAATTTGTGTCGCGAGTATGACACCGTGTCGCGCCCCAGTTGAGGCCTGCCCTCTCACGCTGACGTCACCGCGGCCGCTCCCCCTTTTGATGATAGCCAGCCCCGATGTTCGACACCGCCCGCTCCACCGTCCAGGCTACCCTCGATGCGATCCGCGAGGCGGGCACCTGGAAGAACGAGAGGGTGATCCTCTCGGCGCAGGACGCGACGATCCGCGTCGCTTCCGGCCAGGAAGTGCTCAACTTCTGCGCCAACAACTACCTCGGCCTCGCCGACCATCCCGAGCTCATCGCCGCGGCGAAGGACGCGCTCGACAGTCACGGGCTCGGTCTGGCCAGCGTGCGCTTCATCTGTGGCACGCAGGACATCCACAAAGAGCTGGAGGCCTCAGTCTCGCGCTTCCTCGGCACCGACGACACCATCCTGTACAGCTCGTGTTTCGACGCGAATGGGGGATTGTTCGAGACCCTCTGTGGGGAAGGCGACGCCATCATCTCGGACGAGCTCAACCACGCCAGCATCATCGACGGCATCCGCCTCGCCAAGGCGGAGCGGCTTCGGTACAAACACCTCGACCTCACCGACCTGGACGCGAAGCTCACCGAATGCGCTGGCGCCCGCATCAAGCTCGTCGCGACCGACGGCGTCTTCTCGATGGACGGCGACATCGCGCCGCTCGACCAGATCTGCGACATCGCCGAGAAACACGGCGCGCTGGTGATGGTCGACGACAGCCACGCCACCGGCTTCGTGGGCAAGACGGGCCGCGGCAGCATCGAACACTGCGGGGTGATGGGTCGGGTGGACGTCATCACCAGCACCCTGGGCAAGGCGCTCGGCGGCAGCCAGGGGGGGTTCACCAGCGGCCGCCGCGAGATCATCGAACTGCTGCGTCAGAAGAGCCGCCCGTACCTGTTCTCCAACACGGTCGCGCCGCCGATCGTCGGCGCCGCCATCAAGGTGTTCGAGCTGCTGTCAGCCAGCACGGAGCGTCGCGATCGACTGGAGGCAAATACGCTGCACTTCCGCCGGTCCATGGCCGCCGCGGGCTTCCAGATCCGCCCGGGTGTCCACTCCATCTGTCCGCTGATGCTGGGCGACGCCCGGCTGGCCAGCGAAATGGCGGACCGGATGTTGCAGCGGGGCATCTACGTGGTTGGCTTCAGCTTTCCAGTGGTTCCGCGAGGACAAGCGCGCATTCGCGTGCAGATCAGCGCGGCGCACACCACGGCGCAGATTGATCAGGCGGTGCAGGCGTTTGCGGAGGTGGGGATGGAGTTGGGCGTGATTGGGTAGGGTCATGTTTGACAAACATGATGTGTCTGATCCATGTATCCGATGGCGATTCCGTTCCTGGATCGTGACGACGAACAGCGGCGGCTCCGCCGATTCATGCACGGAGACGACTCACGGCTGGCGGTCCTGTTCGGGCGTCATCCCTGCTCGCGCTCGTCGGCGCCGGCTGCAATCTCCTGTCGGAGATCGCGGCGCGAATGGGGAAGCCGACGGGCGCGCTGACCCGTCCGCTGGCGAACCTAATCGACCTTGGCTATCTCCGGAAGGAAACACCGTTCGGCGAGGACGAACGCTCCACCAAGAGGACGCTTTACCGGATCGACGACCCCCTCGTCGCGTTCTGGTTCCGATTCGTGCAACCGGCCCGCACGCTCCTGCAGCGCGACCTGCTCGAACCGGTCGAAGCTCGTCTTGGTGCCGCATTCGCTCAGCACTGTGCGGAGGCCTGGGAGGTTCTGGCGCGGGAGTCCGTGCCCCATCTGCACACCGGAGGGATTGCCTGGGGTCCCGCTTCGCGTTGGTGGGGGAACGGCCCCAGCGGTCCGTTGGAGTTCGACGTCGTGGCCGAGTCCCTCGACGGCCGGAGCGTCTTGGTCGGCGAAGCGAAGTGGACGGCCCGCGCCGACGTAGCCGGGTGGCGTGCGGAGCTGCGGGCTCGCGTGGCGTCGGCGCCCTTCGTGCGGGGTCGGCGCGTCGCGTATGCGCTGTGGGTCAAAGAAGCTTTCGCCGGGGATGACATCGTCACGCCGGACCTCGTGATGGCCGCGCTGAGGTAACGGCCCCCCGCCGAGCCGCCGAGAGGAGGCGGCGGCGGCTCCCGGCCTCATACTCCCCGATACATCGCGATCATCTGGGCCTTGTCGTCCAGCCGCTCCCATACGGTGTCGAGCACCCAGCGTGAAAACCGCTCGATCACCGCGACGTCGTCGGGGCCGACGCCCAAGCCGAAGCGTACCCGATCCGCCACTTCGGCGACGTCGTCCAAGCCGTGGACCTCGACCGGGGAGAGGGCCTTGAGCACCGGCCCTGCCCGCCGCGCAAGGCCCGCCGCATCTTCTCCAGGTCGAACGTGGACGCCCGCGTCGCCGAGCGCGATTTCGACCAGCCGCCAGCACTGGTCGATGCGCGTGCTTGGGGCGACGTCCCACAGCGGGTCGCGGAGATGTCGAATCACGAACAGCCTTTTCAGGGGGCGGTAGGCCAGAAGCGCGCCGATCAGGGCCAGGATCGCGACCGTGATGAGCGAACAGAGCGTCCCTGCCGCTTGTTTTGCGGCCTCGCCCATCTTCTCGAACATCTGCTGGACGCCGGCGGGCACCTTGGGGCCGGAACCGCCCTCCCTGGGCTTGCCGTTTCGCTCGTTGGGGTCGCCCTGCTTGCCCTGCCGGTCGGCCCGGTTGAGCTCTTGCTGCGAGGGTTCCCACTCGCCCGACGCGGTGGTTTCCGGACCCTGCCCATCTGGAGCGCCTGTCCTCCACAAATAGGGCGCCACCAGGGCCGTAGCGCCGGCCACCGCTACGGCGAGGGCCATGAGCGCCACCAGCCCGCCGATGGTCAGTCGTGGGCGCGACACCCCGCGCTCCTCGATCTTGGGCGTCAGCGGAGCGGTGGGACCGCGCTTCCAGGTGGCGAGACGATGGGTCTCGCGGGTGACGAGGTACAGCAAGAAAAGCCCGACCGATGGGACGAACATCACCAACGAGATGAGGTCCCACACCTCGTGTTTGGCGCCCTGCTCCCAGGCGCCGATGCCCACCTTTTTCTCGATCCAGATCAGGCAGGCGCCCACGGTCCACACCATCGGCAACCAGGTCGACCACAACGCACGGTTGGTTTCGAGGCACCACAATCCGCCGGTCATCGCCACCGGACCGAGGAAGACCACCGCGATCACGATGGCGGCGACGATCTGGTTGTTCATGAACGCGTAGCCGCCGCCGGCCAGCACGAGGAAGAACAGCGCCCACATGAGGGCGCCAAGCGTGACCAGCACCCAGCTGCGCACCCCGACGAACGCGCAGAGCTGGCCGAGCAGCACGCCGCTCACGGTCGCGAGGCCGAAGGCCGTCAGAAAGGCCACGTCGACCCCGGCGATGGACTCCGTCATCGCGACCGCGAGGACGAAGATGCCGTACGCGTACAGCACCCACACCCAGTAGATGGCCATCGGAACCAGGGCTTCTTTGGCCTGCCCCCAAAGCGTCAGCGACGAGCGGACCTCCAGCGTGCCGTGCCAGCCGGTGCCGGTGGCCGCCGTCATGCGGCCTTCCCGCGCGTATATTTGGAGTGTCCAGTCGTGACGCCAACCAGTTTGTGGGTGCCCTGACCGGTTTCCAGGCGGTAGACGGTGTCGCCGCGCGCCAGGAGCTGTCGGTAGACGCGGGCGCCGTCTCGGGTCGCGATCGCCCGCAGGCGCTTGCGGGCGGCGAGGAGCCCGGCCTGCGCGCGGAAGATCTTGAGCTGGGCGAAGACGCCGTTCTCGTCGCTCCCCACCGGGTAGGGCAGGCGAAAAAACCACAGGAACGCGCGCGTCGGGGAGCCGGCCAGGGCTTCGAGCAGGCTCGGCTCCTTGCCCTGGAGCCCCCGCTCCGGCGGCAGGTAGATCCACGTGAGCGACTCCCCCACGAAACCGCCCGGAGGCGGGCTCTGGAAGCGGCTGGACACCACGACGCCGTGGGTCTGGTCGCCGGCCTCTGTGAGCAAGCCTGGGATGTCCCAGCGCCCCTGCCAGAGGGCCCTGGCGCCCAGGTCCTGCCACCGCACGTGACCGCCCTTCTCGCAGGCCTGGGTCTCGACCGTCAGCTCCCCTTCGTTGCTCCGCGCGGCGCAGACCAGGGTCACCCGGTCGCCGCGCTCCACCAGCTCCTTGGCCAGGGAAATCCAGGTCTCCACCAACTTGTCCAGCACCTCCTCCACGCCCACCGCGTCGTCGAGCATCCGGCCGGCCGGCAGGTAGCTGTCCAGCACCAGGAGCACGTTCTTGGTGCTGATCTCGCGTGTCTCCGGGGTGCGAAGCTGGATCTGCCCGCTCTTGACCGACAACTTCCAATGGATGCGTCGGGTGTCGTCGCCGGACTGGTAGTCGCGGAACCGGAAGTGGTCCTCCGTCGGAAAGCGGTGGGGCCTGGTGAGGATGTCCGGGCGCTCGAGCTTGCTGCGGGGGGGCTCGAGGATCTGGAGGTGGCGGAAACGAGGCAGGATCTTCAATTCGGCCGTCGCCATCGATGCGACGGAGACGCGCGTGAAGCCGAGGGCGTCCTGAAAGTAGATGTGCGCCGGGCCCAGGCGGTACATCCCGCGGGGGGTCCGTCGTAAGCGCCCGGCGACCACCAGCTCTTCCTTTCGTGCGCCCGCGCCGACTGCGTAGCGGGACGTCGTGCCCAGGCGAGGCGGCAGCGGATCCTCGATGAGCAGGAAATACAGGGGCGGCACCGGCACCCGTCGCAAGGTGAAGCGCTCCTCGGCCACCTCGCCGGCCAGGATCACCGCCGGCGACATCTGCCGCTCGACGCTGGCGCGCTTGCGCACCTGGGCTTCGAACTGCGAGACGATGAAGCCGCTCAGGAACGTGCTCAGGCCGAGCACCCCATAGAACAGCATCAGCGCCAGCACGGCCACCATCGAGAGGTCTGCCCACTTGGCGCCCAGCGAAAACACGATGAAGAACAGCCCGGTGATGAACACCGCCCAACCGCGGGAGGTCACGACGGACACATGCCGGTGCACCGTCGCCAGCGTGCTCCTGAGGTCCCTGCGGCCGGCGGCCCGGAGCAGCTTCAGCTCGCGTCGCGTCTTCCAAATCACGCCGAACATCAGCATCAGGAAGCTGGGCGTGATCAACAGCGCGGCGATGACCAGGAGGAAGGGTCCGGTGTCGGCGACCTGGCTGACCTCGAAGAAGAGCGCGCAGACGAACGCCACCACGAACGGGAGCACGAACAGCCCCACGAAGTGGAAGACGATCCCCAGCGCATGCCGAATCATGCCTGCGGCACCTTCTCCAGGATGCGGGAGACGTAGCTATGCCCGGCCTCGTCGCCGGAGATGATCATGCGGTGGGCCAGCACGTCGGGGGCCAGGGCGCGCACGTCTTCGGGCGTGACGTAGTCGCGACCCTGGGTCATCGCATGCACCTGCGCCACCCGCGCCAGCATCAGGATCGCCCGCGGAGAGGGCGGAGCCAACGCGACCGAGTCGCTGCGGATGTGGTTGGCGAGGCGCACCAGGTAACGTTTGACCTCCTGGCTGATGAACACCCGGGTTGCGAGGTTCTGCCAGGACAAGAAGGTTTCGCGATCGACGACGGGCCGCACGTCCTCGACCGGTGGGCGGGCGCCAAGGTGAACGTCGAGCATCTGCATCTCGGCGTCGGCCGCGGGAAAGCCCATGGTGAGCTGAGCGGTGAAGCGATCGAGCTGGGCTTGCGGCAGCACGTAGGTGCCGTCGTGATCGAGCGGGTTCATCGTCGCCATGACCAGAAATGGCGGCGGCAGGCGGTGGGTGACGCCTTCGACGGTGACCTGCCCCTCCGCCATGCTCTCCAAGAGCGCGCTCTGGGTCTTGGGCGTGGCGCGGTTCAGCTCGTCGGCAAGGAGCATGTTGCAGAAGACCGGTCCCGGCTGGAACACGAACTGCTTCTGACGCAGGTCGAAGACGTTGGTGCCGGTGATGTCCATGGGGAGCAGGTCCGGCGTGAACTGGATGCGCCGAAAATCCACCGCGATCGAGGCGGCGATCGCGCGCGCCAGCATCGTCTTGCCGGTGCCCGGCACATCCTTGAGCAGCACGTGGCCGCGCGCGAGCAGGACCACGAGGCACTTGAAGATCACGTCGTCCTTGCCGAGGATGACCGTGGCGACCGAGGACTTGACCATGGCTAAGGTCTGGACGAACGCGTTGATCTCGGCGGAGAGCGCCGGGTCGCGCGTCGGGGGGGCGTGCAGCATCGGCCCAACGTAGCGCGGTGACCTCGGGCCGCGGGCGCCGCGACGATCTCTCAACCCCTCATGTTTTGCATAAGCGATCTCTTGACAGTACAATAGCTGTGCTCCCGCTGGTCTGATGGCTGCTGCTCCTCCGCTCCTCTTGCTCCCGCCCTCGCGTTTTACGCTCCCGCGCCCCTTCCTGAAGTGGGTCGGCGGAAAGGGTCAGCTTCTCGGTCGACTCTTGTCGACGATGGCCGAAGCAGGCACCTTCCGGACCTACCACGAGCCCTTCGTGGGCGGCGGGGCGCTGTTCTTCGAGCTCCATCGCCAGGGCGCTCTCCGCGATGGGGCCGTGCTGTCCGACCGCAACCCGCACCTCATCGAGGTCTGGCAGGCGGTCCGCTCTGATGTGGACGGGCTCATCGGACGTCTGGCCGAGCATCGTGAGCGTCACGACGAAGCGTACTATTACCGCGTTCGCGCCGAGATCCCGGAGGATGCCACCGGCCGCGCTGCCCGGGTGATCTACCTCAACAAGACGTGCTTCAACGGCCTGTATCGCGAGAATAGCCGAGGACTCTTCAACGTGCCCGTGGGCCGCTACACCGAGCCGCCCATCCTCGACGAAGACAACCTCCGCGCCTGCTCACTCGCGCTCGCCAACGTCGAGCTGCGTTGCCAGGGCTTCGAAGAGGCTGCTGACGCCGTGGGTCGCCACGATTTTATCTACTTTGACCCTCCCTATGTGCCGGTCAGCAAGACCAGCGTCTTCACGTGCTACCAGAAGGGCGGCTTCGACGAAGCCGATCAGCGCCGGCTCGCCCGGGTCTACACCGAGCTGACCCAACGAGACATCAGGGCGATGCTAAGTAATTCCTGGGCCGAGCTGGTGTTGGACTGCTACGGAGCCTTCACCATCCACGAGCTGAGCGCCTCCCGAAACCTCAACAGCCGCACCGATCGTCGCGGCGCGGTTTCCGAGGCGTTGATCGATAATTTTCAGCAATTGCCGTCGGCCCGGAAACTCGCGGTCTGAGGCCGCGCGGCGGCTCGGCTATTCGGGAAGCACCACCGGTGCCCAGGTGAACGTCGCCCCGGCGCCGAATTCCCCCGCGGTGGTGTACACGCCATACCCGCGGAGCAACAGGCCGGGCTCGCTCCAGCCCAGCGACAGGGCCGGCCCGCCCGCGAGTTGCAGTTCCGACGACAACCGGGAGTCGCCGGAGTCCTCGTGAGTGCCGTGCGCGCCAAACCCACGGAGGCTTCCGATGCCACCCGCGGCGACGCTGAACGTCCGGTTCACGAGCACGCCTTCGAGCGCAAGCTGCCCCCCCATCGCGAGGTCGGGCGTCAGCTCGCGAACGGCGGTCGTCCTGGTGGTGGTAAGGGGGGGCCCCATCGTGACCAGCGCGGTCAGGCGGACGCGGTCTCGCTCGAACGCGAAGCCGGCAGTCAGCGCCGGGAAGGCGGTCCCGACCGAGGCGGTCGCGGTGTCCCATCCGGCTGCGGTCACGCAGGTGGTGGTCTCCTGGATGCCGAAGTCTTCGTCGAGGGGGTCAAACTCGGTCGCGTTGGTCGTGGTGCAGTTCGTCTCGGGAACGAAGGACAGCGCGGGGTACGGCGTCCACGCGGCATCGACGCCGACCAGGAGCACGATCGCTGCCGGCGCTGCCATGGGGTCGGATAACCCGCGAGGCCTGATTACCCTGGACGCCACGCACGCCCGCGCCGTGCTGCTCCATGCCGCGGGCTTCGACCGGCAGTAGCCTTCGGGCGCGTACCGCCGGACTGCTCTGCCGGGGTGGCCGACGAGGTCCTGGTCGGCCGTGCGCTCGCGCGCCTGGCCGCGCTCAGCGACTGCGATACCGTGGACACGTCAAGTTGCGATCGACAGTGATCCACCTTCGGCGGGGATCGTGCGCAAGTTTCTACGCGGTGCGTAAAAATGTGCGCACTTGCGCTTTACGGGATGCGTCGAGGTTGGTAGAGTCCGCCTCGTTTCGGGGTGTCGCGCGTGATTCTGTCGCTGCTTTTCATTCTTTCCGCGTTCTCGGCTGAATATGGCCCGACCATGGAAGGGGACGTAGCGGTGCTCGAATCCGGCGGACCGGCCGATACCGGGGTGGTGGGCTGCACGGATGATGTGCTTCATGATGGGGCGCTGCTTCCCGACCTGCCACTTTTTTACACGCGCATGCAGGCGCCTCACGCCTGGGGCACCCGGGAGATGGTCGATCTGCTGGTCGATTCCGCGGCGCACATGCACTGGCTCATGCCGCAGGCCGATCCCATCGCCGTTGGTGAGATCTCGGCGCCCCGCGGCGGCGCGCTGTACGGGCACAAGTCGCACCGGGGCGGCGTCGATGCCGATGTAGGCCTGTTCCGCACCGGTGGCAAGCAGGCTCAGCACCAGTTCGACGATCCGGGCGCGGACTTCGATGTCGAGGCGAATTGGGCGCTCATCGCGACGATGATCGATAGCGGCCGGGTGGACATGATCCTCCTCGACCGGGCCCATATGGCACGGTTGCGGGCGTACGCGCTGCGCGCGGGGCTCTTGACGGACCACGAGGCTGACCAGGTCTTCGTCGGCGAAGACGCGTGGTCCAAGTCGGGGGTCATCCGGCACGCGCCGGGGCACCATGATCATCTGCATGTACGCGTGCTTTGCGCGGACGGTAGCAAGCCCCGCTGACCGGGACTCAAGCTGTGGATGGGTCAACCGATAACCGAGTTGAATACGCTCTCGCCATGCTGAACTCCGCCCCCACCTCGCCTGGGCTCGTTGTGTCGGGCAATACGTACGTGCCGACGCCAGTCGTCACGATGATCGAGGGAGAGGAGAGCAGTCGGGCATGGATACTAAGCGAAAAGCCTGTGGTCTTCGGCCGCGCCCTCGTGTGCGACATCGCCCTGGCTGACGCCAAGGCCTCGCGACGCCACGCCCGCGTTCAATGGATGAACGCCAGCACGCCGGCCGAGGCGCCGGAGGTGTGGTTGGAGGACCTCGGCAGCACCAATGGCTCGTGGGTCAACGGTCAACGCGTCGAAGAGCCCGTGCGCCTCTGCGAGCGCGACAAGGTGCTGATCGGCAGCACGCTGTTTGGCTACTCCCTCCGCATCAAGGAGGAGGTCGCCGTCCAGCGCCGTCTCGTTCAGCGGGCCACGACCGACCCGTTGACGGCGATGAACAACGCCGAGGTCTTCGAACGTGCGCTTCGTCGCGAGTTTGAACGCGCACGTCGGTACGCCCGGCCGCTGTCGCTGGTGTACATGAACCTCGACCACCTCACGCGGGTCAACCAGGATCACGGCGAACGCATCGGCGATCTCGTCCTACGCCAGATTGGCCGAATTCTCCGCGACAACCTTCGCCTCTGCGACATGAGCGCGCGCGCCGGCGGCGACGAATTCGAGCTCCTTCTGCCCGAAACCGGCGTTGAGGGCGCCCTGGCGGTGAGTGAGCGTATCCGCCATGCCGTCGAGGAGTTCCCGATGATGCTCGGCGCCGACCCCATCAAGGTGACCACCAGTATGGGTGTCGCGACGATTGACGGCACGTTCTCTTCCGCGGATGCGTTTGTCGACGCGGCCAGGCAGGCGACCCTCCGTGCCAAGGAGCAGGGGCGGAACCGGACGGCGTTGCATCTGCTGGGGTAGGGTCCTGCCGTCGCGCCCTCAACTACATCCGCTGGTCCCCCCGCAGGTGATGCACTTGAGGCAGGCGCCGTTGCGGACCATCGTGAGCGCACCACACTCGGGGCAGCCGTCGCCTTCGTAACCACGTGCCTTGGCGTCGCGGATGAGCTGGAGCTTCATCTTCGCGGGCGCGAGCTTGATCGGGGAGCCGCCGCCGACGTGCATCGCGGGCGACAGGGCCGCTGCCGCGAGCACGGCAGCGAGCACGGGAGCGGGCGCGGCGTCGACATCCACGGCCGTGTCCGACAACATGACGTTGCGGCCGCCGATCTCCTCCTCCTCGCTCCAGCGGGTCTCCTCGCCGGATTTGTGGAGGGCGTCGTGACGCAGCTCAGACTCGTCGACGTGCGCGAGGTCGTTGCGGCCGAGGTAATTGACCGCGAGGTCGCGGAACATGTAGTCGATGATCGAGGTCGCCATCTTGATGCGATCGTGCCCGCGCACGGGACCGTTCGGCTCGAAGCGGGAGAACACGAACTGGTCGACGAACTTCTCCAGGGGCACGCCGTGCTGCAGCCCCATGCTCACCGCAATGGCGAAGCTGTTCATCAAACTGCGGAATGCGGCACCCTCCTTGTGCATGTCAACGAAGATCTCGCCCAGAGCGCCATCTTCGTATTCGCCGGTGCGCAAGAACACTTTGTGTCCGCCGACGATCGCCTTCTGGGTGTAACCACGCCGACGGTCCGGTAGACGACGGCGCTTGGCGAGGTACCGGACGACCAGTTTTTCCGCGACTTGCATCACCTGATCATTCTGCGACATCGGTGGGGGCGCGCTGGGAGCGGGAAGGGCCGTATCGGCGTCGTCCATGTCCACCGCGGTGAGCAGCTCGTCCGCATAGGAGCTGGAGAGCGGCTGGCTGAGCTTGCTTCCGTCGCGATATAGAGCGTTGGCCTTGATGCCGAGGCGCCACGAGACGAGGTAGGCGTTCTTGACGTCGGCGACGCTGGCGTCGTTGGGCATGTTGATCGTCTTGCTGATTGCGCCCGAGATGAACGGCTGGCAGGCGGCCATCATCCGGATGTGGGCTTCGGCGCTGATGAAGCGCGTGCCGGTGCGCCCGCAGCGGTTGGCGCAATCGAAGATCGGCAGGTGCTCGGCCTTGAGTCCTGGCGCCCCCTCGATGCTCATGGTGCCGCACGCCCAGGCGTTGGCTGCCTCCATCTGGGCCGTGCTGAAGCCGAGCGCCGCGAGCACGTCGGGAGCGTCCGGGTCGATGTTCAGCACGTCCCTGCAGAAGGTGGCGCCGAGGTTGTACTTGGAGAACGCGAACTTGATGTCGAAGGCCGTGGGCAGCGCCCGCTCGATCCTGGTGATGGTGAGGTCGTCGAACCCACGCGCCCGCATGGACTCGTGGTTGATGCCCGGCGCCCCCTTGAGCGAACCGCGACCCCGCGCGTAGTCCACGATCGCCACGATCTGGGCCTCGCTGTACCCGAGCTTGCGCAAGGCGGGCGGCACCGACTCGTTGACGATCTTGAAGTAGCCGCCGCCGGCCAGCTTCTTGAACTTGATCAAGGCGAAGTCGGGTTCGACGCCGGTGGTGTCGCAGTCCATCACCAGGCCGATGGTGCCGGTGGGCGCGATGACGGTGACCTGGGCGTTGCGATAGCCGTGCGCCTCGCCGAGCGTGAGCGCGTCGTCCCAGGCCTTGCGCGCGGCCGAAGCGAGGCCTTGGGGCACCTTTTCGGCGACGAGGCCGACGGGCTTGATCGACAGCCCCTCGTAGTCGCTGGCCGGCGCGTTGCATGCGGCGCGGCGGTGGTTGCGGATCACGCGCAACATCGACGCCCGGTTCTTCTTGTAGCCAGGAAATGGGCCCTTCTCGGCGGCGATACGAGCAGATTGTGCATACGACTCTCCGGTGAGGATCGCGGACAGCGCCCCGCACATCGCGCGGCCGTCGGGGCTATCGTAGGGAACGCCCATCACCATCAACAGCGCGCCGAGGTTGGCATAGCCGAGCCCGAGGGTGCGGAACTTCCAGGAAAGCTCGGCGATCTTCGGCGAGGGGTATTGCGCCATCCCCACGCTGATCTCGAGCACGGTGGTCCAGATCTGGATGCCGTGCACGTAGCCGTCGAGGTCGAAGGCCCCGGTCTTGGCGTCGTGGAAACGCATCAGGTTCAGGGAGGCGAGGTTGCACGCCGTGTCGTCGAGGAACATGTACTCGGAGCAGGGGTTGCTCGCGTTGATGCGGCCATCTTCTGGGCAGGTGTGCCACTCGTTGATGGTGGTGTCGAACTGCACCCCCGGGTCGGCGCAGGACCACGCCGCCACCGAGATGTTGTCCCAGAGCTCGGTCGCGCGCACCGTCTTGACGGTCTTTCCGCTGGTCCGGTGGGTCAGCTTCCACTCTTCGTCACGCAGCATCGCATCCATGAAGCTGTTGGGGATGCGCACGCTGTTGTTGCTGTTCTGTCCGGCCACCGTGGCGTAGCCGTCGCCGTCCCAATCGGTGTCGTAGGCGTCGAAGCGGATGGCGGTGAAGCCCTGCTTCGCGAACTGCACCGTGCGCACGATGTAGTTGTCGTGCACGCCGATGGCGCGTGCCTCGCGCATGGCACCGCGCAGCCGCACGTTCTGGCGGGGGTCGAACCGACTGGCCTCGGGCAAGCCCTCAGCGGGGCGGGTGGCCGCCAGGATCAGGTTGAGATGCCGCGCGTTGAGCCTGCTCCCCGTGACCAGCGCCGCCACCTTGGTCTCTTCGACGGCCTTCCAGTTGATGAAGGTCTCGATGTCCGGATGATCGAGGTCCAGGCACACCATCTTGGCGGCGCGCCGCGTGGTGCCGCCGCTCTTGATCGCGCCCGCCGCGCGGTCGCCGATGCGCAGGAAGCTCATCAGCCCCGAACTGCGCCCCCCCCCGGACAGCTTTTCACCCTCGGCACGGAGCTTGGAGAAGTTGGTACCCGTGCCCGAGCCGTACTTGAACAAACGCGCCTCTCGCGTCCACAAGTCCATGATCCCGCCATCGTTGACCAGATCGTCGGTGACGCTCTGGATGAAACAGGCGTGGGGTTGCGGCCGCTCGTACGAGGACGAGGACGCAACCAGCTTTCCGGTGCGGTCGTCGATGTAGTGATGGCCCTGCGCGGGCCCGTCGATGCCGTAGGCCCAGTGGAGGCCGGTGTTGAACCACTGGGGGCTGTTCGGGGCGCACATCTGCGCGGCCAGCATGAAGCGCAGTTCGTCGTAGAAGGTCTTCGCGGCGTCCTCGTCCGAGAAGAGCCCGTCCTTCCAGCCCCAGTACGTCCAACACCCGGCAAGGCGATCGAAGACCTGACGCGCGTCACATTCGGAACCAAAGCGACGATCCGCCTGGAGCGTCGCCAATTTTTCGTCATCCGGTACCCGGCGCTGGAGCCATTCGGGAATCCCCTTCTCGGCGACGGGCCGGGTGGCCGCGGGCACGCCGGCCTTGCGGAAGTACTTCTGCGCAAGGATGTCGACCGCCACCTGGCTCCAGGAGTCGGGCACCTGGACATTGTCCGCTTCAAAAACCAGGGAACCATCGGGATTCCGGATCTCGGAGCGGCGCGTTACCCAAGTGAGCGCGCCGTAAGCCTGGGAAGAAGTAGAGGTGAAACGCCTGGAGGTGTGCATTGACTATTGACTCCGCAAGAGCTACGCGTCGGGGGTGGGCGGTGCCCAACGGGGCGACCCGTTCTTGGATCGTAGTAAACGTCTCTGGCCGCGTCAAGAGATCCGCCCACAACATGTAGGGGTTTTCGTAGACGGTACCCACTACATCATGTGTCCACAAGTTCTCCATACGGCGGCTCGTGGTTATCCACAACCAGCAATCCCAAAGTCCCCAGAAGCCCCAAATCTCCAAGGTCAGCGGGCCAGCGGCGGGGGGCGATGCGCCGCGACCGGGCGTCTGGTCAGACCGGGCGCCTGCGCATCGCGGTCGCCTCGGGCGCGGCCACCGCGCTTCCGGTTTAGTAGCTACCTATGCCGCAAAAGCCGGCTCTGGACTGCGTCGCTCCGAGGCAAAGGTGGCGTTGGTCGGGCACCCGATCGTCGACGCCTCGCCCCGGAAACCGACGGTTTTGCGCTGCGGAATCGCGTAGGTGCGCAGTACCTTTGTGACGGTTGCGATGGGGTCGGCGGCCGGTTCTCGAATGTCGCAGGGGCGCCGGGCGTTGTCCTGATGAGGCAACCGATGTCCGTTCTGCGCCGCGCCGCCCCCGTTGTCGCCAGCCTTGTCGCCCACGGGGCCGTGGTCGCGGCCGTGGTCGCGTTGCTGGTCGCGCGGTCCGTGCTCCCCGCGCTCGCCGGCGCCAGCGGCGTCGAGGTCGGAGAAGACGCCGAGGGAGACGCCGAGTCGCTCGACGCCTACCTGGCGCGCGCGGCGGACGACGTCGACTTCGGCGAGCCCACCGCGGACCTCGTCGCCATCGGCATCATCACCGACGAGGCGCCGCTCGTGGACGTGTCGCCGGTGGTCGCGGCCGCGGCTCCGGTCGTCGCCGCGGAGGCACCGGTGGTCGCGGCTCCGGTCGTCGCCGCGGAGGCACCGGTGGTCGCGGCGGAGGCACCGGTCGTCGCCGCGGAGGCACCCGCCCCGTCGGCCGAGAGCGTCGTCGCCGCGCGGCCCCCCCGCCGGCACAAGCAGGCCCGGAGCCCCCTCCGCGCCGGTCGTGGTGACTTCGTGGCACGGGATCGCGATCCGGACGACGGTGTGCTGCGCGTCTCGAGGAGCAGCTGGGCCGTCGAGCGTAAGGTCGTCGACTTCTACGCGAACAACCTCGGTGAGCTGATGAAGCTCGGCTGGGTCCGCGCCCATCGTGACCCCGACGGCAAGCTCCGCGGCTTCCGCGTCGGGGTCAAAAAGGACAGCATCCTCCGCGACGCCGGCTTCACCAGCGGCGACGTGGTCAAGAGTGTCAACGGCATCGAGGTCCACGACATCTTCGGGGCGCTCTCCGCCTACTTCAAGCTCCGGAAAGAGACGCACATCGAAGTGGTGGTGACCCGCAAGGGCCGGCAGATGACGCTCAGCTACGACCTGACTTCTTGAGCGGAATCGACGCGAGGGCGGCCATCCGCTCGGCGGCACCCTCGGCGAGGCGCTCGGCATCCGCCAGGGACTCGTCGGTGAAACCAGGCGCCGAGTCCACACATTCCAGACAGCCCCAGGTGCGGCCGCCCGCGGCCATCGGCACACACAACAGGCTCCGGGTGCGGTGGCCGGTGTGCCGGTCCACATTTCGGTAGAATCGAGGGTCGGCATAGGGGTTGAGCACGATGAGCGAGGTGTGGGTGTTCACGGAGAAGCCCGCGACCCCGGCACCCACCGGAATGCGCATCCCGCGCAGTCGCGACGCGTGCTCGCCCATCACGTAGCGGAAGCGCAACCCGGCCGACTCCAACAGGATCGCGGAGCCGCCGCGGGCACCGGTCAACTTCACCGCGGCGCCGACGGCGAGGGCCAGGGCCGCGTCGGGGTCCATCGCCCGTTCGATCGACGCGAGCGTGTCGCGAACCAGCTCCAGCGGGATCAGGGAGTCGCTGTCCAACTCGGGGAGCTCCTCCTCGAAGTCCTCCGGCGCGAGGGTCGGACCCATCTCCATCGGGTCGTCTTCCTCGAGCGGGACTCCCTGCACCCCGCCGTCGAGGGGCTGAACCACGAAACCGGCGCCGGAGCGCATGTCGCGGACCAGCACGGTGCCATTCATCAGGCGCTCGCACGCGAGGCGGTCCGGCGACGCCGTCTCGCCCAGCGCACCGAGGCCATTGCCCAGCGCAACCAGCCAGTTGGGCGCCTCGACCTCGGTGTGGCGGCCGGCGGCGGTGCTCACCCGGAAACTAGGCATCAGTCGGGTTATCCAGGCGAAGCGGATCGGGCCCGTACGACCGGCTCGATCGTTGCGCCGAGCACCGTCGCGAGGCGGCGATGGCCGGCGGCGGAGGGGTGCAGGCCATCGACCTGCGTGAGAGTGGCCTCGCCCCTGATCCCGTCGAGCAGGTCGGGGACCAGCGGTACGGCGAAGTCGGCCGCGAGCCGTGGAAAGACCGAGTCGAACGCGGCGACGTAGTCGGGGCCGAGGCGGGGGTCGGCGCGCAGGCCGAGGAGCACCACCGCCGCGCCGGCGGCCTGGCAGCGCGACACGATGGTGCGCAAGTTCGTCTCCGCCGCCGCGACCGGCAGACCGCGGAGCATGTCGTTGGCGCCGAGCTCCACCACGACGACCTCCGGCTCCTGACCGAGCACCCAGTCCAGGCGACGGAGTCCGCCTTCGGTGGTGTCGCCGCTGAGGCCGGCGTTGACCACCTCCACCGACAGCCCCGCCGCCGTCCATGACGCCGCCAACACCGAAGGGAACGACTCTTCCGGGCCAAGCCCCGCGCCGGCGGTCAGGCTGTCGCCCAGGAACACGATCGTGACCGGCGAGTTGGCGATGCCCGGCCGCTGCGACGCAGGCGCTGTCGGTCCCGCCGCGCGCTCTCCGCTTGGCGCGCACGCGACCATCACCGCGGCGAGAAACAGCATGGGGGCAACGTAGCGCGGAAGCCCCCCCCAGGAGAATGATAGCCGAAGCCGTGTCCCGCCCCTCGCTGGTCTTGGTGTCGATCGTCGTGCTGGCGTTCGTGCTGCGCGTCGTCGGACTCGACTTCGGGCTGCCGCTGGCCGAGGCTCGGCCCGACGAGCAGACCATCGCCTTTCAGGCGATGAAGCTCGGGCGCGGCGACCTGAATCCCCACAGCTTCAACTACCCGAGCCTGTTCAAGTACGTGACGTTCGCGCTCTTCGGGGGCGACTTCGCGATCGGTCGGGCTCTCGGTCGTTTCGGCGGCCAGGAGGACTTCTTGCGGTCCTTCTTCGCCGCCGACACCGAGTTTCGGTTGTTGATGAGAGCCTTCTCGGCGGTGATGGGCACGCTCTGCGTGGCGCTCTTGGCTCGGGCTCCTGGCACGTTGTGGGGGAGCTTCTTCCTGGCGGTCTCGTTCCTGCACGTACGAGACAGCCACTTCGGCGTCACCGACATCACCATGGTCACGCTGATCGTCGGCGCGGTGCTCCTCGCGGTCGAGCTGCAGCGGCGGGGCGCGCTCGCGATGGCGGTCGGCGCCGGACTGGTCGCGGGCCTGGCCACCAGCACCAAGTACAACGCCGCGCTCCTGGTCGTGCCCCTGGTCGCGGCCGCGGGCAGCGCGCGGGGGGTCGGCGGCCTCGTCCTGGGGGCTGGTGGTCGCGGGAAGCTCGCTGCGGCCGCGCTCGCAGCGATGATCGGCGGCTTCCTGCTCGGCACGCCCTACGCGCTTCTGGACGCCGAGCAGTTCGTGACCGACTTCCGCTACGAGATGGGCCACCTGGCCGAGGGGCACTACGTCGATGTGGGTCGGGGGTGGGTGCACCACGCGACGGCGACCTTGCCCGACGCCGTGGGGTGGCCGTTGTACGTGCTCGGGGCGAGTGCGATCTTGATGTCCTTCTTCGCCAACTTTCGGCTGGCCCTGGTGATCTTCAGCTTTCCGCTGGTGTACTTCGTCGCCATCGGGCGGGGGCAGACCGCGTTCTACCGCTACATGCTCCCGGTGGTTCCGTTCCTGTGCATCGGGGCGGGGGCGTTCTTCGACGCCGTGAACCTCCGCTTCGGGCGCGTGGGCGCGGCGATCATGGCGGTGCTCGTGGCCTCGCCTTCGATCTGGCGGAGCGTCGAGGCGGACCGGCTGTTCGCCGCCGGCGACACCCGTGAGGCCATGGGCGCGTGGATCGAAGAAAACGTTCCGACCAACGAGGTGATCGTCCACGCCGGTGCCTACACCGGGGCGCCGATGCTCCAGCGCAACGTGCCGAACCAGACCCGCGAGTTCGTGGCCAAGGCCGGCCGCGCCGACGCCGGCGGCTTCCGCAAGCCCGACGAGATGAAGTGGTATCGAGCCGAAACTCCGATGTACGACGTGCTGTTCCTCCGCAAGGACGGCATCGACTTTGCCTCCCAGCTTGAGGCGGCCGAGGTCATGGCCAATCCCCCGCCGTGGCTCGAGATCGAAGCGTCCGGCCTGCACTTCTACAGCGAGGTCGCGCCGGAGATCCAGGCGCTCGCGGCGACCGGGTACGAGCTGGTCCACGAAGAGATCGCGGCGCTTGACCCCAGCCACGCCACCTTCGACCAGCAGGACGCCTTCTACATGCCCACCGACGGCTTCGGGGCGTTCGGGCGCATGGGCCCCAACCTGAGGCTCTACCGGCGGCGGTGATAGGCCCAGGCCGTGAACACCCCCCCTCCCGCCGACGCCTCGTCGCTGACGCGCCGTTTCCGTGGCTGGCTTGCCTGGTCCATCGCGATCGCGGCGCTGATGTACCTCGGGTACTCCTTCTACGTCGGCGTGGACGAGGTTTCGGAGGCGATCGGCCGCTTCAGGTGGAGCGCGCTGGCGGCGGCCCTCGCCCTCACCATCTTCGTCAACTACACCCTGCGCTGGGCCAAATGGCACTGGTTGCTGGTGCGCCTCGGGGTGCGGCTGCCGCTTGGGGAGAGCGCCCTGATCTTCTGCGCCGGCCTCGCCATGGTCTTGAGCCCCTTCAAGGCCGGGGAGGTGCTCAAACCCTACCTGGTGCGCGAACGCACGGGCGTCCCGATTCTCACCGTGGTTCCGGCCCTGGTCACCGAGCGGTTGACCGATGGGCTGGCGGTGCTGATCATCGCCGCCGTGAGCGTCAGCGAGTTCGCATCAGAGCGCACGGGGTTCGTTTATGGCACGATCGCCATAAGTTTCCTGGGCGTTGCCGTGCTGATGAACGAGCGGCTCTCACTGGGGATCCTGCGCGCGCTGGCTCGGCTGCCCCTGGTCCGACGCGTGGCCGACAGGCTGGAGGAGACCTACCGCGCCGCCCGGCTGTGCCTTGGTCCGTGGCCCCTGCTGGTCACGCTGGCCATCAGCGTGGTGGCGTGGGGCGCCGAATGTTGGGGGTACCAGATCATCTGGGGCGGCTTCGGTCGTGACGTCAGCTTCGATGCTTCGGCCTTCCTGTACGCCTTCGCCACCGCGGCCGGGGGCGCCTCGCCGGGCGGGCTGGGGGTGGCCGACGGGCTCCTCGTCACCCTCCCGCGCGGGCTACTCGGCCTCCCGGAAGGGGAGATCGCCGCCACCTCGATGCTGATCCGCGGGGCGACCCTGTGGATCGGCGTGGCCATGGGCGCGGTGGCGCTCTTGTTCGTGGAACCGTTGCTCCGCAGGCCCCGGGCGGCCTGATACGGCCGGGCTCAGATGCAGGGCTGGGTGACCGTGGTGGTGCTGTCCTCGCACAGAAGTCCGCTGCAACCGTCAATCCAGTTGGAGCTCGACCCGCAGGCCGGCACCGTCCCCGACCAGCCGGCCGACCAACTGCACACCCAGACCGCTCCGGAGCAGGTGCCCGCGGTGGTGTACTGCTTGGTCTCGGTGCTGTTGCAGTTCCAATCCCAGCTTCCGTCGCCGCGCTGCGAGGTGCTGTAGGCGACGGCCGCCGGGCTGGCGGAGGCGTTGTAGTCGTAGCAGTCGTTGTCGTACCCGGAGCGGTAATACCCATCTTCCTGGCACAGACACTTGGCGGCCACCGCCCCCGATCCATAGCCGTCGCCGTCGTAGTCGTAGTAATAGTCGTCGCAACCTGTTGAATCCTCGGTGTCGGCTGTGCCGTTGCAGTCGTCGTCGAGTCCGTTGCACGACTCGGTTGCGTCGGGGCCCATGGCTACGGTGGTGTCGTCGCAATCGCCGTCGTTCTCGGAGTAGCCATCCCCGTCGTCATCCCAG
>SHYX01000041.1 GCA_009692585.1 Myxococcales bacterium
CGCCGGTGTCCTCGCGCCCACCTACGTCGACACGGACTGCTTCGACGACTGCGGCTGCTACGGGTACGAGGCGGAGCTCACCGTCACGCTGCAGGCAGCCGACCGCTGAGTGCTGGGCTCTCAGCGCTCCGCGCCGCTCAGCCCGGTCGTCCGGCATCTCCCCGCGCCCACGGCGCTCTGGCCCTCCGCCGTCAGCCGTGAGCCGTCAGCCCTCCGGCCTACTTCCCCCCAGGCTGTCCCTCCGACACGATCGTCTCGATCACGAATGCGCTGCCGGTAACGCGGAACGACGCACAGACGACTGCGAGCGCCGGCTCGCCCGCCAGGGCCTTTCCGGCGACCCGGATGACGCCCAGCCCGACGATGGAACCGACGACGAGGACGTGCTCGGGCTGCTCCAGCAGGCGTCGCTGTCGAACCGCGTGAGCTCGGAGGGTCGGAGGCCGGTCAAGAGGATCAAGTGCGTGCAGGTGCTTGGCGGCAAGGAGAGGCCGTTGCCGCCCCGGTGTGCGAGCTACGACGGGTACAACCTGCACGCCACGTCCACTTTGCGGCGATGGATCGAGCCGCCCTGGAACGCCTGTGCCGGTACTTCTTGCGACCGCCGCTCGCGCTGTCGAGGATCGAGCGGTTGACCGGGGCGTTGACCAACCAGCCGTTCAAATTTCCTATCCTCCCTCCTCGTCGCTGGTGTAAACTCACTCCGGAGGTGGCTATGGATCGATGGAAAGTGGCGGCCCTGGTGCTGGGCGGGATGGTGGGGGGGATGGTCTACGGATCGGCGTGTTCGCTGACCGCTGCTGCCGGCGACGCGGACGCGTCGACGGGTGGCACAACCGGAACTCGGGCCGTATTGTACGTGGACGCTGAAGGCGGCGATTGCCCTGTCGGATTCACCGACGTTGGGCCTGGGCCCTACTACGAATCGCGGGCCGTGGTTTACCTCCACACGGCCGACTTCGAGGGGGCGATCCAGGAATGCCCGGCCGGGTTCGCCAAGTTTATCGGGCCCTACTACGTTAGCTCTATCACGTTTGCCTGCGTTGGAGACGGCCACCCGACGACTGCCTGCGTCGAGGACTGACTAGTCTCGCCGGCGCTGGCAAGCGCCCAGCCTCCCGGCGCGCGGATCTGTCTACATTCTTGCGTGCGAGGGACACAGAGCTGCAGCTTTGCGCAGTGCGCCCGTTTCCGTGTGCGCGCGTGCATTTACGTGCATCAATGTCGCGATACCACTCCGCATGTCCTGCGGATCGAGGCGCCGTCACCGCCCACCCCCGCGCTTCGCAGCGGATGGTAGGATTCCCGCGTTCGGGGTGCCAGATGCGCTGTGCGCTGGCGGCGCGACCCGAAGCGGGTGTGCGCTGGCCGGGTGTGCCTGCGTCCATGCCGTTCGTTTTTCCTGTCCTCCGCGACCCTGCGTCGAATAATGACGGTTGTACGGTCGCGGACCTGGCTCGCGATGGCTGGTGGTGCGGACCTCGCCGGCGTAATCGACGATGCCAGCCCGGCTGGCGCGCCTCGAAGGCCTCGAGGCCCACGCCCGGAGCGCCGAGCACCGGCTCCGCGGGCCCGTCGGCGGCTGTGGGTGTTGACGGTGCCCTGGTCGCGGCGCTGGCTGCTGGCCCGACGCCAGGACCTCGCCGAGGGTGTGCTGCAGGTGGCTCTGCGCTGCATCGCGCGGTTCTACCGCCGGGAGAGCAATCGCGCCGACGGGCAGACCGGCTCGGTGACCGTTCTGGTCGGTGACGCCCCAGCGGCCGACGACGACGCGGCGCCCGGTGCGGGTGGCGGCGGGACCGGGCCAGCGCCGTACAGATCGAAGGGCGGGCGACGGCCGGCTCGGCCGGACTCGGAAAGTTCCGGGATCGGCGTCTCTGGTGTAAATTGTACCCGCCATCCAGGCTCGCGCCGCGACGCGGCAGCGATTGAGCGAAGGGCCGCCGCCCGCAGCGAAAGCGCGGCGCCCGCAGGGCGGCCGCCGGGCTACACTCCCCCATGGCCAAAGCCCTTCCGACCCCCACCCATCGTCACCCGCCCACCAAGTAGCGGCGCCTAGGATAAGCCCGCCGCCCCAGGGTGGTGGTTGCGGATCCGCAAGCTCGAACTGCAGGGCTTCAAGTCCTTCGCGGACCGGGCCACGTTGCACTTCGGGCCAGGAATTTCCTGTGTCGTCGGGCCGAACGGCTGCGGCAAGAGCAACATCATGGACGCGGTGCGGTGGTGCATCGGCGAGCAGTCGGCGCGGTCCCTTCGGGGTGAGTCGATGAGCGACATCATCTTTGCGGGGAGCGCCGCCCGGAAGGGGCTGGGATTCGCCGAGGTGGGCCTGACCTTCGTCGCGGGTGACGAGCCCTTCCCCGGCATCTGGCAGCGCTTTCCCGAGCTGGAGGTCAGCCGCCGGCTGTTTCGGGACGGCGCCAGCGAGTACCGCGTCAACGAAGAGAAGGTCCGCCTGCGCGACATCGCCGACCTGTTTCTGGACACCGGCGTCGGCAATCGGCTGTACTCGTTCATCGAGCAGGGCCGCATCGGCCAGATCGTGCACGCCCGGCCGCAGGAGCGGCGCAGCCTAATCGAAGAGGCGGCGGGCATCAGCCGGTACAAGGCGCGGCGCGAGGAGTCCTTGGAGAAGCTGGGCCACACCCGGGAGGCGCTGGACAAGGTCGCCGACCTGCACGACGATCTGGGTCGCCAGCTCAAGGCGGCGGAGAGGCAGGTCCAACGCGCGCTTCGGGCGCAGCACCTCCGGGCGCGATGGCGGCAGGAAGGGCTGCTGGTCGGCCTGGCGCGGTTCGGTGGGCTCGCGGCCGACCGCAAGGTGCTCGGCGAGCGGCTCCGCGCCGCCAACGCCGAGCTGGAGGAGGCCGGTCGCGCGGTGGCTCGGCACGAGCAGGACCTCGATCGGCGGCGCGCGCTTCACGAAGTGGCCGAAGCCGAGGCCGGGCGGGTGCGGGACCGACTCAACGAGGTGGAAGCGCAGCGCCGGGTCGAAGACAGCGCCCAGCAGTTCCAGGAGCGGGAGCACGTCAAGGAGACCAGCCGGCTGGCCCAACTCGAGCGCGACCAGGAGGACCAGCGCCGCGAGCGCGACCACGCCGCCGCCGAGGCCGCCGCCGCGGGCGCCGCGGTCACCGCCGCCGAAAGCGAGCTGGCGCGCGTCCGGAGCGAGGCGGATGGCGCCCAGCAGGAGCTGCAGCAGCGGCACGTCGAGGCGTCCGGCGTCCGCGAACGCCTGGATCGGGCGCGCCGGGCCGCACACACCGCGCTGGAGGGGGCGGTGCGCACGCGTGGCCAGCAGGCGGGGCTCCAGGCGCGCCGGCAGGAGCTCGATGGGCGCACCGAGCGGCACCGACGCGCGGTCGGCGAGTTGGGGCCGTCGCGGGCGGCCGAAGAGCTCGTCCGGCTCCGGGCCACCGCCGCCGAGGCCGATCGGCGCGTGATCGCGGCGCGCCATGTCGTCGACGCGGCGGTCGTCGACGGCCGGGCGCGTGTCGAAGCCGGGCGCGCCGAAGCCGGCGCGCTGGCGATGTTCCGCAGCATGGCGGTGGCCGCCGAGCGCGCCGCCGAGGTCGGCCTGACCGAGACCACCCGCCGGCGCGCGGCGCTCGGGGCCCGGTGGGACGCGCTCGCGGGGATGGAGGCGGCGCACGCGGACCTCCCCGACGGGGTCAAGGCGGCCCTGACGATGCCGGGCGTGCTGGGCCTGCTGGGCGAGCGCCTGTCGATGTCGGAGGCGCTGGAGGGCCCCACGTCGCGGGCGCTGGATGGCGCGTTGGACGCCGTGCTCGTCCCGGACGCGGCCACGGCGATGATGGTCGCCGAGGCGGCTGGCGCGTCGCGGCTGCGGGTCCTGGCGCTGGATCGTGTCCCCGCAGGGCGCGCTGCCGACGGCGCGTTGACCGGGCTCGCCGCGGTGCTGGCCCGGGACGACGACACCCGCGCCGCGCTGGCGGCACTGCTGCCGGATGCCGAAGTGGTCGCCGATCTGGCGGCGGCGTACGCGCGGTGGGTGCCGGGGCGCACGCTGGTCACGCGCGGGGGCGCCGTGCTCCGAGCCGACGGGCTCCTGGTGCTCGGTGCGGAGTCGGGCGCCGCGCTGGCGTCGGTGCGCCGTCGTCGTGAGATGGATGAGGTAGCCACCCGACAGGAGCAGGTTCCGGTCGCGGCGGCGGAGGCGGCGCTCGCCGCGGCGACGGCCGAGCTTCGCGGGGCGGAGGCGACCATCCTGACCCACCAGGCGGCCCTGGAGGCGTTGGCGCGTAGCGAGGCGGAGGCGCTCGAAGCGTCGCGTGCGGAGGCGCGGCGGTTGGACCAACTCGCCGGAGAGCTGCGCCACCGCGTCCGTGAGGTCGAAGCCGAGGCGCTGCGACAGGCGCGGGCGGCCGAGACGTTGGTCCAGGAGGCGGCCGCGCTCGCGACGCTCGAGGCCGCGCTGGCCGTCGACCGGGTGCGGCTCGACGCCGAGCGGGCCGTGGCGGAGGGCATCCAGGGTGACGCCGAAGCCGCGCTTCGCGCCGAGCAGGTAGAGCTGGAGCGGGTGGAGCCGCTGCTGGCGGCGGCGAGCGAACGCGCCCAGACGCTGCGACTGTCGGCGGCCTCGTTGCAGTCGACGGCGCTCCAGCAGGCCCAGCTCGCGCTGGCGGCCCGCGCGCGGACCGAGCGCGCCCAGCGGCGGGTGGAGCAGATCGCCCAGGAGCGCACCGACACCGAAGCGCGCCTGCTGCAACTCGCGCTGGACCAGGATGCGACGCGGGCCACCGTGGGGCGCCTCGGCGAAGAAGAGGGCGCCATCGCCACCGAACTGGAGCGGGTGCGCCTGGCTGCCGGCGAGGCGAAGGAGACCGTCCGTATCGAGGATCTCGCCACCCGCGCCTCACGCGAGCGCCGCGATGGCTCTCGCGACCGACAGGTGGCCGCCGAGTTGGCCTGGCAGCAGGTCAAGCACGCGGTCGAGACGCTGCTGAAGGCCACCGAGGAGCAGAACGGGTTGTCCTTGCCCTCGCTGCTCGATCGCATCGATCGCGACGGCGCGCTCCTGGTGCCCGGCTGGGAGCCGACCGCAGCCGAACTCGACCTCGGCGCCGAACTCGTCCCCACCCTCCGGCTCGACAACCGGGCCCTGGACCTTGACGAGGAGCAGCTCCGGGAGCGCCACCTGGCCGCCGAAGCCCGGCGCGAGGCCCTGTTCAAGCTCGGCGAGACCAACCCCGACTCGATCCCCGAGTACCACGCGGTGCGGACGGTCTTCGACGACATCGATCGCCAGCGCGCCGACCTCCAGACCGCGCTGGAGGTGATCGAGTCCGCCATCGCGCGCATCAACCAGACCTGTCGCGAGCGTTTTCGTGAGACCTACGAGGCGGTCACCGAGCACTTCGCGGCGCTGTACCCCCGCCTCGTCGGGGGCGGCTCGGCCCGACTGGAGCTCACCGATGCCGAGGACCTGCTCAACTGCGGGGTGGAGATGTTGGTGCAGCCGCCCGGAAAGAAGGTCCAGGTCCTGTCGCTCTTGAGCGGCGGTGAAAAGGCGATGGCCGCCATCGGGCTCATCTTCGCGCTCTTCCGGGTGAAGCCGTCGCCGTTCTGCCTGCTCGACGAGGTCGACGCCCCCCTCGACGAAGGCAACGGCGCTCGCTTCAACGAGATGCTCCGCGAGATGGCCAGCGCCTCGCAGTTCATCGTCATCACCCACAACAAGAAGACGATGGAGTGCGCCGACGTGCTCTACGGCGTCACGATGCCGGAGCCGGGGCAGAGCCGACTGGTGAGCGTGCGGCTGGAGGGAGGGTGAGCATCGCGGTGGCGCCGCGTGATAGGTCCTTGCCGGAGGTTGGATGAGCATCGCGGTGTGGTTGGCGATCTTGGTCGGCGTATTCGTGGCGCTCTACCTTGGTTATCGCAAGGCCATGGCGCCACCGCGGCTCCCAGGGCCGCTGGACATGGTCGTCCGGCCCACCCCGTCCGCCTCCCCAGCGTCGGCGCCGGCTGCCCCCAATGCGCTGCTGGCGGCGCTTTCCCGCACCCGCGAGCTCTTCGCCGGTCTCTTTGATCGCGGCCGCGATGAGCGCGAGGCCCTCGAAGCCCTGGAGGAGGCGCTCCTGCGCGCCGATGTCGGGGCCCGGACGGCGGCCGCCCTGATCGAGGCCGTCAAGGGTCAGCCCGACCTCAAGGTGGCGCTGCGCACGGCGATGCGAGCCCGCCTGGACCGGGTGGCGACGCCGCTGCACACCGGACCGGCCCCCCAGGTGATCCTGGTGGTCGGCGTCAACGGCAGTGGCAAGACCACCACCATCGGCAAGCTCGCGGGGCGCTACGTTTCGTCGGGAAAGACCGTGATCCTGGGCGCGGGAGACACCTTCCGGGCGGGCGCGATCGAGCAGCTCCAGGTCTGGGGACAGCGCGCCGGGGTCGAGGTGATCGCGGCCGCCGAAGGCACGGACCCGGCGGCGGTCGCCCACCAGGCCGCGGAGGCGGCGAAGGCGCGCGGCGTGGACGTCATGATCTGCGACACCGCGGGCCGGCTGCAGGCCCAGAAGGTGCTCATGGACGAGCTCGCGAAGGTCCGTCGGGTGCTGGGGAAGATCATCCCCGGCGCTCCCCACGAGGTCCTCCTCGTGCTGGACGCGACGATGGGGCAGAACGCGCTTTCGCAGGCGCGGATCTTCAAGGACGTCGCCGGCGTCACCGGGGTGGTCCTCACCAAGCTCGACGGGACGGCGAAGGGCGGGGTGGTCATCGCCATCGCCGAGGAGTTCGACCTCCCGGTCAAGCTCGTCGGCATCGGCGAGAAGCTCGATGACCTCCGCGACTTCGATGCCGCCGCGTTCGTGGACGCCCTGCTGCCCGTGTAGGGGCTGGTCGATCGTCCGCAGCATCGTGTCGGTGATCGCGCCGCGGACCGTCCCGGCGGCCTCCCCCCCACCGCGGCCAACCTGCCGTCCTCCGCGGGCTCGTGGCGCCAGGGCCGACGCGTGTGGCTATTCCCCCGGGCAGCGTTTCCCTGGAGCAGAAGGCAGCGCTGATCGCCGCCGCGCGGGCCACCGGGCAACTGAAGTCGATGTTCACGAGTACGAACGCCGAATTCGGTTGCACGCAGCAACCGAACTCGATGTTCAAGCGTATCAACATCGAGTTCGGTTGCGATTTCCAACCGAATTGCCTGTTCAAGCTGATCAACATCGAGTTCGGTTGGAGCGCCTTCGGGCGTGAGGAGCTCCCGCGGACTGCGGACGACGCTGTTCGTTTGTGTCGCGATATGACATCCACGCGGCCGGGGTCGTCGTCGCGGCGGCATGGGGAACCACTCGATCGTCAACGGCATCGTCGCGGCGATAGGGTCGATGCCCAAGGGTTGTACAGGGTGTCCGCCGTGGCGCTGCCGGTGAGGGCCGCGGCGCGGTGGGTGCGCGCCTTCAAGAGGGCTAATGAGCCAAGGGTCGAGCGTGCTGCCCCTGCTTGCCTTCACCGCCCGCCAAACCGGCCCCACCCTCGCCCGCGAAATCAGACCCACCCGCCGAAGCCGATTCCGCTCCAGCGGGGGCTGCGGCCCCGCGCGCTGAACCGTCGAAGGGGCAGGGGGATTGGGCTTTGGAGGCCGTCCGCGTCGCCATCGGCTTCGCTGACAGGGGGTTTGCCCTTGCGGGCTGAAGAGATCAGCCGGTTGGGCTCCGGAGCGTGGTGCCCTCGATCCGATCGCGGCGGGGCGGCGGGCCGATCACGCGACGCTCGATGCGGGCTGTGGAGCTCTTCGCGTCATCCTGCGTCGCACCAAAGGCCGTTCAGGCTCACGTTGCCCAAAGATACGGCCCAGTTTTGAGCCCCGGACGCCGGATCGAACGCCACGATCTGTACCTCCTCCTGGTGGTCGCCTGCATCCCCGCACCCGTCGTCCAGCAACAGGAGCTCGCCGCTGACGGCGCTCATTCCCCAGATCCAGGTGTCCCAACCGTCGAGGAGGATGGAGCCCGTGGGCGCGCCCGTGGTCGCGGAGTAGGTGAAGACCTCGCTGGCGGAGTGTGCCGCACCGAAGAGCGTCGAGCCGTCAGAGGTGAGACGCGCAATAGCGACTACCAACTCCGCTTCGTTGAAGGCATCGTCCTCAAGAGCGTCGCCCCACGCGGCGTAGGAGGCGAACCCGCCCCTCGTCACGATGTTGAAGTCACCGGAGCCGCTGGTCGCAACCGACTCGCAATTGAGCGGGCTCGTCTCGGCGGAGTCATCGGTCAGGTCGATCTGCACCAGCCCCGTCTCGACCTGAACTAGCGTCTCCACTGTGCCGATGTCGAGGTCCACGAGCACGACGTCAGCGGTCCCATTACCGTTGGTCTGTATGGAGGTGGAGTCCAGTGAGGTGCGGAAGCGTTCACACCGATCTGCGTCTTCTCATTCACGGCCTGCGCAGTCAATCCCGACGCAGGGTGCGGTTCTCGAAGCGCGCGGCGACGGTCGGGGCCGTGAAGGCCCGGTGAGTCCAGTCGCGGCCAGCGTTGCGCGAAAAAATGAGGTAACACTCCACCCATGCTCCCCCTCCTCCTCGCCTGTGTCGACCCGACCGACTCCGCCGAGGGTGATTCCGCCCTCGACTCGGACGACGTCGCCAGCACCCTGCCCACCGAGGACCCGCTCGCCGACGTGGACGTGGTGGTGATCGGCAGCGGCGCCGGCGGCCTCGCTTCGGCCTGGGCCGCCCGCGAGGCCGGCGCCAGCGTACTCATCGTCGAGCGCGCCGACGCGGCCGGCGGCGCCACCGTCAACGCTGGCAACTATTGGGCCGCCGGGAGCACGTGGCAAGCCGCGGCCGGGGTCGAGGACAGCGCTGCCCTCGCGATTTCGGAGTGGTCGAGTTTCACCGGCGGCGACGGCGACAGTCCGGTCGTCCAGGCCTTCGTGCAGGCGTCAGCGGGGGTCCTCGACTGGCTGGCGGGGCTGGGCGCCGGGTTCGGACTGTCGCAATCGGTCGCGGCCGACACCGGCAGCAAGCCCCGGTTCCACCAGCTGAGCCCCGACGCCGGGCGCCCCCCGGTCAATGTCGTCGCCGACACCCTCGTCGCCGAATCCTGGTTCCAGACGACCGCCACCGAGTTGGTGCTCGACGGCGACGCGGTTCGGGGTGTGTGGGTGACCGACACCGCCGGCGCGCCCGGTTGGATCCACGCCGGCGCGGTGGTCGTCGCGACCGGGGGCTTCACTCGCAACGACGCGCTGGTGTACGAAGCAGTACCCGCCTTGGCGGCCCAGGAAACCTGGATCGAGGCCTTCCCGGGGATGGACGGCAACGGCCTGGCCCTGGCCACCGCCGTCGGCGCCGCCGAACAGAACATGGACCACCTCGGCCTGTACGCGCACGGTGTGGCCGACGCCAGGCTGGGGCAGCCCGAGGTGATGGTGATCGTGGGCCTGGACAGCGCGCTGGTGGTCGATGCCGGGGGGCGCCGCGTCAACGACGAGCGGCAGTTCGGCTCGGTGGCGATGGGCACGCGGTACCTGGCCGAGGGTCCCTACTATGCCATCGTCGACGACGTGTTGTGGACCCGCGTGAGCCTCCAGGGGCGGGGCTTCAACTATCTCGCCGACCCCGAACCGATGACCCTCACCGGCGCCGAGTACGAGTCCGTGCGCACGGTGGCGCAGGGTGACGACGCCCTCGCGCTCGGCGACGCGCTCGGCATCGATGGCGCCGGGCTCGCAGCCAGCCTGGAGCGGTACAACATCGACGCGGCGACAGGCATCGACACCGAATTCGGGAAGCCGGCTTCCGCCTTCACCCCACTCGGAAAAGCGCCGCTCCGGGGCCTGCCCATCGTGCTCGGACGAGCCAAGAGCTTCGGGGGACTGGCGACGAACAGCGACGGGGCGGTCCTTGGGGCCGACGGCAGCGTGATCGTGGGGCTGTACGCCGCGGGCGAGGCCTGCGGCTTTTTGGGCGACCCGGCGATCGGGAGCGGGCTCAACGGGTCGGTCACCTCGGCGTGGTGGTCGGGCCTGAGGTCGGGAAGTGCGGCCGCGAGCCGGTGATCGTCAGTCCTTGCGCATGAGCTGAACGCCGCTGGGAGGCGCAGGGGTCCCCGTGGGCCTCACCGACGTCCACCCGGCGATGGCGAGCGTGGAGGGGCGCAGGCCCGTACCCGGCGGGCCACCCCCGTGCTCGCTCACCACCAGGAGTGTCCCGGCGGGGGCGTCGGCAGGCCGCTCGCAGACCCGGTCGCCGCGGCGGGCGGGGAGGGAAAACCCGGTCGGGAGGTAGGCCGCCAGGACCAGCGGGGAGCAGTCGTGGACCGGGCCGGGCGGCGAGGATTGGAGCGCCTCGGCCAGGGCGCGCACCTCGGCCCCGGCATTGCCGATGTCGACGGCGGCGCCCTTCGCGAGCGCGGCGGGTGGCGGCCACTGGAGCCGGCGTTTTCCCATCCACGCGTTCTGGTCCTTCTCGGCGATGGCCACCACGAGGAGTCCGCCCAGGCCGAACATCGTGAGCCGCCCGAGCAGCGCCGCCACGCGGGAGCGGCCCGCCGCCACCCGCGCCAGGGTGTCGAGTCCCCCTACCAGGAGGATCCATCCGATCGGCAACAGGTGCAGATAGTAGCGAGGCTGGTACTTCAGGTGGAGCGGTGGCACGCCTGAACCGATCGACGTCGCGACTGCCAACGCTGGGGCGGTGCCGAGGGAGAGCGCGCTGCCGACGGTGCCAGCGGCCACCACAAGCAGGCGCGTGGGCGTCAGCACGCGGCTCTCCAGGAGCTCGTGCACGTTCGCGGCGTAGAGCATCCGGTCGGGCGCGAGGCTCGTGCCCGGGGCGATGCCCAGGCGGTTGGTCGTCGTGTCGAGGCGGAGCACGTTGGTGTCGTTTGGCGCCATGAGCGCTGAAATCGCCAGATCCAGCCGCGGCGAGCGCAACCACCCCGGCACGCGGCCGACCCCCGGGTAGGGGAATCTGGGGTCCAGCTGACGGATCGAGGGCCAGGAGTAGGGCACGGCCGCGTGCATTTCGACGCGTTGGTTGGCGACGAGGTTTCCGAGCGGGGTGTACGGGGTCTGAGGCTGGGTCGCCACGGTGACCGCGACGAATGACGCCGCGGCGAGGGCGACGCCACCGAGCTCGCGCCGGCGAAACCCGCGGCGCAGGAGCCGCGCCGCGGCGATCAGCACCAGCGGCGGCCCCACGGTCATGATGGCCTTCTCCGAGGTCGCCATCGCCAGGGCGCTGCAGAGGCCGGCCAGGGGCGGAAAGAACCAGCCGCCTCGGGCCGACCACCCCGCGCCGGCGGCGATGGTCGCGGTCACCAGGGCTGCGTACAGGCCGTAGCTCGTGGCCTGGATCGAGTAGCTCCAGGTCTCGGCGTCGCCGAGCACGAACACGCCCACGATCAGCGCTGCGAGCGGTCCGTAGAGGGATCGCGCCGCGGCCCAGGCCAGCGCGGGGAGCAGCGCGACCGAGACCAGCGACACCCAGACCAGGGCGCTCGCGGCATCGCCGGAGAGCCTCGCCACCCACACGCACAGCATCGGGTGCAGGATCGGCTTGTCGACGTTGTAGTCGTGCCAGCGGTTTCCGGCCATGGCAAGGATATTCTCGGCGTAAGAAGCATGGTCCATCCCCACCAGCGCCCAAGCGGGGTTGGCGGTCCGTACCCACCAGAGCTGGAGGGAGAGGCCCGCGACGACCAGCACGCCGGCGGCGAGGAGGTCCCACCGCGCCCGCAGGGGAGGGGCGTCCGGCGCCGGGTGCGCGCCTCCGCGCCAGCCAGCCGCGGCGCCGAAGAGTCCGGTCACGGCGAGGAGGGTCGCGGCCCCCACCAGCGGCGGCCAGTACCAGCCCGGCGTCCCCCCGGCGGCGTACCCGAGGTGGCCGGTGGCGGCCCACGCCCAGAGCGCGAATGATCCCGCCGCCGCGACCACGACGAGCGGGCGCGCGACAGCGTGGGCTCGCGGGGACAGGGCCAGGGGTGGCATCCTACGCCTCGGCGGGGCACTTGTGCTGGAGCGGCGGCCGCGGTACCGCCGGACGTCGGGTGCCGCTTTGTCCCTTTTGACCGTGAGCCTCGCGTTGGCGGCTGAGTCCTTCGAAGGGCATACCTACTGGATCGGCGACCCTCACGCGCACACCGGGCTCTCCCGCGATGCTGGTTCCCTGGGCGAGGCGTGTCCAAGCTGTAGGGCCCAGGCCCACGCGATTCAGTCGGCGCGGGACATCGGGTTGAACCGGGTGGCGTTCACCGACCACGTCAACGATCGCACGTCGAGCGAGACGGGTCATCTGACCTTCCTGGCCTTCGGGGACGACCGCGACCTGCCCGGCCTCTCGCCGAGCTGACCGGACTGCGCACCATCTTCAACGCCTTCCATCACTTTGGGTCCGGCCTCGCGCGCAAGGTGCTCGCGGCCGCGGTGCACAGCCGACAGCCGATCGTGGCCATGGAGGTGGTCAATCGTGAGCTGGAGATGCTTGTCGGGCTTCTCTTCTCGCCGTTGACCGTCACGCTCACGATGCCGTTCTGGAGGCCCTTCCGGTGACAATGGTTGTTTTGGACCTGGGAGATCGGCACCCTGCGGTTGGGGAACGGACCGGGAAACGCCACCTTCCTGATCGGCTGGCCCAAGTAGCGGTTAGATCGCGCGCGGCATGAAGATCCCCGACCGCCTGCTCCCGCTGCTTGAGATGGGTCTCGTCCAGGAAGTGGTGCGTCCGCTGATGGCCGGAAAAGAGGCGGCCGTCTACATCGTGTGGGCGGACGACCGGTATTGCGTGGCCAAGGTGTACAAGGAGGCCATCCACCGCTCGTTTCGGCAGAAGGCCTCCTACACCGAGGGCAGAGTGGTGCGGAACAGCCGCAACCAGCGCGCCATGGACAAGGGCAGCAAGTACGGCCGCGAGCAGGCCGAGGCGGCGTGGCAGACGGCCGAGGTGGACAACCTCTACAAGCTCGGCGCAGCCGGCGTCCGCGTGCCCAAGCCCTTCGTTTTTTCAGAGGGCGTCCTCTTGATGGAGCTGGTGCTCGATCCGCATGATCAGCCGGCACCGCGGTTGTGCGATTGCAGCTTCACGCCGGAGCAGGCCTTCAACACCCACGCCTTCGTCATGCGGCAGGTGGTGCTGATGTTGTGCGCGGGCATGGTCCACGGCGATCTCTCGGAGTACAACGTGCTCCTGAGCAGGGACGGACCGGTCATCATCGACCTGCCGCAGGCCGTGGACGCGGCGCAGAATCGCAATGCCAAGTCGATCCTGTTGCGGGACGTCAACGCGATCAGCGCGTTTCTGGGCCGCCACTGCCCGGGCCTCTCCGAATCGCAATTCGGCCCCGAGATCTGGAGCTTGTACGAGCGCGCGCAGCTCTTCCCGGACTCCCACCTCACCGGGCGTTTCCGGGGGTCCACGCGCCAGGCCGACGTGCGCGGGGTTCGGCGGGAGATCGACGCTGCCGCGCGTGAAGCGAAGCTCCGGCGCCGCTGACGGTCGCGGCGCGTTAGCCCGCGCGCCCCAGGACGCGAGATGGCGAGAGAGGCCCGGCCCGTCGACGAAATAGAGGAGTACGCCGACCGCCCCGTGCGCAACGACCATCACGACGACATGCTCGATCTCAAGGCACTCGCCAACCGGATCGCGGCGATGCCCCAGAAGGAGCGGCGGGCGCTGCCGCTCGACGACGACACCCAAGAGCAGCTGGATCTGCTTGCGGCGTCGGCGCCGCGCCCCGATCGGCGGCGCACGCTGATGCGCGCCAAACTGCTCCTGGGGGCGGCCGACCAGGCGGCGCTCCAGAAGGCGCTCGCCGGTAGCTCCCCGACCGCGCTGCGCGACCGGGAGACGGTGTACTGGCGGACGCGCATCATCGCCGGGGACGATCGCGACCTCCAGGCCTTCATCGAGGCCTATCCGGGGAGCGATCGGCAGGCGCTGCGCACCCATGCCCGCGACGCCCGGGGCGAGGGCCCGGCCGCCGACCGGGCCGCGACGCGGCTCCTCGTGGCGCTGCGCGAGGGAGCAAGCGCCGGGACCGAATCCGACTGAGCGGGTCAGCGCCCCGCCGGGACTCCCGGTGGCGCGGGCGCCGTGTCGACGAGGATCTGGGCCTCGACGTCGATCAACTCGTCCTCGGCCAGCTCCACGTATTCTTCGAAGCGGGCCGCCGGGATGTAGCCCTTGCGGGCGGCGCGGACGTTGTTGTACTCGACCAGAGACAGAATCGCCCACTGGTAGATTGCGACCTCGTAATACTCCAGGATGTTGTCGGTGGCGTTGAGCATCACGTAGGACAGCGTCATCGTGACATAGACGTGGCTGACCATGGCGAGGCCGCCGTAGCTCTGCTTGCGGATGAGGCGGAAGCCCTGCCACAACATGGTCAACAGCACCCAGCCGAACAGGGCCAGTCCGATGCCTCCCGTCTCGTAGGCGACGCGCAGATAGCCGTTGTGAGGCGCGGCCTCCTGTCCGAACAGCTCCACGCCGAGCATCACCGAGCTGCCGGCGCCATGGCCGAGCCAGGGAGTCTCCCAGAATCGGCGCACCAGCTCGTCCCAGAAGTACAGCCGCCACCCGATCGAGGTGTTGAGGTCGTACATCTCGGCCCCCGACTCGAACACCGCCCCGGCATCGCTCATCCGGGCGAGGATCCCGCCTCCGAAGGCCACAAGACCGAACGCCCCGCCGATGGCCCCCGCGAGGAGGTAGGTTCGTTTCTTGTAGACCCAGCTCAGGTATACCCAACACACCAGCATCGCACCCCAACTGATTCGGGTGTAGGTGGAAATCTCCAGAGCGACGAGCGCGACGATGTACACGAAGCGCAGCCCTCGATTCTTCTTCTCTTCGTCGAGGAACTCTGCGTACGCGAGGCAGAAGAGAAAGGTCAGGTACATCGAGAAGTGGGCGGGATGGAAAAAGCTGGAGTTGACTCGAACGTAGCCCTCGGTGACCTCGTTCCCCTGTCCAGTGGCCCACTGGTAGAAACCATAAAGGATGGGGATGACGCTGCTGGCATAGATGGCGGTGATCACCTGGCGCACCATCTTGCGATCGAGCATGTCGGAGATGATGAGGTAGGTGAAGAACGGCGCGGCGAGGCGGGTGACGAAGCGCGAGGACCAGCGGTCTTCGCCGGCCCAGAGCATGCTCACCGCGAACAGGCCCAGGAACGCGCCGTAGGGGAGGGTGAGCGAGCGCCCCTTGAAGGGATTCTTCCACAGCACCAGGAAATAGACGAAACCGATGCCGGTGGCGAGCACGTTGACCAGGCCGCCGAGGTCGAAGTCGAAGCCACCGATGGCGATGCGGTCGCCCCCGGCCACGAAGTTCCTCAGCGCGATCAGGCCCAGAAACAGGAGGATGAACGCCTTGGGATTGGCAAGGAACAGGCCGCCTCCCACCCCCACGATCGCCAACGCCGCCATGTAATGGGGCCCGCCGAACGCCAGGGCCAACGCCATCGGCACGGTGATGAGCACCGGGATGAGGAACTGACGCGTCGGGTCGCTCCCGAGGTCGCTGAACGCGGATGGACGGTCGTAGGCCAGGCGAAAGGCTAACCTGGGCCAGATGCGCCGATCATCGACACCAGCGGAGCGGGCGTTGCTCCTGTGCGGGGGGCTCGTGGCGGCCCTGTGCATTGCCGAAGGGGTCGTGCGGGCGCTTCCGAGCCGGGTGGGGCTGGCCAACTTCGAGCTGGCGGGTGGGGGAAATCGTCCCGGGTGCGTCCGTCCGTCGCTGACGCGGGGCTATGAGCCCATCCCGTCCACCTGCGGGGTCGATGCCCGCGGGGCCCGCGCGTACCAGGCCGGCAGCGCGGGCTCTCCGGTACGGGTCATGGTCGTCGGGGACTCGCTCAGTACGCAGACCGCGTGGCCGAACGCGCTCACCGCCGCCCTCGCGGCCGGGTGGGGCGACCGTGCGGTGGTGCTCGAGACCTACGGAGTGCCGGGGTACAACACCTGTCAAGAACTCTCCATGTTGCGGGAGACGATCGACGGCTCGCTCCCGGACGTCGTTCTGTTGCAGGCCTGCCCCAACGATGTCAGGGGCTCCCCGGTCCTGGTTCGAACGGGCGGATGGGTACGCTACTTCAGCGAAGGCACCGTGGTCGAATTCCCGGAGGTATTTCTGAGATCACGGTTCTTGACCCATGGCATGCTGGCCGTTGCTCCCAAAACTGCCGGCGAAAACCTCGACTCGGGCGGGGCGCTGGCGGCTACCTGCCTCCGCGATCTGCGGGACGAGGTGGGGGCGCGCGGCGTTGAGTTGGTCGCGGTTCTGTTTCCGTTGTTCTACCCGGACGACGCGCCTGCGGTGGCGTTGGTGGAGGAGGTCGCGATGCGCTCCTTGCTCACCGAGTCGCACATTCCCTTCGTGGAGCTTCGACCGGCCTACGAAGCGGCGGGACCGATGGTGCAACATCGTGACACCCCGACGGACTTCATCCACCCCAGTCTGGCCGGCCAGCGCATCGCGGCGGGGGCGATCGCGAGCTGGATGCTGGTGGAGATCGAGGGGAGGTAGGGGCCGCGACTCCAGCCGGCACCCCCAACGCCAGCATGGCTCGGCACGGGGGCATCAATGGGGCAGGAGGAGACGGGGCCGGGCATCATCACTGCTGTTGAACGTAGCGGATGGTTGCCCGGAGCGGATATGTAGGTGCCATGTACGCATCCCCCCTCCTCCCTCTCCTCCTCCTGTTCGCCTCGGGCTGCGTTGACGGTTCCCGGCCCGAGGACACCGACACCGACACCGACACCGGCACCGACTCCGACACCGACACCGACACCGACACTGCCGGACTGAACACGGCGCCGGGTGCGCCGACGGTGGCCATCGATCCCGCCGCTCCGAACGAGCTCGCCGAGCTCGAAGCGGTCATCGTCACCGAGTCCGTCGATGCCGAGGGCGACGCGGTGAGCTACCGGTATTCCTGGACGCAGAATGGCGCCGAACGCGCCGATCTCGACCAGAAGCGGGTCGGGGCCGCCGAGACCGTGGACGGCGATACCTGGGTGGTGACGGTGCACCCGTCCGACGGGGCCCTGGAGGGCGCGTCGGCCACGTCCACGGTGACCGTCGGAAATCTTCCCCCGACGCCGGCGGGGATTCACTTCGAACCGGTGGCGCCGGTGTCGGGCGACGACCTCACGCTGGTCTTCGACATCCCGGCGAACGATGCCAACGGCGACGTGCTCACCCAGACCATCGTTTGGTACTTCAACGGTGCCAAGAACATCAGCTTCGACGGCAAGACGAGCGTCGACGGCGTGTACGTCGACGGGGGCGACAGCTTCCGCGTGGTCGTCAGCGTCACCGACGGCCTGAGCGATCCGGTCGTGGTGGAGGCCTCGGTCGAGGTGGCGAACACCATGCCGGAGGTCACGTCGGTCACCATCACGCCCACCGATCCCGGAGATGCGGACGATCTTTTGTGCACGCCACGCGCGACCGATGCCGACGGGGGCACGCTCACCTACATCTACACTTGGTATCGCGACGGAATCGAGGCCGCGGACATCGGCAACGACGACACCGTGTCGGAGGCGGTCACGGTGGTCGGCGAGTCGTGGGAGTGCGAGGTCGAGGCCAGTGACGGCTTCCTCGCCGCCACGCTCCGGTCGTCGGCGGTCGAGATCAGCCCGCCCACGGGCTACCGCATCACCAGCAACATCGAGATGACCGTCACCGAGGACACGGCCGGCGCCTACAGCGCCACGGGCGCCATCGATTGGGACATCTACATGACCGGCGGTCGTTACACGACCAACGACTGTTTCGCCGTGTGGTCCATCCTGGCGGCAGAAGACAACCATTGCCGTGGGTGCACCTATAGCTTCTCGGGCGCCTACACCTACGACGCCGCCCTCTCCACGATCGTTTCCGGTTGTTCCTCCATCGCAACCGACAGTGTCGGAGACATCGATTACGACGCCCGCAGCGGTTCGTTTAACGCCAGCTTGGACGATGCAAGCTGGGAGCGCTATGCCTACTACGGATCGGGCTATCCGGTGAGCTTCAGCGAGCGTGGGAGCGGCGGGGCCGCCTACAGCTACTACGGCTACACCTCCGGCCACTATTACTCCGTGGTCGAGACCGCGGATGCCTACGGCAACGTCGTGTTGACCGGTTACTCGACCCGGTACACCTACTACTGAGCCGACTCGACGACCCTTGCAGCGCCGCGGCCGATGCTGCTGTCCCACCACGCCGCCTGCACCCCTGCACATCGCCCTCCCCGCCGACACGCCACGCACGTCCTCGCCAACCTCCTCGCGCCGCCGGTGGAAGGCGTCCGCGGTCCCACCGCGCAGCGTCCCCGTGCCCTTGACGATGGAGCGCACCTGGCGGATGAAGTCCCCGCGGTGCGTCACGAGTTGGTCGCACCCTGCCGATCCCGCGCTTCGTGAACACCCGCTTCAGCCACGCCGCGCCCCCACCCGGCTCGAACACCACGACGCCGCGCGACGGCTCGACGAAGGGAACCCGCATCCGAAGCGAATCCTCGTCGAGCATGATCTTGAACTCGTCCAGAATTCCCGACCGACCGAGCACGCAAACCAGCGCCGTGCGCTCCGACACGTCGATGCCGATCGCGCCCGCGCTCCGAATGGGCTGAGCCGACGCCAACGGTCCGGCGAGAAAGTTGGGGAACTCGAGCCCGGGGGCGGGTGGGCGAGGATGGACCTCGCACCGATGCTCCCCGAACTCCCGAAGGAGGCGGGCCGGTAGGGTGGCTTCGGCAGCGCGTGTCCGATCCGTAGGGAGCCGTCGTCGAGCCGGCGGCGGTGCTCCCGGAGCCGGGCGGCGGACGGGGGACCGGTGCCCGACCCCGCGGTGGCCGGAACCGTACCTCACCAGAAAACTGCTTGCGCCGGTCGGAGGCCGTGATGCGCAGCAGCTCCAGCCGCGGCGCCATGTCCACGTTGCTGACCGTCAGCGCCGCGATCCGGCCGTCGCGCTCGGCCACCTGTGCGTCGCGCGCGGCCAAGCCCTCGGCTTGCGCGGCAAGGTCGCGACGCAGGCTGTCGGAGGTCGATGCCCTCGAGGATCGCCACGATCTCGGCCGAGGTCAGCGTGAGTCGGTCTCGCTCAGACATCGGCTCACAAAAATGCCAGACGTTCGTGGATCACTATTGACGAAGAGGTCGTCATCGTTGTCGTCATCGCCGTCCCCGTTGTCGGTGACTCACGCGATGTGCGAGTCGATTTCGATGACCCTGACGATGTCGACTCCGCTCAGAAGTCACAAACGCCGAACGCTGCTAGTCCCTGCTAGAACGCCCCGACCACACACTCCGCGGTGATCGCGAGCGACGTGCGCGTGGCCTCGTCGATCGGCGTCGCGTCGGCGTCGAGGAGGATGGCGCTCCACCCGACCGTTCGACTTGCGAACAGCATCGTGGTGGCCTGCGCGAGCTCGGTCGGCGCGGGCAACCACAACATCGCCGCGGGGGTGGTGCCGGCGCACGCCGCGTTCTGGCGACTGTCGGCATCGTCCCAGGCGCCGTCGCCGTTGACGTCCAGGTAGGTGTAGGGAACCTCGACGGCGGCGGCGGAGCCGATGATGGCGGGCTCGTAGAGGTGATCGGCCGGGGGCTCGCCGCTGAGGGTGAGGCTCCAGGCGGCGCTGAGGGGCTGGTCGATGAGCAGCGCGGGGAAGTCGCCCCCGTCGAAGGCCATCCCCGAAGCGACGACGAGGCCCAGGCCGTCGGGATCGTCGGCGTAGGTGCCGCGCAGGGTGAGGTCCTCGACCGGCGCGAGGTTGGCGGGGAGGGGAATCGCCGCCACATCGCCTACCGTCAGGCTCCCGTCTTCGCCGAAGGCGATGGTGTTCCAGCCCTTGACCAGCCCGATGAAGGCCGCCCCGGCAGTGAGGTCGCCCGCGATGAACACCGGCCACTCCAGACCTACGCCGACGTAGGCTTCCCCTTCGCTGTGCCCGCCGCTGCCGTCCGCGTCCGCGTACAGCGCGGGGACGAAGATCGCGAGGAGCATGCCGGGCGCGTTGACCGGGTCGATCTCGACCAGGAGCGAGGCCCCTGGTTCCGGTGCGGTGACGTCGACGTGGTCCGCGGGTACGTTGGCGTCGAGGTAGGCGTCCCCGTAGATGAGGGGGTCCAGGCCGATGGAGACGGGGTCGAGCCAACGGAGCTCGACCCGGCTGCCCGCGAAATCGCCGCTGAGGTCCAGGCCCAGGGTGGCGTCGAGCGTGCCCGTGTCCCCGGTGTCCGCCGTGTCGCCGGTGTCCGCGGGGTCGCCGGTTTCCGCGGTGTCGCCGGTCTCTCCCGTCTCGGCTCCGCTGTCGGCCGAATCCGCGGCGGAGTCCGAGCCGGAGTCGGCGTCCGGGTCGCCGGAGTCGGTGCCGTCGTCACAGGCGAACAGCGGCAGGGCCGCGACGAAGAACAGTCGCATCTCTACTCCAGGATGGTGATCGCGCGTTCGCCCTTGAAGCGCCCGGTTTGCACCTTCAACGTGGCGGCGCCGGCTTGTTTCCAGGTGATCACCGGCACGTTGCCGCTGTCGTCGATCTCCCCGGCGGTGGCGGGGTCGACCGACAGCCGGCTGGCGCCCATCTGGACGACGTCGTCGCAGGTGAGCCAGAAGGTCCACGTGTCGTTGACGTGGGGTTCTTCGGGCCCGTCGAACGCCACCACCGCCGGTTCGCACACCGCGACGTCGGGGTAATCGATCTCCTCCGGTTCGGCGGAGTCACCGGTGTCGACGGCGGTGTCGCAGGCTGCGAGGATGAGGGCGAGGATCATTGCGCCGTGGTTGTAACCGGCGCGATGCCGGACGGCCCACGCCGCCGGCCTGGTACCTCGCGCGGCTACGGGCGTTTTCGCCGACATTGCGGACCTGGGCGCTCTCGGCGACGATGGGCAACCTCGACGAGGCGGCACAGGCCGTCGTCGGTGTCGGCCGGCCCTACGACATCGTCCGCGCCATGCTCCCGCGCCCCATCGAGCTGACCACGCTCTTGTCTGATCCCGATCAGCCCCTGCCCAACAGCGGCCACGTCGGGACGCGGATGGCGGGGCGCCTCGTCGCGGAGCTCGACCCGCGCTTGACAGGGGTATCGGGCCTGCGCGCGGGACAGGCCGCAACAGGGCCGCCGCGGCTGGCGTGGTACGCCTCGGCGATGTTCCTCGCCCTTTTCGGATCTATCTCGACGGTCACGTGTGAGGTGGGGACCCACCTCGAAGGGGGAGAGTGCGTGGCCGACGCATCGCCACCCGAGGGCGACGCGGGCCCGTGCACCCCACCCGACGCGTTCTGGGGCGCCGTCCCTGCCGACTTGGCCACGCGGACACCGTACGTGACGAGTTACGACGGCGGTCTCGCCGAGGTGTGGCCCAACATGCCCACGTCTGGCAGCCTCCAGGCCTCACAGACCTGGCACCTCGTCGAGGTGACCGTCGCGCAGCCCGAGCAGCAATCGGGTGACCCGGGCAATACCCGCTGGTACACCGCCGATGGCAACTGGGCGATCGGGGGCGTCCCGTGGAACGCCCCGGCGGAGCTGGCGCTGGGAGACCGCCTCAGCTTCACCACCAGGAGCTTCACTGCGGTCCAGGGAGAACGCCGGTTCGAGCAGCTCACGGACGCCCGGATCGTGAGCTCCGAAAACGCCGTGTACGTGCGCGAACTCGCAGCCGAGCCCCTCGACTACCACGGTCGCGGGGCGGAGTTCGTGCGGGTCCACGGGCTCGTCGGCGACACGCTCGCTCACGACTGCGGTGTTGGGTACCACTGCTTCGAGTTGGACCACGACGGGACGATCGACGTCGTGCGCGTCAAGGACGACAACGTTTGGGACCTATGATCCCGAGCCGAACGACGGCGACCCTGGGCCAAGCCGCCTGGATTCCATCGGCGACGCTACCTTCCGCATATAGGAACCCTGACCACCCCCGCTACCCCGGCAGCCGCCAGTCGATCGGGGCCTCGCCGCGCTGGCCAAGCCAGTCGTTGATCCTGGAAAACGGCCGGCTGCCGAAAAAGCCCGACGCTGCCGCGAACGGGGAGGGGTGCGGCGAGCGCACGACGAGGTGCGCGGACAGGTCCACGGCGGCAGCTTTGCGCGCGGCGTGGGCTCCCCAAAGTACGAACGCAAGCCCCTCCCGACGCGTCGCAAGCACCTCGACCACCCGGTCGGTGAACCGCTCCCATCCTTGCCCGCTGTGGGAAGCCGGCGCGCCAGAACGCACGGTCAGCACCGTGTTGAGCAACAACACGCCGCGATCGGCCCAGGCGGTCAGCTCACCGTGAGGCGCCGGCGCGATGCCCAGGTCGGTCTGCAGCTCCTTGTAGATGTTCTGCAGCGAAGGCGGGGTCCGCACTCCGCGCCGGACGGAGAAACATAGCCCGTGAGCCTGACCCGCACCGTGGTACGGATCCTGCCCCAGGATCACCACCCGAACCTTGTCGAAGGGCGTGTGGTCGAACGCGGCGAAGATCTCGTTGCCGGGCGGAAATACGACCGCCTCGCGCTTTTCCGCGGCCAGGAAGGTCCGCAGCTCGGCCATGTACGGAGCCTCGAACTGGTCGCCGAGCACCGCCAGCCACGAGTCCGGCAGCCGCACCCGCCCTTCCGCCATCATCGGCGTCCGAAGGCGTACTGTCGCGGCCACGGGACCGCACCCCCGACCGCGCTGGCCTGGCGCCGGGTGAAGTACGGATCGCGGAGGTGCTCGCGCGCCAGGGCCACGAGGTCGGCTCGGCCTGCGGCCACGATGGTGTCGGCCTGATCGAGGGAGGTGATCGCGCCCACGGTCATCGTCGGCACGCCCGCTTCCAGGCGGGCGCGCTCGGAGAAGGGGACCTGGTACATGCGCCCGGTGGTGATCTTGGCGTCCGGCACGGTACCGCCGCTCGACAGATCAAGCACGTCCGCGCCCGCGGCCTGCATCGCGCGGGCGATGGCAACGTGTTCGTCGTCGGTGTGGTCACCGGGTGCCCAGGCACTGCCGTTGAGGCGCACGAAGAGGGGACGTTCGGCCGGCCAGACCACGCGGACGGCGGCGATGACCCGCAACGGGAATCGAAGCCGGTTCTCGAGCGAGCCGCCGTGCTCGTCGTCTCGATGGTTGCATAAGGGAGAAAGCCAGGAATCCAGAAGGTACCCGTGCGCCATGTGCAGCTCGAGCACGTCGAAGCCGGCCATCGCCGCGCGGCGTGCGGCGGCGCAGAACGCGGTCTGGAGCGCGTCGAGTTCGGCGGGTACCAGCGCGTGCGGGACCTGGGAGTCGGCGTCCCAGGGGAAGGGGCTCGCGCCCACAATCGGCCAGGCGGCCTCGGCCGGAAGGGGCCTGCCACCGTCCCACGGCGCGGCGCACGCGGCCTTGCGTCCGGCGTGCCCGATCTGGAGGCCGATCTTCGCCGGACTGTGGGTGTGTACGAAGTGCACGATGCGCGCCCACGCCCCTGCCTGGGCGTCGGTCCAGATGCCCGTGCAGCCCGGCGTGATCCTGCCCTCGGGCGTTACCGCCGTCGCTTCCGCCATCACCAGCCCGGCACCGCCCACCGCGCGGCTGCCGAGGTGCACCAGATGCCAATCGGTCGGCACGCCCTCGTCGGCGCTGTACTGACACATCGGCGAGACGACGATTCGGTTGGGAAAGGTGACGCCCCGGGAGGTGAACGGCTGCAACGAGGGGCGGCCGCCCCAGCGTCCTCGCAACGCGGCCATTCCCTCGGGGTCACGCTTCTGAAGCTCGTCCCAGGTGATGCGTTTGCTGCGCGTCATCAGCGAGAACTGGAAGGTGTCGGCATCGAGCTGAAGGTAGCGGGCGCTGTTCTCGAACCACTCGAGGCTCACCTGAGCCGCGGCTTGGAGCCGCTCGACCTGGGGCCGCCTCGCCGTTTCCCACGCGCGCAGACGCGTCGGGATCGGCTCGTCGCCTTGCGCCAGGAGGGCGTCGGCCAGCGACATGGCCGACTCCATCGCCAGCTTGGTGCCGGACCCGATGGAGAAGTGGGCCGTGTGCTGGGCATCGCCGAGGAGGCAGACGTTTTGATGCGACCACGCCGCGTTCCGCACCGTCGGGAAGACCCGCCACAGGCTCTTGTTGGTCTGAAGCGGGTGTCCGTCGAGCCACGGGGCGAACAGCCGCTCGAAGAACACGATGGTATCGGCCTCCGAGAGGGCGTCGAGCCCGGCGCGTTGGTAGACTTCGTCGCGACACTCGATGATGAATGTGCTCATCGTCGCGTCGAAGGGGTAGGCGTGGACCTGGAACAGGCCCGCGTCGGTCTCGGCGAACAGGAAGGTGAAGCGTTCGAAGACCTTGGTGGTGCCGAACCACGCGAAGCGGCACTTGCGTTGGTCGAGCGAGGGGCGGAAGTGCTGGGCCCACGCGGCGCGTACCCCGGAGTTGATGCCGTCGGCCGCGACGACGACGTCGGCCCGCGCTGCCAGGACCTCGAAATCCACGACCTCGTCCTGGTGGCTCACCACCACGCCCAGCTCGAGCGCCCGATCTTCGAGGATCTCCAGGAGCGCGGTGCGACGCAGTCCACAGAAGCCGTGACCGCTGCTGATGCGTCGCTGACCGCGGACGTGCGTCTCCATGTCGCGCCACGACACGAACGCGGCGCGGATGCGGTCGAGCGCCACCTCGTCGCCCCCTCCCAACTCGTCCAGCGTCTGGTCCGAGAAGACCACGCCCCAGCCGAAGGTGTCCCCGCGGCGATTCCGCTCGTGGATGACCACCTGCGTGGACGGCGCCCGTTTCTTCAACAGGATGCTGAGCCACAGCCCACCTGGTCCGCCGCCGATCACCTCCACTCGCATGCCCACCCCTGGGGGGGGCCTCTAACAGGAAACGGGCGAAGACGCTCGCCGCGCCCCCCCCCTTCCGTCGCCTACCCTCCGGCCTCCAAGCTCCGCTTTCCGGCCTGCGGACGCTGACTTCCCGGCGCCCAGCGCGTTGAGTAACGCGCCGGGATGTGGCGGTCTCACCCACCTGGGCGTCCCCCATACCACCTGGGTGTTTCATGGGTCCAGGAGCTGCGGACCGCGGCATGGGGAACCATCATGAAACGGGGGGAAGACGCGCGCCCGGCCGCCGGCCACCGCCAGCCATGCGGACAAAGGTCGGGGGGCGCTCGCGCTCGCGTGCCCCCGCGACGTTGTCCGCGCTCACGGCGGAGGCCGCGGTCGCGACAGCGCCACGCGGGCCGCGTTGAGGGGGGCGGCATGGCCGTCTGCCCCTCTACGTGTCCCCTCGCCACCGGTGCGCTTCATGGCCCTGGGCGCCGTCGTCGCGGCGGCCTGGGTGACGAGCGCGCTCGGGGATAGATCGCTGCATGACCCCCGACGAGCTCCGCGCTGTGCACGACGCGCTCCACCGGCTGCGGAACGCGCTCGTCGAGGCGGGCGACCACGAGGTCGCGGCCGAGTGGGACACCAACGTGGCGTCCAACCGCGATCAGGACCAGAGCCCGCTGGTCGAGATGGGCCAGACCATCGCATCGTCCCGCAACCGGGCGCGCGCCGAGCAACTCCTCCGGATCGACGTGGCCCTCCGTCGGCTCGCCAACGACCCCGAGGCCTTCGGCCTCTGCACCTCATGCGGCGAGCCCATCCCCGCGCGTCGGTTGGCGCTCCTGCCCTTCGCCATCCAGTGTGTACCTTGCCAGAACGGGGCCGAGGACGCCGGGAAGAGCCGGAATCGGCGCAAGGTTACCGACTACGTGTAGGCAGCCGACAGTCCCAAACGCGTGGGCCGGTAGTCATAGGCCTCTGCGGGCACGGCGGCGCCGAAGCTTCGGAGCTGGCCGGCGCGGGTCACGACGGCCGCGCCCTCCAGAAGGTTCAACGCAATCTGGCCCACGGTGCGCTCGGCCGGGGCCGCCAGGAAGGTGCCCTTGACCCAGTCGTTGAACGCGCCCATCGCCGGGCCGCACCACAGCTGGTAGTCGAGGACCCGCGCCGGATCGCCGTCGATGGCCCAGCGGCTGGCTTTCCCCAGGTACCAGCGGAAGACCAGCGCCATGCGGTGCTTGGGGTCGGTGCGGGCCTTGTCGACCTGCGCGGGGTCGCGGGCCAGGAAGTAGGCCTCGGTGCTCGCCCAGATGGCGTCGATCGGGCCCTGAAAAAGCTCCTTTTCGAGTCGGGCGCGCTCGGCCGCCGGAATCTCGTCCAGGCCGGCGTGGCGCAGGTACAGCTCCCGAAGCAGCTGGGCGCGGGCGGCGAACATCGTGCCGCGGCGCAGGACCTGCACCTGGACGCCCATCTCGAACATGTCGGCAGCGGGGCACATCGCGACGTCGGCGATCTGCGCCTTGCACAGCAGCTCCCGCGCCGCCGGGGCGACGCCGGACTCGATCGCGGCCTGGTTGACCGACCCGGTCAGGACGTAGGCGGCGCCCATGCCGAAGGCAGCCGCCGCGCTCATCGGCGTCCCGATTCCGCCCCCGGCACCGATGCGGGGCACGGTGACGTACCCCCGCTCCCGGGCGATGCGGAGCGCCTGCTCGCGGATGACCGGAAACATAGCCACCAGCGGCCGATTGTCGGTGTGCCCGCCCGAGTCCGCCTCCACGGTGATGTCCTCGGCCAGTGGCACCCCCCGCGCGAGCTCCGCCTCCACCGCGGTCAGCTTGCCCTCGCGCACGAGGGCGTCGAGCATCGCCTGCGGGGCCGGTTCGAGGAACTGCTTCGCCACCTCGGGGCGGCTCACCTTGGCGACGATGCGGTTGGGCCGGCGCACCTGACCGTCGCCGTCGCGCGTCATCCCCGCGGTCGCGTAGTGGACGACGGGGGGGGTGATGCGCATGAACGCGCTGGCCTCGACCGTGCGCACGCCACGCGCCACGAGCATCCGGGTGACCTCGGCTTCGACGTGCGGCTCCTGCGGCGAGTGGATGAGGTTGACGCCGAAGGGCGCGTCGCCGAGCTGGGCCTGGAGGCGGTCCACGGCGGCCGCGACCCGATCGGGCAGGAGTCCCGCCGCGCCGAAGAAGCCGAGGCACCCGGCGCGCGCGGCGGCCACCACCACCTCGACGGTGGCGATGCCGTTTGCCATGGCGCCGGTGCAGTAGGCGAAGCGGGTGCCGTGGGTCTCCGCAAACGCCCGATCCCCGAGCCACTCGGGGTACGTCGGCGGCAGGCTGCCGATGGGTTCGCCGTCCGGGGACGCCGTGAAGCTGACGCCGATGCGAGCCGCACCGCCGGTGACGCGCTCCCGGACCACGGTGAGGGGTTCACGGATGCGGGCGCAGGCCGCGGTCAACGCGGCGGGGGAGAAGGCGGTGTCGGAGGGGTGGGCCACGAGGCGCCGATTAGCTCTGCCATGCTACCTTGCCCACGTGATCCTGCTCGCAGTGCCCTTCGCGTTCGCCGTACCGGTCGTGGAGTGCCCCCGACCGTTCACCTCCGCCGAGCTGATCCAGGCCGCCGATCGCGCGGAGGAACGCTTTGCGGAACAGGACCCCGCCGGCTTCGGCGGCGCGCGCATGGACGTGCGGGAGCGCCTCGGCTGCGTCAAGGATCCGCTTTCGTCCGGTGACGTGGTGCGGGTGCAGCGGGTGATGGCTCTTGGTGCATTTTTTGAGCAGGACGAGGCGCGGATGCGCGCGGCGGTGGGGGGCATGGTGCAGGTCGACATCACCGCGCGCTTCCCGGAAGCGGTGTTGCCCTCGGGGCACAAACTCGACAAGCTGGTGGACGAACTGGCCGGGCTCCCCCACCAGACCGGAGCGCCGCTGCGCGCCTTTTCCGATGGTTGGATCGAGGTCAACGGGGCCTACGCGCCCACGGTCGACTCCGACGTGGCCGCGACCCTGCAACACCTCGACAACCAGGGGCAGGTGGTCGAGACGCGGTATTGGACGCCGGGCGAGCCGCTGGGCGACTGGGAGGCGGCCGGCGCCGCGCCGGTGGCGGGCGCGGCACCGATCAAGGCGCGCGTGCGCAAGACGGTGATTCTGCCTGACAAGCTCAATGCGAAGACGACGACGGGTGGACAGATCGCCCGGGAAAACGCGGCGGCTCGACACACGGCGTTGATCGTCTCGGGCGGCGTCGGGATGATCGCGACCGGCGTGCTGTACGCCATCGCTGCCGATGCCAAGGAGCAGGCGCTCGACCCGGAGGTTCCCGAAGCACGGGCGCAGGCGTGGCGGGACCAGGCGAACGGCTTGACGTGGGGCTGGATCGCGGGTTCGGTCCTGAGCGGCGGACTCGTCGCTACGCTCGCGATTACCTGGTAGTCGCGCTAAACTGTCTGCAGAGGTTTCCCCATGTCGCCCCCCTCCCGTTCGGCCGTCGGTGTGTTCGCGACGCCCGGCCTGCTGCTCCTGCTCGCCGCGTGTGCCGAGTTCCAGATCGCCGACACCGCGCCCGACAGCGCCCGTGCCGCAACGGATACGGCTGTCGCCGGTAAGGTGATCCGCTCCAGCGCCGACGGCGATGGCGACGGCTACGACGGTGCGGTCGACGATTGCGACGATAGCAACGGCGCGATCAATCCCGGTGCGTCGGAGAGCGACAACCTCATCGACGACGATTGTGACGACTACGTCGATGAAGACTTCGTCGCGGCCGGCGACGTCATCGTGACCGAGATCAACCGGTATTCGGTGCTGGGTACCGCCGGGGCCAAGGTCAACGCCGCCTGGGTCGAGGTCTACAACAACAGCGCCCGCACGGTGGACATGTCCAACTGGACGCTCGCCCGCGGCATCACCACCGGGCAGCAGATCGCGCTCGACCCGACGGCGGCGCCGATCCTCGCTCCCGGAGACTACGCGACCTTTTGCGACACCGACGACTACGTCGGCGCCAGCACCGCCTACCCCCTCAGCTGCGACTACGTGTGGGGCGACGAGACGCAGGCCTCGACCTACCAGAGCACCTATCACAACAACGTATTCTATCTACGTCGCGACTCCGACCGTGTTGCCTTCTACATCGACGGCAACCGCACGACCGGTACGCTCGTCGATGGGGTCAGCTACTACTACGACGCCACCAACGGCTACTGGCCGCGTCAACTGCGCTTTTCGATGTCGCTCGACGCCGCCTACTATGACAGCGGGCTCAACGACAACCTGGGCGCCTGGTGCTCCACCAACGAAAACGCCGCCAACTCCGGGGTGGGTTCGACGTCGTGGCGCTGGTACGACGTCTCAGGGACCGCGCTCGACGAGTACGGCACGCCGGGCGCCGACGGCAGCGACTGCACCAATGACCCGGACCTGGACGGCGACAGCTACACCGGCGACACCGACTGCGACGAGACCGACGCCACGATCAACCCCGGCGCCACCGAGGTCTGCGATGGCATCGACAACGACTGCGACGGCGCCATCGACAACTCCGGCGGCTTTGCCGACGTCGACGGCGATGGCTACGGCGACGCGGCGAGCCCCGGCGGCTGCTCGGGCGGCGGCACCTATGTGCCAAACGACGACGACTGCGACGACAGCGACGCCGGCGTCAATCCCGCCGGGACGGAGTCGGATGACGGCACGGACGAAGACTGCGACGGTTGGGTAGACGAGGACTTCGTCGTGGTCGGCGACATCGTCGTCAACGAGATCAACCGCCGCTCGTCGATCGGCGGCACCGGCGTGCAGAACAACGCCAGCTGGGTCGAGTTGGTCAACACCTCGACGCGCACCATCGACCTGGACAACTGGGTCTTCGCCCGGGGCACCTCGGCCTCCGGAAACCAGGTCTACATCGATCCCGCGGCGGGGCTGAGCGTGGCACCCGGCGGGTACGTCGTGCTCTGCGACAGCAACGACTACGAGGGGTCCTCGGTCAGCTATCCACTGGCCTGCGACTACGTCTGGGGCGACGAGTCCCAGGGCGTCGGCTACGTCGGCACCTACTACGACAATACGCTCTACCTCCGGCGTGACGCCGATACGCTGGCCATGTACATCGCCGGGGATCGGTCGACGGGCACCGCCATCGACAGCGTCGTGTACGTGCTCGGCTGGCCGAACAGGGTCCGCTTCTCCATGGGGCTGGATCCCGACTCGGCCGACGCGACCAACAACGACAACATCGCCGCCTGGTGTTCCACCAACGCCGGCACGGCCAGCACCAGCTGGCGTTGGTACGACACCTCAGCCACCACCGCCGACGAGTACGGCACCCCTGGCGCCGCCAACTACGACTGCGCCAGCGACATCGACGGCGACGGGGTCACCGACGTCACCGACTGCGACGACTTCGACGCGACGGTCTATCCGGGCGCCACCGAGATCTGCGATGGCCTGGACAACGACTGCGACCTGAGCATCGACGAGGGGCTGGGCGGCACCGTGTACTATGCCGATGCCGATGTGGACAGCTACGGCAACCCGGCAACCACCGCCACCGCCTGCGCCGGCGCGCCCTCGGGCTACGTGCTCGACAACACCGACTGCGACGACGCCGACGCCGCGGTCAACCCGGCCGCGGCAGAGGTCTGCGGCGACGGCGTGGACAACGACTGCGTCGACGACGACACCGTCTGCGAGTTCTCGGGCACCCAGGAGATCAAGGACGCCTACGACTTCCGCGCGTACGGCACCGCCGCCAACATGGCCGTCGGCACCGCAGTGTGCAACAACGGCGACTACAACGGGGATGGTTACGCCGACGTCGTCGTCGGCCAGGGCTTCTACGATGGCACCGCCACCGACATGGGCCGTACCAACCTCTGGTACGGGCCGGTCGACACCTCGGACAGCCTGTCCAGCGCCGACTTGAGCATCGACGGCGACACCAGCCGCAACAGCGACCAGTTCGGCTCGACCACGCGCTTCGCGGGCGACGTCGACGCCGACGGCAGCGACGACCTGCTGTCGGCGGCGTGGCGTTCGCACGCGGATGATCGCGGCACGGCCTACCTGCTCTTGGGTGGCAACGTCGGCACATCCGTCTCCACGGCCGATGCCAGCTTCAGCATGAGCGGCACCACGACCTACGTGGGTTTCGCCGTGGACGGGGCCGAGGCGAACGGGGACACGAGGTCCGACATCCTGGTGAGCGCCTATGGGTACTCCTCAGGGGCGGGGCTGGTCGCGTTCTACGATGGCTCGACCGTCAGCGGTGCGGAGGACCTCTCCACGACGGCGACGGCGCTCATCACCGGCAGCGTGGCGGCGGAGAACCTCGGCTACACGGTGGCCATGGGGGACCTCGACAACGACGGAATGGCGGACTTCGTCCTGGGGGCGCCGTCGGCGTCCAGCGCCACGGCCACCGGCTCGGTCTACGTCTTCCTCGGTGGTGGGTCGCTTTCCGGGACGGTGGCGGCCACCACGGCGGACTACACGCTGACGGGCTCGGCGGCAGCCGACCGGCTGGGGCTCTCGGTCGCCTACCTGGGCGACCACGACGGCGACGGCAGCGGCGACTACGCCGCGGGCGCCGACCGGGCGGGGGCCAGCGACCAGGGCGCGGTCTACGTCATCACCAGCACGCCGGGCGCGTCGACGACGGCGGCCGCGGCCGCGGGGTCGGTCATCACCGGCGAGGTCGCCACCGACTTCTTCGGGCGCACGGTCGCGGGCGTCGGCGACGCCAACGCCGACCTGACCGGAGAGCTGATGGTCGGGGCCACCGGCTACGACTACGCCGCGCTCAGCGGCACGGGAGCGGCCTACTTCTTCTACGGTCCGGTCGCCAGCGGCAGCACCAGCGCCTCGGCCTACGACGCCCGCTTCACCGGGGCCAACACCTCCGATGCGGTCGGCTTCGCCATCAGCGGCGGGGGTGACGTCAACAACGACGGGCTTGCCGACTGGATGTCCGGCGCCACCAGCTGGGACGGCTTCGGCTACGGCAACTCGGGCGGCTCGTGGTTGTACTACGGGGCCGGGCAGTAGCCGCCGCGCTCGGTGGTGGTCACCGTTCGATCTGCACGTCGGCGATGTCCGGCGTGCCGGTCAACGCCATGACGAGGCGGTCGACGCCGAGGGCGATGCCTGCGGTGCGCGGCAGCCGGTCGGTCGCCGCGATGACCCCTTCGTCGGTGGGGTGGGGGGCGCGCCCGGCGCACAGCCGCGACGCGGCGCTCTGGGCGAAACGACGCCGGAGCTCGGCCCCGTCGCGCAGCTCCGAGTAGCCGTTGGCCAGCTCCAGGCCGCCCAGGTACAGCTCCAGGCGCTCGCACACCTCGCCGCGGACCTCGGCCAGGGCGGCCTGTCGGGCGGGAAAGTCGAGGACCCAGGTCGGCGAGGTGAGGGTGGCGTCGATCTCGGTCACCCAGCGCCGAAAGAACTCGTCGTCATCGGCGGTGACCGCCCCCCCGAAAAGCGCGGCAACCGTCGTCCGCGAGAAGCGTGGTGTCGCGACAGTGAGGGCACGAGCCGCCTCGGACACCAGCCCCTCTACGAGCGGGATGAGATCGAGGTAGTTGGCGTTGTGAAGGTACAGCTCCAACAGGGTGAACTCGCGGGAGTGGTGGCGCCCGGCCTCTTCGTTCCGAAACGCCGGCGTCATCGCGTAGATACGCGGCAGGCCGGCGGCGAGGACGCGCTTGAGCGCGAACTCCGGTGACGTGTGCAGGAAACCGTCCGCGCACACCACGCTTTCGAGGTTGGCCTCGAGCGCCGGGCTCCGGACCAGGACCGGCGGCTGGACCTCCAGGAAGCCTTCGCGTGCCAGCGTCGTACGAAGCGCGGTGAGGACGGTCGCGCGAGCGCGGAGGAGCGCGGCATTCATCGGGCGCGGGGCGCGTCAGAGCCGGGAGACGTAGCTGCCGCCATCCCGGGTATCGACCTTGAGCAGTTCCCCCTCCTTGACGAAGATCGGCACCTGGATCTCGGCGCCGCATTCCAGCTTGGCGTTCTTGGTGATGTTGTTCGACGTGTTGCCCTTGACCGCCGGTTCGGTCCAGGCCACCTTGCTTTCGATGAAATTGGGCAGCGTCACGTTCACCGCGCGGCCCTTGTAGAACAGCACGCTGACTTCAAGGCTTTCGATGAGGAATTTGGCGTCGTCGGCGATGACCGCTCCCTGGATCTCGACCTGATCGTAGGTTTCGGTGTTCATGAAGGTGTACACGCCCTGCTGTTCGTAGAGGAACTGCATGGGCTGTTCTTCGACGTCCGCTTCGTCGAGGATTTCTCCGCTGCGATAGGTACGCTCGATCACCGCGCCGGTAAGCAGGTTCTTGAGCTTGGTGCGCGTGAACGCGGTGCCCTTGCCCGGCTTGACGAACTGGAAGTACACGATGCTATAGGGCGCACCTTCGGTCTCGACCTTGAGTCCGTTGCGGAAATCGGAGGTTTGGTACGCCATGAAGACACCGGGGAAAGCGCGCGGCTATCACGCGGGCGCGGTGGTGGGTAGGCCCGAGGCCGAGGTCCGATTCCCGTGGATGCGGGTGGTGGATTGGGAGCAGATTGCCGGTCGGTTCCCGGTCAGGCTGCCGCGCGGCTACCTGGGGGATGCGACGCGGCCGGGCGATCCCCGGCTGCGGACCGCCCTGCCCGACCCTGCGGAACTCGTCGACGACGCGGGGGACATCGCGGACCCGGTGGGCGAGCGGGCGCTGTCCCCGCTGCCATGGGTGGTCCGGAAGCATGACGACCGCGTGCTCCTGCTCCTGACCAAACGCTGTCATGTGTACTGTCGATACTGTTTCCGGCGTGACCACCAGCCGGGGGCGAGCGAAGATCCATCCCCGAGCGAGTGGGCGGCGATGTTCCGGTACGCGCGTGGGAGCGGGGCGCGCGAGGTGATCCTGAGCGGCGGCGACCCGCTGGCGATCTCCGACGCCCGGCTGTTGGACGCGATCGACTCGCTCCGCCCGGACATCCCCGTGGTTCGCATTCACACCCGTGCCCCGATCACCTTTCCGCAGCGCATCACCCCGCGGCTGGTGTCCGCTCTCCGGGCCCGGGCGCCCGTCTGGGTCCTGGTACACGCGAATCACCCGGTGGAGCTCAGTCCGGACGTCCGCGACGTGCTGTCGCGACTTGTGGATGCGGGGATCCCCGTCCTGAATCAGGCCGTGCTGCTACGCGGAATCAACGATGACGTGGATGTCCTGGCCGAGCTTTGCGAGACGCTGGTTCGCCTCCGCGTGTTCCCCTACTACCTGCACCACACCGACGCGGCACCGGGGAACGCCGCGTTTCGGGTGCCGCTCGACGTCGGATGGGCGCTGTACGAGCAGTTGCGCGCCCGGGTGTCAGGGATCGCCCTGCCGACGTACGTGATAGACCCGCCCGACGGCACCGGGAAGCGGGTTATCGGGCGGGGACTCCAGTAGACCGTCGCATGGCCGTTCGCTCCGCGTCCCGCATCTACCCAACGATTCGGTCCTTCCTGGAGGAGTGGGGCGGCACGTTGCGGACCGGGGCGATCGTCCTGTCTGCGGACACCGTGGACGGCGAACCGGCGGCCGAGATGAAGATCGACCTGATCCTGCCGCTTGTGGGTCGCGTCGGGCCCATTTCCGGGCAGGTCATCCAGCGGCTTGCCGACGGGTCGACGGTCCTGCGCGTGGCCGAGTGGCCGCCGCCGGTCCACGAGGCGGTCGAGCGCCTCGTCACCGAGGTCGACGACATCCGCCGATATCTGCTCGACAAGGGCGTCGTTGGGCCGCCGAGCGGCACGGCGATTCCGGAAATCGACGCCCTCCGCCGCCGGGTGCGGGAGCTCGAATCACGCCCGGCGACGGTCATCCAGGCGCCCCCGGCCCGTCAGGGCGAGGCCCCCGCGGTCAACGCCCCCCGCGACGAGGACGGGAACGTGGTCATCGAGCGGGGGCTCGTCGTTCCGGACATCCGGGGACTGGCCCCGGCGCTCAGCGGCGTGATGGGGGACCGAAGCCTCCGGGATGCGATGATGGAGCTGGCCCTCGAACGCGTCACCGGGCTTTTGACCGTGGAGCAGCCCGACGGCACACTTCGCTGGGGCTTCTGGCACAAGGGGGGTCCAGCCGCCTGGCGCACCGAGCCGATCGGCGAAGACGAAGTCCTGGGCATCCTGATGTTCCGCGCCAACCAGCTGCGGCGCGAACAGCTCGAGGAGTCCCTCGACCTCATGGAGACCAACGGCGTCCGCCAAGGCGAGGCGCTCATCGAGATGGGCGTCATCACCTTCGCACAGCTGGTCCAGCTCCTTCAGAAGCAGACCGAATTCGTGTACCAGCGGGTCCTCCGCGAGCGCGAGGGAAAGTGGATGTTCCACGTTCTGGAAGCGCTTCCCGAACGTTTCATCAGCCCGCCCTTGCGGGTCCCCTCGTTGTTGTTTCGGGCGCTGCGGGTGCATGTCAAGGACATGGCGGCGGAGGAGTTGGCGACCACGCTTCGACCGTGGTTGGACAAATACGTCTACCTGGCGGAGGGGGCGGAGCGGGTCATCAGTGAGATGAAGACCAATGCCGAAGAACAGGCCTTCTTCAAGATCCTCACCTCGACCAGCTATCGCTTGCGTGAGTTGTTTGCGGTTTCCAATCTATCGCGCTCGGCCACGGCCGGGATGATCTGGACCCTCGCCGATCTCCATCTGGTCGAATTCCTCGACCTCGAGGCCGATAGCCGCGCCACCGAGCGGATGATGCGCGTGCTCGCGGACCGGCAACGGGCCGTCACCAAGGGCAGCCTTTTCGAGTCTCTGGACCTCCATTGGATCTGTACCACCGAAGAGGTCGAGGCCACATGGGCCACGCTCAACGCCGACTTCGGAGCACTCAGTCACGGCCGCTGGGGTCAGGTCAACACTCCCCAGGTCGAGCAGCTTCACGCCGCGATGCGGAAGGCCTACGATCGACTGGTCGTCGAGGCGACCCGTCGCGAATATCGAAGCGAGATAATCGAGAAGATGAAGATCGAACAATCGGCGGAGATGCTGGCGAAGAAGGGCGACATGTCGATCATGAAGGAGAACTCCCGTGAGTCGCTCGATTGTTACGTCAAGGCCTGTGAGTTGATGCCAAACATCGCGGAGTACCGCGAAGGTCTGCAGCGGGCGCGGCAGCTGCGCTGACTGCTACAACAACCGCCCCAACGGGCTGTCGTACAGGAGCTTGAGCATCCGGCGCAAGAGCGGCAGCGTCTTCTTGTCGTACGGGAACCACCAGAGCTCCCGCTTCAGCCAGGGCAGGGAGTCGTAGTTGACATGCCGGGCCTCGCACATGTGGCGCAGCCCGTCGTCGCTGTGGGCGACGCCGATGCCTGAAGCCTTGAGCCCGGCCCAGGGCGTCTCCGGCGCGGCCGCGGTGGCCAGGACGTCGTTCACCATGACCGTGCCCGCGCGGATCTGCTCGGCCATGCGTCGGCCCCGCCCGCCGTTTCGGGTGAACACGTAGGCGAGCAGGCCGAGGTGGCTGCGGTTGGCCTCCAGGATGGCCTCGGCCTCGCTGCCGACCCTCAGCACCGGGACCACCGGGCCGAAGGTCTCCTGGTTCACGATGTCCATGTCGATGGTGACGCCGACCAGGACGGTGGGCTCGTAGAAGAAGCCGGCGCCCTCGACTCGCTTGCCGCCGCAGGCCACCGTTGCCCCCTTGGCGACCGCGTCGGCCACCAGCCGCTCCACGATCTCGAGCTGCCGCTGGTTGACCAGGGGGCCGACGTCGATGTCGGCCGCGCCGCTGGCGTCGCCCACGCGCAGGGCCTTGACCCGGCGGACCAGTTTGTCCACGAAGGCGTCGTGCACCTTTTCGTGGATGACGAGCCGCTCGATCGACGCGCACACCTGGCCGGCGTTGGCGTACCCGCCCCACAGCACGGCTTCCAGCGTGCGCGGCGTGTCGGCGTCCTCCATGACCAACGCGGGCGCCTTGCCGCCAAGCTCCAGGACACAGGGAATCAGCCGCTCGCCGCACATCGCGGCTACCTTGCGCCCGGTCGCGACACTGCCGGTGAACTCGACGAAGTCTACGCCGGCGCCGATGAGCGCGGCGCCGACGTCGCCGTACCCGTTGACGAGTTGGATGCAGGCTTCGGGCACGCCGCCGTCGATGTAGCAGCGGCGCAACAGCTGCGCCGAGAGCGGCGTGAACTCGCTCGGCTTCAGGACGACGGCGTTGCCCGCCACCAACGCCATCGCCGCGCCGCCGAAGCCGAGGTGGTTGGGGAAGTTCCAGGGCGCGATGATCGCGCACACCCCGCGCGGTCGGTAGTGGATGTAGCTGGCCCGGTGCTTCAACAGCCGCATGGGGATGCTCTGGGGCGCCAGGATGCGTTCGGCTTCGGTGCCGAAGTAGGTGAGCAGCTCCAACTGGGTCAGCACCTCGTGGAGGAGCCCCTCGTGGCGGGGCTTGCCGTTCTCGCGCGCGGCGTTCTCGACGATGGCGTCGGTGTTGTCGAGGATCTTTCGGCGAACCTTCAGGAGAATGCCAGCGCGCTCGGCCACGGTTCTGAGGCCCCACTCGACCTGGGCGTCGCGGGCCCGCTGGACGACGGCGACGATGCTGTCGGGGGTGTCGATCGCCACTTCGCCGACGAACTCGCCGTTGGCGGGGGAGTGGATGCGGATGGTGCTCATGGGCGCGTCTGGGGGGGTGGACGCTGAGATAACGCGACCTCGGTGAGTCACCCATGCCGCGCTCCGCGGTTCCCGGAGACCCATGAAACGGCCGGGCGGCATGGGGGGCGGCTTGGAGGGGAGAGGGCCGCAGGCCGGAGACCAAGGGTTGGAGGCCGGAGGGGACGGCCCGGTAGGGGGAACCGCGCCGAGCCGTTCCCCCCCGCTGCTGGTGGCGCGCGACGCCGCGCCGCGAACCGGAGCCTTCCTGAAGAAGGACGCCCGGTCGCGTCGCGGCGCCCAGGAGTGTGTCGAGGCTCAGTCGGTGGCGGAGAACGACGCCTCGTCCGCGTAGCTGGCCGGCGTGAAGGCACAGGCGCTCTCGACGCCGACGGGGTCGTACAGCCCGGCGGTGTCCACCCAGTAGCTGGTGAGGAAGTCGGTGCCCCAACACTCGCTGACGGTGACGTTCTCGACCGCGAGGTCGCCGCCGAGGATCTGCCCGTCCCCGCGGCCCATGCCGTCCGCCTGCCAGCGGGACTTCAGGGTCACGATCTCGTCGGTGCCGCTGAGGTTGAGGTCGGCAAGGTAGGCGAGGTCCATCTCGCCAGCGCCGTCGTAGTCCTCGTCGTAGTCGTAGACGGCGTCGTACTTCGGTAGGTTCTCGAAACCGTAGTCGTCGGTGGCCACCAGCGCGCTGACGCCAGCCTCGTCGTAGCTGTACTCGGTCGCGAAGGTGCCGACGAGGTTGTTGCTCGGGTCCATGGCGTTGGCCGCCGAAAAGTCGATGATGAACTTTCCGGTGGCCGCGTCGCGGGTGACGCCGGTCTCGACCTCGCCCGCCACGAACGCGACCGCGTCGGCGTCGACGGTGCCGCCGTTGGGGACCATGAACAGGCTCCAGGTGTAGCTTTCGTCCTCGGCCTTCTTGACCCACACGCCGACGGAGTACGGGTCCAGGCCGCTGTCTTTGTACGGGCCCCAGATGGCCTCGCTCTCGGCCTCGTCGGTCCAACTCGGCGTCTGGGTGGTCACGACGGCCCAGGTGACGCCGAGCACCAGGGTGATCACGCCGTTGACACTCTCGGTCACGTTGCGGGTGACGTCGTAGTAGTGGGCCCAGGCCTCGGGATCGTCGGGAGATTTGGCCGCGTCGGACGCGATGGGCATGTTGACGCGGAGTTGGTCCTTGGTGGGGATGATGTCATCGCCGAAGGTGCTGTCGTCACGGCCGCCACAGGCGAGAAGCAGGAGAGAGAGAATCATGTGAGCTCCAGTTGTCGGGGTTGCGGCAGTCTGACCCGCAACCGCGAGCCAGACGAAAAGAAAATGCATACCGGTGCCGCGGCAGGAGCGGTTTTGTGGCCTTGCCGCTACGATGGTCCCGTTCGGAGCCCACCTGATGCGCGTCATCTTCGTCCTGCTTTTGCTCGGCTGTCCCGAAACCGACACCGGCGAAGCGCCCGTGGGCCCGGCCGATGACGACGGCGATGGGTTTGACATCGAGAGCGACTGCGACGACAACGACGCGGCGGTGAGCCCCGGCGCGGACGAACGGTGCAACGGCGCCGACGATGACTGCGACGGCGTCGTGGACGAAGAGCCCGTCGACATGACCACGTGGTACGCCGACGGTGACCAGGACGGGTACGGTGACGCCGCCGCGCGCAGAACTGCTTGCGACGCTCCGAGGGGCTACGTGGCCGAAGGAACCGACTGCAACGACGCGAGCGTCGACTACCACCCCGGGGCCCCCGAGACCGCCTGTGCCGGCCCCGACACCAACTGCAACGGCGCGTTCGACGAGGGGGACGCCGACGGGGACGGCTTCCCCTCCTGCGATGACTGCGACGACACCCGCCTCGAAGTGAAGCCAGGCGCGGCCGAAGCCTGCGACGGACTCGACAACAACTGTGACGGCACCATCGATGAAGGGGCAGGGGACTCGCTGACGTTCTACGCCGACGCCGACGGTGATCTCTATGGCGACGGCGCCAATCCCATCGAGGCCTGCGCGCTGCCTCCAGGCGCCAGCGAGACCAAGAACGACTGCGACGACACCGATGACCGGGTGCACCCCGGCGCGGACGAGTACTGCAACGGCATCGACGACGACTGCGACGATGGGGCGGACGAGGACGCGGTGGACATGGCCGAGTGGTTCGCCGACGCCGACGGTGACGGGCACGGTAACCCGAGCGTCAGCACCAAGGACTGCGAGGCGCCCGCCGGCTACGACGCAAGCTCCGACGACTGCAACGACGTCAATGGCGCGATCCACCCCGGGGCCTCGGAGTACTGCGGCGGCACGGACTGGGACTGCGACGGGGTGGTCAACGAGGCCGACAGCGTCGACATCGTGGCCTACTACAGCGACACCGACGGCGACGGCTACTACGGCACCTATGCGGGCGCGGCCTGCTTCGCACCGGCCGGCTACGACACCACCAGCTCCGACTGCGACGAAGCCGACGAGGACATCAATCCAGCGGCGGAGGACATCTGCGACGACGTGGACAACGACTGCGACGGTCCGGTCGACGACGGCCTGTCGGTTCCGGGCGCCTACGCCACCATCCAGTCGGCCATCAATGCCTCCTCCTCCGGCCAGCACGTCTGTGTCGCGGCCGGTGAGTACAACGAGGACGTCGACTTCGGTTCGCGCTCCATCACCGTCGAGGGGATGGACGGGTCCGACTCCACGGTGATTGCCGGCACCGGGAGGGGGACGGCGGTCACCATCTCGTCGGGAACCCCGACGCTGCGGGGCTTCACCATCAAGGGCGGCGATGGCGGGAGCGGCGCCGGACTGTACGTCTATGCGGCGGACGTCGTGCTCGACGACCTCCAGATCTCCGGCAACACCTGCTCGGAGGAGTTCTGCTACGGTACCGGCGCCGAGTTGTACTACGCGAACGTCACCGCCACGGACATCGTGGTCTCGGGCAACGCCGCGACCCCGGCACTGAGCTCATCGACCTACGTGTACGTCACGGGCGCCGGGCTGAGCGTCACCGGCTGCACCGGGTCCTGGGACGGGCTGAGGGTCTCGGGAAACACGGCAGCCGCGCCGACGCTCGGGTCCAGCCAGTACGCCTACCTGTATGGCACCGGCGTGTACCTGTCCTACGACGCATCTTCCTACACGGACATGCTCGTCGAGGACAACACCGCCTCGCGCTCCGGCAGCAGCAGCTATGC
>SHYX01000010.1 GCA_009692585.1 Myxococcales bacterium
CCTGGCGTCGGTCGCGGCCGGCGGGGGGGGCTTCGCGGGGGGCGGCGGCGCCGGCGCGGCCGGCCTGGCCGGCGGGGGGGGCTTCGCGGGGGGCGGCGGCGCCGGCGCGGCGGGCGGCGCGAGCGCGGCGGGCGGCGCGGCGGGCGGCGCCGCCATCGCCGGGGCCGGCGTGCCCTCCGTACCGGAAGGCGACGACGGCTCCTCCCCGACCACGTCCGCCAGGGTCGGCACCCGGACGACTTCGGATTCGTCCCCCCCGAAGAACCACCAGGCGGCGCCGAGCACAACCAGCGAGGCCAGCAGGAACAGCGCCGTGAGCGCGCCGAGCACCAGCGGGAACAGGCTGCGACCCAGGCGCGGCGCGTCGTCGTCCTCATCGAGGACCGCGCCGCCTCGGGCGACGGGGGCGGGCCCCCGCGGGGCGCCCCCCGCGATGGGAACGTACAGCGGATCGATGGGGGCCGGGGCGACGGAGACGCGTTCGAGAGGGCGGGCCACCACGGTGTGCTCTGCCTCCTCCGACGCCTCGCCGATGGGCGGAAGCGCGGGCATCCCCGCCAGGCGGTTCGGTTGAGGCGCGCCGGGACCGATCGCCGGACCCGCCCCGGCCCTCGGCCGTCCCGACCCGACCGCCGGACCCGGCGCGACGCGCTGCGGCTGCGACCGGACCGCCGAAACCGGCACCCCCACCGTCTCCGACGGGGTCTGCATGCGAGGCGCCGCGCGGGTCGGCAGCGGAATACCCATCATCGTGGGCTCCGGGTCATGCTCAGGGAATTCGTGGAGGGGCGGCGCGAGGGGCGGCGCCGGCGGCACGCTGGAGTGCGGCGGCGGCAGGGTCCGATTCGGCCCCGCGCCCGTCACCTGGCGCTGGACGGCAGGCACGGTACCGGGCGCCCAGGCACGCAGGCCCGGTGTCTGGAGTTGCAGCGCGAGGTCGCGAAGCATGCGTCCGTAGGCACCCGGCGTCCCGCGGACCTCCGGGTCGAACGCGAGTGCCTGACGAACGGCTTGGATCAACGGTTCGGTGGGGGTGTCGCCCGGCCGGGCCACGAGCTTGAGGACCAGGCGCCGGAGGAGCGCCTCATGTCGTGTGGAATCCCGGACCACCTCGCCCGGGGCGCTGCCCGTGAGCAGTTCGAGCAGCAGCGCGCCCACCATCCACGTTGCCGCCTGCCAGCCCCCCGCCCCCTCAGGGGCCGCGTAACCGGGCGGCGGGGATGGCCACGGCTCCCCCGCACCGATCGCCGAGACCCCGCCCAACTTCACGCGCCCGGCCGTGTCGACCAGGACCTCGCCGGGGGTGGGGCCGGGGTGGATCACCCGCCGCTCGCCGTCGGTGATCTTCAGTGCTTCTTCGATGGCGATTCCCACCGCCGCCACCACTTCCACCGCCACCCGCGACGGCAGAACCTGTCCGCGCGCCCTCAGCGCGGTGATGACGTGGCTCATCGCGACACAATCGAAGCTCTCGTGCACCAGCGCCAGCGACCCGCCCACCCCGCTGGTCTGCTCGATACGCAGCACGTGCTCGTGTTGGAGACGAGCGAGCAACCGACCATCCTCGCGCAGTCTGGCCAGCGACACTTCGTCAGCCGGGCGCCCCTCCAGCACCCGCACCAGGACCGCCGACTCGGCGCCGCTGGCGCGTTGCAGGCGACCCTGGCGCACATGCGAGCCCCATGGCTCGTACACACCGGTGAGTTTGAGAGTCGCCCTCGCCACGTCGATCGAACCCCCCGCCCCATAGCACGCAATCCGGATAGGCGGGCGGCATGACGGTGTACCCCGAGCGCGCCGAGCGCATCCGGCGCGTCCTGGCCCACGCCGGAAGCGTGGCAATCTCGGCGTGGAACGCTGATCTTCTGCCGCGGCAGAAGGCCGACGGCACCCCGGTGACCGAAGGCGACCTGATCGCGGAGGTCGCAATTCTCGCCGGGCTGCGGAGACTCTTTCCCGGTGACGCCTTCGTCACCGAGGAAAGCGGGGGCGATTGCGGCGACGGCGCGTGGTGGATCGTGGATCCGATCGACGGCACCAGCAGCTACGTGGAGGGGCTGGCCCATTGGGGCCCCACCGTGGCCCGGGTCGTCCCCGTCGCCGGGCGTCCCGTCGTCGAATGCGGCGCGCTCTGGCTCCCTCGCCTCGCCGAACACTACCATGTCGAGACGGTCGGCACCGCCCGGGGGGGGTGGCACAACGGGGAGGCGCTGCGGCCGTTCGGGGCGCGGACCGCGCCCCGAACGATGTACCTTCCGTCACGATTTCACACGCATTTCCGGATCCGGTATGAGGGCAAGGCCCGCTGCATCGGCGGCACGGCGGCCCACCTTGCGTTGGTCGCCCGGGGCGCGGCAGAGGCCGTGTTGGTGGCCCCCGGCTGGTCGAGCTGGGATACCGCCGCGGGACTGGCCCTGATAGAGGTACTCGGGGGCCGGGCGGTGAGCCTGGCAACGGGCGGACCCGTCGACCCCTTCGCCAACGAGGGCGAGTCCTTCGTTGCCGGCAGCCCCGAGGTCGTAGAGGCCCTTCTGCGCCCCGGAGCCATCACGGCGCGACCCGAGGAGCCATGAGCAGCGAACCCGACGAAAACGAAGAGGACGACGACCGAGTCGAGGACAACGAGGACCAGATCCTCGATGCGTCCGGAGAAGTCGTGGACCCGTTGGGGAACGAGGCCCGGCGCCCGCTGCCCAAGCTCCCTGCCCTCAAGGGCACGCACACCCTTGCTGGCGGCGGCGACCTCCTGACCCACTACCTCCAGGAGATCCGGCGCTACGCGCTGCTTGATCCTGACGAAGAGAAGAAGGTCGCCCTGCGGTACTACGAAGACGGCGACGCGGCCTCGGCCGAGCGGCTGGTCACCGCGAACCTGCGCCTCGTGGTGAAGATTGCGTTCCAGTACCACCGGCAGTGGGCCAACGTGCTGGACCTGATCCAGGAGGGGAACGTGGGCCTGGTCGAGGCGCTCAGCCGCTTCGACCCCTACCGTGGCATCCGCTTCAGCTCCTACGCCCAGTACTGGATTCGGGCGATGATCCTTCGTTTTTTGATGGACAACTTCCGCCTTGTCCGACTCGGCTCCACGCGCAATGGTCGGAAGCTCTTCTTTCAGCTTCAAAAAGAACGTCAGCGGCTGCTGGCCGAAGGACATCCGGCCACCACCAAGGCGTTGGCCGAGCGGCTCGAGGTGCCAGAGAGCGAGGTCATCGCGGTCGATCAGCACATGCGAGCACCAGCCATGTCCCTGACCACGCCGATGGCCGGCGAGGAGGGGCGCCCCCTCCAGGACATCGTTCCAGACGAAGAGAACGTCGACCCGGAGACGCGCGTGGCCGACGGGCAGCTGGGCGAGCTCGTGAAGAAAAAACTCAACGCCTTCCAGGCGACGCTCGACGACGAACGCGAACGGGCCATCTGGACGGAGCGGCTCATGGCGCAAGACCCGGCCAGCCTTTCCGAGATCGGCGACCGCTTCGGCGTGAGCAAGGAGCGAATCCGCCAGATTCAAGCTCGTATGGAGGCCCGGCTCAAGGTCTACCTCCAACACGAGCTCGGCGACGAGATGGACTTCGACTTCGACATGCCTGGCGAGTGAGCCGGCTCCCGACTGGGCATCCCTGGTGGTCGGCGCTGCGGTCGCGCACCGCCGCCGGGCTCCGAGAGGTGCTTCAGGGTCCCATTCCCCGCGCCACGCGGCCCGTCGAGCCGCTTCCCGGCGCGCTCGGGCCCCCGGCCTTCCGGGCCGATCATGCCCCGCCGGGCCCGCTGGTCCCGCCACCCGACTGCTGGAATCCCGCCGACCAGGACCCGACCGACCTTCGCGTCGCCCACCGCCATGGCTGGTTCGCCGAGTTGGCTCGCCGCGCTGCGAACGGGGACGCGCAGGCGGGCGACGACGCCATTGCGGGCTTGGACGGGTGGCTGCGGTTCGACCTTCCCGGACAGGGAGCGGGCTGGACCCACGGGACGGACGCAGCGGTCCGGCTGGTTCACTGGGCGGCTGGGTTCTCCTGGCTCGGAGGCAGCGCGCCCGCAGCGCTTCTGGCCGCGGCGGCCGGGAGCGCCGCCTGGCACGTACGTACCCTCGAGGCCACGCTGCCGCTGACGCCGAACGACGGACACGCGCGCATCGCCCACCACGTGGGCATCCTCGTCGCCGCCCTCACCTTCCCGGCGATTCCCGACGCGCGGCGTGCCTGGACCGAAGCGGCCTCGGCGCTCGCGAGCGAGGTCGAGGCGCTGACGACGGGGGATGGCAGCGACAAGGGCGGCGCACCGGCGTTCCTGGCGCAGTCCGCCTGGCTCACCGCCATCGCCATCGCGGTGGCACGGGCCAACGGAGCGGCGTTGCCCTCGACCGCCACCGCCGCCTGGGCGCGCGCCGTGGCGTTTCTCGACCGACTGACCGGCGACGGTCGGCTTCCTGCTCTGGGCGACGCCCCGTTCGGGGACATCCTCGCGGTGGCGTCCCCCTCCCTGCCGACGTCGTTGCGCACGCTGGCGGTCGGGTGGCGCTTCGACGCCGGCGAGCCGGGCGCGGGCCCAGATCCTCGGGCGCAGTGGTTCGGGCAGGCCACCGGCACGACGGAAGTCGGACCGAAGGGATGGTCCGTGTGGACGTTCGCTGGCGACGGAACCACCATCGCGTCGATGCCCGTCCGCGGTGAGCGGCTACGGGTCATTCTCGCCGCGGGCACCGCGAGCGCCGCTGCGCACGCGCACGAAGCGCCGCTGCAAGTGCTGGCCGACGTGGGAACGCGCCCGCTCCTGGCCGACCCGGGGACTGCGGTGCGCGAGCGCGCGGCTCACGACGGGCTCGTGCTGGCGGGCTTCGAGCCCCGCCACCCGCGCCTGCTCGTCGCGCGCGTCGACGGAAAAAAGGCGCGAATGGAGGGCGCCGCCTCGCTGGGACGGGGCCGCCGCTGGGCGCGAGACGTGCTCCTCAACCAACAGCGACTCCGGGTCACCGACCGGCTCGAGGGGATCGGCGGGGCCGTCACCCTCACCTGGACGCTCGGCGCGGACTGGGAAATCGACGGCGCGGCGTGCACCTGGACGCTCCGCGCGGCCGCTCACACCGTCGGCATCGAGTTGCCCTCCACCCTGACCTGGCGCTACGATCCGCGACTGCGGCGCCTCGTAGGCGAAGGAGTCCTGCCCCGGGACACCGAGATCACCTGTAGCTTCGAGCTCCGGTGAACCTCCGCCTGCGGGCTACTTGCACACGGTCGTGGTGCCGGAGATCGAACAGGTGTAGGTACGGCCCCCGCGCACCGAAGCCTTCGACGCCACCACGCCTCCCTTGGGGATCATCTTGCAATCCCCCGAGGTCGGCACGCCGGCCACGATGGCGCTGCCGCCCGAAAGGGACTGCTGTTTGCGAAAGGCTTCGCCACAGTCGATCTCGATCTTCCCCGGGATCGGCGTGCCGGTGAAGGTGACCGTCACCGTGTCGGTCGCCGACGCCCGCGGGGTCGGGGTCGCTGCCGTCTGGCCTCCTCCTCCCCGCCGGGGCGCCTTGGGAGGGGGCGGCGGCGCGTCGGGCTCGTCCTCGACGGGATCCGGGGGCTTCGGCGGGATCATCTTCGGCGCCTGGGAGGCGTCCGCGATCGCGGGTTTCTCCTCTTGTGACATCTTCCAGGCGACCGCCGCTCCCGCGGCCAGCACCGCCATAAAAACCATCGCCAAGGCGCCGAAGATCAGCGCGAACACCCGCGTCGACTGCATCCGCGACTCATCCGCGCTTCCCTGGGTGGGCACGCTTCCCGCCACCTGGAACGGCGTGGCGCCGCCGGAGGCGTGCCCGACGCCGATCGCCGAGGCGCCGCCCATCCCGATCCCCGCGGGGGCGGGCGCCTGGTGCACCGGCGCCGACCCGGGCGCGGGGGGCTGGAACGCCATGGGTGCGCTGGTCGGACGGGCGCCCGAGGGCGGTGCCTGGAACGGCGCGCTGGCCGGGACGGTGCCCTGCCGAGGACGCTCGTTCTTGGGGGCGGGAATCGCGAAGAACGCCGTGGCGCTGGGGTCCGCCGCCGCCTCGGCCTCGTCCTGGTTCCCCAACGGAACCATCTCGAGCATGCCCGTTTCGCTGGGGCTTCGCGCCCCGACCGGCACCCGGGGTTTGGCAGCGGCCGGACGCGCGCCCCGCACGCTGACCGGCATGTCGTCGTCATCCGGCAGGGGCGCGGCGGGACGAGCCGCCGCCGCGGAGCGGGGCGTGATTTTGGGTGGAGCCGACCGCGGCACGGCCGCGACGGGCGGCACCATCGGGGGCGGCACCGACCGCGGCGGTGGGGATGGCGACGGTGCCGCGCTCACCTGGGGCGGCGAGCGCCGCACCGGCACGGGTGGACGAAGCGTCGGTTGCCCGGACTCGTCCACGAGTTGTTCAGCCAGGCGCTCTTCCATGGTCTTGCGGGACATCCGGGCTCCCTGAGGTGCATCCGGGTCCGGAGGCACGCTGAGTGGATGGAGACTACCAAAGTAGAATGAAACGAATTCTTTGACGTACGAGCCCCGATCCCGGTAGAGCTGACGGCGGAGATCCACCAGCAGGTCCTGACCGTTGGGGTACCGATTTCTCGGATTGGCCTGCAACAACCGCGCCACCACCGGCCCCATTCCCGGTAGCTTGGCTTCCAACTCGCGGCACTGCTCGTCCAACGCGCCGGCTTCGATGGCCGAGAGCGTCGCCCGCACGGGGTCCGCGGCTTCGGAAGGAACGCGGTAGGCGGGCCGCCCCATCAGCAGCTCGTAGAGGAGCAGGCCCAGCGCGAACAGGTCGCTGCGGTGGTCCAACTCTTCCCCCCGCGCCTGTTCGGGCGACATGTACAGCGGGGTGCCACGGATCAGCCGGGTGTCCTCGCGCGCGAAGTCGGTGTTGTGCACGCGGGCGAGACCCAGGTCGACCACCTTGACCTCCCCATCGCCCGTCAACATCACGTTTTCCGGTTTCAGGTCGCGGTGGACCAGCCGGAGTTTTTCGCCGTTGTCGGCCGGGCTGGTCCAGGCCTGGTAGAGCGCGTCGGCGATTTCACACCCGATCTCGATGGCGCCCTCGGTGAAGACCTGCTCACGAGCCTTGCCGCAGTCGTCGAGCACGGTGCGAAGGGTCACGCCGTGTACATACTCCATCACGACGGCGTGCTGGTCCTCGAAGTACTCGAAAACCCGGACGACGCTGCGATGCTTCACCTGCTCCAGGAGCGAGAACTCCTGGCGGAGCAGCCGGACGGAGTCCGCATTGCGCGCGTCGTGCAACGACTTGATCGCGACCAACTGGCGCCGCCCCGGCGCACCGTGGCGCCCTGGGACCTCGCCGACCGCCAACGAGACCCGCCCGAACTGGCCCTGCCCCAGCTCCCGCAGCACGTCGTATTGGTGGATCCGCACGTCAGGAGCGTAATGCCGCGCGCGGGTCGGCGCCTACGGTCGTCCTATCCCTTGCGGCGGTGAGGCCGCGCCACGATCCCGAAGAGCGCCCGACGAACATTGAAAACCGCCGCTGGCAGGTACGTCCAGGCCGCGACCAGAGACAGCACCGCGACCAGCACGACGATCGTCGCCCGAAACGGCGCCGGCGCCGGCCAGCCATCGGCCCCGGCGATCCCCGGCGGACCGTCCACCCAGGCGTTGGGGTAGATCGGCACGGTGGCCTCGACCTGGTAGGGCTGCGTCAGGCGGATGGTCACGTCGAAGCCGCGCCGCAGATGGAACGGGTCGACCCGGTAGCGGACTTCGAACCACATGTAGCGCTTCTGCGCGGCCGCCTTGAACGCCTCCGCGAGGCCCGCCGCGTCCTTCTCGACGTAGCTCTCCCCATTGCCCACCTTGGCGATCCAGGCCAGCGCCGCGTTGTCGACGCCACGCTCTTCGACTCCCCCGTTGATCGGGTACTGCCCGAAGCCGCCGCAGAGCTGGGCAGGCGCGACCGAGAGCCCTTCGGGCACCTTGAACGACCGCCAGGCCCGCTTTCCCAGCCCCACGGTGAAGATCTCCGGTTGGTAGCCGCGACCACCCCGCCCCAGGCGGACGTCCTGCAGTCGTTCGAGCAGCGTGGCGAGGCGGGGTGCGTTGTCGGCGCAGACGTCAGACGGGCGTTCGTTGTTGAAGCCGTCGGTCAGCGCAATCACCGTCGGCGCCAGGCCGCGGTTCTCGATCGCCGCGCGAAGCTCCGGCACCTCCGCGATGCCGATCGCACCGTACTGGACCGCTTGATAGAGGAAGGTGTAGCCGCTCCCCACCTGAAGCTCGTCGCGGATGAGTCGGCGGTACTCGTCCGGGTCCCCCACCACCCACGTCCCCCCCAATGGTTCACGGCTTTCGCCGCGAAAGACGACCAGCGCCACCTCGCTCGCCGCGCCGTCGCCCCCGAAAAACGCGTCGACTACATCCCGACGGAGCAGGGCCGTCCGGAGCTTGTCCATGCGCGTCAGGCCGTCCTCCGGGCGGTCCACGATCGCCATGGAACCCGAGCCGTCGATCAACAGGATGTACAGGTTCCCGGTCGCCGAAGGTTGGTGCGGGATGATCGATACGCGGGCTTCGTCCTTGCCGGAGGGCTTGCTCTCGTTGTGCAGCACGGTGATGGCGTCCGGCCGCAGGCTCATCGGGGCCGCGTTCCCGTCGACGCGCAACTGGTAGGCCAGGCGCACCGTGCCGGTCGCCCGGTCGACGAACGGAAGACAGGCGTCCCGCTCGGCGTCCACGATCGAGTCGGCCTGTCCACAATCCTCTTCGGTGTCGAATATCTGGAGAGCGAAGGGTCCGGTCTGGCCCTTGGTCACCGGCTTCCCCACCCGGATGGTCGAGCCGGAGATGGTGCTGACGTCGTCACCGCGGCAGCCGAAAAACATCGAGCCGAGCACGACGGCCGCGAGCCCCACGCGGGTGTGCATCAACGCTCCTCTCGCGGCAGCATCAGGAACTCGACCACCGCCTCCTGTCCCGGAGCGCCGAGCACGATGCGATCCCCGCTGGAGAGCCGCGTGTCCAGGGGCGCGGCGCGGCGCTTGTCATAGCTGAGATCCACGCGCTCGAGGAACCGCCGGACGACGGTGCGCTGCAGGCTCAGCCCCCGCGCGCGGAACTCCCCCGCGCGGTTGACGAGCACGCTCACGTGCAGCTCCAACACGCCGTCGTCCGCCGGCAGAAACAGGTCCAGCCCTCGCGGGAAGTGACCGACGAAGCGCTCCCGGGGCTGGCCGTCCGGAGCGTCGATCGGGATGCGGCGTCCGTGCCTCGTCTCGCTGAGCACCCGCAGCCAGCCCGCATACAACTCGTCCGGAACGCCCCACGCGAACAGCCCGAAGGAGCAGCCGAAGGCGACCGCGCCGAGCGCCCCGGCCCAAAAAAGGTCCTTGGCGAAGGGATACGCAGAGTACCCGACGACGTACCAGACCAGCCCGCCGATGAGCCCGGACAACACGCCACCGGCGAGGTGGGAGAAGCCGCCCCTGAATTTCCGCGCCAGCATCGCGCCCACCCCCGCCCCAAGCCCCGCCGCCATCCACGAAAAAACCCGGTGGCGAAGGCTGACCAGAGAGGGATCGGCCAACTCCGGACCGAAGAGCAGTGGGCCGATGAGGCCGGTCCATATCCAATAATTCGCAATCGCGACCAGCAGGGAGAGCGTGAACGCCAACACCGACAGCCCGGCCCGCTTCCACAGCGGCCATCGCCGAAGCGAGCCTTCCGCCAAAAGCGAGCTCCCGCCCGCACATCCGGCCACCGCCCCCAGGTAGACCGGGCCATCCCAGGTCTGGGTCCAGGGTGCCCCCATCCAGCACACCGTCAGGAACAGCCACCACCCGAGGAGACAGAACCCCGCGCAGGCCGCCGCCACCGCGGTGTGGCGCAAGGGCGTGAACGGGATCAGGAAGATGTTCATTGCGGCTGGAGCCTATCGCCCGGCGTTATGCTCCGCCCGCGATGGCCCGCGACGAACTCGCCCTCTACCTCGTGCTGTCACCCGAATTCGGGGGAACCCGCTTCGGCCCCTTCGAGGGGCTCGAAGTGCGGCTCGGCGCCGACCGCGAGCGTTGCCACATCGTCTTGCCGGAGGCATTCGGCGTCGCGAAAGAACACTGCAAGGTCATCCATCAGGGCGATGGCGGGCTGATCGTCGCGCCGAGCGAGCGCACCGCCGCCGTCTTCGTCTGGAAGGGGGACGCGCGGCGCGGACAGCAGATCCAGACGCCCACCGCCCTGCGACCGGGCGACCGTTTCTCCCTGGTCTCGCCCGAGGGGGCGCGCTTCACCATCGAGCGCGCGCCGCTCCCACCAGAGATCCTGGCGCAGCGAGAGAAAAAACGCGGTCGGCGCAACAACCTCACCGCGGAGGGCTTCGCGAAGGAGGGCTGGCGGCTCTTGCTGGCGCGGATCTGGACCCTGGGGCCGTTCGGGCTCGCGGCGCGGGCCTGGTACATGTTCACCAGCGGCGCGCTGCTTCAACCACGCATTCTCATTCCCGTGGCGATCGCAGCCGTCGGCTACATCGGCACGCTCGGCAGTTCGTGTGCGGCCTTCAAGTTCCGGATGGACGCCACCAAGAAGACCGACGAGCTCGCGGAGTGCAAGCAGCGCGAGGGCTTCGGCAGCTCGGGCGGCGGCCTCGCCGACAAGTCCTCGCGCAAGCTCATCGCCGAGATCGTGGGCAGCACCGCGCTCGGCGCGGCGCTCGAAACCCAGGACGAACTCTCCGGAAAGATCGAACGGCAGCTCGCGAGCGTCTTTGCAAGCCAGACCGAGTACCAATGGCTCCTGGGCGAGGGGGGCGATGCGAAGGGGCAGTGGATCCGCTGGCGCGAGGCCATCGGAGAGTCCGAGAGCTTCGACCCCGCCACCAAGGTCCTGTTGCCGTTTGCGGCTGCCATTCCAAAACGGAGCCGGGAGGACTGGAACGTGCAGCTCGACGTCACCAACAAACGTTCGTGCATGCGCGGGCCGGCGCTGCTCACCTTCCGGCAGGCGCGCTCCCTCGGCCTTTCGCCGATGCTCGACGCCTACCGCGGCGACGAAACGGCAGGCTTCACCAACGACGATGCCGGCCGGTCGGCGCTCTTGACCGATGCGGCACTGCAGGGCAACGAGCTGCCCCCCGACCCGGCCGTCGCGATCGAGGAGTCGCAGCTCGCCTCAGGGCGAGAGTTCTGCCTGTTCGCGACCGGGGACGACGAACGCTCCAAGATGCAGAAGGCGCTCGGCGCGTTCGAGCGCCATTTCGGCAGCAACGGCAACGGCGTGCCCGAAACCAGCCAGAACGAGGCGACGATCGCGCGGCTCATCAAGCTGCACGCGTCGGACGTCCCCGGGAATCGCTACGAGGACAACGACACCCCGCGGCTGGACTTCCGCAACAGCGTCGTCGCCCCGCTCAAGGAAGAGCCGACGAAGGAGGCCATCCTCGACCGCACCGCCGAAGTCATCGCCCGCTCGGTCGGGCTGCCGTGCATGCTGGCGCTGGCCAGCCCCGACGCCGTCGATGCCACCTTCGGGCGTACCGTGGACCCGGTCGTCTGCCTGGTACTCGAGTACAAAATCCGCCATAAAGGCGAATGAACCGAGTACCGGCGCTCAGCGCGCGGACTGCCGCAGTTGTTTGTACAGCGCCCGCGCCTTTTCGTTCTTGGGATCGACCTCGCTCGCCGCCTGCGCCTCGCGCAAGGCGTTCTGCGCCATGTTCAACTCCACGTACAACTCCGCCAGGGCAAGCCGGAATTCGATGCGCTTCGGCTCCTTGCCGACGGCCTTCCGCAACAGCGCCATGGCCTCACGCTTGTCTTCGTCCTGCTTGCGGAGAAGTTGACCGCAGGCGAAGTAGGCGGCGCCCTCGTCGGGCTCGCACTCTACCGCTCGTTTGTAGTGGGCGAGCGCATCGCTGACGCTGCCGTACTGTTCGGCCTGCTGTCCCTGGGCCAACAGGCTCGCCGCCCGTCCCTGCCGTCCCTTGCCCTGCGCGTCCTTGAAAAGTTCGGCGTACGAGGCGTTTTGCGGATCGAAATGCATCGCCAGGTACAGCGCGGACTCGGCCTTGCCGAAGCGGCCCGCTTCGAAATCGTCGAGTCCCGCCCGGTAGTAGCCGGCCGCGCGCGCAAGCTGATCGGCGACCTGACCGCGCATCTTCTCCGCGACCACACCGGCGACGGATCGGGACCGTGCCGCGGGGTCGGCACCGGGGCCAGCCGGCGGCGTCATCCCGGCCGGCGCCCCCGCGCTCAAGGTCGGAGCCGCCCGCGCCCCGCCGGGGCCCGCGCTCGACCCCGGCGGGCGATTCAGGCGGACCTCGAAGGCAGGAGCCTCGGGTGCGGCGGCCGCCAGCGCCTTCTGGGCGACGACCACGCCGCGCGCGGCAAGCTCGGCATCGTAGCCGGCGCGCTTCTTGACGTCGCGAAGGGTCTTGTACGCCTTGGTGACCTGCACGAAGAGATCGTCGATGGCTACGGCGTGACTGGCGGCATCGCGGGAATAGAAGCGGTCGGGGTGCCAGTCCCGCACGTACTCGCGGTAGGCGGCCTCGACCTCCTCACCCGTGGCCCGGCCGTCCACCAACAACAGCCCGTAGAAGGTTCCCGATGCAGCTTCCCGCTGCAGCCGGGTGATCGCATTGCGTTCCACACTGGTCAGCGGGGGCTTCGACATCTGCGTGCAAGTATACTCCGCGCCGGCACTCACCCACGGCGTCGCGCGTGGGGGTGGGCGTCGCGGTAGGCGCGCTGGAGCGTGTCGAGGTCCAGCCTCGTGTAGCGCTGCGTGGTGGACATCGACGCGTGGCCGAGCATCTCCTGGATGGCGCGGATGTCCGCTCCCGCCGACAGCAGGTGGGTGGCGAAGCTGTGTCGTAGGGCGTGGGGGTGGACGTCGGGGAGCCCCTCTTCGCGCCCCGCTTCATGAACGACCGTGTACGCGCTTCTGGACGACAGACGCCGCCCCGACCGGTTGAGAAAGAGCGCGCCGGGCGCACCGCCGCGGGCGACGAGCAGCGCGGCCACCGCGCCCGCAGCGCCCTCCCCCAACGGGACCACCCGGTCCTTTCTCCCCTTCCCTCGCCGGACCAGGATCACCCGTCCCGACAGGTCCACGTCGTCGACGTCGAGCGCCACCACCTCCGACACCCGCAGTCCGGAACCGTACGCGACTTCGATCAGGGCGCGGTCGCGGGGGCGCAGCGGGGATTCGGCGAGACGACTCGCTTCGTCGACCTGCAACACGCGAGGCAGCGGAACTTTGACCCGGGGCGCGCGGAGCCGCTCCGCCGGTGAGCCGGTCACGAGCCCCTCCCGCTGCGCCCAACGCCAGAAGCCTTTCAAGCAGCTGATTCGCCGGGCCAGACTCGACCCAGAAGCGGCGCCCCGGGCCAGCCAACGCCGGAGCTCCACGGTGCTCACCGCGAGGACCGGCGTCGGCGAAACTGACGCGGCCAGGCCCCTCAATTCGGTGCCGTAGGCGCGCAGCGTGTGCGGACTGGCGGCCCGCTCGGCGCGGAGGTGGTCGAGGTATCGGGTGACCGGCTCCACCATCGACAAAACGTATCCCCCCTTGGCTCCCGGGGTCGGCATGGGGTATTCGGCGGCCCCATGCCCAAGCCACTCGTCATCGTCGAATCACCAACCAAGAAAAAGACCATCGAGCGCTTCCTCGGCAACGGCTACATGGTCGAGGCCAGCGTCGGGCACATCCGGGATCTGCCAGAGACCGCCAAGGATATTCCAGACGACGTCAAGGCCTCGGGCGTGCATCCGGACTTCGCCGTCAACATCGCGGAGGGCTTCCGCCCCTACTACGTGGTCTCGCCCAACAAAAAACGGCAAGTGGCCGAGCTCAAGGCGCTCCTCAAGGACGCCAGCGAACTCTACCTCGCAACGGACGAGGATCGCGAAGGGGAAAGCATCTCCTGGCACCTTCGCGAGGTGCTCAACCCGAAGGTGCCCGTGCACCGGATGGTGTTTCACGAGATCACCCCCGAGGCCATCCGCGCCGCGTTGGCCAATCCCCGGGAGATCGACGAGAACCTGGTGGCGGCCCAGGAGACGCGCCGGGTGCTCGACCGGCTGTACGGCTACGCCGTCAGTCCCGTGTTGTGGCGAAAAATCCGTGGCGCGCGCAGTGCCGGGCGGGTGCAGTCGCCGGCGGTGAAGCTGCTGGTCGATCGGGAGCGCGCCCGGATGGCGTTCCGTGCTGCCAACTATTGGGACGTGGAGGGCGTCTTCCAGGCAGGCGGTGGCACACTTCCCGGGAACCTCGCCGCGGTCGGCGGCCGCCGCATCGCGCGCGGGAAGGACTTCGACGAGACCACCGGGCGCCTCTCGGATCCCAGGGTGCTGCTCTTGGACGAACGCGACGCCCGCGCTCTCGTCGCGCGCCTGGCCGGGCTGCCGGCCCTCGTGGGCGGATCCGAGCAGAAGCCTTGGAAGGAGAGACCCTTTCCGCCGTTCACCACCAGCACGCTCCAACAAGAGGCCAACCGCAAGCTGCGGTGGACGGCCAAGCACACCATGCGGGTCGCCCAGGGGCTCTACGAGCGGGGCTGGATCACCTACATGCGCACCGACAGCGTGCACCTGTCGGATCAGGCCATCACCGCCGCGCGCGCCAACATCCTCGGCCAATACGGGAAGGATTACCTGCCCGCTGAGCCGCGACGCTACAAGAGCACCGCCAAAAACGCGCAGGAAGCCCATGAAGCCATTCGGCCGGCTGGCACCTCGTTCCGTTCGATCGACGAGGCGCGTGGGCAGATGGAAATCGACGAGGCCCGTCTTTACGAGCTCGTCTGGAAGCGCACGATGGCCTGCCAGATGGCCGACGCGTTCGGGCAACAGGTCAACGTCGAGATCAACGTCGACGACGCGCGCTTCGGATCCTCCGGTCGCACCATCACCTTCCCCGGTTTCCGTCGCGCCTACGTCGAGGGGAGTGACGACCCGGACGCCGAACTGGCCGATCAGGAGCGCGTCCTTCCCGCCGTGACCGAGGGCCAGTCGCTCGGTATCCGCTCGCTCACGCCCAAGGGCCACACCACCCAGCCCCCGGCGCGCCTGACCGAAGCCACCCTCGTCAAGGAACTCGAGCGGCTCGGCATCGGTCGCCCGAGCACCTACTCGGACATCATCGAGAAGATCGTCGATCGATCCTACGCCTTCAAGCGGGGCAACGCCCTGGTGCCGACCCATCTCGCGCTGTTGCTGACCGGGTTCCTCGAGGCGCAGCTCAACGACCTCGTCAGCTACGACTTCACCGCGAAGGTCGAAGACGACCTCGACCGGATCGCCGACGGAAACGGCGACCGGACCGCCTTCTTGACCCGGTTCTACCTTGGTGATCTCGGGCTAAAAGTGCGACTCGAGCAGGCCTTGGCGGCCGACAGCTCCGGGCTCTACCGCCTGCCGATCGCGGGAGACGACCCGGGTGCAATGCACGTCCGGGTTGGGCAGTATGGCCCCTACGTCACCGACGGGGAAGGGGCCACCGCCAACGTTCCCCCGGACATGGCACCGGACGAGGTCACGGTGGCGTGGGCCATGTCGGCACTGCAAAAGAAGGCGGCGGGGCCCGCGCTCGTGGGGGTCGATCCGCACGGCGTGTCGGTCTTCGTGATGGATGGCCGCTTCGGGCCGTACGTCCAGTTGGGCGAGGCCAAGGGGAAGGAGAAGCCACCGCGGGCGTCGCTCTTGGCCGGGATGACCCCCGGATCGCTCACCCTCGAAGAAGCGCTCGGCCTGCTTTCGCTGCCCCGCGTGGTCGGAAAGGACGCGGCAGGTGTCGATGTCGTGGCCAGCAACGGCCGTTTCGGACCCTATGTGCGGCGGGGCGACGACAGCCGCACCATCCCGCCCGAGCAGAGCGCGTTGGGAATCACCATCGTCGAGGCCCTCGCCCTGTTGGCGACCGAGCCGACTCGGCGCGGTGGGGCGCGATCCTCGCGGCCATCGGCCCTCCGCGAGCTCGGTGCCGACGCTGTTTCCGGAGGCATGATCCGGGTGATGGACGGCCGGTTCGGCGCCTACGTCACCGACGGCGAGACCAATGCCACGATTCCGAAGGGCACGGCGACCGATGCGGTAACCCTGGCCGAGGCGATGATCCTGCTGGCCCGCCGTCGCGAGGCAACACCCTCCCGTGGAAAATCGCGTCGCACAGGCGCGCGGCCCTCGACGGCTGCGGCGCGCGGCCGGGCGGCCAAGGCGCCCACCGCGGCGGCCTCGCGCCCCCCGGCCAAAAAGGCCCCCACCCAAAAAGGGAAGGCCCCCACCGCGACCACGCGCAAGCGCTCATCTACGACCGCGTCAGTCAAGAAAAAAACCCCAACCAAGAAAGGCAAGGCCTGATACCGCCTGATCTTGATTCGGCTCGGCGATCATCCGATCTGAATCTGCGTCAGTGGGTGTGAGCGCCATCGTCCGGCCTGACCGTTGACGCACCGACGGCCTCGCCTGGCTGGGAATGGCAATCCTGGCGGTGGCCGGGGTGGGCCTGCCGCTGCGGGACGCCGGGTTAGGTCGAGCGCGTGAACCGTCCCGGTGACCGCGTCGGACCTTTCGAGCTGACCGAGCTCATCGCGTCGCGTCCGATCGCCAACCTGTGGAAGGCAGAGCGTGCGGACGGGAGCAGTCGCGAGCCCCGGATGGTCATCATCCGCATCGCGCACCACGCGATGGACACCCGGGCGATGTCCGAACTGCGCCGCGAATACGATGCCCTGCGGGCGATCGACGATTCCAGGGTGCGCAAAGCCCATGGATTCTTCGCCGGCTTCGGTGCGTTGGCGTTGGAGTACGTCGAGGGAGCCACGCTCAGCTCGGCGCTGGGGCACGTCCAGGCGGGCCTCTGGGCGCTCGACACGCCCACCATCGTCGACATCGGAATCGAGCTGGTCGGCGCGCTGCGGAGTGTGCACGAACGGGGGGTGGTGCACGGGCGGATCTGTGCCGAGACGGTGCGACTCCGGCGCGATGGGAACATCGTCCTCACCGACTTTGCCCTGCCGGTCGAACGGCTCGCGGTCCTCCCGCCCGAGCTGAAATCGGGACATCTCGCCGGCCCGGCGACGGACCAGTGGCTCGCCGGTGCGCTCCTCAGCCACCTCGTCACCCGCGAGGCGCTGCTCGCGGCCCTACCTGGCGATCAGGCCGATGGCCGTCGCGACCTAAGTCCGTGGACCAATGGGGTCACGGCGGTCGACCCGGCGCTGGGGCGGGTGGTCACCCGGATGTTGGCGAGAGATGGGCGGGATCGTTACCCCGACCTGGGCGTGCTCGTCCGGGATCTGCTCGCGGTGCTCCGCGGTTACGCGGACGCGCCCGACCGGGAGCTGCTCGGGCGCCGCGCCTCGGGCCGCCCGCCCACCGCGCCGCCGCCGCTCCCGGCACCAACGCCGGTGCTTGCCACGGCCTCCGCACCCTCCGACGTGCGGCTTCGGCCGACGCCCGACGCCGCGTCGTCGCCACCGCCGGCCCCAGCCGGTGCATCCCCGGCGCCGGCGGCAGCGCCTCCGGCGGTGGCGCCGCTTCCGGTGGCGACAGCCCCGTCCGAGCGTCTCCCCGCTCCGCTTCCGGGACCCCGTGCGCCGTCCCGCCCCCTCACGCCATTCCCCCCCAAAGTACGGCCAGCCTGGACGCCGGTGGCGCCCGACCTCGTCGCCCCGGAGCTGATCGCGGCCGTCCACGACGAAGACGTCGACGCGGCCGATCCGCAGGACATCCGACGCCCGGCCCCCACCCCGGCTCCGCCGGGTACCACGCCTCGGCTTATTCCCGACTGGTTGGCTTCCGTGGCGTTGGTGATGCTCCTCGGCGTGGGCGCGTGGGCGATTCTCTCCAGGCTCCTGTGATGTTCGACGTCCTGGCGGTGCGGACACCGACCTTGCCGCCAGCGACCCACACCAACTGCTATCGCCTCGGCGACTGCGTCATCGATCCAGCGTCGCCGTACCCCGACGAGCAGGAGCGACTGCGACGATGGGCCGGCCCGATCCGGCGCGTGCTCTTGACCCACCATCATCACGACCACATCGGTGGCGTCGAGGCCCTGGTGGCCGCGACCGGAGCGGAGGTCTGGGCACACTTGGAGGCCGAGGTGTCGTTCCGGGTGGACCACCGCGTGGCGGACGGCGATCGCGTCGACACCGGTGCCGGCGTGCTGATTGCGCTGCACACACCCGGCCACGCCGACGGCCACCTGGCCTGGCAGCTCGCCGGCACCGGCGAGGTCATCGCCGGCGATCTGGTGGCCGGAGAGGGAACCATCGTGCTGTTGCCGCCCGAGGGGGACCTCGCTGCCTACCTGACCAGCCTGGCCCGAGTCCGGACGCTCGCCGACCGCCTCTGGCCGGCCCACGGACCGCCCCAGCCCGCGGCCCTCGCCGACCAGACCATCGCCCACCGCCACCGCCGCACCGCCCAATTCGTGGACGTCCTGGCGACGCGCGGCAGCTGTACGCCGGAGGAGATCGCGGAGGCGGTGTACGCGACGATTCCCGGCGCGAACCTCACCCTCGCCGCGGCCCAGGTACAGACGCACCTCGCGTGGCTGCTGGCGCGAGGCCGGGTCACCGAGCGGGCGCGGACGTGGAGCCTGGCGTGAAGGTTGCGCCGCTCCTGTTCGTGACGGGAACCGACACCGGCGTGGGCAAGACCGTCGTCACCGCGGCGCTGGCCGCGGCGCTGGCCGACGCGGGCGTCGGGGTCCGCGCGCTCAAGCCCATCGCGTCCGGCGTCGAGGCCGGCAGCGCCGGTGAAGATGCCACCCTGCTCGGGCTGGCGGCACGGCACGCGCCGAAGGTCGCGATCACGCTGGAGACGCCCCTGTCCCCGCATCTCGCCGCCGAGCGTCAGGGGGTGGTGATCGACGCCGACTCGATCCTGGCGTGGATCGCCTCCGAACGCGGCGAGATCACCCTCGTCGAGGGTGTGGGCGGGTGGGAGGTCCCCCTGACCCGCAGCTGGCGGGTGTCGCAACTGGCAGAGGCGCTCGCCGCGCCGGTGCTCGTGGTGGCCCGCAACCGGCTCGGCGTGCTCAGTCAGGTGCTGCTGACCGTCGCGGCGGTGCACGCTCGCGGTCTCACCGTTGCCGCGATCGTGTTGACGCCACCGATCGAAGACGACATGTCGGTCGCCGACAACGCGCACGAGCTGGCGAGCCTGTGTCCTGGCGTCCCCGTTCGCTCCATGGTCTGGGTAGCGCCCTGCGACCGCGCCGCGCTCGCGGACGCCGGTCGCCGGTTGCTCGTCGGCAACATCACCCCGATCCCGGGAGGAAGCCGCTCCGGTCAAAACCGATGGTGAGCCCAAACCACACTTCGTCCCACCCCGCCAGTCGACCGGTGTCCTCCGGGCCGGCGCGTCCGGCTGCCGCCAGACGAAAGCGCTGCCCCGGTCTGGTCTGAACCACTACGCCCACCTGCGCAGCAACGGCCGGCTCCCACCGCGACTCCGCCGCCGCCTGCAGGTCGAGGGCCACCAAGGGGGCGACCGACCATGGCCCGACGAGCTCGCCCCCCAGCTGGGCAGAAAGCGGCTCTACATCCCGCACATCGTGAATCAGCACCCCGAGCCCGCCGTAGATGCGCCCCGGTCCGACCTCGCGACTCCCGAGGACGCGCACCCACTCCCGACTGTAGGCGACGGCGTCGGGGAGGGCGTCCGACGCCACCGCCGCCCCGTCGGCCCAGTGGGCGCTGGTGTGCGCCAGGTCCAACCGAGCCGACCACGGGCCGTTGCGAACGACGATCGGAAACCCGAAGGTTCCGTCGAAGGTCTCGAGGTTGAAACGCCCGCTCGGCTCCGGGAGGAAGCCCATGCGTCCGCCGGCCTCGACGCCGAACGAGACCCGCCAGTCGGCCGCGCGGCCCTCCACCAGCGGGAAGTCCGCACCCAACGCGGCGTCCACCGCAAAGCGGTCTCCCCATCGGAGGGTCACCGAAGACGAGACCGCGCGCGTGTCGGCCACAGGCAGGGCGAAGAGCGGCTCCCCGAACGCGACCCACTCCATGGTCGTCAGAGACCGCCGCGGCGCAAGGCTTGCGTCGCCGCCAGGGCGAACCCCCGCACGCGGGGCGTCGCGGGCTGCACCCGCAGGACATGATCTCCTGGCAGGGGCCATTCGTCGATCGGACCCTTGGCCCGAGAGCCCAACTGCACGAGCATGGTTCCGCCGCGGGCAATCTCGACGTAGGCCACCCCATCGAGGGCGGCGATGGTATCCACCAGCTGTCCCGTCAGCGCCAGCGCGCCGGCGCGGTCTTCGGCCGAGACGGCCGCCTCGTAGAACTCGACCCCGCGGGCCAGCTGATTCGCCTCACGCGACTGCCGCGCCCGCAGCATCGCCGCTTCCGCGAGCGTGTACAAGTCGCGCAGCTTGAAGGGCTTCAAGACGAAGTCTGCGGCGCCCATGCGCAGGGCGGCGACGACGTGATCGACCGTGGCGTAGCCCGACATGACCACCCCGGGCACCGGAGGCAGGCGCCGCGCGGCGTGTTTGATGAGGTCGAGACCGTCAGTGTCGGGCAGCTTGAGGTCGGTGAGCATCAGCTGGTAGCGCCCGGTGGAGAGCAGCGCCCGCGCCTCTCGTCCATCGCGCGCGACGTCGACCGTCCAGCCGCGGCCGCGCAGGTACTCCGAGATCAGCTCCAGGATGGCGTCTTCGTCGTCGACGACAAGGAGATGCGGCGCGCCTGCACTCATACGTGGCGCATGGTATTCCTTGTCGGGGGCTTCCGCATGGCGCGCATCGAGCGAATGGACCAGGGCTTGCGGGGCCGGCTGGACGAGATCGAGCAGAAGATCTTCCTGCTGAAGATCATCTACGAGAAGTACTTCAGCGGACTCGAGCGCGTGGAGCCGTACCGGGACCGCGAGGAGATGCGGCGAATGATCCGAGAACTTGCCGAATCGGGGATCAAGAACGCCACCCAGGCGTTCAAGTTCCAAGGACTGAAGGCACGTTTCCAGATCTACGAGCTCTACTGGACGCGGAATCTGAAGATGATGGAGGCGGGCACCCATCCCAAGATGCGCTTCCGCGCCGACAGCAAGGCGGCGGCGCGCGCGGCGGTGGCGGCGGGCACGGCGCCCGCGGAACGCCTGTCGCCCGAGCAGGAACTGGTGCTGCGAGAGCGCCAGGAGCGGATGGAGCGAGAAGAGCGCGCCTATCGCCTGGTGTTCGACAAGTACATCGAGGCCCGCGGGCGGTGCGGCCAGTCCACCGAGTTGGGCTTCGAGGCCGTGCGGGAGGCGCTCGTCAAACAGGTGCGGCAGATCAAGAGCACGTACAACGTCGAGAGTGTCAAATTTCGCGTCGTCGTCGAGGACGGGAAGGCCAAGGTCAAGGCCGTTCCCCAGGCCGCCCAGTAGCGGGTCGGGTGGCGGAGGGGGCGGGCGCCGAAGGCCGGAAAGCGGAGCTTGGAGGCCGGAGGTCGGATACCCGAGCTGCTGGCGCGGTAGGGGGGAGGGCGCCGGGAAAGTCCCGGCCACGAGCCCTCTCCCCCCGTTTGAATCGGAGCGTTAGCCTACGCCGGTGTTGCTCTGCTTCGTCTCGATCGCGCTCGCGGAGGACCCGGAGCTCGAGCTTCTTCCCGACGCTCCGCTGGCCGTTCTGCCGTTCGGGGTAGCGGAATTCGCGTGGAATCAGCCCGGACGCGGCGCCGTCTACGCCGTGACGCAGGCCCTGGGCGCCGGGGTGGCGACGTGGGGGGGCGTCAACCTGCCCATCGCCGACGCGGCGGGCGACGACGCGGGAGCCGAGGCGTACCAGACGGCCATGGGGATCGGCGTCGCGGTGGCGGCCGTCTCCTACGCCGTCAGCGTGGTGGACGGGTCGCGGCTTGCCGAGGCGCGTGCCCGTGCCGCACGGGAGGCGGGCACACGGCGGGAAGCGGTGCTGCGCTTCGACGTGGCCCTGGCGGCGGCGCCCCGTGAGTGACCATCGCCTGTTCGAGCGGAGCGGCCTCCTCCACGGCCTCAGCGACGTCGATCGCGATGAGGCGATCACCGCGTTTTGTGCCTACGACCTCGGCCCGGGCGAGGAGCTGTTGGTCGAGGGCGAATCCGGTCTCACCCTGTATTTCATCGTCGAAGGGCAGCTCGTCGCGACCCTCAGCGGCATCAAGATTGGGCGCATCGGCCCGGGGGAGACCGTGGGCGAGATGGCGATGTTCGGCTCGCTGTCGCGACGGGCGGCGACCGTGGTTTCCGAAAGCCATGTGCGGACTCTGCTGCTCGACGAAGACGGGCTCCGGTTCATGCGCATGCGCGACAACCCGGTGGTGCAGCGGCTGGAGTCGCAGGCCATGCGCACCATCGCCGCCCGGCTGCGCGCCGCCGACGTACGCATCGGTGCCATCGCCGACGGCGAGCTGATCCGCGAGCGCACCGGGCGCGGCCTGTTGTCCCGGCTCACGTCGAGCCTGGGGTTTTCAGGAGCCCGACCCTCCACGCCGCCGCCGCGCCCCGTCGCCGTACTCCGCAACACTCCCGGGTTCGCCACCCGCGACAACGCCGTTTTGGAGCGCCTCGCGGCCCGGTTTGTGCCCGTCCCGGTTCGCCAGGGGGAGGCGCTCATCAACCAGGGCGAGTATGGCGAAGACGCGTTCATCGTCGCCGAGGGTCGCGTGGCCGTGTATCGATCGGTCGACGAAGATCGCGCGGAGCGCATCGCTCAGCTCGGGCCCGGCCATGTCGTCGGCGCCGTCGCGCTCGCCGACGTGGGCGGCCGCTCCGCCACCGTGCGGGCCATCCAACCGACGTGGGTGCTGCGCATCAGCCACGACGCCTATCGGGAGCTGGAGGCCGACCTCGGCGCCGAGGGCCGCGCGTTCCGGCGGGGCATGATCGACGCGATGTCGGCGCAGCTCCGCCTCGCCAACGAACACCTCGTGCGCCTGTCGGGGCGCTGGGGCAACAGCTGATACCGCCTGAGCTTGATTCGGCTCGGCCCTCGCCTGCGCCCGCCGCGCCTGGCTTCGATGAGCCCTCCTCAGGTGTCTCAGAGGGAGCAACGGCGTGATCGCCTCGGCCCGCGTTCGGCCCTGACGATTATTTGACATACGAAAAAACGGCCCGTAGAAAACGGTATGGCCAGCGTCGCGATGCCAGGCGCGTCACGTTGCGTGCAGGAGGCGCCGATGTTTTTCAAGAAAATTTCTGGACCGCTCAAGATTACCTGTGGCGCCGGACCGGTCGACGTGGACATCCCATAGCCGGTACGGCCGGGGGGCCGGACCTGCAAGTCCGTACAGTTCATGGTGAAGGTGGCTTCCGTCTCGGGTAGCGCCCCCAAGGTAGGCTTCAAGATCAACCACGGTCCGGAGGCCACGGTGCTCACCACGCACACCTCGATCGCCAGCGTCGGCGTTCCTACCGACAACCTGTTCGTGTTCGACGCCAGCCCGGCGATCATCGTCGGCGAGTACATCCAGGGCGTGCTGGTGGCCGACGGTCCGGACAACGGCGGCTGTCCCCCCATGACGCTCTGTTGATCGCAACATTGAGGAGATTACGCTGGTGAGTGGCCGCGATCTGCGTCGTCGAGGCGGCGGCGTTCGCGGCGCAGTTCGTGAATTTCCAACAGAACATCGCGCCGGCGGGCGCGGGCGGGTACCAACACCTGCTGGGGTACTGTTGGTCAGTCTTCGGCCTGTCGGTTGTGGTTTCTGTCGTCTCGTTTCCCGGGATGGTCTACGACAACCGCTGGCGGCGCGAAACTCGGGCGCAGCCGGAGCGAGTCTGGCTGGCGGTGTTGGGCCCCATCGGGCTCGGGTTATGCCTTTCGTGGCTGGCGATCGTGAATCTCGAACGCAACATTCTCCCGCCCGCATCGTTGTTGCAGCGAACCTATGGCACGTGGGTCCCGACGCTTGCGCTGCTGCTCACTTGGGCACTATCGGCATTCATGGGCGCCTACTACCGCGACCGTTGGCTGCGCCTCCGAGCGATCCAGGGACCGGCGCCGGGAGCATCAGTTTGAATCCCGCGCGGGCAGCGGCTGCACGGCGCTGTATAGACCCCCCTACTCGTAGGTGACCAACCACGCGTTGAGCACGATGGTTCCGGCCCCGTCGGGCGGCGGCGCCTGGTCGCGGTACATTCCACGATAGCCGACGACCGCCTCTCCGTCCGTGCCCACCTCGGCGGTCACGTCCACGGCGTAAGGCATCACGATCTGCCCCGGACACCACCCCCCGCGGCCGTACCACCACGTGCCGGACTGGTTGGGCGTCATCTGATTCTCGATCTGATCGATGCACCCCGTCGCGGTGCCGGCCGTGGTGAACTCCTGGAGATGGGTGCTGCCGTCCACGCTGAACTCGTGCTGGTGATTGCAGAACTCGGCGCAGTTGTTGGCCTCCATGCCGTGGCCGCTGGTGACGGCCCAGAGCTGGACCTTCGCCGCCCCGGCGACCGGCACGCGCACCGGCTCGCGACCGTCGTTGTACGCCGAGTTGAACCCGCCGCCGGTGGCGACGAGCGTGGCGCTCCGCGGCTTGACGCCCTTACCCTGGTTCGAGAAGCGCAACTGCACGCGCGTCTCGGTCGGCTGGACGTTCCAGGACGGGGCCCAGCTCCAGCGGAAGGTGCGGCTGCCGCCCGCCAGGAGGTGCGGGAGCATCGGCGTCGCGTCGGCGACCCAGCGCGCTTCGCGGTGGTAGGTGGTGATGAAGCGGCTCAGCTCGATCCAGGCGCCGGCGTCGTCCTGCACGTAGAAATTGGCGAGGTAGTCCCAGGCCCCGCAGTTGCCCTGCTCGCGCTCGTTGGGCTCGGGGCAGCGCATGTCGATGTCGATCTCGAAGGTGTCGAAGGTCTCCATCTCGGCGGCCGTGGGCAGCTCCCCCACCATGTCGGCGTACTCGGAGATGACCTCGCCGTTCCAGAGCTGCACGAGGGTGGGATCGACCACGGCGGCCAACGCGTCCTGGCGGGTGGCCTCCATGTTGAAGAAGCGGCTCTCCAGCGCCGCGAAGGCCATGTTGTTCTGGAAGGGCCAGCCGCTGTTGCTGGAGTCGGTGCGCGTGTTGTCGGCGAAGGAGCCCAGGCCACGGAGGCGCTGGTACCGGTCGATGCCGAGGCCGCCCTCGCCGATTCCCGTCCGCAGCACCTGCTTGAGCCACCCGTCGAGGTCCTTCGCCGGAACCGAGGCGACGTGGAGGTGATCCGCCCACCACGTGGCCTCGTCAGCCTCCAGCCGACCCAGCTGCTTGTCGCGCTGCGTGAGCAAGGCCTCCCGGTTCGCGTCTCCGATATCCCCGGTATCGACCGAGACAAAGAAGTAGTGCGTGTTGCGAGGGGACCCCGCGATCAGGTCGTCCAGGTCCTTGGACCAGATCGAGTCGGCCGCCGACACCGTACGTACGATGTCGTCCGGGATGAACACGGCGTTCTCGCAGCCCGTCCAGCGCTCCGACAGGGTCCAGGTCGTGCCGTCGGTGAGGGGCACCGAAAAGTCGTCGGCGAGGTCGTGGCGAAGCTCGCCATAGGGGCCGTCCGCGTTCCAGGGGTGGTGGGACCCGAAACCCTCGGTCGCGCACCAAGCGGCCAGATCGTTGCCGGTGTCGCCTGCCGTGTCGCCAGCCGTGTCGGAGTCGTCCTCGGAATCGACCTCAGCCGTATCAGTCGAGGGACCGAGACAACCGGTCAGGAGGAGGAACAGGTCGAGCACGGGCACCTCGCACAGGGCCGGAGCCTATCACCCGCCCATCACCATCAGCTCGCAGGGATCGCCGTCGACGAGATCGTCGTGAGCAGCCCGGTAGAAGGGCCAGGTGCCCACCGACGACGTCAGGCAGCTGTCCACCCAGCCGGCCAGCGCCCACTGCGCGTCCTGACGTGCGGCCGCCTGGTCCGCCGCAGGCGCGCCATCGCGCGCCTGCTCGTCCGCGGACACGAAGTCCGCCCAATCGTAATGATTGAACTCGGCGACCGTCACGCCCGCGCGGACGAGATTGAATCTGGTCAGGCCCGCGGCCGCCCCGTCGGCGCCGGTCACGTCGTCAGCGCTCCCGACGATGGAGATGACCGAGCCGGTCGGCCGGTCCTCGACGGCGGCCACGGCGGAAGGCGCCGCGCCGAGGAGCGCGAGCCCGCCGACAGCCTCGTCGGCCGCCCACCATGTCGAGGCCACTTCGCCGCCCAGACCGTGCCCCAGCACGCCCACCGGCGCCGTGGCGTCGACATCCCCCGCGTCCGTCGCCGCCGCAAGGGCGCGGACGCCGGCGTTGAGGTCGAGGTCGGCGGCGTCGAGCCCATGGTGCGGCACCAAGACGGTGGCCCCGCGCGACGCGAAGTGCACCGCGAGCCAGTGGTAGCGCGTCGGGCCCACGCCCGCGCCCTGGATCAAGACCAGCGTCGCGGCCGCGAAGCCCACATCCGCTCGCGCCCCGGCGGCGTCCGTCGCCCAGAAGATGTCCGTCGGTGGATCCTCGCCTCCGTCGGCAGTGCGCAGGTGAACCCCCCACGGACCGTTGGCGCCTTCCAGGCCGGTGCGAGCGGCATCGTAGAGCAGGGGCTCCGACTCTTCGGACGGAGCGCAGGCGAGGGTCAGGAGCAGGACCATGTGCTCAGTTAACGCCCCCGAGCAGCCGCGTACTGCCCGAGGAGCTCCCCGAGCGCGCCCCGCGCGTCGCGTCCCAGGGTGGACGGGAGCGCCCGGAGCAGGCTCGGCAGGTCCGGAACGGTTGGGGCCTCGCCCGCAAGTTGGCGTTGGCCGTGGATGGCGCGGGTGCGATGGAAGCCGTCCCGCATGCGCCGGGCGTGGCTGTGCAGCACCGGCGCATCAGGGAGGTAGCCGATGCGGTGGCGACGACCCCACAGCCAGTCCTCGGCGATGGGCACCGAATCGAAGGGATCAGCGAGCAGCGCGTCCCGACGGTAGAGCGCCGCCACATTGTCGAGCATCAGGCTTGGCCGGTGCCCATGGCCGGCGGGCGTCCACGACCGGAGCCGCGTGCGCGTCACCGGATCCGCGGTGGGCCACGGCACCTGCCGCGCGACCACCGCGTCGTAGTTCGCCGCTTCCGCGGCCTCGACCAGAGCCCGCACAAACCCCGCGCCAAGCGGCAGTGCGTCGTCCACGGTGAAGAGCACCCACGGGTGCCGCGCCAGCTCCACGCCCACCTGCCGCGTGCGCCCGTGCCCCTCCCAAGGCACCCGGACGCCGTCAGTGTAGTTGCCGTTCGCCAGGACGATGACTTCGACCTCGACGTCCTGCGCGAGGAGGGCGTCAATGCCGATCGGCCGGGCGCGATGGGTGGGGATGACCGCGGTGACCCGGATGCCGGAGCCGCCCCGTGCCGCGGGAGGCAACCACGCTGAAAGCTCGACGTCATCGACTCCGTGGCAGAGCGGAACCAGCTCGTCCAGCGGCGCCGAGCAGGCAGGCGTACCGACGAGCTGGACGGGCTCGCCGCGTCGGAGCGCGTCCTCGAGCGCGCGGAGGCCGGCGGGGTCCAGACGGTCGAGGAGCACCTCCCCGCTGTATCCGAGGTGTTAGAATGCGGGCTACCCGGGCCACACGCCATGAGCGGACGACGCATCGCCACACTCATTCTCCTCCCCACCCTCACGCTGCTCCACGCTCTGGTGGGATTCTCGGCGCGGTCGACCTGGCGGAGGCTGATCATGGATGGCGGAGGCGACCCCTCCATCCTGGAGGTCGTATGTGGGCTTGCCGCCCTCGTCGGAGCGCTCGCTGCGGCCGCGGCGGCCGCGATCGGCCGGGGCGGGACCGCACTGTCGGTCGGGCTTCTCGCCGGGGCCGTGGGGAACGCTTTGGTGGTGTCGGGCGCGCCGATGGTGGGGGCCGCCGTCGCGACCACCGGGCGGGCGATGGTGGCGGTCGGCGCGGGGGCCACCGCGGCGGGGTTGTTCGTCACCGCGAGCGCCCGCATGGCCGCGCTGGTGGCGATCTACGCCACCATCAACGCCGGGGCACTCTTGGCGCGACCTCTGGGCGAGTGGGTGACCGAAGGCTGGGGTGCCAATTGGTTGCTCGTCGCCGCCGCCGTCGCCCTTGCCGGACTGTTCCTCCTGTCGTTGCCGGTCGCCGTGATGGGCATTCTCGGCGCCGCCGAAGAGCCCCGGAATGGCTCCCTCCCCATCGCGGCGGGGGCGGCGCTGGCCGGCGGGGCGGCGTCGCTGGTGTGGATCGTCGGGGGCGATCTGCAGTGGTCGTGGTTGTCCGCAGTGGATGAGGCGGATCGCTGGATCTACTACGTCAACCCGGGCGCGGTCCTCGCGGCCTCGCTGGTGGCCATCGGGGTGCTCGTCGGCTGTGCGGTCGCCAAGGTGTCCGTGCGTCCGCTCTGGGTCGCGGGGGCGGGGCTGCTGCTCATCGGCTTGGGACTCGTCCCCACGCCGCTGTTGCCCGGACCGATGGGCTGGGCCGCCGCCACGGCGGTGGTGGGACTCGGGGAACCGCTGGTCTACGCTGGCTTCTGGGCGGCCGCGGCAGGCGGGGTGCACGGACGGATCTCTGCGACGTTGGGGGCCGTGCTCTACGCCGGAAGCAGCCTGGGCGGCCTCGTCGCCAACGCAATCTCCCGAATCGCGACCGCACCGACGGTGGCTGGCGTGCTCGCGGCAGGCGCCGGAGGCGTGCTGGTGTTCCTCGGTGCCGTCGCCTTCGTCGCCGGTTGGTTCTTGGGCCGGACACCGGAGGCCGAAGCCGAAGCGGACCCACCGCCCGCGGCGGAGTGACCGGGTGGGCCTTCGTAGGCGAACCGGGAGTCCCGAGTTCGCAACAGCGTCGCCGGTAGCGTGCGAACGGCGTCGTCGAGAGCTCCGGCGGGAGGTCATGGAGGGCCATTCCGTGATTCCTTTGTGTCCCGTCCCATCCGACACCGAAGAGCGGTCTCGGTGGTGAAGGGGTACCTCACCTCCCACCGGTCGGTCACCCCCCAGAGTCGGGCCTTGCGGAGGTTGCCGTCGAGCCCGTCCTGCACCGGGTAGCCGATGTCGTCGGCCTGGGCGAGGAGTTCTCGACCACCACACCCTCCGACTGGGTGAAGGACGAGACGGGCGCCGGAGGCAGAAAAGCGGAGCTTAGAGGCGGAAGGGGACTGCGCGGTAGGAGGAGAGGCCGGCGAGCCCTTTCCCCCCGTACCATGATACTCACCCCGCGTGCGCAAACCAAACGGCGGCCCCGAAGCCGGTGACATCGTGGCGCGCTGGCGGCTTCTGGAGCCGCTGGGCGCGGGCGGAATGGCGACGGTCTGGCGCGCCGAGGCCGTCGACGGCGGGGCCATCGTCGCGCTGAAGGTCCTGCACCAGACGCGCATCACCACCGAGGAGACGCGGCGCATGCGGCGGGAGTTCCTGACCCTGCAGCGGCTGGATCATCCCCACATCATCGGAGTCTTCGACGCCGGTCAACACGAGGGTTTTCCATGGATCGCGCTGGCCTACGTGCGCGGGGTGGACCTCGGACGGATGCTCGATCAGTGGCAAGCCCAGGAGCCGGCGGACCGGTTCGACCAGGTCGAGCGGATCACCCGCGAGCTGTGCGAGGCCCTCGCCTACGTGCACGAGCGGGGCATCGTCCACCGCGATCTGAAACCAGCCAACGTGATCGTCGACGAGGCCGGCTCGGCCTGGCTCACCGACTTCGGGGTGGTCAAGGACGTCGAGTCGTTCCAGACCAACCTGACCGTGGCGGGCCGGTTGGTGGGCACGGTCGCGTTCATGGCCCCGGAGCAGATCACCGGCGATCGGGTCGACCACCGCTCCGACCTGTACGGCCTGGGCGCGCTGTTGTACGCGATGCTGACCGGTCGCCGCCCGGTGGTGGCGGACAGCATCGCCGCTTACCTCGCGCGCCAACTCGCCGAGATGCCGAAGTCGCCGATCGAGCTGGATCCCCGCGTTCCGCTGCGCCTGGATCGGTTGTGTATGCGGCTGCTACAGAAGGACCCAGGGCACCGATTTGCGTCCGCGGCGGAGGCGCTCGCGGCGCTGGACACCCCGGAAGGAGCGGCGGAGCTGCCCCTGCACGGGCGCGACGAGGTGTTCGGCCGCTTCAACGAGCGCCTGGCCACGCTCGCGGCTGGGGTGGGCGGCGCCGTCGCGGTCATCGGCCCGTCCGGAAGTGGCCGCACGAGGCTCTTGCGAGACGTGGGGGTCCGCGCGGCGGCGTTGGGCTTCAGGGTGGGACCGCCGGCCACCATGGACGCCGCGCAGGTGCTGCTCGTCGACGACGCGGAGGCGCTCTCGCTCGCCGAGCAGGGTCGGCTGGCTGAGCGGATGGCAACCGCTCTGACCGAAGCGCCCGCGCTCCTGGTCTTCGCGGTCTCGGGCCCGCTGGCCTCGACCCTTCAGGAGCTCACCGACAACGTCCCGGTCGAGGAGATCGAGCTGGGCCCCCTCGATCGGGAGGGCGTGCGTGCGCTGTTGCGGGACCGCGGCGCCAGCGGCGGTCTCGGCGCGGCGTTGGCCCGTCGCCTGCACGTCGAGCTCGGGGGGTGGCCGGGGAAGGTGATCGATCAGCTGGACACCCTGGTGGACGAGGGGTGGCTGAGCCGGAGCGCGGATGGCAGCATCCGCGCGGTCCGCTCCGTGGACCAGCTCCGGTTGGAGCCGCTCCCGCTTCCCGCGGGCGAGCGTGAGCTCGCGATTGCCGCGCGTATGCGCTTCAATCCCGGCAGTCGCCGGCTCCTCGACGCGGCGGCGATCGTGGCCATGCCCGCCAGTCTGGCGCTGCTGGCCGCCGTCGCCCAGGCCGGCGACGGCGTGCGTGAGCTGGACGCGCTGGTGAGCGCCGGCGTGCTCCAGGTGCAGACCGAGGGCCTCCAGGAGCTGGTCGATCTCCGTTCGCCCCGCTTCGGTCAGGCGATCCGGGAGTCGCTCCCAGACGCCACGCGTCGCGAGCTGCACGCGGGCGCCGCCGCGGCGCTGCGGGAGCGCTATGGGCGCGCCGGCGGCGCGGTCGCCGAACTCATCGCGGGCCATCTGGAGCGCGCCGGTGCCGCGGCCGAGGCGCGCCCGCTCTTGGTCTCAGCGGCGCAGGCCGCGTTGAGGAGGCAGGATGCAGGCAAGGCCCGGGCACTCGCGGAGCGGGCCGTGGCCCTCGAAGGCGCCGGTCGGTTTTCGGATGCCGGGGAGGAGGCCCGCGTCGCGCGGCAGGCGCGCACGGTCATCGGCGACGCCTATCGCCAGGACGGCCGCGCCCGTCGGGCCCTCGATGCGTGGGCCGCAGCCCTGGCGCTCGGCGGCGCGCCCGACGCGGAGCGGGCGCGGCTTCTGGTGAGCGGCGCGATGGTCGGCATCGACCTTGGCGACGTTGCGGCGGCCACGCCCGACCTGCTCACCGGCCTGGCGCGGCTGCCCCCGGGCGACGCGGCGTGGGTCGAGGCGGCGCATGTGGCGGCGGAGCTGTCCCTCGGCGCCGGCGATCGCGCCGGGGCGGTCTCCCGCTGGCACGCCCTCGCGGCCTACGCGTCAGAGACCCGCCACGGACTTGCAGGCATCCTCGCCGATCTCGGGCTGCTCCTGGTCCAGGCTCCGCCGGGCGCTCACGCGTTGGGGGGCTGGACCGCACTACTCGAGCGGGCGCGTCGGCTGGGCCGCCCGGGCCCGCTGGTGGTCGTTGGCGTGCAACTGGGCAGGGTGGCGCTCGACGTCGGCGATCAAGCCCGGGTGGCCAGCCTCGCTCAGGAGCTCAGCGAGCTCGGCGAGCGCCATGAGTGGTCCAATGTGGCGGCGCTCGGCAGCGGGCTCACCGCCGCCGTGCTGGCGGTCGAGGGGGATGTGGACGGCGCCGCCAGCGCGGCGAAAGACGCACTGGCGCCACTGTTTCTCGACGAGGTGCGCCACGGCGCCGAGGTCGGCTTCGCGCTGCGCGCGCTCTCGCGCCGCGAAGACTCCGCGGAGGCAGCCTCGTGGTTGTCGGCGGGGGGGCTGCGGCCGGCACTGCCGTTCGACGCTGAGGGGCTGCGGCTGTCGCTCCTCGGCCTGGCGACGATGCGGGGTCACCCCGCGGAGGCACGGGCGGCGGCCCGCGCGGCGCTCAGACGCCCTCACCCCTCGGCGGCGGCCGGCGCGCGGGTTCGCATCGACGCGGCGCGGGTGCTCGACGTGGTTGGATGCCATGAGGAAGCAGGCGCCGCCCGATCGGGACTCGTCGATTCGTTGTCCACGGCCGGTTGGCACGGGCTGGCCGCCGAAGCGGCCGACGCGCGGATCAGATAGGCCACCCGTGGCGGACGCGCGGGAAATGGCCGAATCCAAGTCAGATGCGATCGAGCTGCCCCTGGAAGTGGGCGGGCTGGTGATCCAGCCGGGTGACCGAATCGGACAGTACGTGTACCGGCGGGTGGTGGGGCGCGGTGGGATGGCCCACGTGGCGCTGGCGTCCGACCCCGACGGGCAGGACGTCGCGCTCAAGATCCTCAAGACGGGCCGCGTCGGGACGGGACTTCAGCGCTTTCGTCGTGAGTTTCGGGCGTTGGCCAGGCTGCGTCACCCCAACGTCATCCGCGTGGACGCCTATGGGGACATCCACGGACATCCCTACATCGCAATGGAGTACATAGAAGGTACAGATCTTCACGGCCTCATCCACGAGCTGCGCAAGCTGCCCGAGGAGGAACGCTGGGCGCGATGTGACGAGGTGCTCACCGACGTCGCCCGGGCGCTGGTGTACATCCACTCCCAGGGGCTGGTGCATCGCGATCTGAAGCCCTCCAACGTGCTCATCGACGCGCGGGGGCGCTGCAAGCTTACCGACTTCGGCATCGTGAAGGACCTGGACCCGGAGCACGACACCCAGGCCTCGACTACGCTGGTCGGCACCTGGGCCTACGCCTCGCCTGAGCAGGTGGCCGGCGGCGCGGTCGATCACCGGAGCGATCTGTTCAGCCTCGGCGTCATCCTGTTCGCCATGCTCACCGGACGTCGCCCGTTCCTGGCGAAGGACCTGGGTGGGTACATCGAGATCCACCGAACGCTCAACCCACCGGCGCCCTCGGATGTGGACCCCGGGGTGCCTCCGCACCTCGACGACATGTGTCGGCGCCTGATGGCCAAGGAGCCGCAGCGGCGGCCCCACGGCGCGCACGAGCTGCTCTACCGCCTCGAGGTGCGCGCGGTATCCGCGGCGGAGGTGCCCGCCCCCGCCGGTCTGGCCCTGGTCGGGCGTGAGCAGCTTGCCGATCGCCTCCGCGACGCGGTCGCTGCGCTCACCAGGAGTCAGGGCGGCGTGGTGCTCCTGGAGGGGGAGGGCGGCAGCGGCCGGACCCGAATGATGGAACTGGCGCGCGTGACGGCGAGCGGCCTGGGACTTCCGGTGCACTCGGTTGGCGTCACCCGCCCCGATGGTCCCATCGGGGTGCTGCTCCGGCTGGTGGAGGCCCTCTCCCCCGACGTCGCCGCCGGGGGGGCGCCGGCGCTGGTCAACGCCGCCCGCCGCGCGTCCGAGGGACCGGGTGGCACGGCGCGGACCGAGCTCTACGCTCGACTGATCGAGACGGTGCGGACGCGCGCCAGCAGGCAGCCCCAGGTGATCCTGGTGGATGACGTCCACGAAGCCCTCCTTCCCGCCGTGGACGGCCTCCTCGCGACGGTGCGTGCGCTCGCGGGCGAGCCGGTGCTCTTCGTGTTCGTGTTGGATGCGGACGTCCGTACGCCTCGCCTCAACGCGCTCCGGGCGCTGGGAACCTGCCTCCCCGTCTCCGCCCTGGACGAGGCGGGCGCCATCGCCCTGGCCGGCGCGTTGCTTGGGCCCGGCAAGACCGCGTCCGCCGTCGGGGCGCGGCTGCACGCCGAGACCGGCGGGAACCCGGGCGCGCTGGTCGACTGGCTCCGCGAGCTCGTCGCCGCCGGCATCGTGATCAAGAGCGGCCGCGGTCATCGGCTCGGCGTCGACGCCGAGGAGATCGCGCGTGGGCACCTGGACGTGCCCGCCAGTGTCCTGGACCGCGTGCGCCAGCGGCTCGACGCCTTGGACCTCGCCGATCGCAACTTCGCCGAGGCCTTGGCGGTGTACGGTCACGAGGTCGAGCTCGACGTCATGCTCACGGTGCTCGGGGTGGACGAAGACTCGGTCCAGGACGTCGTGATGCGTCTGGATCAGGACGGAATCGTCCGGAGCCGTACCGCGGGTCCCCACCAGTTCGTGTCCCTGGTCCGGCCGCTCGACCGCACCGCGCTGTACCGCGGCTTGGACCCCGAGCGTCGGTCGTGGTTGCACGGCTCCTTCGCTTCGACGTTGGAGGCCACCTTCGGCGCGACGGTGACCAGCCTGGAGCGCATCGGCGCGCACTGGGTCCGAGCGGGCCAGCCGGGGCGTGGGTGGCGGTTGGTGGTCGAAGGCGCCAGCAACATGCGCGAGCGAGGTCACAACGCGGAGGCGTGGGAGCTGAGCGAACGCGCCGGCGAGTACGAGGACACCGCACGCGTCGATATGTCGCCCGCCGAGTTCGTCGCGGTGAAGCAGGTCGACCTCTTGGTGCGCTCCGACGTCTACTACATGCGCGGGAAGTGGTCGGGCGCCCGCGATGCGCTGGAAACCGCGGCGACCCTGGCGGAGGGGGTCAACGACGAGTGCGGTGCGCTCCGCGCCCGCATGCGTCTGGCGCGGGTCCTGCGCACCTCCGGTCAGGTCGACGCAGCGGACGCGCTGGTGACGCTGCACCTGCCGCGAGCGCGTGAGCTGGGCGAGCGTGGTGCCGTGGCGGAGGGACTCCTGGCCCGCGCCCACGTGGCCTGGGCTCGCGGAGACATCGACAAGGTCGAACAGTTCGCCCAGGAGGGGTTGGTGCAGGCCGGCATCGCCCACCCGCGCGCCCGCGCCGACCTGTTGCTCGCGGTGGCGGCGGTCCAGGCGTCGCGAGGACAGCTTGCCAGCGCGGCCAGTGGCCTCAACGAAGCCCAGACCTTGTACGCCGACCTCCGGATGCACGGCATGCGATCGGCGGCGCTCGCGAACCTCGCGGAGGTCGAGCTGGGCCAGGGGGATCCGGTGAGTGCCTGGGAGCACGGCGCCGACGCCCTGTCGGAGATGGAGGCCGAGGGCGCGGGGGCGGAGGGGGCACCCAGCGCCGGTGCGCACATGATTCGGGGCCTTGCCGCGTTGGAGCTGGGTGCGTGGAACGAAGCGCGCGCCGAGCTGGAGATCGCCCGCGGCCGGGCGGAGGCGCTCGGCCTGGCCACGGTGACCCTGGCGTGTAGCGTTCACCTCGCGCGGACCCGGCTCGCTCTCGGCGACGCCGCAGGCGCCCTGGCCGTGCTGGTGGAGCCGGAGGAGGCGCCCTGGCGGGTGGACCCCGAGCGGTTCCTCCCGGTGGCCCACGCGCTGCGCGCCCGCGCGCACGCGCTGCGCGGCGAGATCCCCGCCGCGCGCCGATCGCTCGCCGCCGCCGAAGTGGAGATCCTCCGGCTTCCTCCGCAGCGCCGCGTCGAGACGGCGCTGGACATGGCGCGGGCGCTGGAACGAATCGGCGATGCGGCGTCGGCCCTCCCCCTCGCCCAGTCCGCGGCGCGGCTCGCCCAGACCCGCGGCTTTCGCATCCTCGGGCTCGACGCCATCGCGCTCGCAGCCCGGGTCACCAGCGACGCCGCCGAGGGGGCCCGGCTCACCCGTGAGGCGCAGGCCGGCTTCGCGGCCATCCAGGCGCGCCTGCCGAGCGCGTGGCAGGCCAGCTTCCGCGTGCGAGGGGGCGGCGCCTGATGCCGCCTGATCTTCATTCAGCTCGGCGCTCGCCTGTGCCCGACCCGTCCGGCTTCGTTGGGACCTCCTCACGTGTCTCGACACGCTCGTCGGCCCCGCCTTGCCAACCGGGCCGTTCACGACGGCGATCATCCGATCCGAATCTGCGCCAGTCGGCATGAGCCCGGAAATTCGGGTGGGGCAGTGGGCCCTGGTCCGGCCCCTGGGGGAGGGGGCGATGGCGGAGGTGTGGCTGGCGGAAGACCCCTCGGGCGGCCGCGCCGCGTTGAAGTGGCTGCGACCGGACGCATCGGCGGCCGTTCGCCGCGGCTTCGACGCCGAGATCGAGGTGCTGTCGCGCTTGGATCACCCCGGGATCGTCCACCTGGTCGGGTCGGGACGGTCGGGCGGCCGCCCGTGGTTCGCGATGGACGTCTGCGACGGTGCCGACCTGCTGACCGTGGGCGAGAAGCTCCGGGTCCGGCCCGCAGGCGAGCGCCACGTGCGGGCCCGTGATGTCGGCATGCAACTCGCGTCCGCGCTGGGCTATCTGCATCGCGCCGGGCTCGTTCATCGAGATGTGAAGCCCGCGAACGTGCTGTGGGCCAGCGGCAAGGCGGTGCTGACCGATTTCGGGGTCGTGACCGCGGCGGGAGCGGTGCCAGAGGAGGGTTTCGTCGGTTCGATCGCGTGGGCGTCCCCGGAGGCGCTGTTCGGCGGCGCCGTCGAGGCCCGTGCCGATCAGTACGGCCTGGGGCTGGTGATGTACTGGCTTGTGACCGGCGTCCGCCCGTTCGACGAAGGCCGTCGCGCCAACCCCCACGCCTGCCCCCGGCCACCCTCGGAGCGCGAACCGTCGGTTCCGGCGGACCTCGAGGGCGTGATCCTACGGTGCATCGCGAGTGACGCGCACGCGAGGTACGCGGACATGGATGCGGTGGCGGCCGCGCTTGGGGCGGTCTCCGCTTCGGAAGGCTCGTTGGTCTCCGGGCGGCAGGACGCCGCGGCCAGCATCGTTCGGGCGCTGGACCGCGTGGCCGCGGGCGAGGGGCAGGTGTTGCGACTGATAGGCGCGGCAGGCTCGGGTCAGGCCCAACTTGGCGTGCTGGCGCGAGCGTCAGCCTCGCGGCGAGACCTGGCCTGCGTCGTGGAGGACGATCCGATGCTCGTCGCGCAGGCCGTCTCCCGCGCGCGGCACGGCGAGCCCATCCTGGTGCTCACGAGCGCATGCGTGGTCGCGACCGAGGAGATCGTGCTGCCACCGCTGTCCGTCGCCGACCTGCGGCGGTCCATCTTCGCGACGGCGCCGGCGACGCCGCTGCTCGCGTCGGAGGCGGAGCGCCTGCGGGCCTGGAGCGGAGGGCTGGTCGACCTCGCGGAGGCGGCGCTCCGGTCGGGTGTCCGGGACGGACGTTTTTCGGTGGGACACGTCACGACCCCGGACCTTGAGGCCTGGCTGGGGAGCTTGGACCTCGATGCCGCCAGCGTCGCGCAGGCTCTCGCCGCCCTCCCGGATGCCGCTCCCGCCGACGCGATCGAGGCGGTGGCGGCGGCGCCAGCGATCGAGGTGTTGCCGGGGCTCGCCGAGCTTGGCATCGCGATCCGGGTAGGGGCGCGGTGGCTGCTTGGCGCGGAGGCTTTTCGGGCGCCCCTGCTCCTGAGCGCCATCGACCTCGACGCCTTGCAAGAGCGCGCGGGCGCGGTGACGGCGCCCTCGTCACCGCCCGACGCGGTGCTGCTCGAAGCGCGTGCGCATCTCGACGCTGGTCGGCTCGCGTCCGCGTTGGACACCCTCGTCCGTGCCATCGGCAGCGTCACTGTGGAGGCGCCGCCGGAGCGTCGACTCCTGCTTGCGGCGCTCCACTGGACGCTGGGGGACCACGCGGGCGCGGCGGACCAGTGGCGTCGGGTGCGTGCGGACGCGACAGACCCCCGGGCTCGTGCGCGCGCCCGCATCGGCCTCGGCGTGCTGCACCTCCAGCGTGGTGAGCTCGATCTGGCGCTGGACGACCTCCACCATGCGCTCACCGACGCCGAACTGGCGGGTGACCCGCGGGTGACCATCCTCGCGGGGGTCGACCTCGCGGAAGCACGGGCACTGCGTGGCCACCTGGCCGAGGCGCTTCGCGTCGCGCGGTGGGCTCGCGACGAAGCCAGGGCCCTGCGTGACGGGGCGCTCGAGGCGAAGGCGGCGCGCGCATACGGGCAGGTCTGCCTCGACATCGGGCTGTGGCGGGAGGCGGAGTCCTCCTTGGCGGACGCCGCGGCGCTGGCGCGGGCCGCGGATCTGGAGGACGAACGCCTGGCGGTGCGTGCGCTCCGGGCCCAAGCGGCCCTCGACGCCCGGCCGGGCGATCGCGTCGCGGCGGCGGTGGCGTTGGATCGCCTCACCACCGCGTCCGGAGCCCCCGATCCAGAGGGTTTCGGAGCCCTCGCGGACGCCCTGCGCGCCGAGGCTCAAGCGCGGCTGGGCGAGCCGGCGCGCGCCCGTCGCGCCCTCGCCGATGCGTTGGCGGCGGTGCCGCCCCGCGCGATGGCGCTCCGTCTGGGCCTGCGTGTCGCCGGCGTCCACCACCTCCTGGGCGAGCCCGCCGCGGCGGACCTCGCGCTGCACCAGACGTTGGCGACCGCGGAGGCCAGTGGCTTCGCCCTCTGCGCGTGGCGCGCGCGCCTGGCCCTGGCCGTCGCGACCGGCGCGGCCGCTCCGGAGGCCGGGAGCCTCCTCGATGGGCTGGGTGAGGGGGAGCGGCGGGCGCTGCTCGGAAGGGGGCGGTAGCGACGGTGGGCACGCCAGCCCGCCGTCAGACCTCCGTCACCCCCCGTCAGACCTCCGTCACCTCCCGCGCCGATCCGTCGCCTTGGTCCGTCGGCACGGGTCTTGCCTCGCCCCGGGGATGCTCCGCCCTCTGGCCGCCGGCCTCGTGGCCGGCTGTTTCTTCTGGCCCTGGCTCCAGGTGCCGCTTGCCCAGGCGGTCGCGGCTGCGGTGGCGCTGGCGGCCCTGACCGTCGGGTCGCGATCGATCGCGATCGCCAACTTCAGTCTCGGTGCGGCCGGTGTTGCGGTGGGGTTCGCGCTGGTGGCGCGCATCCCGTCCGGGCCCGAGCTGCGTGGCGAAGTCTCGCTGCGCGGGGTGGTTGCCAGCGCCGGGGAGGGGCGGCGGTCCCACGTTCTGCTCGCCGCGGCCGGTCCCCTGGGCGTACCGCCCGGCCCCGCGTCCGGTCGAATCCGGGTGGTCTTCCCGGAGCGCGCACCGCCTCCGGGCACCGTGGTCCTCATCGCCGGCTTCGCCCGTCGCATCGATCCCACCCACCTGCCCGGTACGCCCGATCCGATCGTCGATGCCACGCGCGCAGGCGTGCGGAGCGAGGTCCGGGCCACCCAGGTGGTCCCCCTCGGCGGGGACCGTCCGACCCCCGCGCTCGACGAGGCGCGGCATGCCGGGCTGTTGCGGGCCTTCGTGGACGGCGACACCGCGGGGGTCGTGTCCGAGGACAGCCTGCTCCTGCGCCGCACCGGGACCTGGCACCTCGTGTCCATCTCCGGCCTGCACGTGGGGGTCGGCGCGGCCCTCGGCTGGGGTGCCGTCTGGCTCTTCACCCGGCCCCTGGTGGTGTGGCGGCGCCATCCGCGGTGGCGATGGGTGTGCGCCGCGGGGGGCATCGCCGGGGCGGTCGCCTATGCCGAGCTTGCGGAGTGGGGGGTGCCCGCGCAACGTGCGGCATGGATGACGTCGGTGGCGCTGCTGGCGCTCGCCGGGTCCCGCCGCCCCGATGCGGGCCGCACCCTCGCGCTCGCGGCGATCGCGGTGCTCGTCGCCGACCCCGCCTGCGTGGGCAGCCTCGGCTTCCAGCTCAGCTTTCTGGCCCTGTTGGGGATGATGACCGTCGGTCCGCGGATCATCAGGCGGGTTCCGCCCGACCTGCCCCGGCTCGCTCGCTGGCTGGTTGCCTCGCTGGCGACCTCCCTCGGGGCCACCCTCGGCACGCTCCCCGTCATCGCCCTGCACATCCAGCAGCTCAGTGTCCTGAGCCCGCTGGCGAACCTGTGGGCCATCCCCTGGCTGGGCACCATCGCCACGCCGCTGGCGGTTTTCGCGTCGGGTCTCGACGGCGCTCCCCGTCGCGTGGTCCTCGCGCTCGCCGACGCGGCGGTCGATGTCGGCCTGGCGGGCCTTCGGCTCTGCGACGTCGCTCCGGCCTCGCCCGCAGTGGGTCTCGCCGGCGCCGCGGCTCTGGCCCTGACCCTGGCCCTCTGGCGGCGCGAACTGCTGGCGCTGGTTTGCGTGGCGGGGGTGCTCCTGTGCCCACGAGCCCCCAGCCGCGACCTCGTGGTCACCTTCCTGGCGATCGGCCAGGGCGATGCGACGCTGGTGGAGTGGCCCGACGGTCGGCGCTGGCTCGTCGACGGCGGACCGCCCGGGCGGGCGCTGTTGCACTGGCTCCGGTCCAGGGGAATCGGGCGTCTGGACACGGTCTTTCTCTCGCACGGGCACCCCGACCACTACGGCGGGCTGCTGCCGGTCCTCGCGGAGTTGCCCGTCGATCGGCTTGTCGCGGGCGCGCTCCCGGAAGGTCAAGAGCTGAGTCGGGTCGGCGTCTGGACGCGCGATCATCCGGACCTCGTCCCGGTGCCGTCCGACTTCGTGGCCGAGGACGAGAACGATCGAAGCCTGATCCTCCGGCTGCGGTACGGCGCGCGGAGTGTCCTGTTGCCGGGCGACGCCGAAGAGGCTGAAGAAGGCGCGGTCGTGGCCTCGGGCGTGGACCTGCGGGCGGACGTGTTGAAGCTGGCGCATCACGGGAGCCGGACCTCGTCGACCGAGGCCTGGCTCGCCGCCGTGCGACCGAGCGTCGCGATCATCCCCTGCGGCTTCGACAACCGGTATGGCCACCCGCACGCCGCGGTATTGCAGCGCCTGCGAACCCTCGTCCCTGCCGCGTCCATCTGGCGGACCGACCGCGACGGCTCAGTGGAGGTGCGCACCGACGGCGCCGACCTGCGCATCCGTGCGATCGGGGTACCGGCAGGGTACCGACTGCGCTAGGCCGCGTTAGGCCTCCGCATGTTCGACGTACGCGCCCTGCTGTCTACGGCCGCGGTGGCTCAAATTCCGCTCCATGTCATCTCGCTGCGCCGCGAAGTGCGGGTGGTCGGGCAGCTTGCCGAAGCCGGTGAGGACACGCTGACGGTGGCGCTGCCCAGCGGGCATGGCCTCGAAGCGATGGACCAGATCAGCGCTTCGTTCAGCCACGCGGGGTACACCCACAGCTTCCTGGCCCACGTCGTCGAGGTCGATGGCGACTGCGTCTGCGTCACCGCGCCCGCTCGCGTGGTCTCGGCCGACCAACGCCTCGTCCCCCGCGCGCGCGTCACCATCCCCATCGAGGTGGAGCTGCTCGGCGCCCACCCCGAATCCCGTCCGGTGCTGGTCGACCTCGCGGTGATCGGCATGCAGGTGACGGTGTCCCGTCCCGCCGGCCTCGCGTTGCACGAACGCATCCCCGTGGTGTTGGCCTTCGAGGACGTTCGGATCGAGTTGATGGCCGAGCTGCGCCGTGAAAACGGGTCGGCGCTCGGCTTCTTCTTCCCCGAGTCGATCCAGCGTGGCCGTCTCCAGCCACCGCCCGCGCTCGCGGCGCTGGTCGAACGCGCAAAAAAGAGCTGACCGTCCGCCGTGACCGCCGCCGAACTCGGACTCATCATCTGGCTGGGGGACGACATCCCGCTCGGCACCACCGGGCTGCAGCCGGGGGTTGCGGCCGGCGTTCGCGCCCGGCTCCGACCGCTGGCGAACGCCGGCGTGGAGCTGGGCTACAGCCAGGGCCCGCGCGGGAGCGAGCTGGTCTTCGATGGGATGGGCTTTCTGGGTGAGCCGGTCGAGGACATCGTCGTCACCCCGTTTCTGGGAGCGGGGGTCCGCTGGCAGGACGAACCACGGCTCCTGGTCCAAGCGGGCTTCGGCCTGGATGTGGTCCTGGCGCCGATGATCGACGTCCGCCCCGACCTGCGGCTGACCTGGACCGTCCAGGACCGCCTCAGCCTGCAGCTCGCCGTCGGCATCCATCTGCACCTGCCGCGCCGCTTTGATCGGGACGGTGACGGGGTGAGCGATCGACTCGACCGCTGCGTGGACGCGGCCGAGGATCCCGACGGATTCTTGGACGCGGATGGCTGTCCGGACCCTGATGACGACCAGGATGGCGTGCTGGACCCCGCGGACTCCTGCCGGGGCACACCGGAGGACCGAGACTCGTTTTTGGACCTGGATGGTTGCCCCGAGCCGGACAACGACGGCGACGAGCTGGTCGACGATCGCGACGCCTGCATCAACGAGGCCGAGGATCGGGACGGGCATCGGGACCTGGACGGCTGCCCCGACGTCGACAACGACGGCGACAGCGTCCTCGACGTCGCCGACGCGTGCCCGAACGTGCCCGAGGATGCCGACGGATTTGAGGACGCGGATGGCTGTCCTGACCCCGACAATGACGGGGACGGTGTCGGCGACCGATTCGACGCCGCGCCGAACGAGGCCGAGAACATCAACTTCTTCGAGGATGCCGACGGCGTTCCCGAAGTGCTACCGCCCCTGTTGCTGAAGGTTCTGGGCCCGCAGCCACGGCTCAAGTTCAAGGGTCACAACCTGACGGAGGCGGGGCTCGAACGCGCCGAGCTGATCGCCGCGGCGTTGGCGGAGTACGCGGAGACGCGGGTACGGATCCATGTGAGCGACCCCGATCCGGCGCGGGCCGAGAAGCGCGCGCTGTCGGTGGCCGCGGCGGTCGTCCAGGCCGGCGTGGTCGCAGACCGGGTCGAGCCCCAGGCCGCGGAGGGTGTGGCCGAGGTGAGGTTGGAACTGGCCCCGTAGCCGACGTCAGCCCCCGAGCTCCCTCACCAGCGTCTCGACCTGGGTGAGGTAGCGCCCGGTGCGGACCTCGTCGTCGGGACCCGGTCGTGGCGCGGCCGCAAGCTCGACGCGCAGGACGCTCAACGCCTCGGGTCGACGGCCCAGCCCGTCCAGGGCCTTGGCGAGGTGCTGGACCGCCCGCAGCCGCTGGTCCCCCCAGGCGGTCGACAGCGCGCGTCGCGCCCGCCCCTCCGCCTCCGCGAAGCGCTTCCCATCGAGCAGAAGGCGGGCCGCGGCGTGATCGAAGGTGAACTCGCCCGGGTAGCGTGTCGCGTACTCGTCCAGGAGCGCCAGTGCTCCGGGCAGGTTCCCCACCTGGGCGAGGGTGTCGGTCAGCTCGACGATGTAGCCGCGCCGCGTCTCGGGCTCGGCGCCCATCTGGGTGCGCAACAGCGCCGCCTGCGCCACGCGCGCGACCAGGGCCGCCTCGGCAGGCGCGATCCCAGCGTAGGCGTCCAGCGCCGCGACGACGCCGACGGTGTCGAGCTCGGAGACATGGGGCGCCACGCGCGCCCAGAGCCCGGGGTAGGCCTCCAGCGCGTCGGGAATCCAGGCGCCTCCCGGGTCGTGCGACACCAACCACTCGGCGTCTGCCCTGCTCTTTTCGAGCAGGAGGCGCGCGTGGTGGGCGGCCACGTCGTCGCCGGCGGCGACCAGCCACGCGCGCGCTGCCACGTCACGCTGGGCACGCACCAAGCGCAGCGCGTGCGTCCCCGCGATCGCAGCGTCCGCCCCTGGCGGGGGGCCCGCCTCCAACGCCGCAATGGGAGTCACCGCGTCCAGTCCGACCAGCCACGCCCGCAGGCTCGCCTCGCCTCCGTAGCCGACGTAGCGGTCCACCTCGCCGCCGCGGGCATCCACAGCCACCAACGTCGGATATCCACCGACGTGGTAGCGCGACTTCAGCGGCCAGCTGGCCGGTTGGTCGACATCGACCACCTCCACGGGCATCGCGGTGAAGAAGTGGGCGTCGGCCGGGTCGTCGAGCACCTCGGCGCGGAGCTGGTTGCACGGCGGACACCACACCGCGGCGAAGTCCAGCAGGCGCACCGCGTTTGCCTGGGGCCTCGGCTCCGCGACGTCGACGGCGTCGGTCCCCAAGACGAGTCGCCCCGTTTTTCCCGGGCGGGCGAGGCGAGCCTGTCCGGTCACGACGCGACAGTAGGAGCTGGCGTCGTCGCAGAGCGGAATCTCCGCGGTCAGGTCGAGGCCGGCGGCGGACACCGGCAGGCGCGCCCAGGAGAGGCTCCCAAGGCCGCGCACCTCGGCGGATCCGTTGGTGAACGAGCCCAGAGCCTCCTCGTTGACGTGCTCACCCGGCGGCGGCGTGACCTCCAGCCGAGCGGTCCCGCCCGACCACCGCACCAGGAGCGTGGGTTCGGCGGCGAGTGCGAGGCTGAGGAGGATGAGCATCTGGCAGTTTAGCTCCGCCGCCGCGCCGTAGTCACGGCTTCGGCGGCTTCGGCGGCTTCGGCGGCTTCGGCGGCTTCTTCATGTCGTCCTTGTTCTTCTGCCAGGTGTCCAGCATGCGCTGCTCCCGCACGCGGGTCTTGCCGCCGAAACGGTAGCTGAGCTCCCAGGTGTTGAGCACCCAGGCGAACGGGAGCGACGAAACGCCGATGCCGGCGCGCGCCTCCCAGTGCTCCCACGAGAACTGCCACGCGATGCTGGCGCTCCCCGCCTCGATCGGGCTCAGGAATCCGTCCTGCGCCAGTGCATCCTCCAGGCCCAGGAAGGTCGGCACCCACAGCTCCTGATCGTGCTCGACGTGCGCGTAGAGGGTCGCGGAGGCCTGGAGGATGATCGCGTCGCGACGATTGAAGCGAATGTCGGTGGCGATGCGCGCGTTCACCGTCTCGACGTGCAGAAGCGAGTCGGCGTGGTTGGGATTGCCGGTCCCGGCGGTATCGAGGAACCACAACAACTGGTCGACCGAGTCCAAGGAGATGTCCCCGGCGACGTCGCCCCGTACGTAGGAGCCGCCGAGGTGGACCGCCCAGGGCTTCGTCAGTTGGAACGAGGTGATCCCGCCGACCGTCCACAGGGTGGCGTCGAAGTCGGTGCGGACGAGACGGTCGTACTCGCCCCACGCGGCGATGTCGAAGCGCCCGCCCTCGGTCGCGTGAATCTTGGCCTGGACATTGGGAATGCCCAGCACGTCCAGGGGCACGCTGGTGCCAACCTGGACGTGAGGGAGGATGCCGATGGTGACGTTGCTCACGCCGAGCTTCACCTCGCCGAACTCTAGGGTGTAGGCGGTGAAATCGATCTGGCCCCGGGGGTTTGCGGGCAGGTGGAAGGGGCTGGGTTTGAAGAATCGCAGCACTTTTGCGCTGAGCGTGGGCGCCGCTTCGGCCGTGCGGAGATCGATCGCGGGCGGGGCCGGCTCGGCCGGGGCCCCGGCGGGCGCGGGTTCCTCTATGGGTGGCTCAAGGGGTGCCCCCGGAGGTGGCTCAAGGGGTGCCCCTGAGGGCGGCGCGGCGGGTGCCCCTGGGGGTGGCGCGGCGGGTGCCCCTGGGGGCGGCGCGGGTTCTTCCACCGGCGGCGCCGGTTCGGTCGGGGGGGGGGGAGCGGCCGATGAGGAGACGGCCATCAGCAGGACGAGGGTCATGAGTCCACCTTCAGCTCAACTACCGCGACCTCGCTCGGGTCACCACCCGGTTGATGCTGTGGACCAGCGCTTCGAGCGCCGACCATCGGACGGGCGACACCACTTTGTCCACGTTGTCGAGCAGGGCGTGTTCGGTCTCCTCTTGCACGGCGGCCAGGGGCCGCAAGACACCCACCCACACCCCGGCCGCCAGCACGGCGGCGGCGCCTCCGACCGTGAAGAGCGCGGCGGCGAGGCGCAGCCAGGGGCTGACCACCGCGCCGGCGGCGACCGAGGGGTCGTACTGCAGCCAGGCGTAGCCGACCACCGCGCGCGCGCCGGAGCCCGCCGCGACCTCCCCGCGGATCGGGGCAACGATCTCCCAGCTCCCGCCGACTGCCTCCACCCGTTCGGTGGCGCGGCTGTCCTTGGCGTCGAGAAGGACCTGGGCTCGCGCCATGCTGGTGCGAGCCCGTTCGGGCGGGGCGAGGACCGTCCCGTTGACGTCGGTGACGACGGCGTCGCGAACGCCGGCCTCGTGAAGCACGAAGCCCGCGTCGAGCTGCACGAGGCGCCCCTCGGCCACCGCCACGGCGTTGCGCTCCCCCAGCGCGAGCGCGAGCGCCTCGCCCCGCTGGAGGCTCAGCTCTTCGGCGGCGGCAGACGCCGCACGGACCTGGGAGAAGAGACCGCCGATGGGCGCGCAGAGCACGATGCTGCCCGCCAGGGCCATTACGCCGGCGGCCTTGACCATCCACGGCGGCCCAGCCGGGGGCTCGCGTTCGGGCTCGGCGTTGCGCAAGATCGGGAGGCGCGTCTGGGCCTTGGCGCCGACCTCGGAGGCGGTGGGCGGCTCGTTGGCGTAGCGGGCGAGCCTCGGCGGGTGGAGCGCCGCCGCCGACCGAAGCGCACCCGGCGGAAGCTGGTTGGCCAGCGGGGTGGGGTCGTCGCGGAAGGGCGGCGGCTCGACCGGCGCGCGCGGCGGCGAAGGCGCGCGCGCGGGCGGCGCCGTGAAGCCGCCGAATCCGCCGCGCGCGGGACCGAAGGGCAGCACGGGCGGCGCGAGGCGTTGGGAGGTTTCCCCGGTCGGGTGGTCCTCGATCGGCGGGACCGCGGTGAGCGCCGGCGGGAGCGCCGGCTGGGCGGGCGGCCCGGCTGGTGGAGGCGGCGGGGGGAAGGCGGGCGGCACCGCCGCGCGCTTCGGCGGCCGGGCCGGCGGCTTGGACGGCGAGAGGCCCGGCGGCAGTCGCACCTCCATCGACGCGCTGGCCGGGTCCGGCACCGCTGGCTTGAGCACGGTGCGCAGGACCGGCATCGGCCCGTTGGGGATCGGCGTGTCCTCGTCCTCGTCGTCGAGCAGCAGTTCGTTCTGGGCCGTGGCGGGCTCGTCGTTCTCGAGCTCCAGGTCCACCTCGGCCTCCGGCGCCTCCAGTCGCAAGACGAAGTCGCCGATCTGGACCCGCATTCCTGCCAGCAGCTCGATCTCGGGGCGACGCTGTCCCGTTTCATCGACGATGCCGTTGGCCGAGTCAAGGTCCTTGATGCGCACGCGGTCCCCGTCAACGATGGCGAGACAGTGTCGTCGCGACACACGTTTACTGGACAGCCGCACCTCCACATGAGGGTCGCGACCAATCACGTTCGTACCGGCGGAAAGATCGAAAGGGCCGGCCAGCTCCGGGCCGCGCACTACGACAAAGCGCATGGTGCGCACTCCAATTGGTCGCCCACCTCGGTCGTCAGGGCGCCGCCCGCCGCGAGCTCCACCACCCGCGCGGCACCGTGAACCCAACGTGTCAACCGCCAGGGTGGCAGCGCCGCGTAGACCGCGAGCACGCGCCCGTTCAGATCCAAAAACAGCACGTCGATGGCATAGCCCATGAACCAGGTGTGGACCGAGCAACACGGCTCCAGCACCAGGCCGCCGCCGACGTCGCGACTGCCGAGTAGCCCGACCGCGCGGGTCCACACGCTGTCCGCGAGGCGCGCGCGTTCGGCGAGCACCAGTCCACGAGCGGGGTTGCCGATGCGAAGCTCAACCACCGATCACCGCGTCGCCGTACACGAAGTTCAGCACGATCGGCCCGAAGATCACGATGAACACCGCGGGCATGATGAACAGGATGAGCGGGAACAAGAGCTTGGTCGCGGCGTAGGCGCCGGCGCGCTCCGCGGCCTGGAAGCGTTGCGTCCGGATGAGGTCGCTCTGGGCGCGCAGCACCGGTCCGATGCTGGCGCCGAGGATGTCCGCCTGGATCAACAGCGCCGCGAAGCTCCGGAGCTCGGGCATGTCCACCCGCGTGGCCAGATTCCGCAACGCCTGTTGCCGGCTGGCGCCCACCTGGATTTCCCGCAGCGTGAACGAGAGCTCGTCCACCAGGGGGCCGCTCTTGGCCTTCTCGCACACCTTGCCCACCCCCGCGATGAAGTCGAGCCCGGCCTCGACCGAGAGCGTCAACAGGTCCATCACGTACGGCAGATTGCGTCGAATCGCCGCCTGCCGCGCGCTCACCAGCCCCGAGAGCCAGAAGTCGGGGAACATGCTCCCCATCCCGATGAGCAGCAGGTGGAGGGGGATGGGGATGAACACGCCGATGATCACCCAGCCGAGCACGATGGCGAACATCGTTTCGAAGAAGAAGGCCATCGCCACCTTGTAGGCGATGAATTCGTCTGTGCTCATCAGTCCGGACATCCCGGCGGCGACGAAACGACGGTTGATCCGCTCGCGGTAGCCGGCAAGGACGAGCGGCCGGACGAAGGGCACGAAGATCGTGTACAGCGGCCGCAGCGCGTGCACGAGCACCGCCTCCTTGGCCGACTCTACTCCCCCGGGCAGCCGGCCCGCGGCCGCTTCGGCCTCGAGATCGCGAGGGGTCAGCGCCCGGAAGACGCCGAAAATCGCGGCGCCGAAGCAGAGGGCGATGAAGAAGTAGGGGGCCTGCCCAAACATGACAGCGCAGGGTATCACCAGCCGCCGATGTCGAGCACTCCGCGGATGGTGTCGGAATCCACGGCCCGCCCGGTGAACAGCTCGAAGGACCGCGCCCCTTGGTGCATCAGCATGCCGATGCCGCGTTGGATCCGCACGCCCCCCGCCGCGCACGCAGCGAGCAGCGGCGGATCGGCCATCCAATAGTTGGCGTCCGTCCAGACGGCGCCGCGGGGGAGGTGGCGCACGTCGAATCCGCTCACGACGGGCACGCCCGGTCCCGACAGACAATTGACCACCAGGGACCACGGTCGCGACGAAAACGCGCCCGAATCCAAGGCCGCCTCCGCGAACCGGACCCGCGGAAAGCGAGGCGCCATGGCCTCCACAGCGGCATGCCCGCGCGCCCGGGTGCGGTTCAGCCAGGTCACCGAGGCCACCCCCGCACCAGCCAGCGCCGCGCCGACCGCTCGCCCGGTGCCGCCCGCACCGAGCACAACACAGTCACGACCCGTAAGTTCCACGCCCAGCTCCTCACGCAGGGCGCGCAGGTAGCCTTCCCCATCGGTGTTGTGTCCGGTCAGGAGACCACCTTCGCTGACCACCACGTTGACGGCGCCGGCACAAGCGGCCGCCGGCGACAGCGCGTCGAGCGCCGGCAACACCCGCTCCTTGAACGGCACCGTGAGGTTGCAGCCGGCCAGGCCCAGGGTGCGAAACGCGGCGCCCACCTGCTCCGCGCGTTCCGGCGCCACGTCCAGGGCCACATAGACCGCGTCGATGTCGAGCCGGCGGAAAAGTTCGTTGTGCATCGCGGGCGACAGCGAGTGGCGGATCGGGTGGCCCAGGAGCGCAAAGACCTGGGTGCGGCCGGTGATCATCGCAGCATGCCCCGCGCTGCGGCCGCGTCCAGCGCGATCTGGGCGGCCAGCGCGTCCATCGAGGGGAAGCGCCGCTCCTCGCGAATGCGCCCGACCAACTCCAACTCGAGGGTCGAGCCGTATAGAGCGTCGGCGACGTCGAAGAGGTGGGCCTCGACGGCGTACCGCTCGCCCCCCACCGTCGGGCGGACGCCGATGTTGGCGACTCCGCCAACCGAGCGGCCGTCGGGCAGCCGCGTCCGTACGGCGTACACCCCGTGCGCCGGGCGGATTTCCTCGGCGATCTCGATGTTCGCGGTCGGAAATCCGAGGGTGCGTCCCCGCGCCTGCCCGTGGACGACGGGGCCGGAGATCGACGGCGGGCGCCCGAGCAGCGCCGCCGCCAGGTCCACATCGCCGGCGGCGATCGCCTTGCGCACCCTCGACGACGAGATCGGCTCGCCGCCGTGGTCCAGGCCCGCCACCTCGATCATCTCGATGGCCGGCTCCAGCCGGCGGATGGCGTCGGCGTCGCCGGCGCGCATGCTCCCGAAGCGGAAGTCGTGCCCGACGATGAGCGCCCGCGCGCCCAGGCGCCCGATCAGGACGTCCCGGACGAAGCGTTCCGCCCCCCACGCCGCGAACGCTGCGGTGAACGGCTCCACCTCGATCCGGGCCACGCCTGCCACATGAAGCGTCGCGACACGATGCGCCAGTGTCTGCAGGCGGGGCTGATGACGTTGCGGCGCTACTATCGCGGTCGGAGCGGGGTCGAAGGTGTAGACGCAGGTCGGTACACCCAGGCGCGCGCCCGCGGCGAAGAGGGCGGCGAGCATGTGGCGGTGGCCACGATGCACCCCGTCGAAGTTCCCGATGGCCACCACGCTGGCCAACGATGCGGATTCCGGCACGGTGGTCGGCAAGGGCACCGCGGCTATATCCTTACCCGATGCTCCTCTGGTTGGCGACCGCCGCGGCAGACACGATTGTCGTCGCCCGGGACGGAACCGGGGACTACGCCCAACTGCAGGATGCGATCGACGTGGCGAGGGCCGGCGATGTGCTGCTCCTGGGGCCGGGTACCTATGTGGGTAGCTTCGAGGTGCGCGGCCGGTACCTGACCATTCGGGGTCGTGACGGGGCGGCCGTCACCGTGCTCGACGGGGACGGCGCCGACACCACCCTGAGCCTCCTCGACGCCAACGTGGTGCTCGAGGGGTTGACCCTCCGCAACCGGCGAGGTGGGCTCCGCACCCAGGATCGAACCGACCTCGTCGTTCGCGACAGCGTGTTCGACAGCGTCGGCAGCGCCGACAGCGATGGCGCGGTGTACCTGGACAACGGCACGGCGCTGTTCGAGGACGTCACGTTCGTGGGCGGGGCGGCAGCGACGTCGTGGGCGATCGAGGCCGTGGCCGGCGAGCTGACCGTCGAGCGCTGCAGCTTCGCCGACGGGGAGGCTCCTTTCGGCAGCGTCGCCCTCGGGGCGAGCGTGACGGCGACGTTCAGGACCAGCACCTTCGAGGACGGGGTTGGCGACCGCGTCGGTGCGCTCTCGATCGGCCCGGCCGCACGGGTCACGATCCACGAGAGCTCATTTTCTCGCAATCTCGGCGCCTCGGGTGCGGTGTTGCTGGCGTCGGGCGCGGAGCTGTTCATCAGCGGGGGGAGCTTCGAGGACAATGTCGGCTCCGAGCGCGGCGGCGCCGTACGGGTGGAGCCGGGCGGCTCGCTCCTGGCCCAGGAGGCGCAGTTCGTGGGCAACGTCGCGCCCGAGGGCGGGGCGGTGTACGTCGCCGGGACCGACTCGGTGCTCGACGATCTGGGGAGTGTGTGGAACGAAAACGCGGCCGCCCTCGGCGCCGACGCGATCGACGCGCGGGACGGCGCGGTGGTGCGCCTGACCGGGAGCGTCGTCAGTGAGAGCGCCGGGCGGGTCGCCATCTTCGTGGACGTTGGGGAGTTGCAGGCGGACGCGCTCGAACTCGGAGGGCCTTCGGCCCGACTGGTGGCCCACGCCAGCGTCGTGAGCGCCAGGGGCATCGCGACCGTGGGTGTCGACGCCGCCTTGTCGTTCACGGGGGGCACCGAGGCGACCATTGCCGGACTGCTGGCCACCGGGGGCCGCACCCAGGTGTCGGCGGAAAATGCCAGCGTGAGCGTGTCCGCCTGCGGTGCGGAGGGCGGAGCCGGGGATGCGGCGTTCTTTGTCGCGACCGACGCGACGCTCCTGATCGACGATTGTGAGCTGACGGGCTGGGGGCCGGCGGTCCTCGCCGAACGCAGCCTGCTCCAGTGGCGAGGGGGCCGACTCGTCGACAATGTTCTGCAGGGTCAGGACGCGCTGGTCGCGATTCGCGAGGCCACCGTGGGCACCGAGGTGACCAACCTGGTGCTCGTCGCGAACATCGGCATCCTGGCTCGTTTGTTGGACTCGCCCGAGGCGAGCTTTCGTCACGCGACCTTCGCGGGCAACACCGGAGCGGCGCTCTGGGTGACCGGGGCGCCGCCCACGTTGGAGGCGCTCGCGTTCGCCCACCACGAGGGCGCCCTGCTGCACGGCGGTCCCGCGACCTGCCGCTGGTGTGGACTGCAGACGACCTCGAATCCGGGGACGCCCTTGACCCTCCTGGAGCCGGCGATCGGTGACCCCGCTTTCGTCCGGTGGGACGGCGCCGAGCCCCTCAGCGCCGACCTTCATCTCCGTCGCGACAGTGTACTGGTGGATGCCGCCGATCCTGCTACGGTCGACGCGGACGGCTCCCGCGCCGACATCGGCGCGTGGGGGGGGCCCGGCGCCGGCCCCTTCGCCGATGCCGACGGCGACGGTGCCAGCACGCTGACCGACTGCGACGACGCCGACCCCATCGTGCATCCCGACGCCACCGAATTCTGGTACGACGGCGTCGACCAGGACTGCGACGGTCGCGACGATGATCAGGACGGCGACGGCTGGGCCGACGGCTCCGACTGCGACGACACCGACCCCCGCGTCCACCTTTGCCCCACCGGCGGCGGCCCGGCGAACGTTCAGGCCGGGTGTGGGTGTCGGGGCGGAGGCGAGCCCCGGTGGCTTCTGGCGGGGGTGGGCGTGGGGGCGGCCTACGCCACGCGCCGCCGCCGACGCAAGCTGAGCGCGGTCACCAACAGGCCCACGGCGCCGGCGCTGGCTTCCCCGCCGGCGAAGCAGCCGCGCTCGATGGGCGGCGGCGCCTCGCCCTCGACCGGACAGAAATCGATGCCGCCGGGGTTGGGGTTCTCGCCGACGGTCAACTCGGCGACGTCGTTGACGCCATCGTCGTTGGCGTCGTACCCAAGCTCCGCCGCCAACACGCCGTCGAGCGCGATCCCGGTGCTGTCGGAATCACTGATGAGGAGCCCCTCGGTCAACAACGCGACCGCGAAGGGCTGCGACGCCGTGCCCGAGCCGCCCGCGGGCGAGGTGTGGCAGAGCAGGCACGACGGCACACACTCCATGCCCAGGTAGGTGCTCACCTCGCCGGGAAGGCTGGAGAGCGCGTGGGCGAAACCGACGAACAAGAACAGACTCACGCGCGCCTCACAGGAACATGTGGAATTGGGCGGTCGCAGCCGGAGACGCTTCGACCCCCGGGGTGCAGTAGAGCGCGCCGTACAGCGCGTCCAGCCGCACATCCATGTGCGGGGCGAAGAACCAGAGGGCGGTGATCGTGCCGCGCCCGACCGGGGCCAGCTCGTCCCCGTGGTTGGTCTCGCACCATTCGGCGGTGCCCCGGATGTGCACGCCGCCGACGGGTTCGGTGTCGACCTGCAGGAAGCCTACGCTCCCCAGGTCCGTCTCGCCTGCGTCCAGTCGCGACGTGGTCACATTCGCCTCGGCGAGGAGGCGCACCTTCTCGAGCGGCGCGTACCGGCCGAAGAGGCCGTGCGCCTGCCGCTGTCGGGGCAGAAGCAACTCGACATCCAGCTCGGCGGTGGTCCAGAGCGAGGACGCCCCCACCTCCAGGTTGTTTTCCGGCGCGTACGCCACGAGCGCGGAGTAGCCCCGCTCCCGGTAGACGTCGGGCGCGACCTGGAAGTTGCCGGCAATGCCCATCAACTCGGCACGCCACTTTCCGCGCCCGTAGATCGCGTCCAGGCCCAGCTGCTGGTCGTCGTTGGTGGTGGTGCGCGTGGCCGATCGTGCGTAGAGCAGGTGCTCCTCGGTGCGGATGCCGAACGGAAGTGCCATACGACCAGTCCGCACCATCAGGCCCTTGGTGACGTCGTATCCGAGCCAATGCTCCCGCGAGACGGCGTTGCCCCCGGTGCCGACGTTGCTGGAAATCCACGCCCCGTCAGCGCCCTCGGAGACGTAGCCGGCGCTCCCGTAGGCGTGGAACCCGCCAAGCTTCAGGTGCGCCCGGAGGTCGGCCTGCATCAGGATGAACCGGACGATCCACTCCTTGGCCTCGGCGTCGACGGGGCGCGGGAAGGTGAGGCTGCGAACATCTGCTTGAAGCTGCACTTCTTTGGGAAGGGGCACGCCGAACGCGAAGTCCTTGATCGTCCCGGGCTCCTCGCCGTGCTTGCCGTAGGTCGAGCGCATGAAGATCTCAGCCTGCCCCCGTCCGTATTCGGTAAGCACGCCGCCGCCGGAGGGGTCGACGTGGCACTGGACGCACGAGGTGTACCCATGCCCGATCATGAAGGGATAGGCGTGGGCGGAGCTGGAGAACAGGCCGGCGAGCACCACGAGCGCCCCGACGAAGAACGCCTTCAAGGTGCGTCGACCATGTAGACGACGGCGGACGCCTTCTGTACCGCGTCGACCGAGATGCCCAGGTAGTTCGGCACCGCGATGCCGTGGTCGGTGGTGTTGTAGGCGAACGACGCCGAGGCCTTCCACCCCTGTTTGGTCTTGCTCACGTCGTAGGTGACGCTTACCGGCTTGGTGGCCCCGTGCGCGGTGAACTGGGCCTCGAGGGTCCCCTTGACGCGCGCGCCCAGCTCGGTCGGCCAGGCGATGTTCGCCTTGGGGAACGACAGCGTGGCGTTGGGGTAGGTGCCCACCTGCAGGAACTTGTCGCGCATGTGTTCGTCGCGCAGGTCGATGCCGGTCTTGATGTTGGCGAGCGGCACGGTGAACGTCAGCGTGGTGCCGTCGTCGTCGACGCTGCAGTCGTTGGTGCGGGCGTCGATGTCCAACGCGCCCGGCTCGCCGTTGGCCTTGAAGCGGATGTCGGGTTTGGCGACCCCACTCTCGACGCGCAGGCCAGCGAGGGCCACGCTGGGGACGAGGAGGGCGGCGACGACGAGGAGGTGACCGAGGGTCCGGGGCATGGGCATGGTCCTTGAACGCGGCAATCGTACCACTGCTTCAACCCAATGCGAGGCCGGAGGCTCACCGTGTACACCGAAACCCGATGAACACGCCGCTCTGATTGGTGTTGACCTGGTCGCCCGCATCCGCGACATCGCCCTGGTCGACACCGACGTCGGCCTTCTGACCGAACGTGGCGGCTCGGTGCTTGCGCTCACGGTCTACGACGAGACGGCCCGCCCGCTGGCGCCGAAGTCATCCTCGACGGGCGATGCGCCGCCGATGGGATGAAGCCGAAGGTCAGCTCCGTTTCGCTCGGGGTCGGTCGGACCGAGCTCGACATGAAGCTGGAGCCGCTCGCGCGCCTCGTGAGCCTGGTCGCCACCCTGCCCGGACGGCCCGGCAACCGACGCGCTGATCCGCAAAAAAGCGAGCCCGCCGCTGGCGGTCGAGCTGGGGTTGCGGCCGACGGCGCCCGACCGCGGGGCGCTCCTCGTCGAACTGGTCGATCCCGCGGGCCGCCCCGGCGCGGGCGCCACCCTCCGTGTCGGCGGCGTCGCCGTCCCAGACGGCGCGGCCGGCATCGTGATGTTGGAGGATCGCCCTCTCGGGCGGGTGAAGCTGGCGGCTGGAGCGCCCGGCTTCCGCACCACCGAGGCTGACACCGTCGACGTCGTGCGCGGCACCGGCGCTCGGTTCGCGCTCCGGCCTGGGACCTGGCAGATCGTCGTGAGCGCGAAGGGCTTCGGTCCCTGGCACAAGGACGTCGAGGTCGTGGCCGCCCTCGCGGCCGAGAAGGTGGAGCTGACCCATACCAGCGTCGTGAGCCGCGAGCAGGTCCGCTTCGCCCACGACAAGGCGGACATCGACGAGGGCAGCCATCCCCTCCTCGAACAGGTGGCCTCGACGCTCCTGCTCCACACCGAGATCGCCCGGATCGAGGTCCAGGGGTATGCCGACAGCCGGGGCGCCGAGATCCACAACTTCGATCTGTCGCAGCGCCGGGCCGAGGCCGTGCGCGCCTTCCTCCTGCGCCGTGGGGTCGAGGCCGACCGCGTGGTCGCGCCGGGGTACGGCACTGCCCGACCGCTCGCCAACAACGACACCGAAGCCGGCCGCGCCCGCAATCGGCGGGTACAGTTCGAACTCCTCCCGCCCCCCTGACCGGAGCCCCCCTTGCGCCTCGTCATCGTTTTCGGCCTTCTCTGTCTATCCGCCTGCACCCCGCTCGTGGGCGAATGGGAGGGCGACGCGACCTGCGGCGACGTCGACCAGCACATCGACTTCGAATTGGAGTGGGACAACGACCACTACGAAGGGGAAGGCGTCTTGATCTACAACGGATCGGCCGGCGGCTTCGACGCCGAGCTCACGGTCGAGTTCGACGTCGAGGTGGACCCGGAGATCGACAACGACGGTGATCTCGACGTCTCCGCCGAGAGCACCCGGTGTCACGCCGTCTTGGGCGACGAGGAGATCGAGTACAACTGCACCACGGCCCTGGACCCCGAGGCGGTCTTCACCTGGGATCGCGCCGACATCATCGAGATCTCCGGCTCGTGTGAGGGAGAGCTGGAGCGGGAGCAGTAGCCCGGCGTCGTCGTCAGTTGCCGCCACTCACGGGGCCGCGCTGCCCGTTCGGCGCGGGCGGGCCGCGGGGCGGGCCTTCCGGCGTAGGCCGGGCGGTGGAGCCATAGGGGTGGTACTCCTCATAACTGTCGATCCCTGCCATCTTCGGTGGGTTCTTCCTGGTTAGCAGGGCGGGGGTGGCGACCACGCCGGGAAGGTAACGGGGCTGGGTCAGGGAGGGGCAGCACCTCCGCCGTCGACGGGGCGGCGGAGCACGAGGCGATCCGGGTCGACTTCCTCAACGCGGTGCTCGCGCCCGGCCGCAAGGTCGTTTCGACGCCCGACGCCCCGGAGATCCAACCGAAGTGGCTCTTCACAAACATGAACCCGCAATTCGGTTTCATGGTGAAACCGCTCTCGATGTTCATGGCCATCAACATCGAGTTCGATTGCGTGGTCAAACCGAAGTCCTGGTTCATAGGCGTGAACATCGAGTTCGGTTGGGGCAGGATTCGGGATCCGGGTTCTGTACCTGCCGATGGTCGCCCACGCCCACTCCTCCCGCGTCGGCGTCGCGTCTACCCAGCTGCTTCGTTCATGAGGTCGACCAGGGGGCGGAACCGACCGGAGGCCGGATCGTGCGCGAGCACCTGGGCGTCGGCGAGGTCGAACCACCACGCACGAAGCGTCAACTCGCCCGCGGCGACGCGTTGCGCCACGGCTGGGTACGTCCGCAGGTGGTCGATCTGCTGGAGGACATGCGCCTGCGACAGGCGATCCACGGGATCGAGGCCGGCATCGAGCCGCAGCTCCCGCCCGAGCCGCACCCGCGACGGCTCGACGTGCGCCAACCACCGGTCCAGGTTCGGCGCGCCGGCCGGCCGGTCCCCGAGTAGCGCCGCCCGCATGGCGCCACAACTCGAATGGCCGCACACGACCACGTCGCGAACGCCGAGGACCAGCGTCGCGAACTCCACCGCCGCTCCCGCGGCCACCCCCGCTTCGGAGCCGAGGGGGGGCACGACGTTGCCGACGTTTCGAGCCACGAACAGGTCCCCCGGATCTGTGGACGCGAAAAGGTTCGGCACCACCCGGCTGTCGGCGCAGGCGATGAAGAGACAGTCGGGCGACTGTCCCAAAGCAAGGTGGGCGAAGCGCTCTCGGTAGCGGGGGCGCATCCGCTCGTGGAAATCGCGGATGCCGTCGAGGAGCTTCTGCACGCGCGCGTGCCTAACCGGCTGTAGACTGCCGCCCATGCGAACCGCACTCTGGCCCTGGTTCTTCCTCTCGGCCGCAGCCTGTGATGCCGCACCCGACACGCGGGACAACGTCGGCACGGTCGGGGGTGACTCCGGCGACGACACCGACACCACCGCCCTTCCGGAGGTGTGCGGTGCCACCGCCATGCCCGACCTGAACCCCGCGGCCGGCACCGTGGAGGTCGAGGTGAGGGCCTCCGCGTTCGCCTGGGATCCGGGCACCGGCGTTCCGCTCACCGAGGGGCTCGCCTTCAACGAGAGTGTCCCCGGGCCACTGTTGGAGGCCAACCTCGGCGACGAGGTGACCGTCCACTTCACCAACGACACCACGATCGACATGAGCCTGCACTGGCACGGCCTGCGCGTGACCCCCGAGATGGACGGCATCCAGCAGATGCTCGGCGACCCGGTGAGCCCGGGGGAGAGCTTCGAGTACACCTTCACGCTGGTGGACGGCGGCTTCTATTGGTTCCACACCCACATGGACACGGCCACCACCATCGAAGCGGGGCTGTACGCGCCCATCATCGTGCATGTCCCCGACGAGGTCGCTCCCGACTGTGACCTGCCGGTGGTGCTCGACGACGTGCTCCTGGACGAGGACACCCAACAGTTGGCGCCCCCGGACACCGACATGATGCAGCTCATGGGGCGGCTCGGCTCGGTGCTGATGGCGAACGGGCGCAGCGACCGGCAGGTGTCGTGGACCTCGGGCCAGACGACGCTGCTCCGCCTCGTCAACGCCAGCAACGCCCGCTACTGGGACCTCCGTCTCGAAGACCACGAGTTCACCGTCGTCGGGAGTGACGGCGGCTTCCTCGCGGAGCCCTATGCCGCCGATCACGTGGTGCTGGCGCCCGGGGAGCGGACCATGCTCGTCGTGCAGGCGACCGGGACTCCGGGAAATACCTACCGCCTGATGAATCGCCGCTTCCAACTCCACGAAGAAGATGGGGACATGATCGAGTTCGACCCGATGGGCGAGGGCGAGAACCCGGTCATGAGCTTTGTGTACGACGACGAGAGCGTCTCGGGTTCGGGTTGGACCCAACCGGCCCCCGACGTCCCCAGCTGGACCGGCGCCGTGCCGAACCTCGGCCACCACTGGCTCCTCGAAGAGGACATGATGGGCGGCACGGTCACCATCGACGGCGAGGCCTTCCCCGACGTGCCCGTGGTCGAGGTGATGGCGGACACGCCGACCAGCTTCGAGGTCGAAAACGCCTCCGAGATGCACCACCCCTTCCACATCCACGGCAATCGTTTCCAGGTCGTGGACATCGGGGGAGCCCCGCCGGCACAAGTGCAGGGCTGGAAAGACACCTTCGACATCCCCCCGCGCACCACGGTCACGATTGTCTCAGAACTCGACAACCCTGGTGACTGGATGTACCACTGTCACATCCTGGAGCACGCCGACGGGGGCATGGCGGGAATGATGATGGTGGGGGGGATGTAGTGGGACTTGTACCTGCCGTCGAAGATCGCGCCGCGGCAGCGATTGAGCGAAGGGCTGCCGCCCGCAGCGAAAGCGCGGCGCCCGAAGGGCGGCCGCCGAACGCTTGTTGAGCGCTGAGTCCGGACAACGTCGGGGGGGATGCGAGCACTTCCGGACCTTTGTTCTGGAGAATCCCCCGGCATGGGTCTTGGCCCGCACGTATGGCCTTCATGCAGCCGGTGTCGCCTGCGATCGGGCAGAAAGCCCGTGCTCCGCGGCGTATACGACGCCCTCCGGACGATCAAGCGTTTTCCACCCCGGTTACGGTCCGCCGATGCTCCCGCTCCTCCTCCTTGCCTGCGGCGCGGCCGACCTCATCAACTGGCACTTCAAGGTCGAGCCCGGCCTCGTGACGGTCTACCGGGTGACGAACGAGAATGAGGCCGACCCGAAGGAGCCGATCAAGCTCATCGAGGTCAACGCTCAGACCGTCGCGACGGGCAGCTTCGAGGCTTACGGATTCGCACCCACGCGCGACGTACCGTTCCCCACGTTGATCGCGGAGGTGACGCCGGACGAGTTCGCCGAGCTGCGCCAGAGCGGGAAGATCCCGCGAGGTTGGGACATCGCCGGGGCTAAGCAGTATTTTCCGTCTGCGGCGTAGCGATGCCGACGCGGGAGGAGTGGGCGGTGGCCTACCACCGACAGGGCCGTTCGGACTGGACCATGTTCGCAGAGCTTCAGGCACGAGAAGACGTGCCCGCCTGCCACTCGTTGCACTTCTTGCAGATGGCCACCGAGAAGCTGGCGAAGGCGTACCGCTTCCGCGACACCTCGGCCGACGCCGACGCGCTTCTGACGAGCCACGTCGGCTTTCCGAGGTTCTTGAACGCCTTCCTGTTGTCCCCGCAGATGCGGGAGGAGTACGACGGCCGCCACGCGCAGTTGGAGAGGATCCGCAAGGATTTCGCGCCCCTCGCCCGCGCCATCGAGCAGCTCGCGTCTTGTCGAGCGCGGCGCCCAACGCCGGAATCTCCCGGTACGACAGGCGCCCGGCCGGGTCCGGATGCCCGGTCGGCACGATCAGGCTGCGATCGGGGAAGGCGGCGTCGAGCCGCCCGTGCGTGGCCAGGTGCACAATCGACTTGCCGGCGCAGGCGGCCAGCACGGCCTCGCGCTTTCCCTCCGGCCCGACCAGGAGCGTCGCCGCCTTGAAGGTCTTCGCGATCGCCTTGACCTCCGCTTCGGCGCCGGGGAGCGTGCCGTCGGGATTGCCCACCAGGAGCATCGAGCGGGCGTCGATCTTGAAGCCTTTTGCGGGCTGCCGCAGCGAACCGACGTGGGTCACGTTGACGACGGGCAGTTTCTCCGCGAGCCAGGCGCCATCGTGCCGTAAGAGCGAGAACGGTAGCTGCCGGAAGACGCCGGTGGAGCTGATGACGACCAGGGACGCCGTCGTAAGCTCGTCCGCGATCGGTGCGACCAACCACGCACCAAGGGCGTCGCACCCTCGACCACGGAGGAATCGCCGTTCGCCGACCCGCCAGCGACGAGCACCCCCTGGATGTACTCACCCACGATGATGAACGCGCTGGCATCGAACACGAACCCTTCCCGCCAACCCTGCTGCAACAGACCGTGGCGGCGCTGATCCCCTCGCTCACGCTGGCGTGCGCGATCGGCGTGACGGCCTTCCTGGCAGTCTACTACCGCGATCTCTGGCGGCGCGGTCAACCAGGACGGGCCACAGGCAGTGCCGACTGACACGTGCTGGCCGCCCCATCGGGCCGCCTGCTCAGCGGTTCACCCAGGCGGCCTGGTCAGGGCGCCCACCGGGGCTGGGGCGTCGGCCTGTCCCAGCCAGCGCAGCGGCTCGGTCTCAGCGTTGCAATAACGGCAACGCACGGCCTCCACGCGGATCGACCGCCGACACGACGGACATTGTCGGCGACGAGCGGCGTCGAGCAGCGCCGCCACCACTCGGCTGCTCAGCCACACGCCTGCGCCCGCGAGGACGAAGAGCGTCACGAGTACCAGTCCGAGCGCCGGGGCCAGCGCGAGAAGCACCAGCCCGACGACGACACCGCCGGTCTCCAGCCACGCCCAGATCCGTTCGAGGTGCACGCTCTCCACGAAGTCGCGCAGCTCGCCCCGCAGCCAGGTGAGCGCCAGGTTGAGCGCCACGGCGAGACCGAGGAAGCCGGCCTGCTCGGCCAGCGGCCGTCCCGATTCTGCCAGCTTCTGGGTGGCCAGAGCCAGGTCGCTGGCCGGACCATCGGCGATGACCGCGCCCGGCTCCGCCACCGCCGTGAGCGAGACCAGAAGCAACGTGGCGGGCATCGCGAGCGCCGCCGCCACCAGCTTGTCGACGTGCAGGGTGCGTGCCAGCTCGTCAGCCCCCTCGGTGTGTTGGAAGAACCACTCCAGGGTACAAGCGGCGAGACCCACCCCCAGCGCGAGCGGGGAGATCGACCACGCCGCTGCCGCCGGCAGGGTCGCGGTTCCGAAGTGCACCAGCCCGGCGGTGAGGAGTTGCACGGCAAACAGCGTTGCGGCGGGGCGTACGCTGCCGGTGGCGGCGAAGCCGACCACCTGCGCAACGAGCAGGGCGGTATCGATCACGGCGCCACCGTGCCCGTGAGCCAGTCTACCAGCGTGCTGACGCCCGGTACTTCTACCTGCAAGAGCAACCAGACCGCGCCCCAGGCGAACGCGGTGAGCGCCGCCACCGACGCCAGCATTCCACCGAGGATCAGCGTCGGGGGAAGCCACTCGACCACCCGGAGCGGCTCCCGCGCCGCCTCCCGTCGCAAGGCGCGGCCGGTGAGCGCCAGCGCGCCTTCCACGTACGCCACGGCCAGGCCCACCGAGAACGCGGCCGTCGTGAGCTGCGCTACCCCAACGAGTGGGAAGATGGCCACGCTGACCACGATGTTCACGACGGTGAGGACGGCAAGAACGAGCTTGAGTGTCAGCCGTGTGATGAGCCGGCGGCCGGGGGCCAGCCAACCCAGCGGCCCGCGGATCAGGAAGAAGTGCGCGAGGACCATGGCGGTGGCGTACAACAGTGGCGCCAAAAGCGGCACGGTCGAGGCGACCAGGCAGGACGCTCCCACAAGACCGTAGACCGGCATCCGCCAACGCGCCCAGCGCGCCAACACCCCATCGAGGATGCTGCTGGTGTCGAGCGCGCCGGCCGTGAAGAGCGGCTGGCGGCACCAACGACAAAGGGCGCGGGACCACAGCTCACGCGCGCTGAGCGGCTCCGCACAGGTGCCGCAGCGACGGTCGAGCAGGAGCGCGTGCTGGTGGGCGGCAAGGACCGAGGGCAAGGTCGCTCCGCCGGCACGCTACGCCGGTGGGGACGGCGGTGTCAACTCGCGGCGATCGGGCTTCGCGGTGGGGCGGGGCTTTTTGAGGGGGGGGTCGCGACGATTATTTTCGTTCGCCGCGCGCTTGCGTTCCCGGCGACGGCGGCACGTCCGGACCCTCGGCCCTCGACGCGCTGGGCGGCGGACTTGCCTTCGGCGGCTGGTCCGACTCGGTGCCGTTGGAGCTGGCGGCGGCGCCGAGGGGCATGGTGCCGGAGCCGGGCCTCGCCATCGACTTCCGGGTGGACGAGGGGTGGATGGGCGCGTCGATGGCGCTCTCCGGCTTCTCCAGGATCGACCTCCGCTCGCGGACGGGCGGGGTGCCGAACCTCGACGCCGAGGATGTGCCGTGGGTGGACGGCGAGCGCCTGTGGGTGGAGGGGGGCGTAAACTGGGCCGCGGGCGCGGCGCAGACACTGTCGCGACAGCAACACTCCCCTGAGTCGCGACCGACGGCCACCTGAACGCGAACAGAAGCGAAGAAGGCGAGGAGGGTCAGACCCACCCAACCCCCAGACGCCTACCGCCCCGAGGCAATCCGCGCCCACGGGTGCGCCTGCATCGCGCTGCAGTCGGTGGCCACCAACTGGCTGGTGAGATCCAGCCATCGGGTGCGCAGCTCCATGCGCGCCTCGGTGTCGTCCCAGCCGCGGGCGCGAACGAATCGGAGCCGGTTGAGCGCCCGCGCCACGCGGGATGGTCGGGCCGGCTCGGCGGTCAGCCAGTCGGTCAGCGGGCTCCAGATCGGTTCCACCAACGCTGCGTCCTCCACTGCGTAGGTGGCGAGCTCGGCCACGCGCGCGAGCGCGCCGAGCGCGCGCATCTCGATGAGCGTGCCCAGTGCCGCTGCGAGATCGATCCAGCCCACGTCGGGGTGGCCGCTGGCGCACAGGAAGACCCCCCGAGCGGCGCGCACCTCGGCGGCCCCGCCCCGCGCCACGGCCACGCCGGGACTCGTCAGCGCGTCCTCGGTCCAGCGCACGGCGGCCTCCGCGTCGCCGCCATCCCAGGCCAGCCGCGCGCGCAACAGGGCGACACGTGCCTCCAACCGCGCCGGGATGTCGCCGTGAAGCGCGTCGAGCGCCTGGTCGAGGCGCTTGCGCGCGAGCCCGTGGCGCCACTGGCTCACGTCGACCTCGACCAGCGCCAGTTGCAGGGCCGCGAGCCGGTGGCCGGGCGCCCCCGCCCGCGCCGCGCGCTCCGCCGCCTCACCGATCTCGCCTGCCTCGCTGAAGCGGCCCTGGGCGCCGAGTACCACCACCAGCCCGGCCAGCGCCCGCCAGGCGTTCTTGCCGTCGACCCGCGCCTCGGACTCGGCGGCGCGAAAAGTGAGCTCCGCATCGCCGAGACTTCCGGCCGCGAGCAGCGCGTAGCCGAGCGTGGTGGCGTAGGCCGTGAGGTCGTCGCTGCCCCCCCGGAGCGCCAGCCCCGCCTCGAAGACCGCTCCGGGCAGGTCGCCGGAGCGCACCAGGAGGTCCGCCAGATGGGCGCGGCCCTCGGCGGCGCGGCGGTCGGGTGGACCGGCTGCGGCGTCCAGGCGGGCGATGGCGGTCTGAAGCAGGGAGCGCTCCGCTTGGGGGTCGGACCGGGCCCGAGCCAGGCGAGAGGCCGCCAGTTCGACCTCGGCGGAGTCCGAGGCGTTCTGGGCGAGGGCCGACGCTCGCCCGAGCGCGTAGTTCGCGGCGACCGGCGACATCTGCAGCTCGGCGAGGCACTCTCCGTACAGCGTCCAGAAGCGGACGCCGACCGCGGCTTCGAGTTCGGGGTTGGCGGCTGCGAGCCGCTCCAAGAGCGGGAAGGCTTCGCCCCAGGAGCCGGCGCGGACCAGCGGCCACGCCCACCTGACCGCGATCTCCGCGGCCTCGCGCAGCTTGCCGGCTACGTGACAGGCGTCGGCCACCGCCTCGCTCGGGGGCAGGTCCTCGGCGATGGCCGCGAGACGACGATGCAGCAGATGACGCCGCGGTGGCGCCGTGTGCCGGCGCAGGAGCTCCGCCACCAGGCCGTCACGCAGGCCCCAGAAGCCGTCGGTGAGGGTGACGACCCCGGTGGCCGCCAGCGCGGCCAGCCGTCGCTTCGTCCGCGCTTCGGGCTGGTCCACGAGCCAGGCCGCCCGCAAGCTGTCCAGTTCGTGATCCGCGAGCGCGATCGCCTCCAGCAGCCGCCGGTCCGCGGGCGAGACGGCGTCGATCAGGGTCAGGGCCTCGTCGCGAAGGTTGAACGGAATCACGATTGGGGTGGTCGGCAACGCCGCCGGGAGCGCGCGGACCAGCTCGGTGAGCGGACCCGGCAACCCCCCCGAGGCTTTGACCAACCGCCGTGCGAGCTCCGGCGGAATGCTCGCGACGCCGAGCCAGTGGGCGGCCACCGTGGCGGCCTCGGAGCCCGTCAGCGCGCGGAGCGGGACCCGCGACGAGCCGGGTAGCGTCGGGCTGACGGAGCCGGTCGCCGCCACGAGCAGCACCGGGCCGCCCAGGTCCCCGGCGGCGCGCAGCACCCCGAGGACCGCCTCCTGGACGGGCGGGGCCAGGGCCCAGAACGACGGCGCGGCGAGCACGGCCACCTTTTTCTCGGCGAGGGCGCGGGAGGCCAGCAGGCGCCCCACCGATCGGATGGCCTCCGGGACCGGTGACGGCGTAGTCGGGTCGCGGTCGATCCCGTCCCCCGCCGATTCGCCGCGCAGGTCCTGGACAGCCCAGACCAGGCGCCGGAAAGCGTCGTCGCCGCCGCCCAGGGCGATCACCCGCGCCCCCCGACGAAACGCCTCCTGCGCCACGAGTTCGATGAAGGTCCGGCGGCCGTGGCCGGGGTTCGCGGCCACGAAGAGCGCGGAGCCCGGCTCCGCGGCGGCCAGGAACCGTTGGGCCTCGGCGAAGGCCTGATCCCGCCCCAGAAGGGGCGCGTGGCCGAGCCCCCGGCTGCCGGGCTCCGAAACGAAGGGCGCCAGCGCTTCGGCGACGCTGCGGGCATCCTGCGGACGATCGGCGGGCAACTTCGCCAGCATACGCAGGGCGAGGTCGGCGAGCGGCCGGGGCAGGTTGGGCGCGAGCACCGCGGGATCGGGCGGCGTCAGGTCGAGGTGATTCCTTGCCAGCTCGACGGGGTTGTCCCCCTCGAACGGCCGTCTCCCGCACAGCATGCGGAACAGCAACACCCCCAGCGAGTACAGGTCCGACCGCGCGTCGACCGCGCCCCCGGTGAGTTGCTCCGGGCTGGCGTAGGCAAAGGTCCCGACGAACTCCCCGAGCTGGGTGATGGGGTCGTAGGCGTGGACGAGGCGGGCGGTGCCGAAGTCGAGGAGCTTCGCGGTCCCGTCGCTCAGCACCAGGACATTGCTGGACTTCAGGTCGCGATGCACGATACCGCGGGCGTGCAGGTGGCCCAGGGCAAGGGCGATGTCGCGGGCGATGCGGGCGGCCTCCGAGGTCCGAACGGGTTCCCCCGGCCGACCGGTTGCCTTGACCCGCACCTGCGCCTGGACCCCATCCAACAGCTCCATCACCACGAAGGGAAGCTGCTCGTCGGTGGCGCCGAACTGGTAGACCCTCACGACGTTCGGGTGGTCGATCCGCGCCAGCGACTGATACTCCTGAAGGAGGCGCTGGACGCTCGCGCCCGGCTGGGTCAGGAGCTTGATCGCGAAGCGCTCCCCGGACTCGGGGTCGACGACGGCGTACACCGTGGCCATGCCGCCGCGCGCGATGGTTCGCAGCACCCGCCAGCGGCCGATCCGCTCCGGTTCAGTGGGGTCCACCTGCACGGCCGACAGCTTAGCCGGTGCGTCGGAGCGTCGCGCTCCCGCGGCTCGCAGAGCCACGAAAGCCCATGTGGCATGGTGGCGGCGGAGAGGGGGAGAGCGCAGGTTGGAGGCCGGAGGGTATGGCGCGGCAGGGGAGAGGGCGGCGAGCCATCCCCCCCCGGTTCCAGGATGGGTGTTAGCTCCCCGCCCCTCGGGAGTCCCATGCTCAGCCTCGCCCTCGTCCTCGCCTGTCAGCCTGGCCCGACGGACAACACGCCACTGCTGGCTCCCGGCCCCGCGCCGGTGCCGCTGGTCGCTCCTGCGTACGGCGACGAACCGGCGGTGGCGGCCTATTGGCAAGGTGGCTCGCTCACCTACGCGGAGGTCACCACCCCCATGCAGCGTCAGCTGGATCAGATGCTCTCCGAGTACCTGATGGGCCGCTACGACGCCGAGTACCAGGCCGCCCAGCAGCTCATGGACGAGAAATTGTTGGGGACCGAGGTCGAGAAGCGCGGCATGGCCGCCCTCGAGGACCTGCTCAAGGCCGAGATCAACGACAAGGTCTCGGCGCCCACCGAGGCCGAGCTGGCCGAGGCCTACGAGGCGCTCAAGCGTAAGCTCCGCGGTCAGACCATGGAAGAGGCCCGGGGCATGCTGGGAACCGCGGTGATCCAGAAGAAACAGGGTGAGCGCTACGCGGTGTACATCGCGGAGCTGCGCAAGACCTACAAGGCCACGGTGCAGCTGAGCTTCCCGGAGGTGCCGCGCGTCGAGGTCTCCGCGGACGACGACCCCTTCGTCGGACCGGCCGATGCGCCCATCACCATCATCCAATTCGCCGAATTCCAATGCCCCTACTGCGGCAAGGCACGGGAGAGCGTCGACCAGGTCCTCGCCAACTACGATGGCAAGGTCAAATTCGTCTTCCGGGACTTTCCGCTCGACTTCCACGCCAACGCCATCCCGGCCGCGATCGCGGCGAACTGCGCGGGCCAGCAAGACAAGTACTGGCAGGTCCACGACGCGTTCATGAAGAACCAACAGGCGCTGGCCGAGGGGGACCTGTTGCGTGCCGCTCGCGACGCCGGCGTCGACATGGAAAAGTGGGAGACCTGTCGGAAGGACCCCGCGGTGGAAGCGGAGATCAAAAAGGACGCCGCCGACGGCGCCGCGGTCGGCGTCACCGGCACGCCCGCCTTCTTCATCGACGGGGTCTTCCTCAACGGCGCCCAGCCCTACGAGAAGTTCAAGGTCATCGTGGACGCGGATCTGAAGAAGAAGGGGTAGTTCGGGGCGTCCCCTACTCGGGTGCGGCCTCGACCGCGTCGGGTGCGGCCTCGACCGCGTCGGGTGCGGCCTCAACCACGTCGGGTGCGGCCTCGACGGTCGCGCCCAGCGCCGCGGCGGCGGCGGCGGCGGCGGCGCCTCGACCCCGCCCACCGCGACGGTGCCCGCGTCGCGCGCCGCCCTCTCCGGCCTCGGTTTCTGCGACCGGCGCCCCGTCGACGCCCGCGGCACCGTCGGCCTCCTCCACGGGTGTGGTCGCCGCCGGATCGACCGCCGTCACCACCGTCTCTGTTCCTTCGCCGCCGCCCTTGCGGCGACGTCGCGTCGTGTTGGTGTTCGGATCACGCTGCGGGCGCGCTGCCGTCTGCGTGGCGATCAGCTCGGCGTTCTCGTTCGCCTTGGCCATCTCCTGGGCGGCTCCCGAGGCGATGAGTTGGGTGCAGCGTTCGATCGCCGCATCGATCAGCGCCGCGCTGGTGCCGCCGCTCGCGCGCTCCATCGCCTTCTGGTATTCGGGCACGGCGTTGAAGATGAGGCCGCGCATTTCGAACATCTCGCCGCGGGCCCAAAAGACGTGGTGGCCCTTGGGGTCGGCCTTCTGGGCCTTGTCCAGCATCGCTTCCGCTTCGGGCCACAAACGTTTCCGCGCCGAGATCCGCGCGCGCTCGATGAGCGGGGCGCTGGCGTGATCGTTGATCTTGGCGGCGGCCTTCAGCAGCCAGTCGGCGCGCTCAAGATCCCCACCCCGGTTGATCAGGAGCCGTCCGAGCAGCAGGTGCGCGGGGTAGTTCTTCTTGTCGGTCTGGAGGGCGTCTTCCAGCAGGGTCTGGGCCTCGTCGAGGACCGCCCCGTCACCCGCCGAGCTCTCGATCAACAGCGCGCCCAGCCTCGCCATGTGCAGGGTGTTGGTCGGGTCCAGACGGCGGGCTTCTGCCAGCGCGTCCCGCGCGGCACCCCAGTAGTCGGGGCCCATGCCGTAGTAGGCCTCGCCGAGCAGACCGTAGCTGTCCGGCATCATCGGCTCGAGGTCCAGCGCCGCCTTGAGCAGTTCGGCCGCGGGCTCCCGTCGCCCCGCATCGACCAACAGGCCGGCCAGGCGGCGCTTCATCCGCGCGTTGTCCGGGAACGCGCCCACGCCCCGCTCCAACGCGGCGATGGCGCGATTGGGACCGCCGCCGCGCTTCTCGCAGAAGTTGCACTCCAGATGGAAGACCTCGGGCGTCGGCGCGCGGCCGGCGAGCTCCTGGTAGACGGCGGCGATCTCGGCGCCTTTGCAGTTCTTCTCGGCCATCAGCTCGCAACCCAGGAGCGCGACCTCGGTGTTGCCCGGGTCTAGCTTGAGCACCTCCGCGATGCGCTGCTCGGCGAGCTCGAAGTGAGGCTTCTTGCTGCGTACCATGCCGCGGATCGACTCGAGGGCGCCGTCGTGATCGGGGTAAGACATGCGCGCGCGGTTGCGGGTGCGGTGGGCCTCGTACAACAGACGGTTCCCTTCCTGTGCGAGCGCCAACTGGGCCTGCCCCTTTTCCTTGACCGATGCGGCCACGTACTGGTCACCCAGGGCTTCGAGCAGATCGTAGAGGCTGGTTTCCCGGACCGGAAGTTGCCCGGCTACGAGGCGATGGACATAGAACGTGCGCTCGCGCCCTTCGTCGGGCACCATCTCGATGAGGCCCTTCCCCAACAGGTTCAGGCGCGATTCGCGCTTCACCCGGAGGATCTCGGCGTCACCCGCAGTGAACGGGCGGCGGAAGTGAGCGAACAGCGCGAGGTCGTGGCGTTCGTCTTCGGTCAGCTCACGGATGGTCTTTTCGATGCGGCGCCGAGGCGCGTCGAGGTCGGCGACGCTGTCCATCGCCAGAAACTTGTTCGACTCCATGAGCTCTTCGCGCGTGTCGGGATCACGGACGGCGACGGCGAACAGCCGCGCGGCGAGCGGGTGACCGTGGATGCGCTGGTTGACGAGGCCGAAGTTGTCGCGCGCGAAGTCCTCGACCCGATAGGCATCGAAGATCTCGTGGAGGTCTTTGCCCTTGAGTCCCGCCAACTCCAGCACCGGCAGTTCGAGGCCTTCGCCTTCCCGGTAGAAGCGCGGACGCACCGTGCTGAGGAACAGCACCCGGGCTTTGTACTTGCCCACGAGCAGCGCGCGTACCAGGAGCTCGAATCGCGACTCGCGATGGAACGTTCCATCGCGACGCATGACCGCATCGAGCCGGTCGATGACCAGCGTGGCGTCGATGTCGCGGAGAGACTCGACCGCGAGGGCGGCGAGGGCGGACGGGACGGGCCGGTCCGCGGGCGTGGTCAGCGCCACGGCCAGGCGCTTGTCACCAGCGTCGGCCGCGAGCGCGGCGATGCGCGCGTAGAGCGCATCCGCTTCGGAGCCCCAACCGACAATGAAGTCGGGGATCCGATTGGTGCATCCGGCGAGCGCCTTTTCGACCAACCAGCGCTTTCCGATTCCGGACGGGCCGGCGACCACGGCGGGCCCCTCGGTGCGCTCGGCCAGCCAGGCAAGCTCGTCTTCGCGGCCGACGAAGGCGATCTTCGGCGCGCCGGCCTTCTTCTTCGCATCGGCGACCGCAAGCACGGCCACCGGCGCGACCGGCGCCGGCACGGGGAGCGTGAACAGGAAGTCCCTCGCCTTCAGCTTTTGGTGGTCGAACTTCAGGGTCCGCAAGGCGGACGGGAGCGCGAACGGATTGAAGTTGCGCGCCACCACCACCAGCCGCGGCTTGTGAGCGGCGCCCGACACGGCATCCGCCAGCTGGCCCAGCCCGAGCGAATCCAGCCCGTCCGCGTCGATGAGACAGAGCAAGCCGCCCTCCCGTGTGAGGGCCGGCGCCAGCGCCTTGGAGTCGAGCTTCAGGGCCGGCGAAGGAGTCTCGCCCCCGAGAACGACCGCCGGGACCGCGTTACGACGACGGAGTTCACCCAGGGTTTCGGCATCCGCGAGGACACGGCTACCGAACACGAGCACACAGCGTCCTTCGTTGATGGCGACTTCTACGCGGGTCATCACGAGCCTCTTTTTGGAGCAGCGCGCGCTATCACGTAACGGGGGGAGAGGCCACGCGGGCCCCTCCCCCTACCGCGCCATCCCCTCCAGCCTCCAACCTGCCGTTTCCTTGCCCCTGGGAGTTTCATGGCTCGTTGAGGAGGGCGGGGAATTCACGGCCGGCGATGCGGCCGACGGTGCGCGCGACCCGGGCGTGGCGAAGCAGCGGGAGATCGTGGGGCGTGTCGCCGATGGCGAACACCGGGATCCGACCCGTCATCGCCCACGCCGCTTCCACCTTGCCCTGGTCGCACGTCAGGATCCCGAAGGTCTCGGGGAGGAGCCGGTCCCCGTCCTGGCGGAGTCGGATCCCGCGTACGTTGCGAATCCCGAGTCGCTCGGCGATGATCCGACCCAGGACCTCGGGACTCCCCGTCAAGAGCCACACCCGATGCCGCAACGCGAGATGGTGCGCCAGGTCGCACACCTCGGCCACGGGGGTGCACTCCCCCGCCTGCAGGGCCGCGTCCACAAGTTCCTCGACATGGACGATCCGCAAACCACCAAGGGCCAACGCGGCGAATCTACACTGTTCCTGGTAGTCGAGCACCGCCTCGTAGGCCGCGAACACGCTCGTGGCCTTGTCGGTGACCCGGTTGCGGTGGCCGATGCGGTCGAGGCCACGAAGGCAGGCCTCGGCGATATCGTTGGTGATGAGCGTGCCGTCCATGTCGAACATCGCCTCGCCGGGCGGCAGCGCGTCAAGTTCGGCGATCCGGACCATCGGGGCGCCGGGTATCATGTGTGCCGCCAGTCCGTTACGCGGCCGCGTGAGGCGTCACCTCGTCGCTGCGTTCGTGCTGTGGCACGCCCTGGCCATGTTGGCCTCCTCGCTGCCGTCGCCCGGCCGCGGCGTCAATCGATCGTATTGGTCCGAACCGACGGTGCAGGCGGAGTTCCAGGCGTGGGCCGACGTGTTCGGGACGGATATGGCCACCTTCCAGGACGGGCTGTACGTGGTCGCCGTCAAGGTCCAATGGGCGGTGCGCTCGGCGAACGCGCCCTTTCGTGAATGGCTGTGGGTCACCAACACCGTGCAGAGTTGGAAGATGTTCGTGGCGCCCCATCGTTTCCCCACCCGACTGCAGTTGCGGGCACAACGGTCGGATCGGTCCTGGGCGGTGGTGTACGAGGAGGGAGATGACGCGCCGAAGTGGCGCGGCGAACGTTTTGCCACCGAACGGATGCGGGCGGCGGTGTTTGCCTGGGGCTGGCCCCAGAACAAGAAGCGGTGGGCGTCGGCCTGCTCAGGCTTCGCCAGGGAGTATTTCGCCGAGGTGGCGGAGGCCGAGGCCTTCCAATGTCGCTTCGGCAAGGGCGCGAGCCTGTCGGCCGCCCAGGTCCTCGGGGGTGAAACGCTGAAGGAAGAGTGGGTGCTCGAGCGTACCGTCCAGCGGCCGACGGCGCCGTGAGCACGATGGTGCCTCGCTTGTGGAGCCGGTGGGCCCAGGCGGCCGCGGGGCGCGAGCCGGCCTGGGCGGTTGCGGTGGTGCGCGTCGTCCTGGGCGTGTCGATCGCCGCCCATCTGTTGCGTCTAGTGTGGACCGATGCCTGGCGGTGGGTGTGGCTGCCACCGGGGCACGGGGGCCTGGTGCCGCTCAACAGCGGCCCGTTGGACTGGCTCGGAGGCCCGACTCCCGGGCTTGTCGGCGGCACGATCGTCGCGACGCTCGTGTGTAGCACGGCGCTGGCGTTCGGCGTCTTCACGCCCGTCGCGGTGGTGCTCACGGCGCTGGGGTGGCGGGTGCTCGCGGGGTTGGGTCTCAACGCCGGCGGCTCCTACGACTTCCTCGGTGCGAACATACTTTTTCTGCTCATCTTCGCCGGGTCGGGCCGGGCGGCGTCCGTGGACGCCTGGTGGCGGCGCCGGCGGGGCGGACCCGTCCAGGACGTCCCGGTGTGGCCCCGGTGGCTCATGGTCTGGCAGCTCGTGGTCATGTACGACACGACCGCGTGGCAGAAGTTGTCCTCCAGTTGGGTCCTCGGTGGCCCCGCCGACGCCCTCTGGTACATCCTGCAGCAACCCACCTGGCACCACGTCGAGATGGCCTGGTTGGCGCCGATCTACCCGCTGACGCAGGTCATGACCACGTGCACCTGGTTGTGGGAGCATGCCTCCCCGATCATCGTCGTTGCTGCCTGGTTTCGAGCCACCCGTGGTCGCGGTGGGTGGCTACGCGCGCAGAGCAATCGGGTGGACCCGCGTCGGTATTACCTCGCGTTTGGCGTGCTCATGCACCTGTCCACCGAGGCCACCTTGGACGTGGGTTGCTTCACCCCGTTCACCCTGGCGTTGTACGCGGCGTGTTTTTCCGGCGACGAGGTACGGCGGTGCTTACGCCGGCCACGGTGACAGCACCAGCCCCTCGATCCACGGCGCGGTGATGTCTTCGCCGATCATGTGGATGCAGTACGGCTCCCCGTCGGGACAGGGGATGCAGTCGATATCGAAGTCTGCGGCGAACGAGCATACGGAATCGTCGGTGTCAGGCAGGCTCAGCAGCGGGCCGAGGCCCCGGGAGTCGACGATGGTGTCGACGTGCCCGTACTCGATCGCGCTGCCGTCGGGCGAGATCACCCCGTCGAACAGGAAGTCGTAGAGCTCGATGTCGATCTTGGCGATGGTCTGGGTTTCGTAGACGATGGTGAGCGCGTCGATGGAGGTGCTGAAATAGGGCGCCCCCGTGAAGTCCGCGGTCGGAAAGTCCCAGGTGTTGGTTTCGTCGACCTGTTCGAGGCCGTCGGCGTTGTAGTCCAGCACCGCGCCGAGGAGCTCCAGTTGGGTCTCGTCGGCGTACTGGACCATGAACCCCAGGGGCGTGACCAGGCTGGAGTCGCCAAGGACCTCGAGTGCGGGCGGCTCGACGATCTCGGCGTCCCTCAGCGCGAACGAAAAGGTCCGGTTGGTGAGGTCGGCGGCGGGGATGGTGAGCGGCGAGCCGATGGACGAGGTGGTGAACGTCGTCTCGGTGGTGACGTCGCAGAGCGCGGTGTGGATGGTGTAGGTGGCGCTCGGGGTGAGCGCCCCGGTCAGGGTGAGCAGCGTGGCGTCGTCGTCCCAGGTCGCGGTCAGCGCGGCCGCAGCGCCGCTGGCGTCGCGCACCTCCACCACGGCGGCGGCGCCGTTGCCGTCGAAGCTCACGTACACCGCATCGCGGTAGTACACCCCGACGGCGCCGTCGGTGGGCGACAGGCTGATGACGTGGATGGCGCACGAGCTGGTGTCGGCGGTGTCGTCAACCCCGGCCGTGTCGCCCGCGTCGTCTTTGTTCTGGGTTTCGGCCGGGCAGGCGCCCAGGAGCAGGGCCGCGAGGGAGAGTCGCATCATTTATCCTCGTTCGAGAAAGAACATTCGAAGGTATACCAGTGAAACATGGAACCGACGCTCTCATCGTAGTCGTGTACGCGCATGTTGAAGCTCCCGAGGTCGATCGAGCCCTCGGGCCAGTTGTCGGGGTCGTTGGTCCGGTCGTCGGCGATGGTGGCCTCGGCCCGCGCGAGCAGCGAAGCAAGATCATATTCGAACCAGACATCTTCGCTGCCGGTCCGCGCGTCGATCCCTTCGTCCCAGACGACGAGACCGGTCGTTCCCGCCCAGAACAGCTCCATCTCCATGTTCGCGGCGGAGCCGTACTCCACGGCCTTGGTGCCGCAGGCCATGTGGGTCGAGCCGGACGGGATCGTCATGCGGTACCAGTCGTCGTCTCCCGGGTCGGCCAGCACCCCGTAGTAGCGGGCGCCTTCCACCAGCGGCGTGGCCTGCGGCGCCCGGTCATTCGGCTCCAGCTCGGTGAGGTCCGACGTGCGGGGTGGCTTGACCTCCGACACCCGCAACCACCACCCGTACTCCTCGCCGAACCCGCCGGTCCGCTCGCCGAGGACAACGAGGTATTCCCCGGCGACGTCCGCGTAAAAGACGTTGAGCGGATCGGCATTCCCGAAGCGCCCGACCTGCTTCACGGACTCATCGGCGTCGGGCATGGTGACGATGTGGTCGATGTCGGCGGAGGAACCGCGCGCTTCGGCCTGGGTGTCGACCCGCAGCCAGCCGGTCTGTTGCGTCGTGAAGCGGTAATACTCCCGATCGCCGTTGGCATCGATCCGGCCACAGGCCCAGGTCTCCAACGGTAGCGTGACGATCTGGGTGTAGTCGTTGTTGAAATTCTCGTCCTCGACCTCCTCCAGCGCGCAGCGGCCCGGCAAGCCGTCGCCGGCGTCGTCGTCGCCGGTGTCGGCGGTGTCTTCGGCGCTGTCGGTGTCGGGATCCTGGGGGGGCTGCGACACGTCAGCGTCGCTCTCCGAGGGGAGGTCGATGCAGCCGCGGCAACCCAACAGGAGGAGCGAGATCACGGTTCAGCTTAGCTCAACCGCGTGGGCTATGCTGGCGGAGGAGAGGGACATGAGGAACGCCGCGCACTTCTTGGCTCTGGCCCTGGTCATCGGTTGCGAAGCCAGCGACCAGGCGGTCAACCGGGTGTTCCCGGACATGGTGGTCACGCCGGCCTCGGTGGACTTCGGGGAGGTCGCCGTCGAGTTCAGCGGCGCCGCCTCGATCCAGGTCATAAACGCGGGCTTGGCCGCCTTGGAGATCGAGTCGGTCACCGTCAGCGGGGCCGATGCCGACGCCTTTTCGGTGACGGTCGCGCTGCCGCTGTCCCTCGCCAAGGACGAGGTCGCCTCCCTCGGCGTGGCATTCGTCCCGGCCACGTACCTCCCCTACGCCGCGGAGTTGACGGTCGTGAGCAACGACGAGGAGCACCCGATCCTGGTCATCCCGCTCAGCGGCGTCGGGGTGTATGCGCCCACGCCCGACATCGCGGTGGACCCGCTCTCGGTCGAGTTCGGCGCCGTCGCCCTCGGCTCCACTGCGTTCGCCACGCTTGGCATCGCCAACGAAGGGCAGGCCACGCTCACGCTCACCAGCGCCGAGCAGCATGGCAGCGGCGCCTTCGCGCTCATCGGGGCCAACCCCTCCGGCTTCTCGATCCCACCGGGTCAATCGCAGCAGCTGGTGTGGGCGTATGCGCCTTACGTCGAGACCGGCGACAACGGCACCTTCGTCATCCAGAGCAACGACCCCGACGAGCCCGAACTCACCGTCTACCTGCTCGGCAACGGCGGCGGCGACTTCGAGTACCCCGAGGCCGTCATCGACTGCAACACCCCGATCCGGCCGCGCGAGCTGGTCTGGCTCGACGGGCGCGACAGCACCGATCCGGATGGGCTGCCGCTCGGCTACGCGTGGACGCTTGACGGGGTCCCGGCCGGCTCGGGCGTCGACGCGCTCACCGACCCGGCTCAGAGCCTCGCCTCGTTCATCTCGGACATCGCGGGGGAGTACACGGTCGGCCTCGTCGTCACCAACAGCGCCGGGATCTCCTCGGCCAGGCGCCAATGCAAGATGGAGGCGATTCCGGAGGAAGAGTTCCACATCGAGTTGTCCTGGAACGGGCCCAACGCCGACCTGGACCTGCACGTGATGTGGGAGGAAGCCGATTTCTTCTCGGTTCCGGGGGATTGCAACTTCTGCAACCAGATCCCCGATTGGGGCGTGCCGCTGAGCACCACCGACGACCCCTCGCTCGACATCGACGCCACCAGCGGCTTCGGCCCCGAGAACATCAACATCGACCGCCCGGTCGACGGCGCCTACCCCTTCGTGGTCCACTACTACGACGATCACACCGACGCTACCGTGCTGGCGTCGGTGCGGGTGTACTCCTACGGGGTGCTCGTCCACGAAGCGTCGCAGACCATGGAGTACAACTACACCTGGCAGGTCGGGCAGGTGAACTGGCCCGAGGGGACGGTCGGTGTCACCGGGGTCTACCGCAAGAACTACGAGTATGACGACAACGGCGACGCCCTGCTGATGGAAGACGGGGTCACCAAGGTGTCGGGACCGCGGAACTGTTTCAGCGAGTAGGCCGCGGCCACGTCCGCCAGCGGAGCGCGGCCACGACAGTCGCGCTCGGATAGGGGAAGTCCATGTCCGGCAAGCATCCGGTGACGCCGCGGGTACTGATCGTGTACGCCAACCCGGCGGTGACTGCCTCTCCGGTGCCGCCCTACGGGGCCGAACGCATCGCGCAGGCGATGCGGATGGCGGGTTGCGACGCGCGCGTGCTCTCCCCGTGGATGGAGCCGGGCGCGCTGGCGTCTTTTCGGTCGGCGCTGTCGGCCTTTCAGCCGCATCTGGTCGCGTTCTCCATTCGCAACCTCGATGATGCGCTGGTGGTGCGCAGCGGACAAGGGGCGGCCGAGCTGGACACGACCTTCTACCTGCCGGCGGTCCGTCCGCTGGTCCGAGAGGCGGCGCGGCGCCGGTTTCCGGTTCTGCTGGGGGGCGCCGGGTTCTCCGCGTGTCCGGAAGGCGTGCTCACGTACCTCGGCGTGGAGGTCGGCGTGGTGGGCGCCGCCGACGACCTCGCCTGGCGGCTGGGGCGGGCGCTGGCGCAGGGGACTCCGTTCGCCGCCGCGCTGCCCGACGACCCGCGGGTGGTTCGTCGGGGCGTGGCGGCGACGGTGGCGTCGGGTCGCGACACCACGTTCCGTCCGGTGCCGGGCCTCACGCCGCGCGACCCGAGCTGGCTGACGCTCGCCCGCCGTCGGGGCGGACGCGTGCCGGTGGCGCTGTCCGCCGGCTGCGACCGTCGGTGTCGCTTCTGCGTCGAAGCGAGCTTCGTGGGGGGCGCCGTCCGACCGCGGCCGGTGGAGGAGGTGCTCGCCGAGCTGCGGCTGTTGGCGAGCGCGGGCGTGCGCCGCATCTGGCTTGCTGCCAGCGAGCTCAACGTGCCCGACGCCCGCCACGCGACCGAGGTGCTGCGCGCCATCGCCGCGGCTGGGCTCGACCTCGACGTCACCGGGTTCCTTCAACCGGCCCCGGTCGACGACGCGCTGCTCGACGCCTTCGAGGCCCTGAGCGTGGACCCGAGCACGCTTTCCTGGGAGTTCGGCCACCTCGACGACCGGCTGTTGCGGGCGGGGGCCGGCCCCACCAATCGAGCCAGCATCGACGCCCTGGTCGAGCGTTACCTCCGCCGCGGCCATCGCACCCTCGGCGGCAGCGTGCTCCTCGGCGCCCACCCGCTCGAGGACGACGCCAGCATCGATTCGGCCATCGGCGCCGCCAGCGAGATCGACCGGGCGCTCCCCGAGGGGCTGGGCCTCGCCTGGGCGGCGGGAGGGCGGGTGTATGCGAGCGCCCCTTTGGGTCGGTGGGTGCAGGCGCACCTCCCGGAAGCGCGTCCGCACCTGGTCGGAAGGCTGACGCCGGGCTTCGCCGCGCCGCTGGTCTACTGTCGGCCTGGGACCCCGCGCGCGCTGTTTCGTCGGGTGTCGGCCGGCCTCGCGGGTTGTCGGGGGGCGATGCAGTCGCTCAACGCCGAGACCGTTCTGGCGCCCGCCGCGTTGGAGGTGGAGCGGTGGGTGAATCGGGCGATCCTCGCCGCGGAGGCGGGGAACGTACCGGTGGCGATGCGGGCGTGCCGGGCGGCGCTACGCCGGCGGCCGACCCATCCGGAGGCGCTCAAACAACTCGGGCTGTTGCAGGCGAACGTGCTGGGCCAGCCGGCCCGCGCGGCGGAGACCTTCGGCCGGCTGCGCGCGCAGCTGACCGGGGCGGCCGCCGCCGAGGTGGACGAGGTGCTACTCCGCCTGCGGTGACGCGGCACCGAGCGCGCGCTTCCACGCCGCGAAGCTGCCGCCTTCCGTCACCGCGCGCAGCACCGCCTCGCCCTCGGCCGGGCCGCCGCGGGCCAGGACATGTTCCACCCACGCCCAGCGCGCCGAGGTCGGCCTCAGCTCGGCCCGGGTGCCGCGAAACCCCGCCCGCACCCGGGCCAGCCGCGCCTCGACCACCTTGATCCCCGCGAAGGGCGCGCCGTCCAGCGGGGTGTTCACCTTGGGCACGAAGGGGGCCACCCCGAGGGCGACGGGATGGATCTCCGCAAGTTGGCGGGTGAACCGGACCAACTCGTCGACATCGTCGTCCGTTTCGCCCGGTACCCCCAACATCATGTAGACCTTGAGCGTACGGTACTTGTGGAGCCGCGCCGCCTCGGCACACGCCACGAGGTGGGCTTCGGTGGTGCCCTTGCTGATCTCGCGGCGGAGGCGCTGACTCGGCGCGTCGGAGGCCACGGTGAGGGTTTGATAGCCGGCCTTCCGGAGCAGACGGGCAATGTCTGGCTTCAGCGCAATCCGATCGGCGCGCAACGACGAGATGCCCACCCCCTTCCCGCGTTCGATCAGCGCCTCGAGCAGCCCGACCAGCTGCGGATGATCGCTGATCGCCGCGCCCACGAGCCCCACCCGGGGCGCCTGGTCCGGAACGAGCTCCAGGAGGCGCTCCGGCGTCACCAGTCGCATCCCGCCATTGGTGCTCCGGCGCATCACGCAGAAGGTGCAGGTGCGGTGGCAGCCGCGCTCTCCCTCAAGGAGAAACATGTCGGTCAGCTCGGCGTTGGCCGACCACAATCGAGAGCGGGCCGGCAGGTGGTCGTCGTCCGCCTTGGCCACGGAGACCCGCACGTCGCCCAGTTCGGGTACCCACCCACCCGCGAGCCCGGACACGTGGCGCAGGCTCCCGGTCGCAAAGAAGCCTTCCACCGCCGGCACCACGACGTCGTCGGCCTCTCCGGACAGCATCGCGTCCGCGTACGGCAAGAGCGGCAGCGGGTTGGAAAAGGTGAGTGGCCCGCCGAGCAGCAGCTTGGGGTGGTCAGGGCCCCGGTCACGCCGCAACGGGGGAATCCCGGCGAGTCGCAACAACTCTACGAGCCCAGCCAACTCCAACTCATAGGCGACCGAAACCGCGATGAGGGGGAAGCTCCCCAACGGCGTGTGGGACTCGATCGACAATGGCGGCAATCTGGCCCTCCGCCACGCATCGACATCGTCTGGCAAGAACACCCGCTCCACGCCGAAGCCCGCGTCTGACAACAACGAGCTGATCCATTGGAAACCAAGGCTGCTCATCCCCGCCCGGTACGGCGACGGGTAGGCCATCGCGACGCGGTGGCGCCCCCGCGGAAACGGCCGACCGTGCTCGGCGGCGCGGAGGGCAGTCAACGAGTCGCGGAGGGTGCGGGGCGGCAAGAGCGGGGGCTAACGCATCAGGGTAGGGGAGCGCCGATGCTGCTCCTGTTCGCCACGTTGGCCCGGGCCGACGAGACCACGATGATCTACGACCTTTTCCTCGGCGGGAAAGACGTCGGCGATCGATCGGTGACCGTTCGCTACCTCCCGCGGGACGACGGCGAACGACGCGTGCTGAGCGTGTTCACGACGGTCGTGACGCCGCTGGGAGCGGTGGCGTGCCGCCAGTCCGGTCAGTCGAGCCCCCGCGGCGCCAATTTCACGACCTCGCTTCGAGTCGGCGACGACGTATCGGAGGTGCAGGGCATCGAGATGCCGTCCGGTGGCTGGCAGCTCGTGCGCGCCGATGCCGTGGGCGTTCACGAGGCCACGATTCCGCCCGCCAAGGTCAAGCTCACCACGATGGACCTGTTCGATCCCGGCCGCACCCGTCGGCTCATCGATGCCGGTCACGTCGGCCTCCTGCTCGCCGAAACCGGGGCTCTGGTGGAGGGTGAGCTCGCCACGGGCGAGGTCGTCTCGGTGAAGATCGGCAAGGTGATGCTGTCCGGCACGCGCTACACGCTGCAGTCCGCGGAGGGGCGGGCCGAGTTCGTCGTCGACGCCGAGGGCGTCCTGCTCAGTTCTGAGCTGACCTTCCTGGGCGGCAGCTTTCGCACGGTCGCCCGAACGGTGCCGGTGCCCCGAAGCTACGGCACCGTCGACGTCGTGGACAGCCCGGGTGCCGGGACGAGCGAAAGCGAGATCTAGGCGCGCCCGACGTCCTATCAGGCCTCCCCCTTCGCCCCCGGATGCCTCCGCACCAGCACCCGTGCCGGCGGCATGTTCAGCGGCACGGTCGTCCGCCCCAGGACCAACGGCTCAAGGCTCTCTTCGATCTGGAGGATGCGCTCGATTCGTTGCCGCGCCTGCCCCGTGGTGAAGGTGTTGAGGATCTCCCGCCCCATGACGTGTTCGAACATCACGAAGCTGCCGTTGAGCTCCAACAGGGCGAAGATCCGAGCGTAGATATTCTCCACCATCTCTGCGGGGAAGTTCGCGAGCGGCAGGCCGCTCACGATATGATGGTATCGAATTCCAGGTTCGAAGTCGAGGATGCTGACCTGGTGGACGGTGGGCAGCACGCCCGATCCGCCGAATCGGTCGCGCAATACCGCGCAGAATTCCGGGTTGAGCTCGACCAGATCGAGCCGGTCACCCGGGAGCAGCCGCGCCACCAGCTCCTCGGTGACGGGACCGACCCCGGCCCCGACCTCGAGCACTCGCAGCGGGCCGTCGCGATGCACCGACGAAAACACCGGACGGACCATCGCCCGAGCCAGGCCCCGGCTCGACGGCCACACCGCGCCGACGGTGCTGGCCTGCTGGAAGGATTGGCGCAGAAAACGGAGGGGATGCGAGCGGTCCACCCCTACGCTCCGCGGTAGGTGAAGATCGTTGAGCCCACGCGCACCTCGTCGCCGTCGGAAAGGACGTGTCGCACCACGGAGCGTCCGTTCACGTACATCGGGATCAAGAACGAACCGCGCACGGCGACGGTGCGGGGGCCCTCGGGCTGCAGTTCTCCGGCGTTCAGGAAGGGGAGCACGCCCGACACCCGCAGATGTTGCCCGAAGCTCAACCCGCTGCCGACCTCGTGCCGCGCCCCGTCCTTTCCCTCCAAGGCCGGCGAGCCGTGCGCGCCGGGGACCGGGGCGATCGCCGCTGAGACCACGCTGGCCGGCCCGACCCGTGCGCCCTTCTGGATGGTGCCCAGTTCTCCGATGGGCACCCCGGGGCTGGTGACGTATTCACCGCCCCCCATGCGGGGGTCGGTGTAGTCAGGAAAATCAGCGTCGTCGGTGAGGAACGTCAGGGTGAAGCCGCCGATGCTCACCACATCGCCGTGCTTGAGCTCGTGCCGTTCGGCCGCCGAGCCGTTGATCGTCGTACCATTGGCGCTCCCGCTGTCGCTGATCACCCAGGTGTCCCCCTCCCGCGCGACGAGCGCGTGCTTCCGACTGACGCCCGTCTCCGGCAAGACGAGGTCGGCCGTGTCCACGCGGCCGATGATCACCGCGTCGGTCTGAAGTCGGTAACTGCGGGTGGGGCGCCCTTCTCCCGCGATGTCGAACCGAGCCATGGCGACTCCTCTTGTGCGGCGTATCCCTGCACGCGCACCGCGGCGACGCGCGGTCAGCTCCCGGCTGGGACGGGGTGCCCGAAGAGTACCCGGCGCGCCTCGGCGTCGAGGGGCGTGCGTAGGTCACGGGCCACGCTGCGCCCGCGGATCACCGCCGGCCGCGCCGCCACCGCAGCGAACCACCTTGACACATTTGGTGTGTCGATCAGGACCTGGCCTTGGGTCTTCCAGGGGGCGATCCATGGAAAAATGGCCATATCTGCAATGGAATACTCTCCGGCGACAAATTCGCGGTCGGCGAGGCGGGCGTCCAGCACTCGATACAGTCTTGATACTTCCCTGGTGTATCGCTCAACCGCGTAGGGCTGGGGCTCGGGTGCGTATTCTCGGAAATGATGCGCCTGGCCGCACATCGGGCCGATGCCCGCCATCTGCCAACTGAGCCACTGCAACACCTCGTAGCGGGGTCGCCCCTCGTCGGGCAGAAACCTGCCGGTACGCTCGGCCAGGTATTGGAGGATGGCGCCCGACTCGAAGACCGACGTGCCCGTTTCGTCGTCGAGGATGGCGGGCACCCGATTGTTCGGGGACATGGACAAAAACGCCGGGGAGTACTGTTCGCCGCGCCCGATGTTTACCGGGTGCACGCGGTAGGGGAGTCCCATCTCCTCCAGGGCGATGCTGATTTTGAGGGCGTTGGGGGTGGGCCAGAAGTAGAGATGGATCACGGGGCGTCCCCGATCGCCGACCGTAGGGCGGCGCAGCGTTTGACCAGGGTGGCCGCGCCGGTGTGGAGCTCCGCGAACCGCACGGCGCGGCCTTCCGCGGCGATAGCATCGCCCAGCTCGGCAAGCAGCCGTGCCGTCCGTGCCACCTCGGCCGCTGCCGCGTCACCGCGCGCCAGCCACCCGTCATCGGTGGGGGCGTCGGCGCGGGAAAGGGTGATGAGCAGCAGGAGCACGCGTCTCGGGGGAGGCGACGGGCAGGTTAACGGCTGCGGTGCTTCGTTCGGGCCTTCGTCTGCGAGCCGTCGGTCACGCCGACGACGTCGTCGGCCATATCTCCGCTATCTACCAGGAGCACGGCCTGATCTACGATCCGGAGTTCGAAGATGATCTGCTTGACGTGCGGGCCAGCTACTCGGACGGGGCCTTCTGGGTGGTCGAGGATGAGGCGGGGCTGGTTGCGACGGGCGCGGTCGTCCCCAATGGCGGCGCCCGGCTGATCAAGCGGATGTACGTCGCGGTGCGCGCCCGGCGACTGGGACTGGCGCGGGTGTTGCTGCACCAATGCATCGGGTGGGGCGACTTCGCGTGGAGCGAACTCTGGAGCGACGTTCGTTTTCCGGCCGCGCATCAGATGTACCAGCGGGAGGGCTTCGTGGCCGGGCCGGTGCGGGTGCTGACCGACCCCGATGCCAGCGTCGAACGGTACTTCAGGCGCGACGAACGGAGCCCCGCTCCCTGCCGCCGACCGGCCGCTCCCTGACCGCGCGGGCAGGTGCTACGGCTCCTCTTCGTCGTCGAAGCGCGCTTCGGGCAGCGTCGGGTCACAGAAGACGATGAACCACTTCCCTTCGCTGAACTTGGACTCCTGGTTGAGCCATTCCGACCAGCGCGGCAACTCGACGTCCTTCTGCTTCTCGTCGACACGAACCAGGCGCGGCTGGGCCTGACGGCTGCCGACGCACTGCTTGAACCGGGCCGACCGCTTTCCGTCGAGGGACGCCCCGACCTCATCGCGACAGGTCGCGATGCGCTTTCGATTGCCCTTTTCGCAGACCGAGAGGATGACCTCGGCCTTGAAGCCGGCCCACTGGGCATCCACCGTTTCGCCCTGCGCAACCCGGGTTTCTTCGCGGGCGCTGCGGGTCTCTTCTTTGCTGACGCTCAGGTCGGCGCGGAGCCGGCCTTGCTCGGCCTCGGCCTCGACGAGCTGCGCCTGAAGTTCGGTCAGCTCGGCTTGCTTGGCTTCGAGCTCCTTCTTGAGGGCTGCGGACTGCCCCTTGGCCTTTTTGACCTTGAGCTCCAGCACCTTGACCTCGTCCTCCTTGGTGGAGACCCGCCCCTCGAGGTCGGACACGCGCGCGGACGCCGATTCCAGCTCCGAGCGGGCCGCCTCGTCCTTCTTGGCGCCGTCGGCCAAGAGCGTCGAGTACTTGGCCTCGGCCTCGTCGAGCCGGCGGATCAGGTCGGCGCGTGACAGCGATCCTTCGGCACGGGCCAGGGTATCGGGGTCGCGGGCATATTCGACCGCCTGCGCACCCAAGACCCCGACGACCGCGCCGAGCACCAGCGCCACGCCGTGCGTGACGATCTGCATGAGGCAGCCGCCGGGGCGGCCTCCGGAAGGAACGTTGTCCAGGTCAACATCAGCCATGCGGTCTCCGCGGGGGAGCGGGCGAATAACCAGGAGCAGCGACGCGCGCTCGCGAGGGGAGCGCGGTCCGTGATCGCACGACCGCGATTGGATCGCCGCTGGGGGGCGATCCGGGCGTTGGTGTCGCTGATGACAGCCGGGCTTCCGATCGACAGTCCAATGATTTCATATAGTTGACTAGTAAGGCACGGGAGTTGCTATTGTCCCTGGGGCAACCCCGGACTTCCAAATGCGCCAGAGTGTTCTCGCCCTTTCTTCGATTCTCTTCCTCGTCGGCTGCCCCGAGGAGACGGTCATCACCCTGCCCCCGGAGGAGGCCAAGCCGATCAAGCTGGACAGCGGAGAGTACAGCGTGCTCGTCGTCGACGTCGCCGTCGTGGAGTGCGACGGCATCGCCGGCCAGGACCTCTTCGGCCTGCAACTGCCGCTGATCCTCCGCCAGGGCAAGCGGGGCCAGGCCACCGGTGACTTCGCCGGGCTGCCGGTGGAAGGCTCCCACTCGGGCGGGACCCTCTTCCTGGAGGCGAGCGAGGCGCCCACTGTCTATGGGAAGATCAACGAAGGGGGCTCCGAGGGCGGAGGCGAGGACGGCGAGGAAGCCGGGGCCGCCGAGTCGACGCGCAGCGACGAAGGCTGCGACGAGCCGGCGGAGGGCGAGCAGGGTGGTGGCTCGACCGAGGATTGTGACGAAGGCGACGACGCTCGCCCCGAGCCCACGCCGGTGGACTTCGAGCTGTCCATCGCGTTGGCGGCCAGCCGCGCCGACCACGCCGAAGGCACGGTCAGCTACCGCTTCGACAGCTGCCAGCTGGAGTTGCAGGTGGTCGCCCAGCGGATCGAGCGCGGCGATGAGCTGGTGCCGGTCTACGGGGAGGAGAAGGAGGAGCCGCCCGTCCCCGAAGAGGAGTGTGGTTCCGAGGAGGACGACTGCGGCTAACGCGGGAGCGCCGCAGGGGTCTGCTGGTCGCCACCAGCCTGTTCGTGAGCGGCCGGCGCCGGCCCCGGGGGGCGTGTCTCCCCCCGGGCCGGCGCCTCTTCATTTTACGGCATACGGCCGAGAATGCTCCACGCCTTGCTGTTCGGTCTGTGTCTGCCCTTCGTGGTTCGGATGAATGAGTCCCTCTCCCGCGTGATCGGTCATCTGCCCGGCGCCTGGGCGGTCCACGCCACCGGCGCAGTCTTTGGCGCCGCGCTGTTGCTCCCGTTCGCCGGCCGTCAATGGGTCGGGAACGTCACCGTCGCGCCCTGGTGGTCCTGGTTGGGGGGCGTGATCGGGTGTGCAATGGTGGTGCTGGCGACGCGTGGGGTCTCCGCGCTGGGTATCGCTTCGTTCACCGCGCTCACGGTCGCCATCCAGTTGGTGGTCAGCGCCAGCATCGATCATTTCGGATGGGTTGGCGCGGAGCTGCATCCGCTCACGCTGACACGAACGCTGGGCATTGTCCTGCTGGGCGTGGGCGCCACCCTGGTGGTGCGCGGATGACGGGCGCCGTCGCGCTCCTCCAGGTGCTCGGGTGCTCCTCCTCGGCCGGCGGCGCGCCGCGCTCGCTGCCGTTCGCGCTGGTCGAGGTCGGCCGGGTGGTGGAGCCGACCGCGCTCGCGACCACGCCCGGCGGGGCCGAGGCGCTCTGGGCCGCGGAGCAGGCCGGGAGGATCGTGCGCGTCGAGGTCGGCGGGGCCGTCCCGGTGTTGGACGTTCGCGAGCGCGTGCGCAGCGGTGGCGAGGCTGGCCTTCTGGGGATGGCCTTCGCACCGACCTGGCCTGCCGATCCGCGGGTTTTCGTCAACTACACCTTCAAGAGCGCCACCGGACTCAACACCCGGATCGCCAGCTTCACGTCGACGGACGGCGGCGCCACCTTGGCTCCGGGCACGGAAAAGAGCCTCCTGGAGTTCGCCCAGCCCTGGTCCAATCACAACAGTGGCCCCCTGCAGTTTGGCCCCGACGGGATGCTGTACGTCGCGATCGGTGACGGAGGCAGCGGCGGTGACCCGCATCAAACCGGTCAGGACCGCGGCGATCTATTGGGCAGCATCCTCCGCATCGACGTGACGGGCGCCTCCTTCTACACCATTCCTCCCGACAATCCTTTTGCCGATCAGCCGGGTGTGCGGCCGGAGATCTGGGCCTATGGGCTCCGCAACCCATGGGGAATGCACTTTGACGGGCCCACCTTGTGGTGGGCCGACGTGGGCCAGCACCAGCGGGAAGAGATCGACCGGGGCGTCGCCGGTGGCAACTACGGATGGAATCGCAAGGAAGGGACCCGCTGCTACGAACGCACCACCTGCCCGGGCGCGTTCGTCGAGCCGGTGGCCGAGTACGGTCACGACGACGGCGCCTCCGTCACCGGGGGGCTGGTCTACCGCGGGCCGAGCATCCCGGCGATCGACGGCAAATATGTGTTTGCCGATTTTGCCACCGGCCGCTTCTTTGCCGTGCCCGCCGCAGGCGGGTCGTTGGAGCGATTGGGAGACTCGGGCACCAATCCAAGCACCTTCGGACGCGGACGCGACGGGACGCTCTACGTCGGCGACTACCGGGGTGGCGTCTATCGGATCAGCCGCCCAGCACCTTCGCCATGAACAGCCGCCGATCGGTGCGGAAGCTCCCGTCGTTGCGGCGGCTGGCGACTTCGGTGTACACGCCAGTGTCTTCGAATCCGAGGCGCTTGTACATCTCGTAGGCGGCGTTGCGGGTGGCACTGGTGCGCATGATCACGTGGGTGAAGCGCGTGCGGTCGATCAGTTGGAGGCGCAGTTCGATGAGTTGTTTACCGAGCCCCGAATGACGCCACCGTTCCATGATGCCCAACTCGGCAAAATAGAAGGTCTCGTCGATGGGCAGGAGCCCGCGGATGTCACGGACCACGTCGGCCTTGCTGGCGACCGGGAAGGCCATCGCAAAGCCGGCGACCACGCCGGAGTCAACCACGGCGAGCAGCGTGATCTGCTCGGCGATGCGGAGGGCGCGCGGGAGGACGGCCCCGGCCTCTTCACTCGAAAACCGCTCGTTGTAGGGAGGCTCGCTCCAGACTTCCTGATAGGCGCCTGCAAACGCCGCGCGCCATGGCTCGCCCGCTTCCGGGGTGGTGACCCGCAGGATCGTGAGGCCGTCCGGGCGCTGGGTGAGCGGTTCCATGCCCGGTAGGTATCATGCAATGGGGGCAACGCCGCATGGGTGATCGGTGCGTCTGGGAGCCGGCGCGCGGGACGCGGTGATCAGGCCGCGAAGATGGCGGTGGCGACGATCCTACCGCCACGCGCGCTGACGCGTACCCGGATGGGCGCGCCCCCGAGGGCTGCATGGCGCGCCGCGACGTCGCCGACGAGCGTCACCTGCGCGCGCCCCGCGTCGATGCGGTGCACGTCGATCTCGCGAGGGGAGAGCGCCATCCCCGTGCCGAGCGCCTTGAGCACCGCCTCCTTGACGCTCCACACCGCGGTGCGGGCTTCGGGCGTGTGGGCCCAGGCACGCTCGGCATCGGTGAACCATTCGGCCGCAAAGGCGTCGGAGCGGGGTTCGATGGCCTCCATGTCGACGCCGGCGTGGGCGCCGCGCACCGCCAGGGCGAGGGCTTCGCCGTCGGTGTGGGTGATGCTCACCGTGACGTCCTTGGTGCCCACCACCACCGGCTTGCCGCTGGGCTCGCGCCCGACCGAGAACCCGGCCGGCACCAGACCGGCCACCGCTCGATTGGCAGCCAGCTGCCCCGCCAGCCGGTCGGCCTGGCGCTTGGGCGTGCCCCGCGCCGTCAACGAGGCCGTCTCGGATGGGGGAAGCTCCGCCTCGGCCTCGCCGCTGACGGCGAGCGCTGCCGACGGCCACCCACCCTCCGGGGCGGGCAACCGGTCGCTTGGATCGAGCGGGCCCTTCTCGACCATGCGGAAGCCACGGACGCGGAGCACCCGCCCGTAGGCCCCGTCCACGTCGATGTCATAGGTGCCGCCGCGGGCGTGCACCACCACCTGGAGCGTTTCCCCCTCGACCGCGGAGCGAGCGAGCTCCACCGCGTCGATGCTGGCTGGGAGCGCCATCAGCCCGTCGATGGCCATCCGGTGGAGACCGGCCGCTTGGAACGCCGCTTCGAGTACCAGCGGCTCGGTGAGCAGTCCTTCCCCGATCGGGCCGTGCTCGACGACGGCTTCCGCCAGCAGGCCCTGGATCGCCACGGCGTCGGCGCCACGGAGCACCTGGAAGCGGGGGCCGTGGAAGTACCGGCGATAGATCTCCTTCTGACTGATGCGCTCTGCCGGGAAGTACGCCGAGGGCAGGGAGGGCAAGGGCGGCATTTCCGCGAGTTGGATGCGGGCTTCAAAGTGGTTGGTGGTCTGTTGGCGGCCGTTCTTGAGGGTGCGGGTGCTGCGCAGCGCGCAGGTCCAGGTCCCCTCGTCGTCAGGGGCGGCGGTGATCTCGATGTGCACGGGCTCGTCGCGATGCAGCTTCAGCGGTGCCGAAAATGTCACGTCCTCCGCGCCGGCGTAGCGGCCGCGCGGGTGGGCGGCAAGCGCGGTGCCGACCATCATCTCCAGGCCGATGACCCCCGGCAGAACCGGGATGTTGTCGATGGCGTGGTCCGCCATCCAGGGGTCGGAGCCCAGCGACAGGGCGCGGCGTGCGATCGCCCGGTCGCCGATGAGCTCCACCGAGTCCAGCAGCGGGTGGATCGCGGGGGATTGGAAGTCCCCGAGGCCGCCGGCGATCACCAGCTCCCCCGAAACTCCGGCGGCGATGAGGTCGCAGAGCACCCGCGCGCCGGCGAGCGGCGGCAACAACTCGACACCCCGGGAGGTGAGAAGCGTCTCCATGCCCCCGCGCACCGCCATGCCGACGTCGGCCCACGCCGTCCACGCGATGTGGAGGGAACGTGGCCGGCTGAGGCAGACCTGGGCCATGGCCTCGTTGGCGGCGCTGTAGTCGACCTGCCCGGCGTTGCCGAAGCGGCCGGCGATGCTGCCCATGCTCACGAAGAAGCTCTGACGGTCCAGCGCTTCGACCAGTGCCAGGCCTCCCTCGGCCTTGCCGTCGTAGACCCGGCGGAAGGCGGCCTCGTCCTTATCAGGTAGCAACCTGGACTCTTCGGCGCCGGCTCCATGGATGACGAGGTCGAGGCGCGGATGGGCTTCGCGTAGCCGGGCCACCAGCGCGCGGACGGCGTCGCCGTCGGCCATGTCGACCGTGGCAACGGTGACCTCGGCGCCGAGGGCGCGCATGGCCTGCACGGTCTGGCGCGCTTCTTCGGCGACACGGAGGGGCTTGAGTCGATCCTCGATCATCCGGGGCGTGACCCGCTTAGACCCGGTGCTCAGCGCGCTGCGAATCTGCGTCCGAGCTGCGTCTTCGTCGAGCGGCTCGGCGGCCGGCGCGGTGCGCGCGACCAGGATCAGGGTGCACGGCCCGCGACGTGCCAGCTCCAGGCCGACCTGCGCGGTGATGCCGCGCGTGCCCCCGGTCAGGATGGCGACAGGGTGTTCGGGCCACTGGCCGTGCGTAGGCACCGCCTCGACCGCGAGGGCGGCCACGTCGCGCTCACCGGGTCCGACCCAGACCTCGGTGGCCCGATCGGCCTCGTCGAGCTCGTCGACCAACGCCCGCGCGGCATCGATCTCGCCCCAGCCGGCGCGGAGCGACACCACCCGCGCCCGGCAGGATGGCCACTCGCGGCCCAGCGCCTTGCACAGGCCGGCGCGGGCTCCGTTGTCGCGCGTGCCGCGGAGATCCGGTGCTGGCACGATCGCGGCCACCCACTGCCGCGGCCGCTTGCCGTCGAGCTGCTGCGCCTGGGCGAAGAGCTCCAACAGCGGGATCCCGCAATCGATGACGACGTCCGGATCCCCCTGCGAGCGTGCTCCCGCCTGGTCGATCTCATCCCGCAGGGCGGTAGCCAGACTCCCACTGCCGAGGACCCGCACCACCTGCCCCCGCAGCGTGCTGACCGGCAACTTCACCTGGCTGACCCGGACGACGCGGCGCACGCGGAAGTCGGGCGGAAGGTCTCCCGGGGCGCGCTCCGTGGCTGGGTCGGCGACACGGGGCTCAGGCGTCGCCGCGGCGGGGGCCGGCGCCAACCCCGCAGGGATCCCGGGTTGGGCGACGGCGACCGGCGCCACGACGGACGTCGCGGCCTTGGCGGCCACCCGCTCGGCCATCCACCCGGCCAGCTTCCCGACCGTGGGGTAGTCGGCCAGCTTGAAGCTGTCGTCCCGCTCCAGGGCGTAGGCGTCGCGTACCTCGGCGAAGATCTCGGCTTGTTTGACGGTGTCGATGCCGAGGTCGGCCTCAAGCTCGTAGTCGGGATCGATCTCGGCCGTATCGTAGCCGGTCTTGGCCGCCACCACCGAGATGAGCCGGGCCAGGACGGCAGCGGCGTCGGCCGCGGCCGCCACGGGCGCGATGGCCGCCGTTGTCGGCGTCGGAGCGTTGTCCGGGACCGCGCTGCCGCCCTTCCGGGCCACCTGTTCGGTCAACCAGCCGGCCAGCTTCTCGACGGTCGAGTAGTCGGCGAGCTTGAAGCTGTCGTCCCGATCCAGCGCGTACGCCTCGCGCACCTCGGCGAAGATCTCGGCCTGCTTGACGGTGTCGATGCCGAGATCGGCCTCCAACTCGTAGCTGGGATCGATCTCGTCGATGCCGTAGCCGGTCTTGGCCGCGACCACGGCGACGAGCCGGTCCAGGACGGCCTTTCCGGTGGGGGTCGACGAAGGCGGCTCTTTCGGCAACCCCGGCGCGCTGGCCGTCGAGCCGACGCCCGGATTCGCCGCGGGATCGACCACGAGGCGGAGCTGCCGTGCCTCTACCACCAGCTTGCCGGGCGCGCCGCCGACGAGGCGCAACCACGCGGCGTGCGCCTCGGCATTCACGATGCGCGCGTCGCCATCGGCGCCCTTTTTCCACGCCGCGAGGGCGAGCTGGCTGCCGAACCCTGCCGCCAGTCGCAACGCGTAGGTGACGTCGTAGTGACCACCGGTGCTGAGGGTCAGTTGCCCCAGGTCCGGATCAGGCTCTTTCAAGTTGGGGATCGGTGGGACCAACTGGTATTGCAGCGCCTTGACCGCGACCGTGTCCTCGATGCCGGCTCCCATCGGGTGCCCGGTGTAGCCCTTGGTGTTGGCGATGACCATCTTCGAGGCCGACGCGCCAAAGGCATGGGGCAAGCTAGCCATTTCCGCGGCCGCGGACCCGCCGCGGGCCGGGGTGTACGTCTCGTGGCTGAGAAAAACGCAGGATTCGGCGAACCGTTCGTGGCTGACGCCGGCGGCGGCAACGACTTTGTCGGCGAAGGTCTTGACCTCGCGCGCGATGTGGGACGCGTCGAGCCGGGTGCCGTGGAAGGCGCTGTTCGCGATGTGGGTGCCGAGCAGCTCGGCGACCGGGGCCATCCCGCGCGCGGCGACGTCCGGAGCGCGCTCCAGTACCAGCGCGGCGGCCCCCATGCCGAGGATCATCCCGTGGCGGCGGCGGTCGAAAGGGAGCGCGGCCAGCTCGACTTCTGCGGTGGTGGTGGCGGCGCCCGCGGCCAAGAACCCGGTGCCGATCCATTCCAGCAGGTCGTCGCTGGTGACGTCGTCCGAGCCGACGACGATGACCCGTTCACATCGCCCCATCCGGATCCAGTCTTCCGCGATGGCAAGGCCCTGGGTGGTGCTGGCACACGCGGCGTTGATCGCGGTGTTCGGGCCGCGGGCACCCAGGAACTGGGCAAGCTGGCTGTGCCCCATCGCCAGGATCTGGAACAGGAAACGCCGGTCGAAGTGACCCTCGCCGTCGCCACCGTTGTTCTTCAGCTTTCGGACGAGCTGATCGTACCCGGCGAACGCGCTGGCGAAGATCAGTCCGGTGGTGTCACGCATCGCGTCGGGGAGGGCCCATCCGGTCGCGACGTCTTTTCCGGTCGTGGTCTTCCGCCAGGTGCGCACCAACGGGATCCCAGCGTCACGCAGGGCCTCCACGGCGGCGGCGATGGCAAGCTGGGTGGTGATGTCGAGGCTGCGCGCGAACGAGGCCTCCACGCCGTAGTCGGTGACGAGGTCGAAGTGGGACTTGCGCCCGGCGAGACGGATGACCTGCTCGCGCCGCTCGACGTCCAGAAAACCGCCCTCGCCGGTCACGGGGTCCTTGGTCAGGCGCACCACGTGTTTGGCGAGGATGCGGTCCTGGTCGGCCTCGGACACCTGACCGATTCGGTTTTCGCCCTTGAGTATCCGCTGGATGCCGTCGGGCTCGAAGACCTCGGCGCCGCCCGGGAGTCCAAGCGACGCTCCCGAGCAGACGATGCGGAGGGGCTCGGCGATCGGCGCCCTCGTAGGCGCCGTCGGCGTCGGACCGAGCGGCCTGGTCGGCGATGGGACCGGCGCGGCGAGGGGCGCGACCGCGACTGGCGTCTGGGCCGACTGGAACGCCGTCCACGCCGCCCCGAGGAAGCCCTGCAGCGCCGGGAGCATCGCGGTTGCGAAGGTGGCGGGGTCGACTCCCCGGGGGTCCTGTCCCGCGATCTGGGCCAGGAAGCGCGCGGCGCTGTCGGCGGGCAGCATCGGCGCGCCGGGCGTCGCCGCCCGCACGGGCCCCCCCGCCGCGACCACCGGCGCCGCCTCGGTTGCCGGGCGCCTTTCCCGCATGGTCGAGGGCTGCGTTGCTCCGGCGCTCCGGGCCGCGTAGTCCACGAGCTGCCGGAGGGTGCGGTGCTGGCCCATCTTGAAGTTCGGGTCGGCCTCCAACCGGAGCGTCTCGCGGACGGTGGCCATGATGTCGGCGGTCTTGACGGTGTCGATGCCCAGATCGGCTTCGATGTCGTGGTCGAGGTCCAGGTCCTCGACGCCGAGCCCTGTTCGTCGCGACACGATTTCCAATATGATGCGCGCCATCTCGGGGGTTCCGACGCGTTCGAAACTGGTTCCGGCCGGCGGAGCGGGGGCGCGCGCCGCGAGCAGGGGCGTGGTGCTGCGTCGCGCGTCGTTCGGGGCGAAGATGTCGGTCGTCGCCGCGGGCAGCGGCGTCACCGGGAACCCCAACACGAAGAGTTCGGCCAGCGTGTCCAGGAATGAGCTGACGCCGCCCCGCTTGGGTTGGTTGGTGTAGAGCGCGCGGTGCGGGCGGTGCTTGAGAATCTGGACCACGAAGCCGGAAAGCGCCCGCTTGGGGCCGCACTCCACGAAGATCCGGGCGCCGTCGGCGTACATGCGCTCCACCTGCGCGATCCATTCGACCGGGGCCGCCACCTGGGCGGCGAGGTTCTCGATGATCGCGGCGCGAGCGCCCTCTCCGGTGGGGTAGTACCGGCTGTCGACGTTGGTCGTGATGCGACGAACCGGTTCGCGGATGTCGAGCCCCTCGAGCACGCGCTTGAGCGGCGCGCTGGCCGGGGCGACGATGCGGCTGTGAAACGCGTGGCTGACCGGCAGCGGGTACACGGTGATGCCCCGGCTCTTGAACAGTTCGCCAGCGGCTTCCACCGCATCGGTCTCGCCGGCGATGACCGTCTGGGAGGGGCTGTTCTTGTTGGCGGGAACGACGTAGCCGGGGACCTCCGCGAGCACTTCCATGACGACGTCGGTGCTGGCGGCGATGCCGGACATCTTTCCCACGTCATCGAGCTTGACCGACGCCATCTCCCTGCCGCGCGCGCTGACGGCGACCAGGGCGTCCTTGAAGGACAATATCCCCGCCGCGACCAGGGCGCCGTACTCGCCCAGGCTGTGCCCGGCAACCATGTCGGGGCGCACCCCGTAGGCCGACAGCAGTCGCAAGAGCGCCACGTCGACGGCCAGGGTGGCCGGCTGCGAGATCGCCGTGTCGCGGAGTCGTTCGAATTGGTCTTCCTCGCTCATCGCCTCGTCGCGGCGGATCAGCGCGGTGAGCGGCTGCCCGAGCAGCGGCTCCATGACCGCGTCGGCCTCACGGAAGGTCGCGGCGACGATCGGGTACCGCTCGCACAGGTCCAGGCCCATGCCCAGGTACTGCGAGCCCTGCCCGGTGAAGAGAAACGCGATCTCGCCGTCGCATGGCACGTCCTCCAGCGCGATGCCCCGCTGACGCAGCAGGTCGTACCCCTTGCCCTTGCGCACCGCCGAGACGACCTTTTCGACCTGGCCGAGCTGTTCGTCGCGATCGACCGCGTGCGCCGCCACGCGCAGGGGGGCGTCGGCCTCGTACGGTGCGGCTTCGCCACGTTCGACCAGCGCCGCGCAGCGCTCGACCAACTCTTCGGGGGAATCGGCGCTCAGGGCCCACAGGCCGGTGGGGACGGGAATCGCGGCGACGGTGCGGTTGGGGGCGCCAGCGACCGGGGGCGGCGAAGACGAGCTTGCAGGCGCAACGACCCTCGGCGCGCCGCTGGGTCCGTGCCCGACCGACGTCGTGACCGGGGGCCAGGCCGAGACTGCGACCGTGGTCGCCGACGCCTTGGCCATTCCGGCCCGGAAGCCCTCCAGCACCATGTGGAAGTTGGTGCCCCCGAACCCGAAGGCGCTGATGCCCGCGTAGCGCGGGCCGCCGTGTTCCCACGCTTCGGTTGCCGTCTGCACCTGGAGCGGCACCACCGAGTAGTCGACGTCGGGGCGGGGGCTCCGGTAGTTGATGCTGGCCGGCAGCACGCCATGGAACAGCGCGAGGCTCATCTTGAGCGCGCTGGCGGCGCCCGCGGCGCTCTTGAGATGACCGATGTTGGATTTGATGGAGCCGATGCGCGTCGCACGCGTGCGACGGCCGGGCCCGATGAGATCGGCGAGCGCCTCGACCTCGACCTTGTCGCCGACCACGGTGGACGTGCCGTGGCACTCGAAGATGTCGACGTCGGCGGGATCGACGCCAGCGTTCTCGTAGGCGCGCCGCAGGGCCCGGCGCTGCCCGTCCGGATTGGGCGCAGTGATGCCCTTCCCCTTCCCGTCGGAGCTGGCGCCGAACCCGCGCACGACCGCGTAGACCCGGTCCCCGTCTCGCAGCGCGTCCGACAGGCGCTTGAGCACCAGGATGCCCACGCCCTCGCCCATCACGAATCCGTTGGCGCCGGCGTCGAAGGGGCGGCTGCCGTCGGGCGAAAGCGCGCCGATCTTGCAGAACTTCGCGTACGTGGCCACGCCCATGCTTCGATCGGCGCCGCCGGTCAGCGCCATGTCGAAGTCGCCGTCCTGGAGGCCCTTGACCGCGGCCTGGATCGCGGCCATGGACCCCGCGCAGGCTGCGTCCGTCGTGAAGTTGGGACCGCCGAGGTTCAGCGCGTTGGTGATGCGCCCGGCGACGACATTGGCCAGCTCGCCCGGCATGGAGTCTTCGGTGATCGGCGGCAGGTCGCGTTTGACCTCCTGTTCATAGGCGACCAGGATCGCCGCCCGGTCGTCCGCCCGGAGCGCCGCGAAGCCGGGCACGTCGTTGAGGGCTTTGCGCATGGCCGGGAACATGACGCGCAGCGTGTACTCGTCAGTGATCTCACCGCCCATCGAGTTGCCGAGTATCGTCGCGACCCGCGAACGGTCGTACTGGCGTGTCTCCCCGTAGCCGGCGTCGTCGAGGGCGTCGGCCGCCGCTTCGAGCGCCATCTGTTGGATCGGATCAACCAGACGGGAGACGGACGGCGGAATGCGAAAACGTTTTGGATTGAAGGTGAAATCGGTGACGAATCCGCCGATCTTGGCGTAGGTCTTGTCGATCGCGCTCTTGTCCGGATCCCAGTACAACGCCGGATCCCACCGGGTCTTCGGCACCTCCACGATGCCGCTGAACCCGGCGACGAGGTTGTCCCAGAGTTGCGTCGCCGACGCGCTGCGGGGGAGGCGACACCCAAGGCCGATGACCGCGATGGGCTCGTGTGGTTGGATGGAGCCGAGTCCGTCGGGTTCCGGTGTGGGCGCCGGTATCGGCGTCGTGACCGCGATCTGCGGGTCGGGGAGGCCCCAGGCGAGCACGGCGGAAACGAGGGTGGGGAAACGCCGCGCCACGCTGGGCGCGTGCAGGAGTCCGGCGCCGGCGGGCCACGCCGCGACGAAGGCGTCATCGGCCTCGTAGAGCCCCCGGGCCACGTCCTCGACGCGCTCGCCCGCGACCACCCGCCGGTAGGCCGGGCTGGCCAGGGAGGCGACGAAGTTCTGGTGTGCGACGCGGCGGAAGTCGCCCGCGGTCAGGCGCGCCAGCCGCGCGCCGAGATTGGGCCCGAGCGGAAAATGGCCCGCCAGGACGTCTCCGAGCACCAGGCCGGCTGTCCGCGGCGCCAGCACGTCCGGAGGGTGCGGCCAGTCGACAAGGAGTGGGCCGAGTCCGGCGTGGGCTGCCGAGAGCGCACGGACGTCTTCGGCGCCCGCGTGCCCGCCGGAGCCGAGGCCACGGAGGTACAGCCCGGCGAAGCCCGGCGCGGGTTCGCCCGCACCGGTCCGCTCGAGCCAGGTCGGGCGGGTCGGATGCGGGGGGCCGTCCATGACGATCAGCGCCCCGGTACCGGGTGCACCCTCAGCCCGCCGTACGCGGACCCACGCCCCGTCCGGCACCGCGGCGTCGTCGGCGGTAAGGTCCACGATCACCACGATTCCGGCGGCAAGCAGCGGCGTCGCCGAGGCGACGAACGCGGCTGGCAACAGGACGAGGCGGCTCGGAACCGGCATCAACGCAACCCGGGGGCCCCCGTCCTATCCGCCAACCGCGGCCAGTGCCCGTGACGTGCGCGTTACACAGCGGGCGAGGCGCCCCGAGGATGCTGGTGGGACTGTCATTGATGCTGTTGTCGCTCGGGGCGCCCGACGCGGCGGCCGCCGAGAGCGCGTTCGCGCTCAGCCCGCGGGTGAACCAGCGCTACCAGGATGTCATCCTGACCACCTCCGGCAGTCGGTGGCGGGGCCGCGTGCTCGAGCGCGGGGAGGCGTATCGGATCCGGTTGGCCGACAACTCTGAGGTGGTCCTACGGAAGGATGACATCCTGTCGGTGACCAGAGAGCTGCACCCGGCTCTGCTCCACAACGAACAGTGGTGCGCTCGCTTCACGCCTGGGTTCGAAGTGGCATTCGTCATTGCCGACGTGGATGGAGGCACACGGCATGGATTCTTCGGTGAGTTCGCGGTGGCTCGGAATTTCGGCGGCGCCTTCGAGCCCGAGATCACCCTGGCGGTGAGTCCGGTCGGGCCCAAGGACGGGGCGGTCAATGCGCAGCTCGGGCTGGGTATCCGTTATTACTTTCAGGCGGACAGGAAGGCGAAGGCGTACACCAACACCCAACTGATCCTGTTCGGAACCCGCGGCGACCTCGGCTTGCGCACCGGTCCTGGTTTCATGTGGGACATCTCACCGGGCTTCGGGCTGGGCACCCACCAGGGCGTCACCCTGCTCATCCAGGATGCCCCCGAGGCCGTTGCCGTCGGCTACCACGCCGGATTGACCGCGCAGGGGCGATTCTGATAGGGAGCTCCCCATGCGCATCCTCGTCGCCGACAAGCTCGCGCCCTTTGTGAAGGGGCACCTCCAGGACATCGGCGCCATCGTCACCATCGACACCACCGCGCGTGATGCGGCGCTCACCGCACGGATCGCCGAGCTCGATCCCGAAGTGCTCATCGTCCGCAGCACCAAGGTGACGGCGGCCGACATCGGCGCGGGTCGTTCGTTGTCGCTGGTCATCCGCGCGGGGGCCGGCGTCAATACCATCGACCTCGTCGCGGCGTCGGCGAGGGGCGTCTACGTCACCAACTGCCCGGGCAAGAACGCGGTTGCCGTGGCCGAGCTGGCCATCGGCCACATGATCAACGCCGACCGTCGCATCAGTGACAACGTCGCCGCGCTGCGTGCCGGGAAGTGGGACAAGAAGACCTTTGGGGTGGCGCGTGGCCTCCGCGGGCGCACGCTCGCCATTCTCGGGGCCGGCCAGATCGGTCGCGAGGTGGCGGTCCGTGCCGCGGCCATGGGCATGAAGCTCGTCGCGTGGCAGCGCACCTTTTCTGATGCCGACGCCGTGGCCCTGGGCGTCGTCGACGCCCCGACGATGGAGGCGGCCGTGTCCGCCGCGGACGTGGTCAGCGTGCACCTGGCGCTGGTGAAGGAGACGCGCGGGCGCATCGGCGACAGCGTCTTTCAGGCGATGCGCCCAGGCGCGACCTTCATCAACACCGCCCGCGCCGAGGTGGTCGACAGCGACGCGCTGCTCCGCGCGGTGCGCGAGAAGAAGCTTCGCGTCGGCACCGACGTCTTCCCCGACGAGCCGACCGCCGCCCAGGCCGACTATGCCCACCCGCTGGTCGACGAACCCACCGTCTACGGGACCCACCACATCGGCGCCAGCACCGACGAAGCCGAGGAGGCGGTCGGCGAGGAGTGCGTGCGCATCGTGGCCGCCTACCGCGACGGCGCCCCCATCCCGAATTGCGTGAACCTGGCGCGGCGGACCGCGGCCACCCACCTGTTGGTGGTCCGCCACGCCGACCGGGTGGGCGTGCTGGCCCACGTGCTCGGGGTGCTCCGCGAGGCGGGCGTCAACGTCCAGGACATGCAGAACATCATCTTCTCGGGGGGCGAGGCGGCGTGTGCCCGCATCGCCATCACCGCGCCGGTTTCGGCCGATGCGCTCTCCCGTATCCAGACCGATTCCAACATCTACGCCGCGTCCTGCGTCGCCATCTCGGAGTAGCCATGGCCCGTCTTCACAACTTCTCCGCCGGTCCCGCCGTGCTTCCCGTATCGGTCGTGGAGGAGCTGCGCGCCAACCTGCTCGACCTCAACGGCTCGGGCATCGGCCTGATGGAGATCAGCCACCGCAGCAAGACCTTCCAGGCCGTGGTCGACGGCGCCGAGGCCCGCGTCAAGCGCGTGCTCGGCGTACCCCCGGACTACACCGTCCTGTTCCTGCAAGGCGGCGCCTCGCTCCAGTTCTACATGACCGCGCTCAACCTGCTCCGGCCCGGCGAACAGGCGGACTACCTGATCACCGGCACCTGGGCGCAGAAGGCGATCAAAGAGGCCGGGCGCATCGGCGACGCCAAGGCGATCTGGGATGACGCCGCGAACAATTTCAAGCGGGTGCCCCAGAACGGCGAGTACGCGGTGCGCGAAGGCGCGGTGTACCTGCATTACACCAGCAACAACACCATCTACGGCACCGAGTACCACCACCAGCCCGACGCCCAGGGCCACAAGCTCGTCGCCGACCTCAGCTCGGACATCGCGGGGGTGCCCAGCAACATCGGCGCCCACGAGCTGATCTACGCCGGTGCGCAGAAGAACCTGGGTCCCAGCGGCGTAACCCTCGTCGTGCTCTCCCCGTGGGCGCTGGCGCGGGTCCCCGCGGGGTTGCCGGCCATGCTCGACTACAAGGTCGCCGCCAAGGACGGCAGCATGTACAACACGCCGAACTGCGTGGGCATCTACGTGCTGGACCGGGTGCTGGCGTGGATGGAGGCCAATGGCGGCATGCCGGCGATGATCGAGTACAACCGAAAGAAGGCGGGGACGCTCTACGCCGAGCTGGACCGCACCGCCTTCTGGCGCCCGCACGCCGAGGTCGCGAGTCGCAGTGTCATGAACGTCACCTGGCGGCTTCCGTCGGAGGAGCTGGAGGACAAGTTCGTCAAGGAGTCCAAAGCCGCCGCGCTCGACGGCCTCAAGGGTCACCGCTCGGTCGGCGGATTGCGCGCCAGCCTCTACAACGCGCTGGAGCAGGGCAGCGTCGATGCGTTGATCGACTTCATGCGTGACTTCGAGCGCCGCTACGGGTAGCGTGAGGGCTGCCGCGTTGGTTAGGCGGCCGCATCACGCGAGGGTCTCATGGCCGGTCACGACGACGAGACACCCGATCACCAGCACGAGCACGACGAGTCCTGCGACCACGAAGACGGCAACGACATCGTCACCCTGGTCGACGCGGACGGCAACGAGGTCGACAACTACTGGCTCGGCCTCGTGGAACTCGACGACGAACAGTTCGCGCTCCTCTGCCCGGTCGAGGAGATGGACGAGGAGGCCGAGGCCACCACCGTCTACATCTACCACTACAGCGAAGACGAAGACGGCGCCGAGTCCTTCGAGGAGGTCGAGGACGAGGCGCTGCTGGCGCGGGTGCAGCAGGCGGCGGAGGCGATGTTCGCCGAGGGCGACGAGGAGGCGTAGGCGCCCCCGATCGACCGCCTCGGCTACCCGCCCAGGTTCTCGTTCATGAACACGTAGGCCTCGCCCTCCATCGTCGCGCTGGAGGACGAGAGCTTCTCGGGGTCGCCCGCCGCGTAGTCGTCGTCGCCGTCGCCGTCGATGTCGGCGCCGCGGGGGGCCATGCCCCATCCGAGCATGCCGTTTTCGTGGTCGCTGAGCCCCTCGGCCGAGCCCCCGAAGTAGTCCTCGATGGGGTACGACAGGCTAGTGGTTCCGGTCGAGCAGCACAGGTCGGAGCTGACGTACATCACCGCCCCGTAGGTCTCGTTCGGCAGGCCTAGGAACATGTCGTCGATCCCGTCGCCCGTGAAGTCGCCGCCACGCCGCAGCACCTCGACGTCGGCGGTGCTGGAGTCCCAGGTGTAGGTCACCAGCGCGTCGTCGGTGTCGAGGATGGTGGAGCGCAGGTAGGCGCCGCCCGCGAAGGCGTACAGCGCCGTGGCCTGCTCGAACACCCACAGGTCGTCCACCCCGTCGCCGGTGAGGTCGTCGCCAGCCTGGCTGGCAAAGCCGAAGTTCTCGGAGGTGGCGCCGTAGCCGAGCGTGCTGGCGACGCTGCCGAAACTGGTGCTGCCGCTGTAGCGGGCGCCGCTGCCCCACACGACCCACAACGCGCCCGAGTCGGTGCTGGGGGAGTCGACGGTGCCATCCGAGAACAGCATGTCCTGGTAGCCGTCACCATCGAGGTCGGAACCGGCCCCGAGATTGCGGTAGAAGATGTCGGAGGCGCCGGTGTAGCTCCACTGGGCGTCGGTCGACGAGGTGCTCAGGGCCCCGGTACCCCCGCCGTATTCCAGGGCGACCGCGTTGTTGCTGCCGCTGAGGTACGCGAGCATCAGGTCCTGCAGCCCGTCCCCGTCCAGGTCGAGGTCGGTGGCGATTCCGCGACCGGCGTACTGGCTGGAGGAACCGGCGACGGTGACCACCGCGTCGCTCAGGTCGCGACCACGCATCGCATCGGAGCCGTTGACGACGTAGACGGCGCCGCCGTTGCTGTTGATCGGGAGGGCGGACATGGCGAGGTCGTTGACGCCGTCGCCGTCGTAGTCGCCGAGCACGCTCACGAAGAAGCCGAGGCCATCCGCCGAGCCGTCGCCTTGAATGTCGTAGGCGGCGTCGCGAAGGTCGCCGGGGGAGGTGGGCAGGGTCGTCCCGCCCTGGAAAAGCGCCACGAGGCCACGGCCGTTGGTGCCGGTGGAGCTGGCGTTGTAGTATGGAGCTCCCACGACGAGCTCGGCGAGCCCGTCGTCATCGAGGTCGCCGAGCGCGACGCTGTAGCCGGCCTGGTCGTAGTCGCCGCGGCCCACGTACAGGTACTCGCTCTGGTCGATCTCACACGACGCGTCGACGGTGCCGTCGCAGTCGTCGTCCTTGCCGTTGATCTGCTCGTCGGCGCTGATGTTGACGTCGGCGTCGTTGTCGTCGCAGTCGAGACCGGCACCGTAGTCCGACGAGCGGGAGCCGTCGCCGTCGTAGTCGTAGTCGTCGGCCCCGTCGCAGTTGGTGTCCCGGTTGTCGTACGGAACGTCCGGCGCGCCCGGGTAGTAGTCGATGTTGGAGTCCTGGCAGTCACCGCCGCCCGCGGTAGGGTCCTCGTTGAAGTCGTCGGTTTCGTAGCCGTCCTGGTCCTGGTCGTAGTCCGAGGCGCCATCGCAATTCTGGTCGACGCCGTCGTACCACAGCTCGCTGGCGCCGGGGTTGACGGCATTGTCGCCGTCGTCGCAGTCATCCCCCCCCGCGTCGATCCGGTCGTATCCGTCCCCGTCGGCGTCGATGATGGTGTGGGCGGTCACCCGCACGACCACCGAGCCCTTGTCCGGGTCGTTGCTCTCGAAGACCAGGTCCGCGGCGAAGTCCAGGTAGGCGTTGGAGGTGATCGAGATCGTGATCTGCGAGGTGCCACTCGGCGCGATGGTCACCGACAGCGGATTGGCGGAAAACGGCGATTCCGTGGAGACGTTGGCGACGACCAGATCGTCCGCGCCGGTGTTGGTGACGTTGACGAACTGCTGGTATAGCTTGCCATATTGCACGTCGCCGAAGTCGAGCACCGGGTCGGTGTCGCCCGCTTCGATCCCGTTGGCGGTGAGGTTGATCTGCGGATCGGGCGACACCGCCGGAGCCGTGTCTTTGCCTCCACCGGTGGTGTCGTTGATGATGCCGCCATCGCAGGCGAGGAGCAGGAGCAGGATCGGGTACCGCAAGTCACCACCCAAGGAACAGGCGCCAGGATACCGTTTTGGGCGCTGTCGCGCCGCCCCAATTTTCCGATGGAGCCATCCCGTGTCCGATCGACTCGCTTTTGTTCGCGACTACGTGGCCAAGAAGCCGACGGATCGCTTTGGCCTCTACACCCTGGGCATGGAGCTTCGCAAGGTGCACCAGTGGGTGGAGTGCTTCACCACCTTCGAGACCCTGCTCGGGCTACACGCCGGCAATGGTCCTGCGTACTACGCCTACGGCATGGCGAAGAAGGAGTCGGGTGACCGGCCGGGCGCGGCCGTGGTGTGGCGGCGCGGGCTGGAGGCCATCGGCAACACCGACCCCAAGACCCACGCCGAGCTCGAAGAGGCCATCGAGTCGGTGGAGGACTGATATGGTATGAGTCATCCGGATGGCGCGGCCGGGGCCGCACCAAAGCGCAGGATCGAAGCGCCCCGCCCGGCCAGGTGGTCGCAGCCCGGCAACAGCAGGAGCCACATCAGAACGCACCCGCCGGGCGAGGCGGCGGCTGCAGCCCTACCGACAGGCAGGCGTCGGCGTGCAGCGCGTCCGCGTGGGCCTGATCGCCGGTGTTCCAACGCCGCAGGTACAGCGCGTCGCGGTCCATCGGGGGCCAGTCGCCCGTCAGCGCCGGATCGCGCCCGAGATCGTTCAGGCGTGTGCGCCAGTGCTCGACGAAGGGGACGACCTCGTCGGTGTTGCCGTCCTGCACCACGAAGGCGAGGTGGGCCACCGGGCGCCGGGCGTCGCCGCGCAGAGCCAGGAAGCGCTCGACGTTGCGGAAGACGACATCGCGCCGGTCGGCGCCCTTGACCTTGGCGTAGGTGCCCGCAGCGTAGGCGTCGATCGAGAAGTGCACCGCCAGGAAGGTGTCCGCGGCGGCGTCGGTGCGCCCGGCCAGATCGATCAGCAGCCGCGCGCGCTCCTCGGGGAGGATCACCGCGTTGGTATGCAGTTTGAAATGGCGGAAGCGGCGGTTGCCCCGATTTTCGTCGAAGGCATGCCGTACGTAGCGGTCGAACTCCGGATGGAGGGTCGGCTCACCCAGCCAGTGCGGGCACAGCGTCACCTCGGGCATTCCAGCCAGCCCGGCGACGCCGGCGCTCCAGACGTCGAACGGCATGAATCGATGCGGGGCCCCATGCGCTTCTTCGCGGAGCGATTGGCTGCACATCCGGCACCGCAGGTTGCAGTGGTCGGTCAGCTCCAGATTCACGTTCATGCGGCCGCCACCGGCAGGCGCCCGCGGATCGCGCGTTCGTGGTCGAGCAGGTTCTCGCTGCACTCCACGCAGCGGCCGGTGGGCCGGCCCTCGAGCATTCCGGCGCGCAGCTCCTGCAGGAACGGATCGCTCTGCCAGACCGTCGCCAACGACGTCTCCTTGATGCTGCCACCGGCGCCGGCCAGGACACAACAGGCCGCGACATGGCCGTCGGCGGTGACGGTCAGGTGGTGCCAGGCTTTGAGGCAGGGGGCGCGCGCGTGGCCGGGGGTGTTTCCCGGGACGACAGGCGGCAGCCGGTCGCCGCGGGCGAGCGCGTCTGGGTCCAGGAGGCGCGCGTAGGTGGTGCGCACGCCCAGGCGCTCCGCGGCGGCGATGCCCTCGTGCAGGCGGACTCCGAGGCGGGCCTGCTCCGCCGGGCCCAGCGCGAAGGCTCGCTGCTCCGGTCGGTAGGCGACGAGGGCGTCCAGCTCCACGGCGTCGGCGCCCAGGGCGTGGGCGAGGTGGACCAGGGCCTCCAGCTCGTCGAGGTTGTCGCGAGTCAGAACAGTATGCAGGAGCAGCCGGGGCCCGCTTCTGGCGCGATCTCGTGCGGCTCGCAGGGCACACACGTTGCGAACCGTGCGGAAAAACGCGCCGGCGCAGCCTCGCAGGCGATCGTGGGTGCGCGCGCGCGCCCCGTCGATAGAGATGTGCACCTCATCCCAGGCCATCTCGACCAGCGCCGCGCGAACGGCCGGCCCCAGCAAGGTGCCGTTGGTGGTCAGGCTCCCCGCCAGCCCATGCGCCTTGGCGCGCCGCATCACCTCTACCGTATGCGTCGCGATCAGCGGCTCGCCGCCGCCGAGCACCATGACGCGCCGGGCGCCCATTGCCGCGGCTTCGTCCACCAGCTCGAGCATGCGCTCGGCGCTGAGTTCGCCGGACGGGCGTTGGTGGCGCAGCGTCGTGTCGCAGAAGCGGCAGGAGAGGTTGCAGACGAGCGTGGGGTACAGCTCGAGCGTCCAGGGACCGCGGGCCCCCTCGGGGTCGCGCCCGACCACCCGCGCGGCGATGGCGTCCAACTCGTCCACGGCGCCACCGTAGCACTCTGACGGCAAAGCGCGGTAAGCTCCCCGGATGCTGTCTCTGCTTCCGGTACTGCTTCTCGCTTCCTGCGCGCCGACCGATACCGAAACCGCCGAGCCGGAGCCGGAATTCTGCAGCGACCCCACCTTCGATGGCGCCACCATCGAGGAAGAGGGCGGCGACGCGAGCCCGGGCAGTGGCACGCTCCGCATCCGCGTCATCACCGATCAGAGCGCTGATGTGAACGATCCGTACTACGTCGCCTACAAATCCTACGCGCTGGAGCCTGCCGAGACCGGCGGCGTACAGACCACCGGCACCACCAGCGGCGACGGTCTGGTCGAAAAGACCTTGGGCGAGGGGATTTGGTCCTTCGAAGCGAGTTGGACGCGCGGAAGCCGCACCTGCCTCGCGGTAAACAAGGAGATCCCGGTCTCCCAGGGCACGGTCACGCAGGCCTGCGTGGTCCTGACCTGCCCGCAGGACTGAGCGTGGGTGGCTAGGCCCGGTTAGGCCGCGGGCGCTTCGGAGTCGCCATGGCCATCCTCCCGGTTCCGTCCTTCGCGGACATTCCCGCCCCGACCGCGCTCGAGTTGGCGTTGGCCTATGAGGTCTCGTCACGCAGCCGCTCCACCGAAGAGCAGATCGTCCGCCTCGTCAGTCGCGGCGAGGTGAAGTTCGCCATCTGGGGACCGGGCGAAGAGGTGCACGGCACCGCCACCGCGTTGGCGCTGCACAAGGCCTGCGACCGCGCGAAGTTCGGGATCGTCCCGCACTACCGGTCGGGCGCCCTCTGCGCGATGTGGGCCAAGCTGGGCGGCTACTCGGACTTCACGCTCGACGTGCTCCGCCAGCAGTTCAGCAAGGACACCGACCGCATGTCGCGGGGTCGGCAGATGGTCTACCACCTCGACATGCCCGAGCTGGGCATCCTTCCGGTGCAGTCGCCGGTGGGAATGCAGCTCGGCAAGGCGGCCGGGTACGCCAAGGGCTTCAAGGTGAAGGGTGTGTCGGGCTCGTTGTCGATGGCGATCGTCGGCGACGGCACCACGGCGGAAGGCGATCTGCACGACGCGATGAACGCCGCCGCGGTGTGGGAGCTGCCGACGCTTTTCCTCGTCACCGACAACCGCGTTGCCATCTCGACCCAGCCCCACGAGGGGCGCGGCATCCGTGATTTCGGCGTCTATGCCGAGAGCTTCGGCATGAACTTCATCTCGGCCGACGGTCGTGACTTCAATGATGTGTACCAGGCGACCTACCGGGCCGCGCGTTTCATCGTCGAGACCGGCAAGCCAGTGTTCATGCACGTGCATGACCTGCCGCGCTTCAACGGCCACTCCTCCGCCGCCGACGTCACCTACGATCTGAAGCAGGACGATCCCCTCATCCGCTTCGGTGGTGAGCTGGTTTCAGCAGGTCACCTCACCCCGCGCGACGTGCTCAGTCGGGTGGTCGGCGAAGGGCGCGACTTCTTCGCGCACCACGAGCTCGGCAACGTGATGGCCCGCCAGGACGAGGAGGTCCGCGCGCTCATCGACCAGGTGCGGGGCGAGCCCGAGCCGCCGCCCGAGAGCGTTTTTGAGAATATCCGCGCCCCCTTCCCGGACGTCGCTGAGCCGACTCCGGGGCCGGGGCAGACGAATGTCACGTACGCGGGCGCCATCCGCGCCGCGCTCAAGAACATGATCGCCAACCACAACGGCGTGCTCTGGGGCCAGGACGTTGGCCGCCTCGGCGGCGTGATGACCGCCACCGCGGGCCTCAAAAAGTTGTTTCCGGACCGGATCATCGACGCCCCGCTGAACGAGCCGCTGATCCTCGGCACCGGGTGCGGAGCGGGTCTGCATCGCGACCTGTTGGCGCTACCCGAAATCCAGTTCGGCGACTACACGCTCAACTCGTTCCACTGGCTCGTGCACATGGGGAACCTGTACTGGTGCACCAACGGGCGCAGCAATTTCGCGACGATCCTGCGCACGCCGGTCGATCCTTTCGGCGGCGGCGCGGTGTACCACTCGATGTCGCTGGACGGGTACTTCACCCCGATTCCGGGCCTGACCATCATCATGCCCAGCACCAGCTTCGACGTGTACGGACTTTTGATGTCGGCAGCCCGCTACCGCGGGCCGGTCATCTGCCTCGAGCCCAAGTGGATGTACCGACAGGCGCTCGGTCCTGCCTTCCCCGGAGAGCCCACCGAACCCGACGCGATCACGACGCTCAAAAAATCGATCATGCGCGGCGAGGTGCCGGAGCTTCCCGTCGACCTGGCCGTTCCGCTCGGCAAGGGCATCGTGCGTCGGCCGGGTCGCGACATCACCCTCGTGACGTGGGGGCGCGCGGTCTGGACGTCCATGGGCGCGGCGGCGACGCTGGCGAAAGAGGGCATCGAGGTCGAGGTCATCGACCTCCGCACGCTGGTGCCTCCCGACATGGAACTCGTCTACGAGAGCGTGTCGCGCACCGGCCGGCTCCTGGTCGCGGCCGAGGATCGCACCTTCTCGGGTTTCGTCCGGCAGATCCAGGGCGATGTCATCGAGCGCTTCCCGGGGTTGCCGGCGGTCGCGCTCGGTCAGAAGTACGTTCCGGGCGTCGCTCAGAACCTGGCGTTGGAGGAGGCGGTGGTCTTCTGTACCGACGATGTCCTGCGCGGCGCGCGCGCCATCGTCGCGGCAAGGGTCGGTGTGTCGCGGACCAAGGTGGTCGAGGTCGCGCCGAGGTATTTCTTGGTTTGAGGCTACCCGTCGGCGGCCGCGGGGAAGTAGGCCCGGACGGCGGGGTCGGCGGTCAGCAATTCGATTCCTTCTACCATCGCTTGGCCCACGAGCAGCCGGTCAAAGGGGTCGTGGTGCAACGCGGGGAGCGCCGCGGCCGCAAGGGCGTGTGCTTCCATGATCGGCAAGACGCCCACCCGGTTCAGGTGGCGGTGTCGGGAGAGCAGTTGACCGGGGGGCTCGGCCAGCGGTAGCTTTCCAAGCGCGTGTTTGATGCCAACCTCCCAGCTGCTGGCGACGCTCCAGAGCAGCTCGACGTTCGGAGTGGCGATCTGTCGGCGAAGTCGGGGTGACAGGCGGGCGTCGTCGCTGATCCACCACAAGAATACGTGAGTATCCAGAAGGTATTTCAACGGAACGCCGCCAAGATGCTCTCTGGCAGCGGGTCGTCGAAATCCGCAGGCACCACGAACAGGCCGGCGGCAGTTCCCGGGCGCCGTTCAGTGGTCTCGGCCGGGAGCACGGGCACCAGGCGGACCGCCGGAACCGACCCGCGGGCGACGATCACCTCGTCACCGCGTTCGGCCATGGCGATGAGCTCGGACAGCCGTGCTTTGGCGTCGTGGACGGTGAACGTGGACATGGACTAACCATAGTCCCAGCTGGGTCGGGCCGCAACCGGATCAGCGAGCCTACTCCCCGTCCTCCACCAACTTCCGCAACATCGCCAACAGCCCGCCCAGCTCCGAGGGTGTCAGCGGCAGCACCAACTCGCCAGCGACGACGCCGTGATGGACGCCGAGGGCGAGGCTGACGGCGTCCCCGAGTCGCTGCGGCTTGTCCTCTGCGTCGAGGATCAACCACGAGCTGAGCACCAGCGGGAACCGCTCCGCCTGGTCTGCAAAGGCGGCGCCAGCCCAGCTCGTGCCGTTTCCTTGCTCCATCTGTGACACCGCCGCCTGCCCGGTGGAGCCGTAAAGCGCCCCGGGCCTGCCCGCGAACCAGAACCAGTCCTCGTCCACCTGGGCCCGAAAATGGGTCTTGTCCAGTCGCTCCACCCTCAGCTTCATCGCTCGGAGCGCCCGCGCTGCCCGCCGCGCGACGACCTCCGCTGAAAGCGTGGCGCCATCGACCTCGGCGAGGGGAAGCACCGCGGCCAGCTGCATCTCGGCCGGGCCTTCCCCCACGACGGCGAACATCACCCCCGTGGTGATGGGCAGGAGCCGTTGCAGCGCCCGCGCCCGCGCGAGGTCGCCGCCCTTGAAGAAGAAGCGCATGTCGACCCGGTCGAACGCCACGCCCACCGACATCACCGCGGCGGGTGCCAGCCGCGTGCGGACCTCCAGTGGGGAGCGGGGTGCGAGGGGAATGACGCTGGCCAGCTCGGCCGAGGCGCCCGCCAGGGCGAAGCGGATGGGCTCCCCAGGAACCAGCGGCACGTGGACGCCGAAGTCACCGGCCAGCGGCTCTCCCTCCTCGGCGGGGAGGCGGCCGACGACCAGGCAGCCTTCTTCGCTCGGGAGCGCGCCGAGCAGCGCCACCGGGGCATCGTGGACGGTAAGGTCGGGCGCGGTGGGTCCGATCTCGAGGTGGGCCCAGCCGTCATCGACGCGGAGCCGGTACTCCTCCTCCCGACGCCGCACGAGCCAACCCGACGGCGAAAACACCGCGGTGGCCGTGGGGTCGTCGGCGGTGAGGGCGGCGGCGACTGCCTCGGCGCTTCCCGGCGTCGGAAAGGCGAATTCGTAGCGGTGCGTCTTGGAGTCGATCGCCGAGACCACCGGGACCCCGGCCGAGAAGATCGGCGCCCAGCGTTCGCGTCCGCCGCTCTCCGACCCGAGCATGTCCGAGACGCTGGAAAACCCCGTCCACGCCCGTTCCCCGTCGGAGCAGCTCACGGCGAAGCCGGCGGGGCTGCGGTCCACATGGGCGAGGTGGTCGCCGAGCGGCGCCGCGAGCCCGAGTTGGGTCAAGAAGAGCACGACGCCCAGCATACACGGCGGCGGCGGAGACTTCGCTCAGTCGGGGAGCCACTCGACCACCAGCGTGACGCTCTCGGTGACCGGGTGGCAGCCGGCCTCGTCCAGCTCGACGATCACGAGGTCGAAGACCTCGGTGTGACCCGACGCGGTGCCGCGCACATCGAAGGTGCCGGTGAGCTCATCGGCGCACGTCCACGTCTCGCCTGTCCCCGAGCACTCGACCCATGGAGTGTCGTCGACCATCGCATCACGATATTGCACGATCGGGGTGTCGAGGGTCTCACCGCCGCTCCCGGTCAGGGTCACCGCGATGCCCGCCACCTCTTCTGCGGTACAGTCCGCAGCCTCCAGGGTCAAGGCCACCTGCGCCGCGAGCACGTGGCACTCGCCTTGGGCCACGTCCACCTCGACGGTCTGGTCGGTGAAGCCCGGAGCGCTGGCGGTGATGGCGAAGTGCCCGGCGACCTCCACGCCACAGGACCAGGTGCCCCCGAAGGTGTCGCAGGCGCCGAACTCGACGTCGTCCACCGCGTAGGTCACCACCACGTCGGGTATGTCGGCGCCATCGGCATCGACGACGTTCACGGTGGTGGAGTACGCGGCCGAGGCGTCACAGGCCAGGGGTTCGCCGCCGTCGCAGGCGGCCAGGATCGCGAAGAACAACATGGTGGGAGACCTCGGAACGCTTTGTAGCAGGGGGCGTGCCAGCTCGATGTCGCCGCGGTTTTGGTGGCACGGCACATGTAAACGCGACGGCGGGATCGCGGCTACCGCACCGAAAGCGAGTGCCACACGTGGATGTTGGGCCCGCCGTAGCCTTCCAGGTAGCCTGGGTAGAGAGTGGCGTCGTAGTATTGGGCGAGCGGCAGGATCTGCATCCACCAGCAGCCGACGTAGTCGGTGGAGTCGACGTCGCTGACCATGCAGTGGTTGTCCGTGCCGGCGGAGAGGTAGTACTGGTCGTGCAGGCCGTTGAAGCCGCTGCACGTGGTTGACTCTTCTCCTGCCATGTAGACGTAGTCAGTGCCGTCTGTCGTGTCCGTGAAGGCGTCGTGGGATTGTTGCCACACGGTGTAGTGGGCGCGGGTGCCGGTGCTCCAGGTGTCGGCGTTCCCGACCTCCAACCTCATGGTGTAGGTGCCGCCGGAGTCCGCGAACCACGCGCGCTCCGCCAAGGCGGAGTAGTTGTCATCGGTCGCGCCCCCCACGGCCTCCCAGTCGGTCGGGTCCCACCAATAGGGCCACAGCGACCCGTACAGGCGCGTCCAGCCCCCGCCGTCCTCGGTCATGTCGCAGTAGGCCTGCCAAGCGTCGGCGGTGTCGCCGTCCTGCTCGGGGTCCAGCCAATACAAGCCATCGCCGACCGACGAGCCGTCGTCGAGCACCGCCTTGCACGAGGCCGCCGCGCAGGTCACGTCCGCGCCCAGGGCCCCATCGTCGGCGACCCCATCACAGTTCTCGTCGCGCCCGTCACAGGTCTCGGTGGCCCCGGTGTACACGCCGGCGTCGCCGTCGTCGCAGTCGGTGTCGGTGGCGGCGTAGCCGGCCGGTTGGCTGCACGACAGGGTCGGGGCGGAGGGGTCGCCGTCGCCGTCGCCGTCGCCGTCGCCGTACCAGGTGAGCGCGTCGATCGCGGCATCCTCGTCGATGGAGCCGTCGCAGTTGTCGTCGAGGCCGTTGCACCGCTCGGCGCCCGCCGGGCTCACGGCGGCGTCGGTGTCATCGCAGTCCGACGCGTCCGCGAGCCAGCCGGCGCTGGGCTCGCAGGCGACCTCGGTGTAGGCGCTGGAGCCGTACCCGTCGCCGTCGTAGTCGATGTACCAGGTCGGCGCGTCGACGGCGTCCTCGTCGACGGCGCCGTCGCAGTCGTCGTCCACGCCGTTGCAGCGCTCGTCCGCGCCGGTGTAGACCGCGGCCGCCGCATCGTCGCAATCGGTGGAGGTGGAAAACCAACCCTCGGGCGCCGTGCACGCCGTCGTCGTGACCGGGCCGCCCTGCCCGTCGCCGTCCTCGTCGGCGTACCAGGTCGAGGCGTCCACCGCGTCTTCGTCGACGCTACCGTCGCAGTCGTTGTCGGCTTCGTCGCAGCGCTCGGTGGCCCCCGGAAAGACGGTGGCGTCGGCGTCGTCACACTCCTCACAGGCCAGGAAACGATCGCCGTCGGCGTCCCCATTGTCGGCCAGGCCGTCGCAGTCGGCGTCAGTGTCCGTGCACTCGATGGGCGCTCCCGGAAAGACGCTGGCGTCGGCGTCGTTGCAGTCGCCTGGAGTGGCCGAAAAACCGATTGGTGCCTCGCACGAGAGCACGCTGGAGTCCGCACCGAAGCCGTCGGAGTCGCCGTCGGCGTACCAGGCCACTTCGGTGCAGGGGTCGGCGCTGTCGAGCCCCGGCGCGGTGTCGTC
>SHYX01000042.1 GCA_009692585.1 Myxococcales bacterium
GAACGCTCTGCCCGAAGGCGCACCGCGGCGCCGTTCCCCCGCGCGCCGAGCCGGCCGTAGCCGCTACCCCAACTCCGCCCGCCACTGCCGGCTCCGCGCCACCTCGGCGACGTAGCCGACGATCTCCGCCTCACGACGCGCGTCGGTCCAGCCGAGCAGGACCTGCATCCGTGCCGCGACCTTCGGCGCCGCGCCGAGACCTTGATTCACGTCCCGGTAGTAAAGCTGGGTGCGGCGCAGGAGCACGTCGGTGACCGTGCGAGCGTGCTCACGATGCACCCCGAAGTCCACCTGGGCGAGGCGCTCCGGACGCCCCTCCACCAGCGCCTCGCCGCCGGTCGGGTCCGCCGCAATCAGCCTCGCGACATCGACGGCACGGGTGCCATAGGTGCCCACCAGACAGGCGCAGGTCGCGTCGTCCAGCGGCGCGACGCCCCGAACCAACGCCTCCACCCGCGACGCGTCGTCGTCCTCGGGCCAGCCGACGGCACCAGGGAGCGCATTGCGACCGGTATAGGCCTCCACCAAGGGCTTGGTCACGGCACCGGTGAGTCGGAGCAGCTCGACCGCGCGGTCGATGACCTCGGCCGCCATCTTCCGGAAGGTGGTGAGCTTGCCGCCGGCGATGGTGATGAGGCCGTCGGCGTCGACGTGGATCTCATGCTCGCGGCTGACGCTGCTTGCGCTGCCGGCGCTGTTGATGAGCGGACGCAGGCCGGCCCAGGTGGCGAACACGTCGGCTGTCGTGAGCCTCGCGCCCGGGAAGTAGGTCTCCATGCAGCCGAGCAGGTACTGAACGTCGGGGCCGGTGGCGGCGACGTCGCTGGGGTCGCCCTCGTAGTCGGTGTCGGTGGTGCCGATGTAGGTGCGATCGCCCCAGGGGATGGCGAAGAGCACGCGCTTGTCGGTGGGGTGGGTGCAGACGACCGCATGCCGGAGCGGCAACCGTTCCCGCGGCACGACGATGTGGACGCCCTTGGTCGTCCGCAACAGCGGTGGCGCCTCGCCGTCTGGCGGTCGGAGCTTGTCGGTCCACGGGCCGGTGGCGTTGACGACGACCCGCGCCAGGATCTCACGTTCTTCGCCGGTGTGGGCGTCCTGGACCCGGACCCCCCCGACCCGGCCGGCCTCGTCGCGGACAAACCCGAGCACCTTCGTCCAGGTGTGCAACTCCGCGCCGTGAAGCTCGGCGTCGAGGGCCGCTTCGAGCGTCAGCCGGGCGTCGTCCGTCGAGCAGTCGTAGTACAGCTGGGCGCCCCGCATGCCGTCGCGAGCCAGCCCCGGCTCCTCCTCGAAGACCTCCCTCGCCGACAGGTTTTTGTGGATCTTGGGCGAGCGGAAGAGCGAGAGCCCATCGTAGAGCCACATCCCGATGTTCAACGCGAACGGTCCGATTTTCGCCGACTTATACACCGGGAAGATGAAGCCGAGCGGATTGACGAGGTGGGGCGCGATGTCCAGGAGCACGCGGCGCTCGGACACGGCCTCGAAGACCAGCGAGAACTCCCCCTGCTGGAGGTACCGCAGCCCGCCGTGCACCAGCTTCGAGCTGCGCGATGAGGTGCCGGACGCCAGATCGGCCTGCTCCACCAGCGCGACCTTGAGCCCGCGCCGCGCCGCGTCCCGAGCCGCACCGGCGCCGACGATGCCGCCCCCTACAATGAGGATGTCGTAGACCATGCGGACCGCTATCCGTCGGTTACGCCCCGCGGCGAGGACATCCTACGGTGACATTGCTCCTCCTGGCCTGCACGGGCTCCGCCGACACCGCCGACACCGGCGAACAAACGGCGGCGGCGCCTACGGTTTCGTGGGTAAGCCCCCAAGAGGGCGAGGACGTCGGGAGCAGCACCAACGCCTCGGTCACCACCACGACGTTCACGTTCGTGGACCTCGCCAAACACGGCGACGGGGGTGCGGCCGGTTTTGTCCGCATCGCCGCCGGCGGGACGGCGCTGGGTGATTTCGACGCGCCCACGTTCACGCTCGCCGGACTCGCGGTCGGAGACGTGCTTTTGTCGGCGCAGCTCTACTACGACGACGGCGACGAGGTCCTGGCCAAGGACGGCGTGCTCTGCGCAGAGGACGACGACACCTGCGCCGCGGTCTCCGCCGAGGTGAACATCACGGTGTCCGTCAGCGGCTGAGCGCGGCGGCCACCTGCGCGGCCAGGGCGGCGTTTCCGGCGGGCGTCAGGTGGATGGGGTCCTCGACGAAAAAGGCCTCCTCGGGCAACGTCGGGGCGATGATCGGCACGTCGTCCGCCAGCGCCTGGAGCGCGCCGAGGTGCGCGACGGGCGGCGTCCGCATCGGGAACGCCACGATCCGGGCTTCGGCGCCGGTCTGCCGGATGCGCCGGACAAGCTCGCGCAGGTTGGCCGCGTACTCGTCAGGCGGGACGCGGGGGGTGGTGCCGGGGGGAGTCGGCCGTGCTCCCCGAAGCTCCCGCATCAGCCGCAGGAGGGCGAAGTCGGGCGGCGCCGCACCGACGATCCGCAGTCGATCCGGTCCCTGCCCAAGCTCCGCATCGCGGACGAGGTAGGCCAGGAGCACCAGGCGCGGACGCAGAGACAGCGCCGCGTCGAGCGTCGCGAGCCCCTGGACCGTGCTGTAGCCGGGCACGCCGCCGTTGACGGTCGTTTCCCCCAGACGCGCCGCCAGCCGCGCCGGCCAGGCCTCCTCCTCCTCGACCCCCCAACCGAAGGTGGTCGAGTCCCCCAGACACAGGACCCCTCCGCTCGCAGGCTCGGCGCCGCGGTACCCGAGGCGGTTGGTGCGGACGGAGAAGTCCGTTCCCCGCTCGCGGAACGGCACCCGGCGCGCGGGCATCTCGGCGCGCAGCGTCCACAACGACCCGACGTCTCCCGCGTACAAACCCGGATCGGGGACGCCAAGGACGCGCAGGCCACCTTCGACGAGCCCGAGCATGACCCCCGCGAGGAGCACGCTGAAGGCGAGGTTTCGGAGCATTCGGCGCACGACGGGAACGTAGCCGCCCGTCCGGCTCGACGCGGCCCCGCCCGCGACGCTACACTTGCCCGATGGACGCGACGCGCAACGAACTGCTGATCTGGGGCGGCGGCGCCGTCGTCGTGGTGCTGGCCGTGCTCGGGTGGTTGTGGTTCGACCAGCCGCCCGAAAATCTACTTCCCCAACAATATCGGTTCGGCATCCTGTGAGCCTCTCACGACGCACCCTCTTCCGGCTCGGCGCCGCCTCGCTCGCCGCGGCGGCGGTCGGCGGCGGCGTGGCCTACCAGCAGTGGCGCAAGACCGGTGGGCGGTCGTCGATGCGCATCACCGGCCCGTGGCCGGAGTTGGGCCCGCAGGTCAACTGGCTCCTCCCGGACCTCCACGACGCCCACATGGAGGTGCCCGACCGGCCGCACGACATGGAAGAGACCCGGGACCCCCGTCGGCGCGCGGCCGTCAAACGAACCCGCGAGTTCACCGTGAACAGCTCCGCCCGCCGCTTGCGTGGCGATTCGTTCGGGCCGCTTCCGCCCGCCGGCGTCAAGCGCATCGTCGCCATCGGCGACTCCACGACCTTCGGCTGGGGCGTGGCCGACAACGAGACCTGGCCCGCACGCCTGCAGGCGGAGCTGACGCGGCGCGGCCAGAAGGTGGAGGTCCTCAACGCCGGCGTGCCCGCCCAGGCGCTGGAAGGGATGGTGGCGTGGCTGCGAACCGTCGGCCCCACCATGGGCCTGCACGGTGTCCTGTTCACCCGCCGGCCTCCCCCCGCCGGCGGCGACCCGCTCCAGGCCTACGCCCAGGCCGTGGCCAACGTGCGTCGCGCGCTGCCCTCGACGAGGGTGCACGTGCTCCTCTCGGCGATCAGTCAGTTCGATCCCCATGGCCTGCAGGTGTGGCAGGGCGAGGACTCCGGTCTGCGCGCCCGGATCACCGACACGCCCGTGTTCGACATGACGCCGTCGATTCGCGCCGCCCAGGGTACGCGGGGGTGTCGGATCGAGGTCGCCGGGCAGGGAATTCGGGTCGTCCGCGGCGAAACTGGCGAAACCCTCATCAGCGCCGCCGCATCGCGACATGGACTGCCCGTGGAGGTGTACGCCCTGCTGGAGAAAGACCCCACCGTGCGCGAGGCGCTCTTCTTCGACGATGGCCACCTCGATGCGGATGGCTACGCGATCATGGCGCCGATCGTCGCGGATCAGCTCACGACGGCGGGGTGGTTCAGTTGATCCACCCGAGTCGCCGGAGCTCGGCGGCGATCAGCCCGGCGAGCGCGTCGTGGCCCGCCGGGGTCAGGTGGTTGGTGTCGCGGAACCACGCGGGATTGGTGACGACGCCCGCGGTGTCGAGGTAGGCGACGTCGCTTCCGACCGCCGCGCCCATCGCGGCGCGGTACTCCGCGATGCTGATGGGATCGGGCTGCATCGCTTCAGACAGCAGAAGCAGCTTTGCCCCGGCTTGCCGGGTCGAGGCGGCGATGCTGGCCAGGTTGTCGGCGAAGTCCGCGGCAGGGACCGCACGGTCGAGCGGATTCGCGCTCAGTCCGCGCACCAGGAACCGGAGCCCGTTGAACAAGCGGAGCTGCTCCAATCGCCCGGGGCCCGCGGACAGGGTCCCCGCCTTCCACCGCCGATGGAGCTCCACATAGGTCATCGCCGAGGTCGTTCCTTCGTTCACGCCCACGTAGAGCGTGACCACGTCAGGGTTCAGCTCGACCAGGTGGCGCGCGGCGAAGATCGCGATGTGAAAGGTCGACCAGGCGCCCACCCCCTGATTGACGGCTTCGACCCCGGCTCCGAGCGCAGCGTCCAGCCTGGCCGGGTAGAAGACGCCGAGGTCGTCGTCCTGCCACGCGCCCCCGGTCGACGAACCCCCGAGGCATACGACCCGGCGCGGCGCCGCCTTCGGGGGCAGGCGGATCGGGAACCCCGACGACGGGTAGTGGGTCGAAGTAGCACTCTCCAACGCGACAAAGCTCTCCACGCTGCTGGACCATCCGGCCGAATCGACCGGCGCCGCGGTCCAGAAGCGACCGGCATCGGTGAACCGCACTCCCATCTCGAGGTAGGCCAGCGCGAGGAGCGCGCAGCCCAAGGAGACGACGTTGTACAGCCACACCCGGGCGCCCGACACCGTGAGCCAGACCAGCCCGCCGACCATGCCGCCCGCCAGGGCCAGGTACATGCGGGCGGCGGGGTTGCTGGTGAACACCAACGCCGCCCCGACCGCAGCGCCCAACGCCAAGACCGCGGGGGCTCCGGCGGCCGCCTCGGCGCCGGCGATCCGCCGGGCAAGGAGCCAGCCGACGGCGACGAGCCCGACCACGGCGAGACCGTAGACGCTCCCCTCGCGCCCGCTGACCAGCCCGATCGCGGCGAGCACCACCGCGACGGTCACGCGGGTCCGGGGGGAGGTTGCCGCCCAACGCCGGGCCAGCGCCCCCGCGTGCCCGAGCGCGCTCGGCACGACCCCGGCCGCCAGGGGCGCCCACCGCGTCGGCAACGAAGGCAGCCGCACCACCTCGCGGAGGCCGCTCAGGTCCGCCCCGGCCAGGACGGCGCACGCCAGAAGCGGCAGCGAGACCAGCACCGCGGTGCCCAGGGACCCGCCCGAGGCTACCGACGCCGCGCCGATCGCCACCAGGATCGCCGCGCCGACGATCAAGAGCAGGCCGTGCCCGGCCGCGGTCAGCGGGGACGAGGAGGCCCCGCCGGCACGCAGGTCGGAGAGCCACAGCCGGTGGAGCCCGGGCGTCAGCACGAAGGCCGCCCCGGAGGCCACACGACAACGCATCGTCTGCCCCTGCGAGCTTGCTTCCAGCGCGTCAGGAGCGGCGCGCAGGCGCAGCGGGTACGGCGTGGTGCCGACGACCGGGAGTGCGCCCTCGCACACCCCCGCGCCCGCCGGCCGCGCACCGGACCGCAGGCGCAGGGTCGCCTGTCCCGTGCTCACGTCCAGCGAGCCCTGCGCCGGCAACGTCAGCGTGAACGCCAGCTCGGTGAGCGGCGGTGAGGTCAGCGTCCGATACTGGACCAACGGCCACGCCCGCGGGGAGACCCCGAGCTCGCCGAGCAGGGATGGGTCCACGTACCGCGTAGGCGCCGGGGCCAGCGTCCAGCCCGTCGGTCCGAGCTCGGCGGCGGCCTGGCCCGACGCCACCGCCACCGCATGGCCGGCGGAGGCGCCGAGCAGGGCCAGAAGCGCCCACAGCGTCCGCGCCGGCAAACGCCAGGGCGGGCCCACCCGCGCGGGCTCGTTCATCGGGCCGGCGGCGACGAGAAGTCGTAGCCCGTGCGGCGAAGTAGCTCGATGAACGCCGGATCGAGCTGGAGTTCACGGGCCACCGAGCGGCCGGCCACCGCCTCCCGATAGCCACGCCAGCGCGCCAACAGCGCGGTGACCACCTCGGGGTTCGCGGACGCGACGTCACGCTGCTGCTCGGGATCGGCGCTCAGGTCGAAGAGGCAATTGCGGAGGACCGGCGGCCCCAGCCCCGGTCCACCGCCGACGCCGGCGGGCGGGGACGGCAGCGCACCTGCACCCCCACCAACCGGCGGCCCCGCGCGCGCCTCCGGCATGCCGGCGCGACTGCACGGGAAGCTCTGGTGCAAGAGTGCCCACGGCGGCGAGATCACGGCACCGGGAGGGTCGGTGCCGCCCACGCTGGTGGCGCCCCCCTCGACCAGCGTAGTCGACCGAATCGACGCGGCGGGATCGGTCAGGAGCGGGCGCATCGAGACCCCGTCGATGGTGGCCGGGGGCGTGGCCCCAAGGAGGTCCAGGACGGTGGGCAACAGGTCGACGTGGCTGACCAGCGCGTCGGTGGCGCCGGCGGGGACGCCGGGGACCCGCACGACCAGCGGCACGTGCACCGCGTCGTCGAAGTAGGCCCCCCCGTGCAACAGCTCGCCGTTGTCATCCAGCGACTCCCCGTGGTCCGCGACGACGATGATCACGGTGTGATCGAGGCGCCCGCGCGCCCGCAGCGCGGCGTGGAGCGCCTCCACGTCGCGATCCATCCGGGCCACCGCCTTGGCGTACTCCCGCCGCCAGATCGCCACCCCGGCCGCGCCGGCTTGCCGCGTCAGTCGCGTCGCGTCGTCGCCACCGCCGCCGACCAGCCCCCAGAAGTCGTTCCCGCCCGCCATGCCGGGCATCGCCGCGCGCGCGGTCCCAGCCTTGCCCTCGGCCCACAGCGCCCCGAGCACCCCGGTCGGGTCCTCGGCGGCGCCCTCGTCGGAGATCACGAAGGGAAAGTGTGCGGTTCGGCTGTGGAACAGCGCGAAGATCGGCCGGTCCGTGGGCTGCGCCGCGATCCACCCGACCGCCGGGGCCGCCGACGCGCCACCGCCGCCCACCTTGCCGACGCCATGACGCCCGTCGGGAGTGTCCCGCGGCGGAGAGATGACTACCATCCGCTGAAACCCACGGTCGAGGCCGTAGTCCGGCCGCAAGCCCGAGGCGGCGTCGATGGTGAACGCGCCCGTCCGGTAGCCATAGAGTCCCAGCACCTCGGGGAGCGTCGGCACGCCCGTCGCCAGGCCCTTGCCCCAGCCGAGGACGCCGGTGGAGCTGCCGAATCGCCCGGTCAGCTCCGCGGTCAATCCGGAGAGCGTGAAGTTGGACGCGGCGTAGGCGCTGTCGAAGCGGACCCCCTCGGCGGCGATGCGATCGATGGCCGGCGTCAGCCCGGTGGTCGCCCCGTAGGCGCCCACGTGATCACGGCGAAGCGAGCAGAGTGAGATCACGACGACGTCACACCCGGAGCAGGCGGCGTCGGCGCGCACCCCGACCGCGGCGGTCGGCAGCGGCCGGTCGAGGTCCACGGTGCCCGGCCGGACGGTGTTGTCGGCAGGCGGCGGTCCCGGCGCGGGGTGGACCGGCATGACCGGGCCCGGCGGCGGCATCGAGGGCGGCGCCGGCTCGGTCGAGCAGGCGACCACGAGGAGTACCGACCCGATGACCCTCGACATGCGCGGAACCTACTCCGCAGACTCACCTCAAGTCGAGCCCCCGCAAGCCGAAACGAGGGGATGCCCCGACTCTCGCTGATTCAGACCCCTCCGACGCCCTTCCGCCAGCTTCCCGCCAACCGTCCGTTTCACCGCGCAACGCCGCAGGCGGTGCCGGTGCCGTTGCCGGCGGTGATGCGGACGCTGCTGCGGGCCGTCGGCGCGAGCTGACGGTTCAGTCGAGAACCCCAAGCCGGAGCAACTCTGACGCAAGCACCTGAGTGTTGGCCAGCGCCGCGACTTCGCTCATGTGCTCGTCATCGCGCCAGTGCTCGCGCTCCGGACCAGGATTCGGGAGCACGAACCAGCCGTCGGCATGGGACTGCGCGTCGGCCAGCACGATCTGCATGCCGCGGAGGCGGCGCTCTTCCCGGGCCAGAATCACCCCGGTCACCGGCGAGAGCGCGTACACCAGCGTGATGTCATGCGCGCGGCACACGGCCTGCAACTCCAGGACGAAGGTGTCGTCGAGCACCTGGCCGATCGCCGACTCGGAGGGGTAGCCGCCGATGGGAACACCGGTGAGACTCGGCCGACGCCGCGCGGCCCAGCTCTGGCCGAAGACCTCGGCAAACGCCGCGTCGAGGTGGGCGCGACCCGGAGGCCCGCTCACCGCCGCCGCGACCACGTCAGCCAGTCGCGACAACGTCGCGTCCCGGGCGCTGACTGCTCGCTCCCGTACGCCGTCCAGCCCGTCCGGCGCGCGGTTGTAGAGCTTGCGTCCGATCACCGGCTCGTCGGCGGTGAGGTAGGGCCGCAACAGCAGCTCCCGACGGTCCGAGGTGAGGTCGGAGGTGAGTATCTCGATGGGGGTGGCGTACACGAGCACCACCGGGCGCGTCGTGGCCGGTGCCACGAGGTTCTTGATCACCGCGTAGTACACCGGCAACGTGGCCGACCCGATCGAGATGACCTGGACCCTCAGCTTCGGTCGGCCCAGGGCGGCCAGGAGCGCCGGCACCTCGATGTCGGAGCCGGCCTTGGAGTTGCCGATGATGACCAACTCCGCCGTCGGATCGACCGTCACCTCCCCCGGGGCGCCGGGCAGCGGGACCGCCGTCCCGAGGCGCGCCGCGGGCAGCGCCAGATAGCCGACCACCGGCGGAGTCGCGGCGAAGAGCGCCGTGAGCACCCACAGGAAGAGCTTAGAAGCGGAAGTAGATGAACGCATCGGCGTTGGTCCGGGTCCAGTAGACCAGAAGGGTGGCGACCAGGGCGACAAAACCGACCGCGAATGCGGGTCGGAGGGCGCCGAGACGAGGCACGAGGGTCCGCTCCACGACGAGGCCGAGCACCAGCAGCGCGCCGCCGCAGGCTCCCACCGCGAGCACCACCCCGCCCACGATCAGTTCGCCCGTCGGATGCACGGGCCAGGGGTGCCGGAAGGTCTCGACCAGCACGCTGGCGTCGTGCTGACGGAAGATCGCCCAGCCGAACACGGTGAAGCAGAAGAACAGGGGCACGGTGAGCCATCGCGGCAGCGGCGCCAGAACCCGCCACAGCGGGCGGTACAGGACGACCAATAACCCGTGGTACACCCCCCATAATACGAAGTTCCACGAGGCGCCGTGCCATAGGCCGCTGGTGGCCATGGTCAGCACCGTCACCGCGGCGACGCGGAACGCCGAACCCTTGGATCCGCCCAGGGGCACATAAACATAGTCCCTGATCCAACTGGAGAAGCTGACGTGCCAACGGCGCCACAACTCGGTTGGGTTGGCGGCGAGGTAGGGGTGGAGGAAGTTCGGCGAGAGGGTGAAACCGAAGCATTGGGCCACCCCCCGGGCGATGTCGGTGTAGCCCGAGAAGTCGGCCAGGATCTGGACGGCGAACGCGAACGCGCCGGCCAGCGCCAGCGGGAGGCTCAGGGTCGGCAGGCCATACACCCGATCGACGTAGACCGCGACGTTGTCCGCCACGATCACCTTCTTGGCCACGCCCCACGTCGCGCGCAACAGCCCGGCACCGATGTCGTTCGCGGTCACCACCCTCGGCGCGAGCACCTGGCGCAGCAGGTCCGGCGCCCGCTCGATGGGGCCGGCCACCAGCTGGGGAAAGAAGCTCACGAAGAGGAAATAGTCCAGGATGCTCCGGCATGCCGGCATGACCCCGCGGTACACGTCGATGGTGTAGCTCATCGATTGGAAGGTGTAGAAGGAGATGCCCGCCGGGAGGACGACGTCCAGAAGCGGGACGTCGGCGCCCAGCGCCCGCAGATTGTCGGCGGCGAACATCGCGTACTTGAACCACGCCAGCAGCGCGAGATTCGCGCCCAGACTGGTGGCGAGCAGCGGGCGCTTGTGGGCCGGCCACCGCTCCATGCCGATCGCCGCGAGGAAGTCGATCCCGGCGGAGACGTAGAGGAGCAGCACCCAAGAGGGGTGCTCCCACCCATAGAAGGTGGCGCTCGCGAGCAGGAGCAGCAGGTTCTGGAGCCTCCACCGCACGGGCACGTAGACCGCCAGCACGAGCGCCAGGAAGACGGCGAACGTCGGGGTCACAAAACTCATCGGGGTGGTTCCCCCGACGCCCGAATCCGCAGCGTCACCGGCCGATCCTCACAGGACCACGCGTACAGGGCCCCGTTTCCGGGCCGCCCGCCGACGCGCGTCCAACAGGTGCCCACCACGGCCGGCGCGTGGATCACTCTCCAGAGGTCGCTGGCGTCCGGCGCGTCCTGCGCGCTGGGCGGCTCGCCGGGGAAGAGGACGGCGTGAAGGCTGCCGGCATCGCTCAGGTGCGAGCGGCATGTGTCGCGGGTGCCCACGCACCGCACGTAGGGCCGCAACGCCGCCATCATCACCCAGGGGCGGGACGAGGCGTAGTCGAGCACGACCGCGTCTGCGGGCAAGCGCGCATCGTACTCGCGGGAGACCGTGAACCACTCCGGCGACTCGACGCCCGACCAGGAATCGGTGTCGACCGCGCGCCCACCAAGGAGGCCCGGGGCCTCACGCCGCCAGGGCGAGCTGCCCGGGATCAGCGCGACCATGCCGGCGGCGAGGCAACCCCACGGGCCGACGAGGCGGGCCAGCGCGGCGATCGCCAGCGGGGGGAGGCACACCGCGACCGCGAGGAAGTAACGATGCTGAAAGTGCAGGTGCAGGCAGGAGACCAGCACCACCGCGAGCGGAGAGACCGCCAGGGGGAGCAGGGCGGCGCGGAGGCCGGCGCGCTGGACGAGCATCAGCACCGGGAGCGTGAGGGCCAAGAGCACCCACACGCTCGACGTATCGGGGAATTCCATGCGAATGCCAGGGAGCGCGGCGGGTGCGAACCAACCCCGGGTCTCCGGCGCGCTCACCGCCGCGGCGACGCGCTGAAGGGTGGAGACGAGTTCGCCGAAGCTCTGCCCCGGGACCCAGCCGTCTCGCGGAAGCGCCGGATCGACGTCGAAGCCCAGCGACACCCGTGTGGTGATCTCCTCGATCGAGGCGATCGGTAGATTCTGCCGACCCATCCAGTCGTTGACCGTGGGGAGGACGCCGCCCAGGAGGCCGAGCGCGGGCAGCGCCGCCCAGCGCAGGCTCAGCACCAGGAACAGGGCGCCGAGGCCGACCATCGCCATCGCCACCGGAAGCTGCTTCGGGTCGGCAGTGAACAACACCCCCGCCACCCCGGCCAACGGCACCGTCGCAAGCAGTCGCCCACGCGACAGCGCCACGAGCGAGGCAACACCGATCAGATCTGCGGCGGCGACCAGCGCGTACGGCGTGAACTGACGCCCACAGTCGACCAACCCGGGCAGCCGGAGCACCACGCACATCGCCAGCGCCCCCGCCAGCCGACCGTGCAACTGCCGCGCCAGCCAGTACGCCCCGAACCCGGACAGAAAGCTGGCCGCCATCGACACCCGCAGTCCACCCGCGGCGAGTTCGCGCGACCCGTCGGCGATGAGGCTCGCGGCCCAGGGAAACCCCGGATAGCGGTCGATCGCGTACAGGGCGGTGTTGCCCGTCTCGATCGCGACCGCCGAAAGGAAGTTGTAGTCGGAGTCGGCCCCCACCGGCGAGCCGTTCGGCGAGATCAACCCCCACACGCGAAGGACCGCTGGAACCTGCACCGCCAGCACGACGGAGAGCGCCAGCAGGTCCCACGCCCACGGGTGTTCCCACGACGAAAGCCTTCGGCCGCGAGCGCGGCGCCCGACAACCCAAGCCAGGACGCCGACAGCTACGCCCGCGCCGAGAGCGCGCAGCTCCCAGGAGCGGAGCACGGGGCTCAGGAGCGGCGCGACGAGGTCCACCGCCGCACACTACCACCGAGGGAGCGCGACGACGTCGCGGGGCGGCCTGCAGAGACGACGGGGCCTGAGGCGTCGCCCGGACAGGCTCGTCCGCGTTAGCCCGCGCAGCCGAGGAAAAAGCCGCCATGGCACGCTATGACCCCGCCGAGCTGGAGCCCCGTTGGCAAGCCTTCTGGGCCGCGGAAGATACCTACCGGACCGACGAGGATCCGAAAAAGCCCAAGTTCTACGGCCTAGTCATGTTCCCCTACCCCTCGGGCGCAGGACTGCACGTCGGCCACCCCGAAAGCTACACGGCGGTGGACGCGACGGTGCGGTACAAACGCGCGCGCGGCTACCGGGTGCTGCATCCGATGGGTTGGGACGCGTTCGGGCTGCCGGCCGAACGCAGCGCGGTCCGGGAGGGCATCCACCCGGCCATCATCACCAAACGCAACACCGACAACTTTCGCGCCCAACTGAAGCGCCTCGGCTTCTCCTACGATTGGCACCGCGAAGTCAACACCAGCACGCCCGACTACTATCGGCACACCCAGGCGATCTTCCTGGAGCTCTACAAGCGTGACCTCGCCTACCTTGCCGACGTGCCGGTGAACTGGTGTCCGGCGCTGGGCACGGTGCTGGCCAACGAAGAAGTGCAGGATGGCCGATACGTCGAGACCGGGGATGCCGTCGAGCGGCGGGTGATGAAACAGTGGATGCTGAAGATCACCGCGTATGCCGAGCGGCTGCTCGCCGATCTGGATGGCCTGGACTGGCCGGCGGGCATCCTCGAGATGCAGCGGAATTGGATCGGGCGCAGCGAAGGGGCCGAAGTCCGATTCGCGACCGACGCCGGTGACCTTCTGGTCTACACTACACGACCCGACACCCTGTACGGCGCCACCTTCTGCGTGGTCGCGCCCGAGCACCCGCTCCTCGAGAAGCTGACGCGCAACCCCGAGGTGGCCGGCTATGTGACCGCGGCGAAGAACCGCTCCGACCGCGACCGGACCTCGGCGGCGGAAAAGGACAAGACCGGTGTCTTCACCGGAAGCTACGCCATCAATCCCGGAAATGGGGCCCAGGTTCCGATCTGGGTCGCGGACTACGTGCTCGTCACCTACGGGACCGGCGCCATCATGGCGGTTCCTGGCCACGACGAACGCGACTACGCGTTCGCCCAGAAGTTCGACCTGCCGATCGTGCGCGTGGTCGAAGGCGGGCCCCTCCCCTTCGCCGACGAGGGCGTGGCCTGCGCCTCCGGTCCGCTGGACGGATTGACGACCGGCGCCGCCAAGGTCGCGATCGTCGCGCGGCTGGAATCCCAGGGTCGGGGTGTCGGGAAGGTCCGCTACAAGCTGCGCGACTGGCTCTTCTCCCGCCAACGGTATTGGGGCGAGCCCTTCCCGATCGTCCACCTCGCCGACGGAACGATCGTGCCCGACGAGAACCTACCGGTGCTGCTCCCGGAGATCGACGAGTTCCGCCCCACCGCCAGCGGGGAGCCACCGCTCGGGCGCGCCGTCGACTGGGTCAACACGACCTGGGAGGGGCGTCCCGCGCGTCGTGAGCTCAACACGATGCCCCAGTGGGCTGGCTCGTGCTGGTACTGGCTCCGATACATGGACGCGCAGAACCCGGATGCGCCGTTTTCACCGGAGAAGGAGAAACTCTGGGGGCCGGTGGACCTGTACGTCGGCGGGGTCGAGCACGCGGTCCTGCACCTGCTGTACGCCCGGTTCTGGCACAAGGTGCTCTACGACGCCGGGTGGGTCCACACCAAGGAGCCGTTCCAGAAGTTGTTCAACCAGGGGATGATCCTCGCCTACAGCTACCAGGACGCCGCCGGGAAATTCTACCACCCCGAGGACGTCGAGCAACGCGACGGCGCCTGGGTCGTCAAGGCCAGCGGCACGCCCGTCGCCACGCAGATCGAAAAGATGTCGAAATCGCGACTCAATGTCGTCAATCCCAGCGATGTGGTGGAGCAATTCGGTGCCGACGCCCTGCGGCTGTACGAGATGTTCATGGGCCCCCTGGAGCAGGTCAAACCCTGGCAGACCAGCGGCGTGCAGGGTGTGTATCGATTCCTGGAGCGCGTCTGGCGGCTCCTTGTCGACGAAGAAAGCGACGCCCTACGTCTGGCAGAGTCAATCACCCCCGAGGTGAAGCGGGCGCTGCACGCGGCGATCAAGGAGGCGGGCGACGGGATCGAGGCGATGCGCTTCAATACACCCATCGCCAAGATGATGGAGCTGGTCAACGCCTGCAAGGGGCAACCCCTGGACCGGGTTTCCGCCGAGTGTTTTCTACTCGTCCTGCACCCCTGGGCGCCGCACATCGCCGAGGAGCTGTGGCGCCGGCTGGGGCACGCCACCTCGATCTACGGACACGCGTGGCCGAGCTTCGATCCCGCCGCGCTGGCGGCCAGCACGGTCACCGTGGCGGTGCAGGTCAACGGGAAGCTGCGGGGGACCTTCGACATCGCGCCCGGAGCCGACCGCGACACGCTCGTGGCGAATGCCCGCGCGGTCGAGAACGTGGCGAAGTACCTGGAGGGCGCCGTAGTGGTCAAGGAAATCGTGGTGCCCGGGAAGCTGGTCGGGTTCGTGCTCAAAGGGTAGAAAGGGACATGTCCGTCACCGTCGTCACCACCGCAACCTTCGAATCATTCGTCCTCGGCAGCCCCGTTCCGGTCATCATCGACTTCTGGGCCGAGTGGTGTGGTCCGTGCCGCTCGATCGCGCCCGCGATGGAACAGGTGGCGGCACGCCGGGGCGACGCCGTGCGCTTCTGCAAGGTGAACGTGGACGAAGAGCCGGCCCTCGCCAGCGCGTTTCAGGTGCAGAGCATCCCGCTCGTCGTCGGGATGAAGGGCGGCACGGTGGTCACCGGTGACGTAGGCTGGAAGGGCATCGCAGCGCTGGAGGCCCTCGTCGATCGGACCCTCGCCGCCCTGCCGGTGCCGCCGCCGAAAGAAGTCGACGTTGCGGGGCTGAAGGCCGCGCTCGCCGCCGGCGGCAGCGTGCTGGACGTGCGGAACCCCGACGAGACCGCCGCGGCGCGCGTTCCCGGTGCCGTGCTGATCCCACTCGACGACCTCCAGGCGCGCCTCGGCGAGCTGGAGCGTTTCCGGGGGCGCGACCTGTACGTCATCTGCAAGAGCGGCGGGCGCTCGGCCAAAGCGGCCCAATTCCTGGCCAGCGAGGGCCACCAGCCGGTGAACGTCGCCGGCGGGACGCTGGGCTGGATCGCCGCGGGGAACGACGTTTTGCGGGGGTGACCGTCCGCCGACCCCACCCCGAGGGTGCGGCCATCGGCGAGGCGGTGGACCTCTCCGAGCATCAGCCGATCGCCGCGCCGGGGCGGCCGAAGGGGGCGCCCCGGCTGAAGTTGTGGCCGGACGTCCGTATCGATGCCGTCTGAGCGATGATACCGGGCGTCTGGAGCGTTCCCATCCTGCTGCCACTGCTGGCCTCGGCCTTCGCACAGGAGCCGGCACCGGGCGTGCCGGTTCACCTGGACATCGCCCAGGCCGGCGTTCGCGTGGACCTCGTCGACGAAACGCGCATCGGCTTCCACATCCAGACGACCACGCGCGTGCTCTGCGAAACGACGTGCGATGTGGTCCTCGAGGGCGAGCAGGCGCTGATCCGCTACACGGGACGCGGTCGCAACCCAGGCGAAAGGCGGCTCACGCTCAGGGCGAACCAGCCGCTGGCCGTGCGCGGCCGCCTCGGCTCCAAGTCCGTCACCGGGGTCGGAATCGGGCTCGGGGCCGCCGGATCGGCGTTCTCTCTGGGGGTGGCCGTCGTCCAGCTCGTCGCGATCGGCGACTTCGCGCTGACGGGCGACTCCGATCCCGCCTACACCAACCTCGCCACCGTCGGCCGGGTCGCGACGGTGACCGGCTTGGGCGTCGGAGCGCTCCTGGTGGTGTCCTCCCTCTCGCACGTGCACGTGGAGCCCGCTCACGCGCCGGTGACCGCTTGGCTGGCCCCCAACGCCGCTGGCATCAGCGGCAGCTTCTGATGCCATGACTGTCGACGACGGCTTGCCAGAGCTGCACATCGCCAATGCCGAAGGGGAGCTGGAAGCCCTCCTCGGCGACGCACAAGCGGCCGTGCTCACCAACCCGGTGGCCGCTCAGGTCATCTTCACCGCCCAGGCGAGGCGGTGTCCGACTTCCTGGTAGGCCTGGTGCATGTCGCGGAGAGTTTCGAGCGCAGGGTGGAGACGACGGGCCGATCGGGAGGGAGGGCCGGGCCGCCCGCGCGACGTCGATCACGGCGACCTGGTAGCGGCATTCCGTTCGGCGCGGCGCCGGCCGTCAGCCGTGCAGGAAGTGCATGACGTTGCGCCGGGCGACGGCGAGCACGGTGCCCTGTGGGTTCACCGCCGGGCTGGCCGGAAAGAGACTGGCGTCGTTCACGCGCAGATTGTCGCACCCCCACACCCGCCCGAACGAATCGGTGCCGGTGCGCGCCTGGTCCTCCCCCATGGGCACCGACGAGAACAGGTGGATCGTGGAGACGGGCATGCGCCCCTGCGGCAGCGCGCACGCCACGCGTTCGAGCGCGGCAACATCGGCGATGGCCGGTGCGCCGTCCACGGGGCTGGACAGCTCCTCCGCCCCGGCGGCAAACAGGAGTTGCCCCAATCGAAGGAGCCCTTCGCCCAACCGAGCGAGATCATCGGCCGTGAGCGGTAGCCGGATCAGGGGCTCACCGACGAGCGGCAGATCGCGGATGCGGCCCACGCCGGTGCCGACGGCGGCAACGTAGAAGATGCCCGTCCGGCGCCAGTCGCGGAGCCGGTCCTGTTTTCTTCCCGACGAGGCGCCCATCCACAAGGCCAGGTGAGGAATGGAGCTGTAGCTGCACCCGAGGGTCAGCTCGGGCTTGAACTGATCGACCTGCTCGGTCGGGACCGCGTAGGCGAGGTCGTTGATCGGCTCCCGGAAGCGCGCGGTGATCCGGATCATCGGGTGGAGGCGCAGGGTGTCCCCGACATTGTGGGTCAGCCCCGACCGTCTCAAGAGTCGGGGCGTCTGGACCGCGCCGGCGCATACGAAGACCTCCTTGGCTTCAAACTCAACTTTCTCGCGCTCGCCGTTCTGCGTCCGCTCCCCGACGGCCCCGGTGATGCGCGCGCCATCCCGGACAAGCCGCAGGACCCGCGTGTCGGGCAGGAGCCTCGCCCCCGCCCGGAGCGCCCGGGGGACCAACGTGACCGTCATCGACTGCCGACCGCCCGACAACCCCGCGATCGGTGCGTCGCCATCGTAGTTCCAGAAGCGTGCGATCTCGCGGGTGGACCAGCCCATCTGCCCGGCACCGCGACGCAACAGCGCCGCGGCGGGACCATTCCCACCGCGGACGAGGTTGACGTTGCACTCGGCTTCGACCGCCTCGAAGTGGGGCCAGAGTGTCTCCGGCTCGAAGCCGCGGAGCTGCGCCCGTGCCTGCCACTCGCGCAGGGTCTGTTCGAGCGGGCGGTGGTAGAGCGCCGCGTTGATCTCGCTGCCGCCGCCCACGCAGCGCCCTTCCAGGTAGGTGATGCTGGTCCCGCCGAAGGTGACGTTCAGGCCCCCATTGCGGTACTTCTGGTCCATCTCGGCCAACGAAAAACTCGGGGCTGAATCGACCGCATGATGCGCCCCCTCCTCCACCAGAAGCACGTCACGACCCGCTTCGGCTGCCATACAGGCCGTCATCGCTCCACCGGGACCTGAGCCGATCACCAGGACGTCCGAGTTGAAGCGTTTCACGACGCGCCCTCGCCGAGCACCGCCTGAATCTTCCCGTACTCCTCGATCTGGGACCAGAAGATGAACGGCGCCATCTTGTCGAAGAAGGTCGTGAAGTTGCCGAGAGGCCCCAGCGGACGGCCACGTAGCCGCGCCAGCGCAGCCCGGCGCTTGCGCAGCGGCAACGCCCGGTAGGGCGCGCCGTCGGTCAGCACCGCCGCGCGGTCGAAGAGCAGGGTGAGCACGACCATCCCCGCGGCGAAGTGAGCGGGCATGCCGAGGAGGCGGCGCTCCAACACCTCGGCCGTCTCGGCGAGGAGCGGTACGCCCACGAGGTCGTCGCGGCCCAGCTCGTCCGCGACCTCGGCCTCGGTGATGGCGGTGAGGACCTGACGCAAGCGGTGGCGGGTCGCGGGGCTCAGGTTCCACACGGGGTCGGCTTATCCGGATAGCAGACGGGATGGTCCTAGTCCTGACGCTCGCCGCCTGCTCGGCCACTCACCCAGCACAAAGCCCCGACCTCGACTCCGCCACGGGCCAGTCCGAGACCGCCGATCCCTGCGCCGACGCCGCCACCCTCGACTGGGACAACTTCGGTCACGGCTTCCTGATCCAGCACTGCAACGGCTGCCACGCCGCGTCCGCCGACGACCGCCACGGTGCCCCGCTTGACCACACCTACGACACCGTCGAGGACGCCTGGACGCACGCCGAGGGCATCCTCGCCCGCGCGGCGAGCGCGTCCCCCTCGATGCCGCCGCGGGGTGGCGTGTCCGACGACGATCGCGTCCAGCTTTTCTGGTGGCTCGCTTGCGGCGAAGTCGGGCGCTGAGAGCGGGGATGTGGTAGTCTCTCCGAATCGATGCCAGCGCGCCCGCTCGCCCTCGCCGCCCTCTTCGCCTGCGCGCCCGTCGGGGACGTGGCGCCGGCGGACGTGGCCGCGCCCGACCCCGTGGTCGACCCCGCACCCTACGTCGTAGACGACACCGGCGCGGCCGCGACGCCGTCGATGTCGGCGGAGCAGGTCGCCGCGGGCATCACCCGGGCGTTCACCGCGGCGCTCGCGGTCGATCCGCGCGACCTCGCCGACGCCTACGAAGGCATCTGGGCCGAGCGCGACGACCCGGCCTGCCCCTATTATTACCCGGAGTATCTGACACTCTACAACCAATACATCTGGTCGGCCGACTGCACCTCCGAAGCCGGCGCCACCTTTGACGGGTACGCCTACTACCAGGGACTCCGCGACTACGACGGCGGCTATTACACCTACGACCGCTACTTCTACCTGTACTCCAGCGCCGTGACGCTGACTCGTTCGGACGGGCAAACCCTGACGGGCAGCGGGTACGCAACCTATTACGACATCGACTACTACGCCTATGCCTACCGAGCTGCCTACGAGCAGATCCAGGGCACGTTCAAATGGGAGGGGGACAGCTTCGAGGACTCCTGGTTGTCCCGCGGGATCTCGATGGACCTGTACTTGTACACCTACCGCTACGACAGCGGGGCGCTGTACACCAACTTGACCGGCAGCCTCGCCGACATCGACGACACCGTCACCGCGGTGAACTTCGATTCGGTGTACCTGGAAAACGCCGCGACCGGCACCAGTTGTGCTGCCGAGCCGGGCGGGGCCGTCCGCCTCCGTGACAGTGCGGGTACATGGTACGAGGTCAGCTTCGATGGGCCGGCCTACAGCGGGGCCCCGAGCTTCCCGGCCTATTGCGACGGCTGCGGAAGCGTGTACTGGCGCGGGGATTACCTGGGCGAAGCCTGCCCGGATTTCTCGGCCCTCACCGGCTGGGAGGATCGGCCGTGGGAGTAGTGCTTCTGCTCCTGGCCTGCGGGGTGGACCCGAGCGCCGGCAGCAACGCCGGAACCGCTCCGTCCGACCCTCGCGTCGATTCGGTCGCGACGCCGGCGTTATTGTCGACGGGCAAGGTCCTCCAACGCGTGAGCCTCGACCTCCGCGGCGTTCGCCCTTCCGTGGCGGAGATCGAAGCCGTCGAGGCCGATCCTGCCGCGCTCGAGGCGCTCGTCGACGCCTACCTGCACGACGCCCGCTTCGGCGAGCGGGTGCGCGACCTCTTCTCGACGATCTACCTCACCCGCTCGGACTATTTCTACGTCGGCGCTGCGGACTACGGCCAGACGGACGAGGCGGCCTTCGCGCGCGCCGTGGGCGACGAACCGCTGCGCATCCTCTCCACGATCGCCGAGACGGACCTGCCCTACACTGACATCGTGACCGGACAGTGGTCGATGGCTGACGAGAGCATTGGCCGCGCCTGGCCCACAGACTACCCGGTCGACGCCACCGGGTGGCAGAAAGTGCGCTACACCGACGAGCGACCGGAAGCGGGGATCCTCTCCACCAACGGCTTGTGGTGGCGGTACATGACCAATGGCAGCAACGCCAACCGCGGTCGTGCCAACGCGATCTCGCGCATCCTGCTGTGTGACGATTACCTCGGCAAGCCGATCGAGTTCGACCGGAGCGTGAACCTCCTGGACCAGGGCGCAGTCAACGACGCGCTCAAGACCAACGAAGGCTGTCTGGCCTGCCACAGCACACTTGACCCGCTGGCCAGCTACCTGTGGGGCTTCTACTACTTCAATTACGACAGTCGGGACGACACCACCTACTACCACCCGGAGCGCGAGACCTACTGGGAGGGGTATACCGAGGTAGCACCAGGATATTATGGCGAGTCCGGCTACGATTTGACCGATCTCGGCCGGCAGATCGCCGCCGATCCTCGCCTGCCCCAGTGCCTCGTCAAACAGAGCTACGAACTGCTCCTCCAGCGCGAGGCCGCGCTCGCCGACACCCAGGCGCTCAGTGACCTTCGGGAGAGCTTCCTGGCGCACGATCTGCGGATCCGGCCCCTCTTCTCGGCGGTGGTTTCGACCGATGCCTACCGCTCGGGTCGGAAGTTGTTGTCACCCGACCAACTCGGCACCGTGCTGTTCGATCTCACCGGGTTCCGGTACACCTACGCCGGCTACGACATGCTCCAGACCGACACCTACGGGCTGCGAACGTTGGCCGGCGGCGTCGATGGCGTCTACTCCACCAAACCCGCCGACCGGCCGACTGCGACGTCTGTCCTGGTCAACGAACGCGTCGCTCAGGCAGCCGCGTCGGCGGTTGTGGCCGGCGATCTCGCCGCGCCCGACGCGGCCCGTTTGTTCACGGCCGTATCGTTGACCGCCACCCCCGCCTCAGACCCGGACGGCTTCGCCGCGCAGCTCCAACTGTTGCATCTGCGGCTGTTCGGCGACCGCGTGGCGGCCGACGGTCCCGAGGTGCAGGCCAACGTCGCCCTGTGGCAAGAACTCTACGTGGCCGAGGGCTCCGCCCCGCGCGCGTGGTCCGGCGTCCTCTCCACCCTTCTGCGCGATCCCGCGTTCCTCCTGTACTAGGGCAATCCGATGCGCCGTCGCGACTTCCTCGCCGCCTCCGCCCTGACCGGAGCGATCCTGCCGCTCCGGCGGGCGTATGCTGACGAGGCCGTGCCGGCCAAGGGGCGGAAATTCATCTTCGTCGTCAACTACGGCGGGTGGGACCCCACGCGGGTCCTCGCCCCGGAGTTCGACAATCCCAACGTGGACATGGAGCGCGATGCAGGCGCCACCACGGTGGGCGGCATCACGTTCGCAGACCATGTCAACCGCCCCAGCGTCACGACGTTCATGCGCGCCTGGCACGAGCGCATGTTGATCCTGAAGGGGGTGCTGGTGCCGAGCGTCGCCCATGAGAACTGCCTGCGTCTGTGCATGACCGGCTCCACGCGGCAGGACGCGTCGGACTGGCCGGCGATCATGGGGGGGATGCAAGGGGCGGACTTCTCGCTCCCACACGTGGTCGCCGCCGGGCCATCCTACCCGGGTGAGTTCGGCGCGTTCGTGACCCGGACCGGCACCAGCGGGCAGTTGCCGGCGCTCTTGGACGGAAGCATCGTCGGCTGGTCGGACACCCCCGCCGCCGCTCCCTCCAGCCGCGCCGAAGCGATCATGGACCGGTACCTGCAACGGCGAATCGCGGGTTGGAATCTGGGCGTCAGCCCGGGGCGCGATGCCGAGCTGGGCGCGGCCTACACCGCGGCCCACGAGCGGGCCACCTCACTCAAAGGGCTGCGCACGCTGGTGAACTGGTCGGGGTCCTCGGGCTTCACCGAACAGGTCGATTTTGCGATCGACGCGCTGTCGTTGGGGGTCTCGCGGTGTGTGACCCTATCGTTCAGCTACAATGGGTGGGACACCCACATCTACAACGATGTGTACCAGTCACAGAATTTTGAGGCATTGTATTCGGGGCTGGGCGCGCTGATGGAAAAACTCGCGGCACTTCCCGGTGAGCTCGGCGGCACCATGGCCGATGAGACGGTCGTCGTCGTGCTTTCGGAGATGGGACGCACCCCGCAACTCAACGCCGGGCAGGGAAAAGACCACTGGCCGTACACCTCGATGATGATCGTAGGCGGGGGTGTCACGGGTGATCGGGTGGTCGGAAGCTACGACAAACTCTACTACGGACACACCCTCGATCTCGCGAGCGGGGACCTTGACGAAGCCAGCGGACAGGCGCTCTCGTCGGATGTGGTGGGCGCCACGCTTCTCGCCATAGCGGGTGTCGACAGCGAAGAGTTCTTGCCAGGGGTCGCGAGGCTGGACGGCGCGCTCAGCGGCTGAGGGAGTCCGCGAGGCGCCGATGAGCGGGGGGAACTCGACGGGCAAGCCCCGCGGCGAGGGCCAAAAGGCCGAGCCACGAGGCGCTGCGCCCGGTTTCACAGCCGCAGCCCTCCCGGGTGCCCGCGGCTGCGGCGTCGCTGTCCCCATCGGCGCGGCCGGCCACCGAACAATCGGCGGCGCGAGTGGGGTCGGCGTCGTCGCAATCCTCCGCAAGCGCGCTGCCGTCGGCGTCCTGGTCCTGATCGTCGTTACCCAAGCAGTCCGCGTCGAGGCCGTCATACCAGGGGTCAGGCGTTCCGGGACCCACGGCGGGGTCCGCGTCGTCGCAGTCCACATCTGAGCCCGATCCGTCGGCGTCACGGTCGACCACCCGGACGTCCGGGCCACCCCACGCGCCGATGTCGGCGCGCGTCCCGTCGAGGTCGGTGACGTCCGGATCGCCGGCGTCCCGCATCGGACTGTCGGCAACGAGGAGGAAGCTGTCGTTGACCCGCCCGTCGTCGGTCCAGCGCACAAAACCCGGGGCCACGGCGAGGGAGTTCGGCAACACGGCAAGCTCACCACCCACGTCCCCGCCGAGATTCCCCGCGAAGTTGCCATACGAGAGCGCGAGGCCGGCGAGACTCTCCGCGTCGTACACATGGAGCGCGGCGCCCGACAGCGTCGACGCGATGACCGTGTTTTCCAGCTCCAGGGCCATCTCGCTGACACAGAGCCCGCCGGCCTCGGACGAGGCGGCGTTGCCCACGATGCTGACGTTGCGCATGTGCGCACTGATGCCACGCACGAAGCAGGCGCCGCCGCCGACGCGAGCGGTGTTGCCGGCGACCACGAGGTTGTGCCAATCGTCTTCGGCGTCAAGGTCGCGGCTGCCCTCGACGTACATTCCGCCCCCGAACCCAGCGCTGTTGCCCTCGAAGCCTGTGTTGTGGACGTGCACCAGACCCGAAGGGCGCGACAGGAGCATTCCACCACCGAAGGACCGATCGTCCGCGATGTTGCGCTCGAAAGCGGTGCCGGCGATCTCCACGTCGGCCGCGAAAAAAAGCGCCAGACCTCCCCCGCCCTCTGCCGCGGCATTGTCGCTGACCACCGAGTCGGTCAGCATGAAATCCGCGTCTGAGGCGTAGTACGCGTTCCAATTTATCCCACCGCCAGAAAAGTACACGGTGGTGTTGTACCGCACCACACTGTCACGGATCTCGGTCGGCACCCCGTACCACACCGCGAGGCCCCCACCGTGACTGTACGCTCGGTTTCGCGTCAGCTCGCTCGCAAGGATGGACAGTCCCGAGCCCTGGTACACGAGGAGCGCGCCGCCAGACCCGTAGTTGGCGGTGTTGTCATCGAACCGACAGCGCTCGACGCTCACGCCGCCATCGTAGAGGTAGTAAGCATAGACCGCGCCGCCATCGTAGTAGGCCAGCCCGCCTGAAAACGTCGTGTCCACAAAACGCGTGGAGCCGTAGTTGGACAGGTGGACGTGCCCACCGTACCCATAGGTGGCGGTGCTGTCGTCGAAGGTGGCGCTGGTTTCTGTCAGCGTCACATGGTCGTAGCCGTAGACCGCGCCGCCCGAGCCGTAGGCGGTGTTGTCGGTGTAGATGGCCCCGGTCTCGTCGAGGGTCACCAGATTGATGGCATACACCGCCCCGCCCGAAGCGGTCACCGCATTGTTGGACCACGTGGTGGTCGTGCTCGCCAGCAGCGAGCCCGCTTCGAGCCAGGCGGCGCCACCGTTTTCGGCACGGTTCCCATCGAAGGTGGCCGCACTCAAGGTGAGGGTCACATTCCCGATCGCCGCCAGTGCGCCCCCGGCGACGGCCTCGTTGCCCAGGTACCTGTCGTCGGCCGACTCGTAGAAGGCGCTCTCGGCGAGGTAGATCGCGCCCCCGCGCCCGAGGGCGAGGTTGTCGCGCCAGGTGTTGCCGGCCAGAAGCACGTCGTTGGCGTCCGAGGCGTAGAGGGCGCCGCCATCGACCGCGGCGACGTTGTCCGCGAACGTGCTCGACTCCGCGTCGAAGTCGGCGTAGTCGAAGAGCGCGACCGCACCGCCAGAGTCCGCGGTGTTCCCCGCGAAGCTGCTCTCCCGCACCTCGACGACCGTGGCCCGACCCGAGGCGTAGACGGCGCCGCCCACCACGGCCTGGTTGCCGCTGAAGTTCACCCCGACCAACTCGAAGCTCCCCCCCTCGAACCGGGCGCCACCGCCCTCGGCGACCGCCCCTCCTCCCGACGCGGTCACCACCAAGTCCACGAGTTCGCCACCACCCGCCATGACCAGCGCCGTCGCCCCCGCGGATGTCACCGTCAATCGCGACAGCGTGAGCATCCGCATCGAGGTCACCGCGGGCGTGCCGGCCCCGTCGATCGTGGTGAATGCGGCCCCGTTCCGACTGTCGATGTGCAGCTCCTTGTCGCAGACGAACCCACCGAACGTCCCGTCGCCGACGATGATGGTGTCCCCGCTGGCCGCCACCGCCACCGCCTCGCCGATGGTCTCGAAGTCACCCCGACCATCCGCCTCGACGGTCCACTCCGCAGCGGCAGCGAGGGCGAAGAGGCTGAGGATGGACACGGGTGGCACTCGCGGTTGGGGCAGTCTACCACGCTGCTCTGGGCGGGCGCGTGACCGCGACGCGCTCGATCGGCAAGCCCGGGCCTTCGGCGACGGCGGCGCTCCGGAACCCGACAATCGGACTATCCGGCGCGCGTGCCCCTCCCCCTCCCCCTGGCACCGCTCCTGGCGCTGAGCGCCGTCCAGATCCTGTTCGGGGCGGGTACGGGCGAGCGCGCTTCGTGTCGGCGGCATCGCCGTGGCCCTTTGTGGTGCGGCGTCAGTGGTCGCCCAACGCGGGCAGCTCGACGGGGGCGCCCTGGTGGGCGATCTCATGATCCTGGCCAACACTCTGGCCTACGCGGTGTACCTGGTCCTGGGGCGTGATCTGGTCGCGACCATCTCAGGTACCTGAACCTGCGTCCCGAGCAGTCCGACCTCTTCTTCAAGCTCATCAAGGAGCGCTACACCCGCCGCCTGTGCACCATCATCACCAGCAACCTCGACTACGAGGAGTGGTACGGCTTCCTCGGACAGAAACCCATGGTCGAGGCCCTGCTCGACCGGTTGCGCCATCGCTGCCACACCATCCGCATCGACGGTGCCTCGCTCAGAAGCCCCACCGGCTGACCCCATCGCCCGAAAGGGCACCCCCCTGTTCGCGACGTCGATGGCGACGCGAATGGCCCCCCCGGCAACACACGGCGCACAGTGGAGCGTGATCCAGGTGGGGCCCCAGCCCCCCCTGCGAGCCAAATCAGACACTATGAACAGAACTATTCTCCGTAAGCGTCAGCGGACTCATTCGGGTGAGCGGTGCAGCCCGGTGAGGACCGCCAGGGTCTCACGAGGCGTGAGCGCGGGGCAGGTCGAGCCCTTGAACCCACGCGGATCCCGCGTCGTGATGATCGAGCAACCGGAAGCCCGTGCCGCCGCTGCGCACACCGCGTCCTCGAAATCTCCCCACCGTAGGGCCAGCGCCTCCGCGAGCACCTTCTGATCGACCCGCGCAACCGCGAACACCGAGAGCACCTCCGCGGTGCATCGATCGCCGAACGCGCGATCCCGCGAACGCGTCGCCAGGTAGTGAAGCGTCGTGACGCAATGCGCCGCCGGCCGTCCCTGGCGAAAGTCGTCCCCGGCCGCTATGCCACCCCCATGAAGCGGACCGACTACGTCAAAAGCGCCGCGGTTTCGCTCGGGATCCTCGTGGTCAACATGCTTCTCTCCGTGCTGGTGATCGCGGTGTACGCGTAGGTGATCGAGTCGGGGCACGATGCGGCGGACTATGAGGCCCCCGCGCCCCGGATCGCACCGTGGTCGAGCGTCGTGTTCGGCATCCCCCTCTTTTTCGGCGTGGCGCGACTCGGTGCCTGTTGGCGGCCCGAACGCGACGCCACCCGCTTCGCGATCGCGATCGTCTCGTTCTACGCCCTGGTCGACGTCGTAGCCTTGTTGATCGCGGGCTGTACGGCGGGAGACGCCGCGATCACCGCCCTATCGATGGCAACCAAGCTTGGCGCTGCACTCCTGGGGACCAAGAGCTCCGTGATCGGGCCGCAGCTTGCGCCGATGTGTTGGTCGATACATCGTGGTGTATCGTGAAGCCCTCATGGCCGATCCATCGTCGGCGAACTGAACGATGAAGTGCTGAAGGGGGAGTGAAGCAGCGACACATCAGAAATAGCTCACCACGTATCATCGGGGATCCGGGCGCTCCGCCGCCCTCGATCCGCTGGAGCGGGGTAGAAGCCCCCATCCCCATGCTGCTCGCCAGCCCCTACCACCTGAGTCTGGACCCCGCCGAGGCCGCCGCGGGAAAGCCCTTTCCGCCCCTGGGGCCGCTGGTGAGCGCGGCCGAGCTGCGCGCGCGCGGCCACGCGGTCGCGTTCTACGACGCCACATTGTTGTCACCTGTCGACACCTTCCGGGAGGCGCTGCGTGGACACCGGCCGACCCGCGTGGCCATCGTCTCCGACCCGCACAGCGTCCCGGTGAAGATGTGCACCCTGGGGCAGCGTGAGGCGGCGATCAGCATGGTCCGCCTGGCCCGAGATGCGGGCGCCAGCGTGCTCGTTGCCGGCCCGGACGCCACCGATCACCCGCTGCTCTACGTGGCCGCCGGCGCGACCCACGTCGTGCTCGGCGAGCACGACGGCGCGCTGTTGGATTGGGCGGAGGCTCGTCTGGACCCTGGCGTGGCCCCGCGGCGAGCCAATACAACTGACCTCGACGCGCTGCCAGATCCAGCCTGGGATCTGGTCGATCTTGCTGCCTACGCCGAGCGATGGCGGCGGCGGCACGGGCGATGGGAGCTCAATGTATCGACCGCACGGGGGTGTCCCTATCGCTGCAACTGGTGCGCGAAGCCCACCTGGGGGCGCAGTTACCACGTCGCCCCACCCGAGCGGGTCGCCCGGCAGATCGCCACGGCGCGCGAACGATGGCGCCCGGACGGGCTGTGGTTCACCGATGACATCTTCGCGGTCAAACCATCCTGGCTCTCCACTTTTCGCGGGTTGGTCGGCAAGGACCCCCTCCCCTTCCGCTGCAACACCCGGGCCGATCTGGTCCGCGAGGGCAGCTACGTCGCCGACCTCGCCGCTGCCGGCTGTCGCGAAGTGTGGATGGGCGCCGAGAGCGGCAGCGACATGGTCCTCTCCGCGATGGACAAGGACCAGACCCGCGCCGATATCGCTATGGCCGTGTCGCGACTTCGTAGCGCTGGCATCCGCGTCGGCTTCTTTCTGCAACTCGGATACCCCGGAGAGCGGTACGGCGATGTGTTGGCGACGTTGGCCATGGTGCGTTCGTTGCGGCCCGACGAAATTGGCATCAGTGTCAGTTACCCTCTCCCGGGAACCGCGTTCCACGACCGGGTCCGGGACCAACTCAAGGGAGAGAACTGGGCCAGCTCCATGGCCAACGAGGTGCTCTTCGCCGGCGCCTACCCACAACCCTTCTACGACGCAGTGCGGGAGGTGCTCCGGGCCGAGTCGGCGTGGTGGACGTGGCGGCCGGGCCGGGGCCGCGGGGCGCTCCGGCGGACAGGCGCGCTGCCCTGGCACGCGGCACGCTGGCCGGTGCATCGAGCGCGCATGCGCTGGTTCGGGAAGGGGTGAGCCGGTCCCGGGCCTGCCCTCAGACGCGCGGGCGAAACCCGTCCAGAATCGCCAGGTAATCCAGGGGGTGTGGCGCGGTGGGCGGGCGATAAGACGACGGGCGCTCCAGGATCGACGCCGCCCCCGGAGGCAGGCGTCCGACATGAGGCCAGAGCCCAGACGCATCGGCGTGGCCACGCTGCACGACGTCGTCGAGTTCGAGTAGCGCCGCCTGCGTAGACAGCGCGCTCCCGGCGACAACCGAGGCCAACGACGTCGGCGCCAGCTCACCCACCGACACCATGACCAGGGCCGCGGCATACCAGGTACGCACCGGGACCACGCGCGGGCCGAGCGGATCGAAATCGGCGACCGGGCGGCCCTTGTCGAGCCGGATGTAGATGCGCTCGACCGCATCCGCGATCGCGACCCGGCGCAACGAGGCGAGCGTCGCGACGATGTCATCCCCGTACGCGCCGCCGGCCTCCAGCACCCTCGACAGCTCGACGGTGCCGATGCGCCCGGCAATCGCGTCGGCATAAACCGAGTACACGACCGCGTCGATCTCGGCGTCGTCCCCAAACAGAGACTCCAGCACCGCCGAGCCCAGCCCAACCCGCCCGGCGATGAGCTGGGGGAGCTTGTACCCGAACTGCCCGCGCACCGCGCGCAGCCGGCCGCGTCGTAAGTTACTGACATTGTCCTTGAGCACCAGGCTGTCGTAGCGGACCCCGTCCAGACGCAACTTCTCCTCCAATCGGCCGCGCATCTGCGTGGGAGACCCGCTGACGATCGAGATGACCGGGCGCCACCCCGGACCCTCCCGCCCCAACTCTCGCACCAACGCCGTGGCTCCCGGCACCGTGCGCTTGGCCCAGGCGGGCTCCATCGCCGACCGAACCACGCCGCGGAGGGAGTCAAAGTCGGTGAGCAGGTAGGTCTTGTCAAGGTCCCAGCGGTAGACCCGCCCGCCCGGGTCGGTCGCCATCAACCCGGCCCGCCCAGCCGGCGAACCCCACGCAACGGCGTCGACACCCGGGGAGCCAACGCGGCTGCGATCGCGCCGTCCTCGCCCGGGCGCGACGCAACGTCGAAGGCCAGGGGAGAGCGGGCCTGCACCAGCCGGGCCAGCAAAACCCCCGCCGGTCCCTGCAACATCGAGCCGCCGCACTCCACCGCCTGCACCCCGATGAGCAGCGTCGCGAATTCACGACACACGCCGACCATCACCTCCGCCATTGATTCGACCGTCGCGAGACCCGCCGCCTCGCCCGCCACCAGCGCGTCCCGGAGCGCATGGCCCGCCTGGGCCGGCACGACCTGCATGCCGGAGGCGGCGAGCATGCCCGCGACGCCGACGTTGCTGAGGTAGGTCCGCATCGCGCCGGTCAGAGGGAGGTAGGTGTGCGGTCGCGCGTCGGGGCCGACGTCGACCACCAGTCGACCCATCTCGGTCGCGACCACAGCGCCATCGCCGTCGATCCAGCACCCGCCGAAGCTGGTGCCGAGCTGCACGCGCACCATGCGACGCGCCCCCTGGTCGCTGAGATGCCGGCCGAGGTTGCTCAGGTCGTTGAACACCACCACCGGGCCGTTCACGATGCCGACCGCGATGCGCTCGGCAAAGCCCACGAACGCCGTGGCGTCGCCGACCCGCTCGCGAAGGATGGTGGACAGCTCCAACACCTGCCCACCCACCCCCATCGGCGCGGCCAGGCCGATGCCGAGGGAGCCGATGGGACGCCCCGCCGCCGCCACCACGACCAGCTCACGGCCGCGGGCGACCAGCGAGTCGATGCCGCGCTCGCCGTCGGGCCAGGTGGGAGCGCCGGCGCTGCCGACGATGCTGGTACCATCGAGCGCGACGACCTTCATGCTGGTGCCGCCGATGTCGAGGCCGAGCGCGAGGCCCGGCCCCGGGGGGACGAGCGTGGGCAGATCCACGCTGGGCACGTCGACTCGGCGGGCGGGCTGCGGACGGGCCGGAGCGATGACGAACGGGATGTTGTGCACCGAGCGGATCCGCCCCAGCACGGGCTCGAGTTCGGCTTCTGGGACCGGCGCCACCAGCTCGATGGCGGCGGCGTTGTGGAGCAGGGCCGCGTTGTGAGCGCGCGCCAGGACCGGCCAGACCGACCTACCGAGCGCCGGCGCAAAGACAACGTGCTCGCGCACCGGCGCGGCGGTCCCCCATCCGGCGAGGGCGCGGATCCGCCACGGGACCGCCCGAGGGTGAGCCCCCAGCTCCGCCAGCACGTCGGCCAGCGCCCGCATCCCCTACTTCCGGTCTTCCAACCGGGTGACCCGATCGCGGAGCTTCTTGTTGTCCTCCATCGCTCCCTCCAGCTCCTTCCGGAGCGTCCCCAAGGACCCTTCGAGGGTGCGCCCGTCGCGAACCGACCGCATGGCCTCCCACGCCAGGCGACGGCACCGACCGTCGGGACTGCTGCGGTGAATGCGTGCGAGCGTCCCGAGCGCGCGCGGATCCCGAAGGACCCCCAGGGCGTTGATCGCGGAGAGCTGGACGCGGAAGTTGGGGTCCTCGGCCAGCAGCACGAGCCGCTCGCACGCAGGGGTTCGCACCGCCTCGACCTCGTCGCCGAGCCGCGCCAGCGCCGCCACCGCGGCCGCCCGCACCCGGACGGGCCGTTCCTCGCCGGTCCACTCCAAGAGGAGTGGGGCACAGGAGGCATCGCGCAGCCAGCCCAGCCCTTCGAGCGCTCGGGCGCGGAGGACCTCGCTCCAGCTGGATTCGGCCAGGAGCGCCTCGCAAGCAGCCCGAGCTTCGGGCGCGTGGAGGCGCCCCAGGACCCGCGCGATCTCGCCGCGGACGTGGATCGACGCGTCGGGGCGCATCGCGAGCAGCGCGCGGGCGCTCTCCTGCCGTCGGAAGCTGCCCATGGCCGCAACGACGCGCCGCCGCACCTTGGGGTCGGGATCCCCGAGCGCCAGGATCAGCGCGTCCAGCGCTCCGACCTGTCCGGTGCTGGCGAGGGCCTCGGCGATCTCCCCCCTCACCGACCCGACGGCATCGCCGGAGAGTGCGCTGACCAGTGCCCGCATGGCCTCGGGACTCCCCTCGGTGGCGAGCGCGCGGGCGGCGCGGATGCGCCCGACGACGTTGCCGTCGTGCGCCAGGCCCCCCGCCAGGAGCGACACCGGCCCGGACAGCGTGATCTCCGCGAGCAGACCGAACTCAGCGTCCACACCGACCCATGCCGGCTTTGTCGCGACCGGAAGCACGAAGGTGCGCTCGCGGGCGTCGAGCTGGAGGGTGTGCGCCTGGCCCGCCACCGAGACCAGAAGCGGAATCGCGAACGCGCTCGCGACTCCCTCGCCCTCCTGGGTCTGCTTGACGCCGATCCGGAGCTGCCCGTCGTCCCAACCAAGCTCCACCTTCAGGGTCGGATGCCCGGCGCCGAAAACGAACTCGGCGAAGAAACGGTCGAGTGACCGACCCGATGCATCTTCGAAGGCGCGTTGGAGGTGCCGGGTGTGGACCGTCTGCCGCCCATGCCGCCCCAGAACCAGCCGAGTCCCCGCCCAGAAGGCGTCGTCCCCCAGCACGGTCCGCAGGGTGTGGAGCACCAGCGCGCCCTTTTCGTACAGGTGCCGGTCGAACACGTCGATCGGGCTCTTGAAGTGGTAGCTCACGATGGGGCGCCGATAGCGGCTGCCATCCTCCGCAAGGTAGGCCTGGAGCTGCTCGTAGCGATGGTAGTCCCCCTCGGCCCGGCCCCGACTGTGGGTGAACCAAAGCACCTCGGTGTAGGTCGCCCAGCCCTCATTGAGCCAGCCCTGCGACCAGTCCTGGCAGGTCACGAGGTTCCCCCACCACTGGTGGCCGAGTTCGTGCACCACGAGGTCCTCCATCTCGGTGTCCAGACTCGCGGCGTCATCGACCAGGACGATGTCGAAGAGCGTGGTGGCGCCCAGGTTCTCCATGCCGCCGAAGATGAAGTCCCACACGACCACCTGATCGTAGCGAGCCCAGGGATAGGGGCCGTACAACGATGCGAGGTAGTCGATCATCCTCGGCGTGTTGAGGAATGCCCGCAGCACCTGGGCGCGGGGAATCCCCATCGGCACCAGGTAGTGAACCGGGACGTCCCCGGCGTGATCGACGTGCCGGTCAAGGCGGGCAACGACGGCGGTGAACAGGTAGGCAGGCATCGGCGCGTCCACGACCCAACTGACGCCGGCTACCTCTTCGACCCTCGCGCCGTTCCCGACCACGTCGAAGCCCGGCGGCACGTGGATGCGCGCCCGCCAGGGGTGCTTCACCGAAGGATGGTCCAGGCAGGGGAAGATGAAGTGCGCGTCCTGGTCCTGACACTGCGTCCACGCCTGGACGTCGCGCTCGGGCTCGGCGACCGTGGGGCCGACGAAGTACAACCCGCGGCGGGGCGAGCCGTGCCATCGCACGATGAGCTCGTCGGTGTGGGCCACACGGAGCTTGCCATCGTGATGCGACCACGCAAGGGCGCTGCCGTCGGGGCGCTCGACACCGTCGACCGTCAGCTCGTCGAGGTCGAAACCCAGCTGACCGTCACGCCCCGCCAGCGGCCTGACCCGGATGTGGGCCTGCCCGCGGAGCGAGCGAGCCACCGGGTCGATCCAGAGGTCCAGGTCGTAATGGAGGATGTCGACGTCACGGTCCGGGGGATAGTGCGGCTCGACGCCGGGCTCGGCGAAGGTACGACGATCCAGCGCCCAGCCTCCAAAGGCGGCTTCGCGCGCCAGCGACTTGTCCGTGAAACCGTGTGATGGCATGGGGCCGGGCTATCACGTCGGGCGCGCGTTCCTACCCCTCGGCCTGGCCCAGCCGGCTCGGATCGGGCAGCAGGATGTACCCGCGCACCAGGTCTCCCAGCATCGCACAGGCGTTGCCGCCATTTTCCCCGAGCCACGCCGCGACGTAGGCGACGAGGAGCGCTTCGAGTCGCTCCTCCAACTCGCCGAGGCGGGTGCCGTTCAGATCGGGGAGGTGGGCGCTCATCAGTGCATCGAGCGACGGCGACGGGAGCAGCGCGGGAGGCCCCTTGTAGAGCCGTTCGACGATCAACTCGCGGAAGCGGGCGACGCCTTCTTTCCGGCCGCCGATGGGCCCCGCCTTCATCCGAACCGGACGATCCACCCCGAAGAGCAGCACCTGCGCCGACTGCGTGTGGGTCTCCACGAGGCGCTCTGACGCGGTGGACTGGGGATCGATGTTGAACCCCATCCGGATGAGCCCCTTGGCCATGGTTCTCGGGTGGGAGGCGCTCACGGTGTTGTTTGCGTATTCGTCGATGCGGTAGCGGTTGAAGTGCTCGGACAACAGCTTGTCGCAAGGACGGGAACCCGAGAGATTCTCCACGATGACCGGCGCGTTCATCGCCAGCACGCAGCCAGTGCGCGGGCGGTTTCGGGTCAGCCAGCGCAGCGTGTCCTCGTGGGCGCGCAACGAATCGGCAGAGACGAGGCGCACCCCGCCGTCCACCGCGTCGAGCACGACACCGCCTGAGCTGTCGCGAGGAGTCAAACCAATGTCGAGTCCGAGATACCGCATTCTGCTACCCACCCTGCGTCACGAGGTCTTCCAACGGCCGATGAGGCCACCAAGCATCTTTCGGAGGCCCGTGAATCGAGCCCCACCCGATCGTCCCAGCTCGACGAGGCCCTCAGCCATCGTCGTGAGCGCTGGGGTGTATGGATACCACCACAGCTCTTTTTGACCGAAGAACCGGTCCACCACCACCGTCCGCGGCTGCACCAGTCCGTGCAGCCCGAAGACGGAGCCGGTAACCCCATAGCCGCTGTGCTTGCGGCCGCCCCACGCTGCGCCGCCCATGGGGCCGGAAAAACAACAGTTGTTGACGTAGGACACGCCGCAGCGCACCCGACGCGCCAACGCTTCGCCCCGCGCCACGTCCCGGGTCCAGACGCTGACACACAGCCCATACTGCGAGTCATCCGCCATGGCCACCGCCTGGTCCTCACCCTCGAAGGCCGCGATCGGGAGCACCGGCCCGAAGGTCTCCTCCTGCCAGAGCGCACAATCGGTCGGCACCCCGGTGAGCACCGTCGCGGGGTAGAAGAACCCCCCATCGACGGGCTGCCCCCCGCACCGCACGGTGGCGCCGCGTGCGACGGCATCGAGCACCTGGGCATGCACCCTGGCCACGGCGCGGGCATCAATGAGCGGCCCGATGTCATCGCCGAGCCGGAGTTCCCTGGCGCGCGCCACCAGCGCCTCGGTGAACGGACCGACGATGCGATGATCGACCAGCGCCCGCTCGACGCTGGCGCAGTCCTGACCGGCGTTGTGGAAGGCCCCCCACAAGACGCCCTCGACCGCCCGACCGAGCTTGGCATCGTGGAGCACGATGGCCGCATCCTTGCTGCCGAGCTCCAGGGCGGTGGGGATCAGCAGCTCGGCAGCCTGCCGCGCCACCGCCCTCCCCCCGGCGACGCTGCCGGTGAACACCACCTTGTCGACGCCGGCGGCGATGATGGCCGCGCCTTGCGGCGGGCCCCCCTGGATGGTCACCACCAGACCCGGGGGCAACACGGCAGCAAAAACCTCGGCCAACAGGGCCCCACACCGCGCTGCGTGCTCGCTGGGCTTGAAGACGACAGCGTTCCCCACCAAAAGCGCCGGCACGATCGTCCGCATCGGCAGGTGCACGGGGTAGTTCCAGGGCATGATGAGCCCGACGACACCGAGCGGCTCGGACACGACCTCCACCCGTTTGCCGGGGTAGTTGACCAGATTCAGGTCGAGCGCGCGTGGCTCCAACTCGTCCTCGACCACCGCCAGCCAGTGGTCGAAGAGCTCGCCGAGGGTCACGACCTCACTGGTCCACGCCTCGCCCGGGGGTTTGCCGATCTCCGCCCCGAGCACCGCCACGAGGTCGCCGCCCCGCGCCAACAGCGCCGCGCCGAGGGAGCGCACGACGGCCATGCGATCGAGCAGCGGACGGGCCGCCCAGAGCGCCCCCGCCACCCGGGCCGCGTCAACCTGACTCGCGATGGATGCCACCGGGGTGCACGGCAGATCACCGACGACTGCCCCGGTCCGGGGGTCCACCAGGACCAGCGCGTCGTCATCCCCAGAGGCCATCATGGCGCCTTATCGTGCGCGACCCGGCCCGGCTCCTCCTTGGCCCAGCGAGCGGCCGGGAGTTGCAGGAACTGCTCACGCATGCTGCCGTGCAGGGACTCCACGATCACCCGAGCGATTGCGCGCGCCTCGCTACGAGCGGCGGGGTTCCGGGTGACGTGCAGCACGTCCAGCAGCAGCGTGGGATCCTCGCAGGCACGAGCCTCCGCCTCGGCGGCATCGAGGACGTCCCGGTCGCGGCCCACCTCGGCTCCGACGAGGTAGACGATCGCGAGGTGGCGGTGCGCACCGGTCAGCACCAGCCGCTCGACCGCGCCGCCGAGGAGTCGTGCGTTCGCGGTCCGCATGCCCGCCATCGCCTCGTGGAAGTGAACCCTCACCGCGTCGTCCGCCGCGCGCGCGGCATCGAGCCCACCGAGGTGAGCGGCAAGGATGGACGGGGTGTCGCCCAGGGCGCGCCGCAGCTCGCCGAGGACCTCGAAGTAGAGCGCGCGCACCTCGTAGGCGACGCCGCTCACCAGCGCGCCGGTCACCCGCGTCAGCGCTTCCCCGGCCGCGGCCACGTCGCCGACGCCCGCGTACGCCCAGGCGCGAAGGACGTCGCTGGCGGCCTCGAAGGCGGGGACATCGCTGCGACCGTGAAGATCGCCGGCGATCGCGACGCTCGCGAGGGAGCGGGAGAACTGGCCGCGCACGCGCTGAACCCGCGCCAACGCGAGGTACGCCGCCGACAACAGCGTCCGCCGGTCCCGACCGTGCAGCTCGCGCACCAGTGTCAGGAGCCGGCGTTCCGCCTGGGTGACCTTTCCGTGCATCAACTGCGCCAGCGCGGCGCCGATGCGCGCCGCGACCGGAACCCGGTCGATGCCGCTGGGACTCGCCGCGGTCGCGGCGTCCAGGAGCGCGCCGGCCGTCTCGAACTGTCCGCGGATCGCGGCCAACTCGCCGAGCGCCAGGAGCACGTGCGGCTCAGCCACCGACGACCGCTCGCTGAGACGCTGCACCAGGCCTTCGCTGGGCGTGGCGCCGAGCGCCACCATAAGCTCCAGCTCCAACGCCTCGATGCGCGACACCTCGGGTGCGCCCTCGGCTCCGCGCGCGAGCTGCGCCGCCGCCGCCAACGCATCGCGCGCTTCCCCGAGGCGGCCCGCCGCTCGAAGCGCTTCCGCGCGTGCGAACGCCGACCGGGCGATCGCCCCTCCGGCAGCGTTCGGGGGCACATGCTGCAGAACACGCACTGCCCGATTGGGCCGGCCAGCCGCCGCGAGGTACTCGCCGAGCTCCACCAGACGCAGGGTCGCCTCGGCGCCCCGCGTGCCGAGCGAGCGATGGAAGATCACGAAGCGCCGTTCCCACTCCCCACGCGCTCGTGCCTCGACCGCATCGGCCAACGCGAGGTGGATCCGGCGCCGCCGCGCGTCGGCCATGTCCTCGCGGATCAGCCGCTCGACCGACGAACGCGCCACCGCCACCCACTCCTCGCCACCCTCGTTCCAGCTCAGCACCAGCCCCTGCGCCACCAGCGTGCCGACCTCCAGCCCCGCGCCGTCCCCCCCGAAGAGCGTACCCAGGACCTCCACGGGGACTGGATCGTCCGCGATCGACAGCGCCTCCAGGGCCGCCCGCTCCGCCGGGCCGAGCCGGCGCACGATTCGCTCGATGAGCCGGCGGGTGCTCTCTCCCGAGACCAGGCCGGCCGAGACGTTCCAACGCCACGCCGGATCGCCATTCTCCGCCAACCCCTCGCACCAGAGGGTGCCGGCGATCACCTGTTCACGCACCAGCGCCACGGTGTGGGCGGCGAGCCCGCCCGAGGCGGCCCGCAGGGCGGAATCCAATCCCGCGGGCACGCTCCGGGAGTTCAGCATCGTCCTGAGGAGTTCGCGGATGTCGGCGGCGTTGAACGGTCGAAGGCGGTGGACACGAACCCCAGGCCTGGACGCGAGATCGACGCCGAGGTGGACGACCGCCAGCCCAGGGATGTCTCCGAGCGCGACGAGGGCCGCCAGCGCTTCAGCCCGGAGTTGATCCACCTCCTCCGCCAAGAGCAGCACCGTGCCCTCGTGGACGAGTGCCGACAACTGGGAGCGGGCGGCCTCCACGGTCTCGACCCGCGGCAATCCGAAGCGGACCAGCTCCTCCGCGATGCGCCGCACCACATCGTTTCGGCGCATGCGCGAGCGACTCCGGAACACGATGACCTCCACGCGTGCCCCCGCCGCCGCATCGCGCGCCAGCCGGGCCAATGGCCCGAAGCCCGAGCCGAGCGGGCCGGTGATCTGGAGTTGCCCGGCCGCGTCCAGCGCCGCCTCGATGGCCCCTCGCGCGCCCTCACGGGCCAACACCGGCGGCCGCCGCAGCTCGCGGCGCGGGCCCGCCGATCCGTGGAGCAGCGCCAGGGCCACCCCTGCCGACGCCGGGCGCGCGGCGGGATCGCGCGCCATCAGCCGCTCGACCAGCGCGGTCAACCGCACCGGCACCCCCGACGCGACTTCGGACAACGGGGTTGCCGTGCCGCCTCGATGCGCGGCCAGCCACGCGGCAGCGGTACGCGCGGCGTAGGGGCGGGCCCCGCACACGGCCTCGTAGAGCGTCACCCCGAGGCTGTAGAGGTCGCAGCGGTGATCCGTCTCGGCGCCGGCGATCTGTTCGGGCGCCATGTAGGCGTAGGTGCCGAGCACGTCGCCGAGGGTGGTGGTGAGCGGATCACCGGGGTCGGCCGCCAGTCCCAGGTCCATCAGGACGATCCGGTTGTCGCTGCCGCAGAAGACGTTCGACGACTTCACGTCCCGGTGCACCACGCCGAGGTCGTGGACGTGCTGGAGCACCCGCAGGATTGAACTGGCCAGATGCATGACCTCGTCGGCGCCGAGCGGCTGCCGCGAGATGCGCTCGTCGAGCGGCTCGCCGCGCAAGAGCTCCAAGACCAGGGCGGGCGCATCGCCCTCGAAGACGTGGAGGCAGCGGACGAGGCTTGGGTGGGTGATACGCTGGAGCAGGCGGCCTTCGCGTAAAAACCGCTTTCGCATCGACGGCCGCTCGGGATCGCGGAGCACCTTGAGCGCGACCTCCTGGCCCCGCCACTCGGCGCGAAACACGTCCGCGAGCCCGCCCTCGCCGATCCGATCGAGAAGCGGGCAGCCGTGGACCTCCGTGAGCTGGGACATTCAGTGCGCCCCGAGCCAGGCCGAGACCGGTCGCCAGACATGCTCCGGGGCATGGGTGCCGCTGATGAGGTCCAGGTGGCCCCAGTGGCGGCCGGTGTTCCACGGCTCCAGGGCCAACAGCGTCCGGTCGGCGGCACCGGACCCTTCGAAGGCCAGCTGGCAGTCCGCCGGTGGGGTCAGGTGGTCGAGGTCCCCGCTGACCACCAGGAGCGGCACGGTGGAGCGTCCCCATGCCGCCGCGTACTCGACCTCGTCCTCGTGCGCCCACCGCGCCATGTCGAGCCACACGTGCAAGCTCGTCCAGTCAAACCCTCGCTCGAGCCGCTCCGCAAGCAGCTCCGGCTCAAAGCTTCCGGGCGCCCAGCCGCTGATCGGGAACGCGTACCCGGCCACATCCGAGACCTCGTAGAGCCGGCCGAGGAGCTGCCCGGCGAGGCGGGTACGCACGTTGACCCCGCCCAGCATGCCCCGGGTGCCCGTCAGATGGGAGAACCTGGCGATCCACTTGAGGAATCGATTGGCCTGCGCGAATCGGTAGACCGGCGCGATACCGACGATTCCCCGCATCGGCACCCAGGCGGATCCGGCGAAGATCACCGCGCCGCCGAGCGAGTGGCCGAGCCAGAATGCCGGCTCGGGGATGGCCTCCGCGAGCGCGACGGCGTCCAAGACATAGTCAGAGAAACGCTCGGGCGCGGCCGATTCCCGCGACCGCCCGTGCCCGCGCAGCTCCAGGACGTAGACGTCGTAGCCTTCGCCGGCCAACCACGCGCTCATCGACCGGGTGCTCCCATGCCAGGTGTACCGGTTCTGCGCGAACCCGTGGATCAGGACCACCGGCGGGCCGGCGACGCAGGGCACGTGCTTGCGGGTGACGACCAGGCCGCTGGGGTGGCGCAGACGCGACTTCTGGACGCGCACCACAACCCCGGCTTGACCGACCTGTTCGAGCTGCTCGTCGGCCTCGACCGCCCATCCCGAAGGGACCCGCGGCGCGCCGAACCGGACGGCACTGCCCTTCCCAGAATTACCCACGCCTCGTCCACTGCCCAGAAGGAGGCCCCTCGTCGCCACCGAGCGCCCACACGATCTCGGAGACG
>SHYX01000011.1 GCA_009692585.1 Myxococcales bacterium
AAAGTTGGGTTCGTTCCTCGACGATCTTCGACCAGGCCCAGTACTACGACTTCTACTTCGGGCGCGCCATGGACGGGTTCGGCTTCGCGCAGACCTACGCGTACAATTCGGGAACCTACAGCTTCACCTTGGAGTCGGTGGTGTTCGCCCACCTCACCTCGGACCAGTACGACGGTTGGTATGTGTACGGCTACAACTACCCGGGCCAGGGGGTGTACCACGTTCGCGGCACCGCCGAGTCCGCCACGTTCGAGGGGTACCAGCGCAGCGTCGAGGGCGCAGCGTACTATTATTACTTCACCTACTGAGACTCACCCCGGCGGCCAGCCGAATGGACGCCCGCCGAGCAGGTGCAGATGCAGGTGAAAGACACTCTGCCCGGCACCGGCGCCATTGTTCACCACCACCCGAAAATCAGCCAGCCCCTCGCTGGCCGCGACGCGGTTGACGGTCAACAACAGAGCGCCGAGGAGGCCGACGTCGGCGGGTCCGGCGTCGGACAGACGCGTCAGCGGCTGTTTCGGGATCACCAGGATGTGCGTCGGCGCCCGCGGGTGGAGGTCACGGAAGGCCAGCGTCGCCTCATCCTCGTACACGATGTCGGCGGGGAGCTCCCGCGAGATGATCTTCTGAAACAGCGTCGGGCTCATGCCCGGATCAGTAACTGACCTTGAGCGGCAGGAAGAGAACGCCACCCTTGTACTGGGGCCCGCCCACGATGAACGTGCCGTCGCGGTTGATCTTGACCGTGGTGTCGATGAGTTTTCCCTTCTTGCCGACGATCTCCACGCGCACTCGCGCGTGCTCCGCGTCCTTGTCGACCAGCGTGACCGTCAGGGTGCGGCCGCCAGCGATCGAAAACGCAACCTCGGCGCCGGGGGCGAGATCCGCAGCGTGAGACTCCAACAGACGATAGCCCTTGTACCGGAACGAGCGGAGTTGGCCGGCGAGCGACTTCGACAGGCTCGGGTCCATGCCTGCTTCGTCGTCCGTGCCGTGGACGACGTTGACCTCGATGTGGGCGCGACTGGAGGCCGGACGACGCTGGGAGGCGGGCTTGTCGCCACCTGCGAACGCCGGCCCCGGCGAGACCGCCGCGACCACAAGAATCAGGCTCAGAAGAAGTGCGCGCATCATCCCTCCGCTTCCGTCACAAAGATGATGGTGGGACCACCCTCCTCGTATTGCATGACCGACACGCTCGCACCGTCCGGAGTGTCCAGAGCCTCGACGGAGGCCTCGTTGAAGCTGGCGAGCAGAATCGACGGGGCCGGCGCCTCTGCGAGCACCACGACGGGCGCCGACGGCTCGCCCCAGCCACCCTGGAGCGCGAACAGCAACGCTGCCGCCATCGCGACGGCCGCACCGTAGCCACCCAACGAGGCCCAGCGCGGCATGGTCGACCGGGGGATGGTGGCCATCACCGCATCGGCCACGTCCACGCCGCCGGCCACCGCGCCCTGCAAGCCGAGGGTGAACATCACGTCGTCCGCCACGTCCACCCCGCCACCCACGGCATCCAAAACGGCGAGCGACAGCATCACGTCGTCCGCGACGTCCACCCCGGCGCCAACGGCGTCCTGCAACGACACCGACAACATCACGTCGTCGGCGACGTCGACGCCCCCGCAAACGGCACCGCGTAGCGACGAACCGAGCTCGCGGAGCGCGAGCACCTCGGCACGGGCCGGCCCGGTTCCGTCCACCTCGTGGAGGAACGCGAGCTCGTCGGGGGTCAGCTGGGCGTGAGCCATTCCCCCCTTCAACGCCCCGAGCTCCGGTTCATTCACTCGTCCCGCCCGGTTTTGAGCAGGCCCTGCAACTTCTTCCGCGCGTAGAAAAGCCGGCTCATCACCGTGCCCTCGGGAATGTCCATGCGCTCGGCGATCTCCTTGTAGGAGAGGCCCTCGACCTCCCGAAGGAGCACGGCCTCGCGCAGGTCCTCAGAGATCTCGTCGAGGGCGGAGTGGATGCGCTCGTGCAGCTCTTTTCGGGCCAGAGCCCGCGCCGGGCTCTCCTGGTGATGCTGCTGCGCGACCGTCCCATCCTCGTCGCGACTCGCGATGGCCTCGTCGAATCCGGTGGTCTTACGACGCTTGCCCTTGCGGCAATGGTCAATCGCGAGGTTCATGGCGATCCGGTAGATCCAGGTGTAGAAGCTGGAGTCGATCCGGAAATGGGCGAGGTTCTGATAGGCCTTCACAAAGGCCATCTGGACGATGTCCTTGGCGTCCTCGTGGTTGCGCACCATGCCGACGACCATGCCGTGCAGGCGGTTCTGGTAGCGGACGACGAGGGGGCGGTAGGCTGCCGTTTCCCCCGCCAGCACGCGGGCGATGAGCTCGCCGTCGGAGAGTTCGTCCATCATCGGGCCGATATCATGGGCAACACTCAATGCGCCGCTGCCCAGGTGGCACCAAACCCACATTCGACCTTCAGCGGAACAATCAAGGTCGCGACTCCTTCCATCGCGGCGGTGATGCGGGGGGTGAGGTCCGCCACGCGCTCCGCGGGGCACTCGAACACCAGCTCGTCGTGCACCTGAAGGAGCATCCGCGCGCCCGTTCCCACCAGCAGGCGATCGACCTGGATCATCGCCAGCTTGATGAGGTCCGCCGCCGTGCCCTGGATCGGCGTGTTCACGCAAATCCGCTCGGCCGAGGCCCGATCCCCCTGGTTCGATGCATCGAGCCCCGCAATCGTGCGCTTCCGCCCAAACAGCGTCTCCGCGTAGCCAAGCTCCCTTGCCCGCGCGGTGGCTGACTCCATGTACAGCCGAACTTGCGGATATCGAGCGAAGTAGCCCTCGATGTAGGCCGCCGCGGCAGCGCGCGAGATGCCCAACTCGTTGGCGAGCCGAAACGCGCCCATCCCGTACACGATGCCGAAGTTGATCGCCTTGGCCGCCCGCCGCATCTCCCCGGTGACGAGCGCCGGCATCACGCCGAACACCTCGCCGGCGGTACGACGGTGGATGTCCTCGCCATTGAGATAACTCTCGACCAACGGGCCTTCTTTGCAGTAATGCGCCAGTACGCGCAGCTCGATCTGGCTGTAGTCGCAGGAGACGAGCACCTGACCGGGCGGGGCGACGAAGCACTCGCGGATACGACGTCCGTCTTCGGTGCGCACCGGGATGTTCTGGAGGTTGGGGTCGTTCGACGACAACCGACCGGTGGCGGCGGTCGTCTGGTTGTAGGTGGTATGGATGCGCCCATCGCGAACATGTCGTGGCAGCGCGTCCACGTAGGTGTTCTTGAGCTTGAACAACTCTCGGTACTCCAGAATCCGCCGCGCGATCGGGTGGGCGATCTTCTCCAGGCTCTCGGCATCGGTGCTGCGCGACTTCTGTCGGGCCGCGCCCAACTGCATCTTGTCGTAGAGGATCACCGCGACCTGTAGCGGGCTGTTCAGGTTGAAGACCTCACCCGCCAGTTCGTGGATCTCGCGCTGCGCCAGGTCGACGCGGGCGCCGAGCACGATGGAGATCTCGCCGAGCTTCGCCACGTCACAGGCGATGCCCGCGCTTTCCATGCGCGCGAGCACCTCGACCAGCGGCAGCTCGATCGTGCGGTAGACGCGATCATCGCCGAGCTTCCCCTCGAAGAAGCAGTCCAGCCGCCACACGTCCGTCACCTCGGCCGCCGTCCCCTCCCCGGCGGGCTCCTCGAGCCAACGTTTCTTGATGTGGTCCAGGCCCCGCCGCTGCTCGGGCACCAGCAGGTAGTCGGCCAGGGTGACCTCCCCGCCGACGCCTCGGACCGGCGCATCGAGCGCCGCCATCGTGTGCATCAGCGACTTGATTTCGAACCCGGTCTTGAGCACGCTCGGCTCCGCGAGCAGGGCGCGAAGCGCCTGGTGACGAAGCGCGTCCGCCGGACACCACACCCACCCACCTCCCCAGCACAGCCCCAGCCGGGTCGCGACGCCGGCGGTGTCCCGTTCCAGCGACACGGCGAAGCGACCGGCGCGACGTAGTGTGGCGCACAGTCGCTCGACCGGGCCGCGGCCCCAAACATCCTCCAGCACTGTGGCCGACCGCACCCCCCCGGCAGCGACCGCCACCTGCGTCGCGACCGCTCGGTCGCCGAGACCAAGTTCGTTCCAGAGGGTCCGAAAGTTGTAACGCAAGAGCCGCCGCTGCAACTCCGGCGCATCGGGCTCCACCGGAACGAGGTCGGCGAGCGCACACTCGATGGGCAGCCGAGTGTCGATCTCCACGAGGCGCCGCGCGAGCCGGGCCGTCGCTGCGGCATCCCGCACGGCCTCACCGGTCTTGCCTCCGATCTCACCCCAATGGGCAAGGACCCCTTCCAGATCGCCGTACTTCTCGATGAACAACGCGGCCTTCTTGGGGCCGACGCCCGGCACCCCCGGCACGTTGTCCGAGGTGTCGCCCATCAACGACAGCAGGTCGACGATCTTCTCTGGGGGGACGCCCCATTTTTCGATGACACCCGCCCGATCCATCACCGCTTTCTTGCCGATGTCGAGCACCTGGATCCAGTCGTTGACGAGCTGGCCGAAGTCCTTGTCGCCCGAGACGATCTGGACGTTGAGCTCCGGCGACGCAAAGCGGACGGCCAACGTCCCGATGATGTCATCCGCCTCGACACCCTGGATGCCGATGACCTTGAACCCGAAGGCGGCGCACAGCGGCTCGAACTCAGGCCACTGTTGACGCAGGTCGTCTGGCATGTCCGGCCGCGTACCTTTGTAGTCGGGCCAGAGCGCCAGGCGCGCGTCCGCCCCGTGGTCGAACGCACACACCACAAAGTCGGGCTTCAGCTCGCGAACCAGGGCCTTCAGGATGCGGGTGAAGCCAAAAAGCGCGCGGGTGGGAAACCCATCGGGCGAGCGCATATCGGTCTGAATGCCGTAGTAGGCACGAAAGATCTGATTCGGGGTGTCGAGGAGGAGCAGCTTCTGGGCCATACAACCGTGTAACCAGCACACTCGTCAAGCTTCGATGGGGAGTCGCGGGAGCCCAGGCGGTGGGCCGGCTTTCGGTTGGTTCCCCATGCCGCCCGCAGGTCGGCTCCCAGAGCCATGAAACGCCGTGCGGCATGGGGGACGCGGAGAGGGGGAGAGCGCCACGTCCCCCCGGCGCGCCGGGCGCCGGAGGCCGGAAAGCGGAGCTTGGAGGACGGAGGTCGGATACCCGAGTTGCTGGCGCGGTAGGGGGAGAGGCCGGCGAGGCCTGTCCCCCCGTACCATGATAGCCAGCCCGGCCATGTCCGACCCGCATGATCCCACGCCCGAGCACACGATGCTTCGCGAGATGGTGCGGGCTTTTGTTCGCGACGAGGTCGCCGCTCAGGCGGAAACATCGGACCAGAAGCAGACGCTGAATGTTTCTCTCTTCCGACGTCTCGGCGCGCTGGGGCTGTTGGGCATCACCATCCCAGCCGAGGACGGGGGTGCGGGCATGGACACGACCGCCGCGGTGATCGCCCACCACGAACTGGCCAAGAGCGACCCGGGTTTCACGCTCGCCTACCTCGCGCACGCGATGCTGTTCGTCAACAACTTCTACTACAGCAGCAACGCCGAGCAGCGGCGCCGGTACCTCGACCCCGTCCTCAGCGGCGAATGGATCGCCGGCATGGGCATGACCGAGCCCGGCTTCGGCACCGACGTCCTCGGCATGACCACCACGGCCGTCCGCCGCGGCGCCGGCTACGTGCTCAACGGCACCAAGACCTTCATCACCAATGGTCCGGACGGCTTCTGCTTCCTCGTCTATGCCAAGCTCGACGGGCGCATCACCAGTTTCCTGGTCGATCGGCAATGCCCCGGCTTCCGGGTGGGCAACGCGATGCACAAGATGGGGATGCGCGCCTCGACGATGTCCGAGCTCATCTTCGAGAACTGTGAAATCCCCGCAGAGAACCTACTTGGTACCGAGGGACAGGGCATCACCCACATGATGCGCAACCTCGAGATCGAACGACTCACGCTCGCGGCCATCTCGCTGGGGATCGCGGACCGGTGCCTCGACATCATGATCGACTATGCGGCCCAGCGCGCCACGTTCGGCCGTCCTCTCCACGAGCATGGGCAGATCCAACGCTTCATCGGCGAGTCCTACGCCGAAGCCGAAGCGGCGCGATGCCTGATCTACACTGTGGCAAGATCGGTAGGCCCGAATCGGCGCAATCGCATCGGGAGCGACGCGGCCAAGCTGTTCTCAGCGCCGGTCGGCAAACACATCGCCGACCGCTGCATGCAGGTGTTGGGCGGCAACGGCTACTGCACCGAGTACCCCGTGGAACGTTTCCTGCGCGACGCCAAGCTCATGGAGATCGGCGGGGGCACACTCGAGTCGCACCAGAAGAACCTCACCCGCGACCTCGTCCAGGCGCACGCGCGGTGAAGGTCGTCGCCGGCCTGTTGGTCGCGACGGGCTGCCTCGGCTACGAGGAGGGTCGCGCGGCGGAGGGCGAGGCGGCCTGTCGGCTCCGGGAGCGGTGCAGCCTTCTCGCCGAAATCGGCTACGACGACGCCGCCGACTGCATCGCCACGGCGACGTCGCAACAGTGGCCGGCCTGCGACCTCTATCGGAGCGAGCGCATGCAGGAGTGTCTGTCCGGATGGGATGCCGCCCTCGAAGCGGTGGACTGTGACCTGCTGCGTCAACCGCCGCATGTCTGCGCGCAGGTGTGTGGGGCGATGCCGTAGGCCAGGACGTTCGGGCCGTCGCAGCCACGCCTGGGCATCGCGAGCGGCCTACGGCTTTCCCGGAGTGCGCCGGAAGAGGCCCGACATCCTCTCGGCGGCACCGCCGACGGCCGCGCCGCTCCGCACCTTCTCGTGTCGCGACTGGTGGAGGCGAATCTCCCGCTGGGCGTCTCGATTCTCCGGATCGGCTTCCGCCGCCTGTCGATAGCGGCGCATCGCCTCGGCGCCGCGACCGTCCAACTTCAAGATGTTGCCGATCGCCACGAGCACATCGGCCCGCTTGCGCATGTCTGGACATTGGAGGTCGTCCAAGCTGGCCATCGCCGCCTCGGTGGTCAGCCGCTTGGACAGCGCCCCAGCGCGATGCGCAGCGAACGCGTGCGGCCAGGTGGTGGCGTCCAGGCGCAGCGCCTCCAGGAACAGCGTGTCCGCGCCCTTCCAATCGCGATTGCGAAACAAGACCTCAGCCCGTTTGAAGGCCACCCTGGCCGTCAGGTGGTCGCGCTCGCTGACCATGCCCCGGCCCGCCGCCCGCGCGGTCAGGAAGCGCTGCGCGTCGGGGACGCCCCCCGGGCTCTTCAACATCTCATACGCAGCGTTGATTTTCGCGAAACACGCCTCGGCCAGCGCGCGCACGAGCGGAGGCGCCGAGAAATAGGTGTCGGGGTGGTATTGCCGACTTACCGCCCGGTAGCCCCCAACAACGTCCTCCTCGGTCAGCGTCTTCAGCTCACCCAGGCCCAGCACGTCCACGGCGTGCGCGCCCTCCGCTGCGGCGAGCACCGCCCGGAGTCGCGCCGCCCGCGGGTCATCCACCATCTCCCCGGCACCCGAAGAATTCCCAGACGCCAACCCACCGACCTGGTGGTCGAGTGGGCCGCCGTCGACGAGCACTAGGCCCAGAACGTAGAGGATATCGAGTCCGCGGAGCGCGTCGACGCGCCGCTGGCCGTCGCCTCCCGCCGCCTCGTCCAAGAGCGCGGCGACGCTCGTCGGCTTGTTCGCGAGGCGGAGCAGGCGCATGCAGGTCGCGTCGAGGCCCCAGCGCGTTTCGGGGGAGTCATCGGGGACGCGCAGCCGCACCACGGCGCCACTCGCGGCCCGCCATTCCCGCTCGACCTCCGCCGCGGTGCGTCCGAGCCTCAGGCCCGAGGCGATCAGCCGCGGGATCGGGAGCGGCAGCGGAAAAGACCCGGCGGGGGGCGCGACATCGGGCTCGAAGACGACAGCGCCTCCTCGGAGCGCCACCGACCGGGCCAACCACTCGCCCAGAGCCGCGGTGGCGGCGTTGAGGATGTCGTCGATCGCGTGGCCGGCGCCCACCGCCTCAGCGACATCTCGTTGCAGATGACGGTGGTCGAGCAGGGTCGGCGACAACGCGCTCAGCGCGCCCGGCAAACCCTCCACATGCATGACGCGCGCGCTGCGGAGCACGATCCGCACCGTGCCGGCCGCCGTGTCGACCACCAGCGCGCCCGTGGCGTCGAGCCGGTGGGCGAGAAAGAGCATTCGGACCGGAGGAACACGCTCGATGGGCCCACGGACCGACGCCAGGAATGCCGCGCCGCTCCATTGGCCTGAGCCCGTTCCCCGCGTGGCCTGCTCGACGAACGTCGCCAGCCGCCTTGGATCGGGTGGCGTCCCGATTCCGCCCAGGACGCGGATGCCCCGGGCACGCGCCAGCCCAACCGCGTCTCCCGGGAAGCCTGCAACGCACAGGATCACTCCGGGGGGCTGGTCGAGCCGCCCCAACCGTTGCGCCAACTCGAAGCCATCCATGTCGGGCATGGCAACGTCGGTCACGACGATGTCGGGACGTTGCTGGACCACCAGTCGGAGCGCCAGGAGGCCGCTCGCCGCCACCTCCACCTCGTGCCCCAGCCCCCTGATCAGATCCGCCAGTTCCATGCGCGTGCTGGGTGTGTCGTCTACAACAAGTATCCGAGCCAAGGCAGCGCTCCGAAGGGCATCGTACCGCAGCCGCGCGCCAGCGGGGACCCGGTCGGTTACGAGGCGCGACCCTGTGGAGCGATCATGGCCGGCGTCCCGTACATCTCCGATAGCGAATTCAAATCCAAAGTCATGGAAAGCGCGGTGCCCGTGCTCCTGGACTTCACCGCCACGTGGTGCGGGCCCTGCAAGGCCATCGCGCCCCTGTTGGATCAGGTCCAAGTCGAGAAGGGCGCGGCGCTCGCGGTCTACAAGCTCGACATCGACGACAATCCCGACACTCCCCTGCAGTTCAGCGTGCAATCGATTCCGACGCTGCTCCTGTTCAAGAACGGCAAGCTGATCAACCGCAGCGTCGGCGCGCTCAACAAGGGCAGGCTCGACCAGTTCGTCGCGACGGCGCTCTGACTAAAAAGAGGGGGAAGGGCCTCTCGCCCCTTCCACTACCGGGGCGTCCCCTCCGGCCGACGGCAAGCCGTCGGCCTGCGGCGCCCGACGCGCAAATAACGCGCCCCTCTCCCCAGCCCCGCAGCCGCAGCAGGGGACGTTGGACGGCGTCGACGCCGATCTCAGCGACGGTGCCGGTCACATGCACGTACCGGCCCTTGTACTTGCGATCGGCCGCGACTTCGTTCGGGTGGTAGTCGGCGACGAGATCACCGGCTGAGGTTTTGATGGCGCCGGCCTCCTTCTCCGCCTCCGCGATGCTGGCGCGGACCGCGGCGTCGGCCGCCTCGATCGACCGGGTCATCACCGCGGCCTGGCGCCCCCCTTCCGCCTCGGCCGCCGCTCCCCTCGCCCGCGCCTCCTCCTCCCTGCGGGCCTCCTCCAGCACCTCCGCGGGGACGAGTGCGGGGACGGGCAGGCAACCGCCGCACACCAGCACGGGCAGCCCGATCGCAGCGGCGACTTCGTGGGCCCGTTCATGTGGCAGCCTCCGAAGGGTGCGAAAACGAACGTCTATTCGATCCGACGCCCGCTGGCGGGATCGAAGCGGAGGATGCGGGTGAGCTCGAGCTGGACCCGCCCCGAGGGCACCGCGCCTTCCACCCGGGCAACCACGGCCTCGCCGCCCAGGCGCAGATGCACGTGGGACTCGTGACCCAGCCGCTCGACCACCTCGACCTCGGCCGACAACGGCCCGGTGCCCAGCCGTATCGCCTCCGGGCGCACCCCGACCACGGCGCCGGGCTCGAGCCGCTCGAGGAAGTTCATCGCCGGTGACCCGATGAATCCCGCCACGAACCGGTTTGCCGGGTCCTGGTAGAGCTCGTCCGGCGTGCCAACCTGCTGCACGACGCCCTGGTTGAGCACGACGATCCGGTCGGCGAGCGTCAGCGCTTCGGTCTGGTCGTGGGTGACATAGAGCGTGGTGGTACGCAGGTGTTCGTGTTGCCGCTTGAGCTCCACGCGGACCGACGTCCGCAAGGAGGCGTCGAGGTTCGACAGTGGCTCGTCGAACAAGAACACCTGGGGTCGGCGCACGATCGCCCGCCCCATCGCGACGCGCTGTCGTTGGCCGCCGCTGAGCTCTCGTGGGTATCGGTTCAATAGCTGCCCAAGGCCGAGCTGACGCGCCGCCTCGTCGACCCGGGCGTCGGTGTCGGGGGCGCGCCGAAGGCGAAGTGCGAAGCCCATGTTCTCCCGGACGGTCATGTGGGGGTACAGCGCGTAGCTCTGAAAGACCATGGCCACGTCCCGATCACGGGGCGCGACCTCGTTCACCCGGCGCCCGCCGATGCGCAGGTCGCCAGCGGAGACGTCCTCCAGGCCGGCAACGCAACGCAGCAGCGTACTCTTTCCGCATCCCGAAGGACCCACCAGGACCACGAACTCCCCGTCCGCGACGTCGAGATCGACCCGGTGGAGCACCGCGACGTCACCATAGCGCTTTTCGATGCCGTCGAAGCTGAGGGTCGCCACGGCTAGGCCATAACCAGGCTAGCGCCTCGTGAGGACCACCTCGAGTTCGCCCTCCCCCCCGCTGCCGGGGCGGCACCGTACCACGTCGAAGTGCGCCGAAACCGAGTGTAGGAGCGCGCTCGCATCGACCGTGAAGGCGCCGAAGAGCTGGCCGCCCGGCGCCAACGCCCGCGCGGCGGCACGGACGTACGCGGCCCGGTCCCCCGTGGCGAACGCGCCGCGCTCACACACGAGATCGAAGCGCCCGCCGAAGTCGGTCGCGCCGAACTCGGCGGCAAGCACCGGCAGGTCTCCGACAGGCGAGGCCTCGGGGTCGACGATCGTGACCTCGTAGCCGCGTGCGTCGAGCGCCCGAGCCTCCTGCCCGGTGCCCGCACCGACGAGGAGCACCCGAGCCGGAGGCGGCTTGACGTGCGGGAGCAGCCGCACGACCACGGTGGAAGGACGATCAACGCGCGAACCGGAGCCGTTCATGCGCGCGAACTAACGCGCCTCAACCACAGTCGATGGACAAACGGAACGGCTCCGCTTCCGCGCCAGCGGTATCCACCACGATCGCCCAGGTGTTGTTCTCGGGAAAGCCGCCGAATACCACCGTGATCGAACCCGCCCCCTCGGCCCCCTCACAGGCCGTCGCGCTGCCTTCGGAGTCCGGGCAGCGGTCCGAATCGGACCACCGCAGGGCGGACAGTCCCATGTCCCCGCACGAAGCATCCAGGCGAGCGTGAGCGTTGACCCCGTCTCCCAGGTCGACGAAGTACACGCGTTCGCTGCCCGTGTATCCCTGGCTGGCGAGGTCGGTGAAACAAAAAAGATGCCCGTAGTCCGCGGTTTCGTAGGTGGACAAACCCCCAGCCGTCGTCCCGGTCACCGCCCCGCCGCAGCCGAGGGTCCCGCTGAAACAGTCCGGACCGGACGGAGCGCCGGAGTCCTGCGCCGTGGCGCAGAGAGGATCGTCCCCCCCGCCACTTTCGTCCAGCGACGTGTCCCCCGCACTGTCCGATGTGCCGAGGAATCCGACGCACGCAAGCGCAAGCATCACCATAGGGAAAAGCCTATCGCCAGTCGACGCGTCGCGCTGCGTCAGCGGGGCGTCAAGACATCGGCCGGCCGGACATCGTCGGTTGCCTTCAGCGTCCGATGAGCCTACGATGCTATGTGACGGTCAGGTGACGACAGACGTGCAGCGGAAGTACCGATTCGAGATCAAATATCGGCTGGATGTCGACCGCGCGGCCGCACTGCGCCGCTGGGTCCAGGGTACCGACCATCTCGCTCCCGACGCCTTCGGCGAGGGCGGAAGTGCAGCCTACAACGTGCACTCTTTATACCTCGACAGCGCGGACTGGGTCGTCTATCGTGAAACCAGGGCCGGCCTGCAACAACGCTACAAGGTACGGGCCCGCTGCTACAACTGGACGTCGCCGCGCAAAGTCTTCCTCGAAGTAAAACATCGCGCGAACGAGAGCATGTGGAAGACCAGGGCCGAGGTCGGCCTGGCCGACGCGGTGCGGGTGGTAAACGGCGAGCCGCCGAGCGCATCCACCCCGAGCACCGAGGCCCTGGAGAATTTCCGCGGGCTCGTCGACCGTCGGCACCTCTACCCGCGCTGCTGGGTCAGCTATCGGCGCCACGCCTACGTGGGCGGCGTCCGCGACCTGGTCCGCGTCACCTTCGATTCCCGCATCGTCGCCGCCCCCGCAACCGTGGACCTCTGCGAGCCGCCCCGATGGTACCCCGTCCCCGAGTCGGCGGGAATCGAGATCCTTGAGCTCAAGTATTCGGGGTCGTACCCGTCTTGGGTGGCTGAGATGGTCCGACGGTTCGATTTGGAGCGGAAGGCGTTTTCGAAATTCCGCTACGGGATCGATCTGATCACCGACCCCGAAGGGGCGGTGGTGCGGGAACTCGGCGCCGACGGTCCGGGGATCGACCAGTGACCAACCCGCTCGACTACACGTCCGGCAGCGGGCCGAACGGGGCCACGATCGTGCTCGATCTGCTGCTCTCCTACGTCCTCGCACAGATCGTGGCCTGGCTCTACATCTGGACCCACCGCGGCCTGAGCTACAGCCGTAATCTCACCCACAGCATCATCATCATCGCCATGGTCGTCACGTCGGTCATGCTGGTGGTGGGCGACAGCATCGCGCGCGCCTTCGGCCTGGTCGGGGCGCTGGCCATCATCCGATTCCGGACGGTCCTGCGCGACACGCGCGACACGGTCTTCATCTTCCTGGCGCTGACCATCGGCATCGCCATCGGCGCCCACCACTATGCGGTCGCGATTGCGTCTACGATCGTCATCGGGCTGATCGCGGTCCAACTCAGCGTCACCGGCTTCGGCCAGCGGCACACGGACACCGGAGTCGTCCGCGTCCGCAGCACCGGCGCCGTCGAGAGCCTGGAAGGCATTCTCGCGAACTGGTGCCGAACCTACCAGCTCCTGTCGCTCAAGGAGGCGACCGCGGGCGAGTCCGAGTACAGTTTCGAGGTGCGACTCTACCACCCCAGCGATCGTGAAGACCTCGTCGCCGCGTTGCGAACGGTCGCGGGCACCTCGAGCGTCAGTGTGGCTCTAGAAGAGCGGGCGGAAGAATGGTAAGGCCCGGCATCCCGTTCGCGCGTCGCCTCAGGGCGAATCTGGGGGTCATCGCGAATGCGGCGGCGTGGAGTGGCAGCGCGATCATCTGCGCGATCCTGTACCTTGCCGGCGGCTCCGACGGCGGCACCCGAGCCGTGGCGCTCGTGGTTCGCCACCCGGTCGTGGTGCCGATCAGCGGGCGCCTCGCCGCGATCGATGTGCAGGTGGGCACGCGCGTCGAGGCTGGGCAGCAGCTCGGACTGGTGGCCGTTCCCGGACTCGAACAACGCGTCATCGCGGCGCAAGCCGAGCTGCAGATCCTCCACAGCACGTTGGCAGCGGGCGACCCCGCTGAGGCACGCCGCTACGCCAAGGACTCCGCCGGAGCGCAGGCGCGCTGGTTGTCAGCGCGAGTCGAGTGGGAGTCGGTGCGAGCGGAACAACTCGGCGTCGATGTCGAGCTGTCGCGACTGCGGTCGCCGGGATTGGCGGTGTCCGCCGTCGACGTGGAGCGCCTTTCGGCGCGTCACGCCACGCTTGCAGCGCGGGGCGCGGCCCTCGCGGTGGAGGTCGGGGCGCTCGAGCGGGCGTATGTCGTGGCCACCGGACTCGAGGCGGCCGGCACCGACAACGTGCTGGAAGCGCGGGTGCAGGCGGCGGCCGCACGCGTCGAAGAGCTGCGCGCGCTGCAGGAAGCCGCGATTCTCCGGGCGCCCGCAGCCGGTACCGTGGCCGCCGTGCCGCACACCGTGGGCGCCACGCCCACCGACATCGGGACGCTGCCTGCCCCCGGAACATGGGTCGAAGCCGGGATCGCCGCGCTCTCGGTCGTCGAGACGTCGTCGCGCGAAGCCGTCGCGTACCTGCCCCCTGCGCAAGCACGGGAGCTACAGCCGGGCGAACCGGTGACCCTGATCTCGACCGAACGTTTGTCCATCGCATCGACGGTGGTAGCCGTGGGCGCCGCCGTCGAGCCGGTCCCGCTGCGCCAGTTGGCCGATCCGGCGATAGTGGAGTGGGGTGTGCCGGTGACGGTGCGGACCAACGCGGCCCTGTTGACGCCCGGCGAGGCCTTCAGCTTCTTGCGCTGATTCCTACCCGCCGAAGTGGGTGCGCCGCAGGCGAAAGACCGGAGGCCGGAAGATGGCCGCTACCGCCGCGGCTCAGGGACCGGCGACCCGGCCGCTGGCGTACAGCGTCGCCATCGCGTCCCCGGCGCGTTCCATCGCGGCGGCTACGCCTGGGACGAACGCGTACGAGGCGGCGACGACGGCCACCACCAGGACGCTCAAGAGCAGCGCCCATTCGACGGTTGATTGTCCTTTACGGTGGCGGGGCATCGGGTCTGCTCGCATAACGCGATAGGCTGCGGAGTCGCCCTCGGCCGCCATGTACCCGCACCAGAAGCTCGAATGGACCCAGGCCCGCCTCGAAGAGCGGCTCGAGGCCGCGCCCGCCGACGCGGAAGCACGCGCCGAGTTGGCGAAGGTCTGCCTTTCGCGCTCTCTCTACCACGGAGGCGGTGAGGCCCTGGCCGCTCAGGCCCTGCAACATGCGCGGAAGCTCGCACAGGACGATCCTGACAACGCGGAAGGTCACATCCTGGCGGGGGCCGCGCTGGTCGCGGGCGACCGGCCGGAGGCCGCGAAGAAGCACCTCGACGAGGCGATGCGACTTGCGCCGGAGCGCGGCGACCTCCACCTGGCCCTGGGCGCCCTGTATCGATCGCAGCGCGATCTGCACCTGGCCATCAAGCACCTGGAAAACGCGTGCCGGGCGTCCCCGGAGAGCTGGGAATGTCACCTGCTGCTCGGCCGGGCACTCTCCGAACGCGCGCGGCAGATCGGAGGTGGTCGGCTTGTCGAGCGCGCCCAATACCACATGGTCCAAGCGCTCTCACTCGACCCCTCGCCGGACCTCCTCCCGGCCCTGATGCGGGACCTCGGACTCTTGTGCTTGAACACGGGGCGCTTCGCCGACGCCGAGAAGATGTTCATCCGGCTGCGCCAGAACCCGAGATTCTCCGCGCAGGCACGCAAATACCTCGGTCAGGTGGCCTTCGCCCTCGGCAAGTACAAGGGCGCCATCCAACACGATCGGCAGTACCTCGAAGGGCTCGTGGCGGGTGGCCAGGGAGAGGACCCGGGCACGCTGGCTCAGATCGGGCTGAGCTACCTTCACCTCGGGGAGCTGGACCGGGCCCGGGAGTACTGCAATCGCGCCCTGATCCTCGACCCGGACCTGCTCGTGGCGCGGCACGCGCTGGGTTGCGTGATGGTGGAGGAGGGCCAGGTCGGCGACGCGATCAAGCTCTTCCGAGACACGCTCCAGGACCACCCGGAGCACCTGCCCAGCTACGTGGAACTCGCGCGGACCCGACGGCGGGCCGGCGATGTCAACTGGCTCCAGAAGGCCCTGTCGGTCGAGGCGTCGGAGTATGACAAGCTCCCAGTCATGGGCGGGACGGCGGCGCCGCGCACCATCGCGCGAAAGCGGATTGACGTGCTCCTGGACGAGCTGCGAGCGGTGGGTCCCAGCTCGGTCACCGCCGTGCTCGGTGCGCTGGATCTCACCGAAGACGAAGGGCTGCGCTTCGCCTTGTGGGAGTCTGCTTGCGGGCTCGCGGCCGGCCACGTCGCGGACGAGTTGGCCACCCGGCTCCGTGAGCCGGGTCGTTACTTTTCGGTGCCCCTCGCCCGAAACGCGCTCAGTGCCGCCGCGTGGATTCCCGAGCCCGCGCTGACCGCCGGACTCAACGTCACCATCGACGACGTCCAGCGGGCATCGATCGATCGGCACGGCAACGCGCACGACCTGGTCGCGCATCGCCGGGCGGTGGAAGGGGAACGGGAGGTTGCCCGCGCCTGGCAGGCCGTGCTCCTGCTGGCGATCGCGACGCGTCGGAGTCGTTCCGCGCGCCAGCTCCTGGCAAACTGGGGGCAGGGCGTCGATCCTGAGCTGGCGGTGGCGGTGCACGCCGCCCAGGCCATGTGCGGAGAACCTGACGCGATCAAGGCCCTCCACCGCCGAGGTCAGGAAAAAGGGGCGAGCCTGCTGGTCGATCGGCTGCTGGCTCGAATCACACCCCCGCCTCAGCGCGGCGAGCCGACGGCCGTTGCCGGCGGAGACACCCGGTGCTCGGCGTGTGGGCGCGTCGGCGCCGAGGTGACCCACCTGATGACCGGGACCCGCGCCGTAATCTGCGACCTCTGCATCGGCGAGATCCTACAGAATCGACATTCACTCGTCGCCCCGGACGACTCCGCCTGCCATCTGTGCGCGCGCACGCACTTCGAAGCCCGCAGCCTGTGGCGCTTCAACGGGGTCGACGCGTGCGCGCACTGCGTGGACCTCAGCGTGGGGCTGCGCGAGCGTGAGGCCGTGGATCGGTTTCTCACCACCTGGTAGCTACAGCGGCGCCACGTCCTCCGGCGACGCGAGGCGCGAGCAGGAAATCTTCGCCAGATAGGTCGAATAGTCAAAATCTGGGCTGTTGGCCTCGTCGTGACAACCGCGGCAGGTCGCCTCGGTGACGGCGTGCCCAGTCGCGCCGCCCCGGCCGGTGTGCCCGCGCATCGGGCCGTGGCAAGCCTCGCACTGCACGTCACGGAACGCGCCGATCGCCTTCTCCTCCACCGCGGCAAACCCACCCGGCTGACCAAAGCCGGTGGTATGGCAGGCGATACACTCAGGATTATCAGCCTTTTTCCTAATGATGAGCGATTCAAGCGCGCGGGCGTGCGCGTCGAACCCCCAGGATGCGATACGATCACGGTGGCAGCCGGAACAGCCGGACGCCGTGGCGTAGCCCCGCTGGTCCACCGCCTCGGCGCTCGCCCGCGCCGCGCCCAGGATCGCCTCACGAAAGCGGGTGAGCTGGCCGTCCACCTTGCTGGGACCGTCCAAATCGGCGCTGAGCGGGATGTCCTCGACGTAGCCCACCGCCCGTCCGGCGGTGGCGCGCACCAGCTGTCGTTGGTCGATCCGCGCTTCGGCGGCTCGCGCTTCTGGCTTGATGGCGGCCAGGTTGCGGCCGTAGTGCGTCGCGGCGACATCGCGCCATATCCCGTTGGCGACGAGCTCGAGCGGGCGACTATCTGTCGCGAGCGACAGGTGAATCAGCGTGACGTACCGACCGCGCCCCGGCGCCTCGATGATCGGGGCGCCACGGGTAATCACCGGCGCATCCCGACGGTCACCTTCGGTGGCCAGAACCGCGGCGAGGCCCGCTACGCCCTCGGCTACCAGGCGGTTGGTGGCCAGATCGGCGTTGGAGAGAACGAACCACGCGTCCACGCTCTCCGTCATCGCCTTACGCACGGCGGCGACGACGTCGACCGCCGGGTGGGCCTCGTCGGCGCCCGCCAGACCCACAAAACCCAGGCGTACGCCGTCGCGCTCCACCACGCGGGCCGCAAGCAGTCCCCCCTCGGCGTCCCAGTTCGACGCGAGCGCAGCATGCCGAGCCAGGAGCGCCACGCCGCCCGGCATCCGATCGATCGGAGACGCCGCCCAGGCGTCCAGACCGGTCCCTTCCGCCAGGCCCAGCACCGCCTCGGCCCGCACGCCGCGGTCCAACTCGTCGCGAGCGGTCATCCCTTTGACCAACATCTCCCCGGCGTCCACGGCAAACATCGGCACCGGGGCCGCGCGCACTCGGTCGAACAGCGCCGCGCGCCGGGCGAACCCGCCGTACGGGGTCGTGGGACACCCGCAAACCTCGACCTCGCCGCGGACCGCGCCGGTCAGGGCTACGATCGCCTGCTTCAGGGGGCGCTCCGGGCCCAGGGCCAGCTCGGCGGCATCCACGGGGTCGGGCAGCGACGGCAGCGGCGGCAACGCACGCGCGCCTCCGTCGACGGAGCAGGCGACAATGAAAGCGAGGAAGGCGATCATGCAAGAAGGTCGTGACGGCGGCGACCGCACGCGCGTAAGTGTATAGACGTTGGACGCCAACCGGGGAAACGATGTCGGGGATTCTCGCGCTTCTGGCCTCCGCCGCCGCCTTCGCCCCGGCCGCCGAGGTGTGGATCGGCAGGGAACCGGCGCGCACGTTCCGCACGCATCACCGCGCCCAGGCGACGCTCGCCCATCAGCCCGGCTGGGTGGAGTTCACCCAAGGGGAGGGCGCCGGCTGGAAGGCCCGTTTCGACGAACGCACCGGTACCGCTCATCGGATGTGGGGTCCGGGCATCGTTCTTGGCTCGGTCAAGGGCGAGCATGAGGTCCGCGTCGCGATGGAGCGCTTCCTGCTCCGAAACCGCGCCATCATCGGGGTCGCAGCGGGGGAGCTACCGTTTTCTCGCGCGCGGTACGTCGCCCGCACGGACACCTGGCTCGTGGACTTCGATCGCCTTCTCGGCGGCCATCCGGTGTGGCGGGGGGGGGTGACCGCCCGCATCCGCTTCGGCAAGCTCATCATGCTCGGGGTCGACACCTACCCGGACGCGGTCCTTCCCCAGGCCGAGCTCTCAAAGGCCGATGCCATCGACATCGCGGCGCTTGACGGCGCGGCGCCCATGGCCAACCACACCGGTGTCTCCGCCACCCTGGTGGCGCTGCCGCTCGACGGGCCCGACGGCCCGAGGATGCATCTTGCCTGGCAGGTTCGCAGCGAAACCAGCCTTCCCCGAGGACTATGGGTCACCTTCGTCGACGCCGTCGCCGGGGGAATCCTCTCGGTGCACAACGAGGTCCGGTTCCTGGACGGCACCGTGTACGGGAGCCACCGCGCACGCACCTACGACAGCGCGATGGTCACCTCGCCGATGCCCCGCGTCGCCATCGAAGGGGAAGGCAGCGTCAACGCCGATGAGTACGGCCGGTACTCGACGACCGGTGCCAGCGCGTCGACCTGGCTCAACGGCACCTACCTCGACGTGAAAAACGCCAACGGCGCCGAGGGGCGGCTGGACTTCGCCGAGGCCGACCCCACGTGGACCACGGACGATGCCACCCAGGCCGAGATCGCCAGCTACGTGTACCTCCACCAGGTCAAGGACTGGGCCTACGCGCTGGCGCCCGAGGTGACGATGTCCTCTGTGCCCCTCACCAGCAACGTGAACTCCACAGACTACAGCTGTAATGCCTATTATGACGGCAACCTCAACTTCTTCGCCGCCGGCGATGGCTGCAACAACACCGGCGAGATCGCTGACGTCAACTACCATGAGTGGGGCCACGGCTTTCACGCCTACAGCGCCGGCACCTGGTCCGTCGATGGCACCATCGGCGAGGGCGCCGGCGACGTCGTCTCCACCCTGATGACCCACGACAGCGAGATTGCACCCTTTTTCGTCACCAATGGGTCGGGCATTCGGGACGTGGCGCCCAATCAGGTCTACCCGGACGACCTCGCGGGCGAGGTGCACTACGACGGCCTGATCTTCGGCGGCGCGGTCTGGGACGTGTGGGCCGAGCTCCTGACGACCTACGGCGAGAGCCGCGAGGACAGCGGCGCCGCCTACGACGTCGTCGCCCACCTCTTCGTCGACGCGCTCAAGGCCAACCCGACCCTGGAGACGGCGTACGACGAGTTCATCGCCGCCGACGACGATGACGCGGACCTCGCCAACGGAACTCCGCACTACTGCGAGATCGCCGAGGGCTTCGCGCCGCACGGGCTCGGCCCCCTCGCCAGCGACGGGGGCGGGCTCACGGTCGACCACCTGCCGGTGGAAAACCAGAGCGGTGGCGCCGGCATCTCGGCCACCGGCACCATCGTCAACGTCGCCGCCGCCTGTCAGGCGTTCACCCTCGACGCGGTCACCCTCAACTGGTCGACCGACGACGGGGCCAACTGGTCCAGCAGCGGCGGGACGGTCGGCGGCGACAGCTTCACGGTCGAGTTCCCCGAAATTCCGACCGACACCATCGTGCACTACTACCTGAGCGCGACGGGGGCGGGCGGCGAGCAGGTCGAGGCCCCGGCTGGCGGCGACATCGCGCCCTTCACCTTCTACGTCGGCCCGCTCACCGAGTTGTGGTGCGCGGACCTCACCGGCGATGACGGCGCGCTGGTGCACGAACTCATCGACGGCGACGAACGCGAGGGCGCCGATGACTGGACGCACGGAACGCCGACGGCGATGGCCAATGACCCGGACACGGCATTCACCGGGCGAAAGGTGTGGGGAAACGACCTGGGAGGCGGTCAGTACAACGGCGAGTACCAGCCGAACATCCACAACCGGATTTCGACGCCGAGCATCGACGCCGCCGGCCACGACACCCTGGTGGTGCAGTACCGCCGATGGCTCAACGTCGAGGACGGATACTACGACCGCGCCCGTGTGCTCGGAAACGGCGAGACGATCTGGGAAAACCACGCCTCGAACGAACAGCGGGGCGACGAAGACACCCTCGACGACCAGTGGATTCTCGCCTCGCACCGCGCCGCTCCCACCGTGGGCGCGCTCACGCTGTCCTGGGAAATCGAGAGCGACGGCGGCAAGGAGCTCGGTGGGTGGAACCTCGACGACATCTGCGTGTACGCACCGCCCGCGCGCGTCGACGACACGGGGGACCCTGCGGTCGACGACTCCAAAGACGACGCAGACACCGACGACGGTGTGTTCCTGAGCCCCGGCGGATGCGGCTGTGAGAGCGGAGGGAAGCGGCTCCCAGGGATGCTCCTGGCCCTGGCAGTTACGACGCTGCTGGTCGGGGCCCGCCGGCGGTGATCCTGCTCCTGGCGCTGGTCCCCGCTCACGCCGAGCTTCCACCCCCCGATTACGACGTCACCCTCACCGAGGCGGCAGGCGCCGAGGTGGCGCGAATCGGCAACGAGCTGGACGCCACGAGCGCTGAGACCTTCGCCCGGCGGTGGATGCGCACCTTCGGCCCCTCGGCGCGGGTCACCTACGAGCTGGGCCTGGCCTGGCGTCTCGCCGGCGATGATGCCCACGCGATGGCCTACCTGGAGCAGGCCGTCAAGCTTGATCCCGACCTTGCCGCCGCCCGCTACGACCGCGGCGAGGTGCGCCTCGCGGCCGGGGACCTGGTCGGCGCCACCGCGGACTTCGACGCGGTCGTCCGCCTGCTTCCGGAGGCATGGCCGGGCTGGTTCCGCCTGGCGCAGCTCTCCGGGCAGGCGGGCGACGCTCGCGGCTTCGAGCGGCACCTCGTCAAGTCGCTCCGCCTGGGGTTTGCGGTCACGGCGGTCGCCCAGGACCCCACCTGGCGGGGCTTCCGGCGCCACGCCACCATCGGGCCCGTCCTCGAACGATTGGTGCTGGTGTATCAGGGGCAACACGCGCTCGATACGCTCGGCGGCGCGCCGGGATAAACCGCCGCCGATGCTCCCCCTCCTTTTCGCGTCGCTCGCCGATGCCCCCGAGTCGGCCACGGCCGCCGCCGCCACGCCCATGGCCGCCGCAGAATCGCTGATCAATCGCGACGCAGAAGGCATCGGGATGGGGCTGATTCTCGGTGCTCCAACTGGCTTTTCCGCCGCCTGGCGGCCGGGGGGGCGCTTCCTGGTCGACGGGGGCGTGGCCTGGTCTTTCGTGCCCACCTCGGGCGGCGTGCGCAGTTACGCCCAGCTCCACATCGACGCCGCCATCGACCTCGCCGACCTGCGCACGTCGGAAATGCCCAACATGCACTTCCCGATCTGGATGGGCGTGGGTCCGCGCACGCGCCTCGGCGACGGGACGGGCTACGAGGCGTTCAACGTCGCGATCCGCATGCCGTTCGGAATGGGCTTCTGGCACGACGGCGTGCCGGTAGAAGGGTTCATCGAGATTGCCCCTGGAGTGGGTGTGTTCCCGCGCACCGAGTTCATCGTCGATGCCGCGCTGGGCGTGCGCTTCTACATCCCGATGCCCGGCGGAGCCCCCCGCTTCAAATCACCCGATCCGAGCACGGACACCTACTGAGCGGCCGCCAGGAGCCTCGATGTTGACCCTGCGCGGCGGCCCCGCCCTCTCGCCCTTTCGGCTCCAGCGCCTGCTGACCGCGCTCTCTTCGCGGGCGCCTGCGGTACGCGCGCTCCACGCGGACCACCTCCACCTCGTCGACACTTCCCGGACTCTGGAGGATCAAGAAACCAGCCGGCTTCAGGCTCTCTTGAGCTACCTGCCCCCAGCGCCGAGTCGCCCGGGGCCCAGTCTCCTCGTGGTTCCCCGCCTGGGCACCGTCAGCGGCTGGTCGTCCAAGGCCACGGACATCGCCCACAACTGCGGCCTCGCCGCGGTGCGTCGCATCGAGCGCGGGACCGTCTACCACTTCGACGACGCTGCCATCGACCTTTCAGCGGTGGCGCCGCTGCTGCACGACCGCATGACGGAGTCGGTCCTGCCCGGCGTTGACGTCGCCGACGCGTGCTTCCGCGACGCCCCCCCGACGCCGCTCTCCCGCGTCGATGTACTGGGTGGCGGAGCGCCCGCGCTGCGCACGGCGAACCACGCCTTGGGACTCGCGCTGGCCGACGATGAGATCGTGTATCTGGTGGCGGCCTTCCTTCGCCTGGGCCGCAACCCCACCGACGCCGAGCTGATGATGTTCGCGCAGGCCAACTCCGAGCATTGTCGGCACAAGATCTTCAACGCTTCGTGGACGTTGGACGCACAGGAGCAGGCCCATTCCTTGTTCGCGATGATCCGGAACACCACCGCCGTCGCGCTGGCGACCAACCCGCGCGGTCCCGGCGCGGTTCGGTCCGCGTACCACGACAACGCGGCGGTCACCGAGGGTTGGGCCGCGCGACGCCTCTTCCCCGATGAACGCGGGCACTGGAGGTACACCGCGGCACATCCGCTGCACATCCTGATGAAGGTGGAGACCCACAACCACCCCACCGCGATCAGCCCGTTCCCCGGGGCGGCGACGGGCGCGGGCGGAGAGATCCGGGACGAAGGCGCCGTAGGCCGTGGTGGCAAACCCAAGGCCGGATTGTGTGGATTCTCGGTGTCCCACCTGCGGGTCCCCGACCAGGAGCCGGAACCGTGGGAGCTTGACGATCCCGGCAAGCCCGAGCGTATCGTCAGTCCCTGGCAGATCATGGTCGACGGACCGCTCGGGGCCGCCGCGTACAACAACGAGTTCGGACGCCCGAATCTCGCCGGCTACTTCCGCAGCTTCGAAGTGCGCCAGGACGGCGAGGTGCGCGGCTACCACAAGCCGATCATGATCGCGGGCGGCGTGGGCAACATCGACGAGCGGCACGTCGACAAGCTGCCGATTCCCCCCGGCTCGGCGCTCATCGTCCTCGGCGGGCCGGCCATGCGCATCGGCCTCGGCGGCGGCGCCGCCAGTTCGATGACCTCGGGCCAGAGCGCCGGCGATCTGGACTTTGCCAGCGTACAGCGGGATAATGCGGAGGTCGAGCGCCGCTGTCAGGAGGTCATCGACCGCTGTCAGGCGCTGGGCGAGGACAACCCGATCCTGTCGCTGCACGACGTGGGCGCGGGTGGCCTCTCCAACGCCTTTCCCGAGCTTGTCCATGGCGGGGGCGCCGGCGGCTGGTTCGATCTCCGGGCGATTCCCAGCGCTGAACCAGGAATGTCGCCCCTGGAGGTATGGTCCAACGAGGCGCAGGAGCGCTACGTGCTCGCCGTCCCCGAGGCGGCGGTGGCGATGTTCGCGGCGCTCTGTGCCCGCGAGCGCTGCCCCTGGGCGCGAGTCGGCACCGCGACGACCGAACCCCAGCTTCGCGTCGACGACGCCCTCCTCGGCGAACGGCCGGTCGATCTCCCGCTGGAGATCATCCTCGGGAAAACGCCCCGCATGCACCGGGTCGCGACACGATTCCCGCGAGCGCTGCAGGCCGCAAACCTCGACGGCATCGAGCTTTCGGAGGCCGCGCGCCGGGTCCTCCGCTTCCCGGCGGTGGCGGACAAGACCTTCCTGGTGACGATCGGCGACCGTTCCGTGGGTGGGCAGGTGGCGCGCGATCAGATGGTGGGCCCATGGCAGGTGCCCGTCGCCGATGTCGCGGTGACCACCCACAGCTATGAGGGCTACCGAGGCGAAGCGATGGCCATGGGCGAACGAACGCCACTTGCGCTCCTCGACGGCCCAGCATCGGCGCGGATGGCCGTCGGCGAGGCGATCACCAACCTCGCGGCCGCCCCGGTGGGAGCGCTCGGGCAGGTCGTACTCTCCGCGAACTGGATGGCGGCTGCCGGACACCTCGGCGACGATGCGGTGCTCTACGACATGGTCCGCGCCGTCGGCATGGAGCTCTGTCCGGCGCTGGGCGTGGCCATCCCAGTGGGCAAGGACTCGATGTCGATGCGAACGACCTGGGACGGGAAGGCCGTCACCTCGCCGGTTTCGCTGATCGTCTCGGCCTTCGCGCCGGTGACCGACGTCCGGCGGACACTCACGCCGCTTCTACGACCCGAAGCTGCCACAGAGCTGTGGTTGGTCGACCTGGGGATGGGTCGCGATCGCCTCGGCGGGAGCGTGCTCCTCCAGGCCTACAACCAGCTCGGGGACACCGCGCCCGACCTGGATGACCCGGCGTTGCTGATACGCTTCTTCGCGGGCGCCCAGGCCGCAAACGCCGCCGGTCTCCTGCTCGCCTACCACGATCGCAGCGATGGCGGCCTGTTCGCCACCCTCTGCGAGATGGCCTTCGCCTCCCGATGCGGCCTCGACATCCACGTCTCGGGTGCGCCGCTGCCGGCGCTCTTCGCCGAGGAGCTCGGCGCCGTCATCCAGGTCCGCGCGGCGGACGCCGACGCCGTGGCCCGCCACTTCCCGGGGCTGCGCCTGGTGCGACTGGGGCAACCGCTCTTCGAGGGAGCCGGAGCGTCGACCCTCCGCTTCTCGCTGGACGGCGGCGACGTCTGGGCCGTTCCCCGCGCGACGCTGCACCACGAATGGTCGGCGGTCACCCATGCGTTCCAGGTCCGGCGTGACCACCCGGACTGCGCGCGCGAAGAGCTGGCGCGACTCGGGGATGAAGCCGACGGCGGTCTTCCCGCCAGGCTCACCTTCTCGCCGTCCGGTTCCCGGCCGTACCCCTCACGTCCTCGCGTGGCGATCCTCCGCGAGCAAGGCGTCAACGGAGAGATCGAGATGGCCGCTGCCTTCGATCGGGCCGGGTTCACCGCCGTCGACGTGCACATGACCGACATCCTGTCGGGGCGCGTCGACCTCTCCGACATGGCGGGCCTGGCTGCCTGTGGAGGCTTCTCCTACGGGGACGTGCTCGGGGCCGGTGGCGGGTGGGCCCGCTCCATCCTGTTCAACCCTCGCGCCCGCGAGGCGTTTTCCCGCTACTTCGCTCGGCCCGACACATTTTCGTTGGGGGTGTGCAACGGATGCCAGATGCTCTCGACGCTGGCCGAGCTCATCCCTGGCGCCGAAGACTGGCCCCGCTTCCACAAGAATCGCTCTGAACAATTCGAGGCCCGGCTCGCGGCGGTGCGCGTCGAGTCGACGCCTTCGTTGTTCTTCGCGGGCATGGAGGGCAGCGTGCTTCTGGTGCCGTCGGCGCACGGCGAGGGGCGGCCGGTCTGGCGGGACGAGCGGGCGCAAGGCCGGGCGCAGGACTTGATTTCGGCCCGGTTCGTCGACGCGGCCGGCGTGCCGACCGAGCGGTACCCGTTCAACCCCAATGGCGCTCCGGGGGGGGCGTGCAGCCTCACCACCCCGGACGGTCGCGTGACGATCGTCATGCCGCACCCGGAGCGTGTGTTCCGCTGGACCACGCTGTCCTGGTGCCCGGACTCGTGGCGGACGGACTCGGACGAGAGCCCGTGGATGCACGCTTTTGGCAACCTGCGCCGGTGGGTGGGGTAGGCGGCGCGCCCAATCTACCGATCGTGGATTCTCCCAATCAACGATAGATCGAGGGTCCACAACCCGGGCCGCAGCGACCCGGGCTGTTGAATATCCGGCCGTCATCCTTCCTGGCACGGCGCGTGCACTGTCATCGGTCACCACCCCCGGTGCCTCGTGCTTCTCTCCGCCATCGCCTTCGCCTGCGCCACCTTCGACGACTCTGCCCCGGCTGACACCGCCGCGTTCGCGGACTCCGACTCACCGCTGGTCGCCACGCTCGTCGCCGAGGACGACGCCCGACCCTCCTGCCCGATCGTAAAGGCCATCCCCGTCAGCGACGCCCCGGCACCGGCGGTCGCCGCCAGGCCGGACGTCGACGGGTGGCTCCGGGTCCACGGCGAGCTGCGCTTCCTCGCGCAACACCGCATGGTCGCCGGCGAAACCGCCTGGGCCATCGCGCAGGACATCGGGGCACCGCTGTGGGTGCTCCGCGAACTGAACCCGCACCAGGACCTCGACCGGCTCCTCGTCGGCGACTGGCTGGTCTTCCCGATCACCAACACCAACGTCGAACGGGCCAGCCCCTGGTACACGGCGGAGCAGTGCGGCTGCTGAGCGACGTTCACATCAGGCCGCTCGCGGACGTATGGTGTTCACCGGGACACCCATGCTCGCCCCACTTCTGCTCGTTTCCTGCTCACTCGAGGTCGCACTCCCAAACTTGGTGCTCTCGCCGCCCGGCGTCACGCTCAGCACGGCCGTGGGGAGTGTCGCGACTGGCGAGTTCACGGTGAGCAACGGGGCCAGCCCCAGCGACGCGGCCGCGCCCTACTCGCCGGAGATGTTGTTGGGGCGGAGCGCCGAACTGCCGGGTCTCACCACCGTCGGCGCTCCGTTCTGCTTGCACTGGACGGCGCCGAGCTGCGCCACCGTCGTGGACGAGCCAGCCGCCACCGGGACCTCCTGTGCCGATGGTGCCGCGGCGGGCGGGCCGCGGCTGGCGCTGCCCGCGGGCTGCGGCGCGACGGTGACCGTGGTCTTCGCACCGACCGCGGACGGCGCCACGCTTGGCGCCGCGCGGGTGTCGACCGACCTTGGTCCCTGGTCGACGGTGGCCGCGCCCGAGGTCTGGTCCCAGAGCGGCGACCCCGGCAACCCGGTGCAGGAGGTGGCGGTCTGGGGGATCGCGACCGCCGCGCCGCACGGGCGCCTGATCATCGATCCCCCGCTGGTCGCGATGCCCTGGCGTTGGCCCGACGGCACCCCGACCGACCTGCCGCTGACCCTCCGAAACATCGGCACCGCCCCGCTCGCCGTGGGATCGCCGTCGCTCTCGTGCAGCCCGGCGTGGGCAGTGATCGACGCACCCACCCCCGGCACCGCCATCGCCGCCGGCGAGACCGCGGCCTTCACCCTACGGCACACGCCAACTGAGCCCGACGCCGAGGTTTGCGGGCTGGTCTTCGGTGACGCCGCCGACACCACGTCACCGGCCGCCGAGCTGCGCTTCACCAAGGACAGCTGGGGCGTCGCTCCGACGGTGACCATCTTGTCGCCGTACCCGGGGGAGACCGTGCCGGCCGACGAGACGGTTACGGTGTCGTTCACCCTCGCGGACGACGACGCTCCGCCCAGCGGCATCTACATCACCATCTGGAGCGCAGCCCAGGGGACGCTCGGGGCGGGCGTGGCTCCGGACGATGACGGGACGGTGTGGTTCGACGTCGACTCGGGCGTGCTCCAAAGCGGCGCGGACACCATCCGGGTGTCGCTCCTGGACTGGGAGGGCTTCACCGCGACCGACGCCGTCGCCTTCCGGGTGTTCAGCCCCGCCGCCGAGGATCGGGACGGCGACTCCTGGGGGTACCCCGAAGGGGACTGCGACGACGACAACCCGCGCGCGTTCCCCGGCGCCCTCGAAACCGGCGACGGCATCGACGAGGACTGTGATGGCACCGCTGACGACGGCGCGCCCGAGCTGGACAACGATCGCGACGGCCTCACCGAGGCCGAAGGCGACTGCAACGATCACGACCGCGACGTCGGACCCGGCGCGACCGAGACCGCCAACAACACCGACGACGACTGCGACGCGCTGGTGGACGAAAACACCTCGCGACACGACGACGACGGCGACGGCCATAGCGAGCTGGGCAACGACTGCGACGACAGCGACGCGTCGGTGAACCCGGCCGCCACCGACGCGTGCGACGGGATCGACCGCGACTGCGACGGCGTGCTCCTCACCTGCCGCGCCGACGCCGGCGGCTTCCTGAGCGCGACCGGGGACGTGTGCCACCCAGGCGGACACATCGAACTATCCGCGTTCACCCCAGATGGTGTGGCTGCCCTGGCCTGGACGGCCGAGGCCGGCGATGTCGGAGCCGACGACGAACCGTTGGCGTCCTTGACCTGTCCCGACCGGCTCGGTCCGCTCTTGATCTCACTGGGGCTCACCGACACCGACGGCGTGCAGGCCTTCGACGTCTCGACGATCGAGGTGGTTCCGGCGGACCGGAGCCTCGACGCTTCCGTCAGCCTGCCGGCGCGCTGACCGACGCTGCGGCGTCGACGAACTCACCGATGCGGTCGAAGTTCATGTATTGGTAGACCGTGACGGCCTGGGCGCTGAGCAGGGCGACGTGGGCCTGGTACTCCTCGTTGGTGGGCATCCGTCCCAAGAGAGCGCACACCGCTGCGAGTTCGGCGCTACCGAGGTAGACGCGGGTCTCGAACCCCAGCCGGTTGGGGAAATTCCGGGTGCTGGTGGAGAAGGCGGTGCTGCCGCGCTTGATCTGGGCCTGGTTGCCCATGCACAAGGAACAACCCGGCATCTCCATGCGCGCGCCGGTCCGACCCAGGACCCCGTAGTAGCCCTCGGCCATGAGCTGGGCCTGATCCATCCGGGTCGGCGGCGCGATCCACAGCCGCGTCGGGATGTCGGACTTGCCTTCGAGCACCTTCGCGGCGGCGCGGAAGTGACCGATGTTGGTCATGCACGAGCCGATGAAGACCTCATCCACCGGGTCACCACTGACCGCCGACAGCGGCTTGACGTCATCGGGATCATTCGGGCAGGCCACCAGCGGCTCGGTGATCTCAGCGAGATCGATGTCGATGACGGCCGCATACTCGGCGTCAGCATCCGGTTGGAGGAGCGTTCCGGACGCCACCCACGTCTCCATCGCAGCAATACGACGGCGGAGACTTCGCTCGTCGCCGTAGCCGCCGGCGATCATCCACTTGAGCAGAGTGATGTTGCTGTTGAGGTACTCCACCACCGGCGGACGGTTCAGACGCACGGTGCAGCCGGCGGCGCTGCGTTCGGCGGAGGCGTCGGTCAGCTCGAAGGCCTGCTCGATCTTGAGGTCGGGCAGCCCCTCGATCTCCAGGATTCGTCCTGAATAGATGTTCTTCTTCCCCTTCTTCTCGAGGGTCAACAAGCCGGCCTTCATCGCGTGGTACGGGATGGCGTTGACCAGGTCGCGCAGGGTGATGCCGGGCTGCATCACCCCGGAAAAGCGAACGAGGACCGACTCCGGCATGTCCAGCGGCATCACCCCGGTGGCCGCCGCGAACGCCACGAGCCCCGAGCCCGCGGGGAATGAGATCCCGATCGGAAAGCGCGTGTGCGAGTCCCCGCCGGTGCCGACGGTGTCCGGTAACAACATCCGGTTGAGCCACGAGTGGATGATCCCATCCGCAGGCCGCAGCGACACGCCGCCGCGGGTGGTGATGAACTCCGGGAGCGTCCGATGGGTCTGGACGTCCACCGGCTTGGGGTAGGCCGCGGTGTGGCAGAAGCTCTGCATGACGAGATCCGCTGAAAAACCCAGACAGGCCAGGTCCTTGAGCTCGTCGCGCGTCATCGGCCCGGTGGTGTCCTGGCTGCCCACCGAGGTCATGCGCGGCTCGCAGTAGGTGCCCGGGCGCATCCCCTGCCCCTCGGGGAGGCCACACGCACGCCCCACCATCTTCTGGCCCAGCGTGAAGCCGGCGGAGGTGACCGCGGGGGGCTTCGGAAGCCGGAAGACGGTGCTGGCCGGGAGCCCGAGCGCGTCGCGTGCCCGCGCGGTCAGGCTGCGCCCGATGATGAGGTTGATGCGTCCGCCGGCGCGCACCTCGTCCAGAAGCACGTCAGAACGGTGCTGGAAGGTCGCGACCACCGCGCCGTCCTTCTCGACGCGGCCCGCGTAGGGGAAGATGTCCACCACGTCGCCCATCGCCAGCGCTGAGGTGTCGCACTCGATGGGCAGCGCGCCCGCGTCCTCCTGGGTGTTGAAGAAGATCGGCGCGATCTTTCCGCCAAGGCAGACGCCGCCGAACCGTTTGTTGGGCACGTGCGGAATGTCCTGCCCCGTCCACCACAACACCGAGTTGGTCGCGGATTTGCGAGAGCTGCCGGTGCCGACCACGTCGCCCACGTAGGCGATGGTGTGACCCTTCTCAAGGAGTGAAGCCAGTAGTTTCATCGGACCGCGAACGCCGGGCTCGTCGGGGACGTTGCCGTCGCGGGCGTTCTTCAGCATCGCGAGCGCGTGCAGCGGGATGTCGGGCCGGCTCCACGCGTCGGGGGCAGGCGACAGGTCGTCGGTGTTGGTCTCGCCGTTGACCTTGAACACGGTGACCGTAAGGCGCTCGGCGAGGGGCGCCCGGGACAGAAACCACTCGGCGTCCGCCCAACTGTGCACGACCTCCCTGGCGAGGGCATGACCATCACGCGCCTTGACCACCACATCGTTGACGAAGTCGAACATCAAGAGCGTGTGCTTGAGCGCCCTGGCCGCGACCGGACCGACCTCCACGTCGTCGAGGAGGGTGATGAGCGGCCCGACGTTGTAGCCCCCCACCATCGTGCCGAGCAGCTCCGTGGCGCGGGCCCGATCGAGCAGAGCGCACGGACGCTCTCCCCGCGCGACCTCGGCGAGGAAGGCAGCCTTGATCTGGGCGGCGCTGTCCACGCCGGCAGGAACACGATCCACCAGAAGTTGGAGCAGGAACGCACCCTCGCCCGGAGGCGGCGCCTCCAGCAGACCGATGAGCAGGACCATCTGCTCTCGGGTGAGCGGGAGCGGCGGAATGCCCAGGGCCGCGCGTTCGGCGGCGGCGGTTCGATAAGCGACAAGCATGGGGGCCTCGCGGGAGGGCGAGGTATCCCGGCGGTCCCCACTCGCCGGGATCATCTCGAGCCCGACATCGTGGTCGAGCCGCTGGCGATCTCCTTCGGCAGCGTCCAGCAGTCGGAGGTGCGCACCGAGGTGGTCCGCGTCTCCAACGACGGCGACGCGCCGCTGACCGTCTCGGCCGTCGACCTCATCAAGGGGGGGGGAGTTGGGCTACACCACCACCCTGACCGCCCTGCCGGGGGTGCTCGAGCCGGGGGCGGGAGAAGACGTCCTGCTGATTTTTTCGCCCTACGATCCGGGTCAGACCGAAGGACGATTGCGGGTCACCAGCAACGACCCGAAGCCGGACGGGTCGGGCACAGGCGAGCGCCGAGCCGAATCAAGATCAGGCGGTATCACACACACTCCTCCACCAGCTTCCGATAGCTCTCCAGGCGCTCCGGCCACGTGACCGCCGCCTCGGCGACGCAGCCGTCATCGCCAAGATGGAGGCAGTCGCGGTACTTGCAGGGGAGGTCCAGGAGCTCGGGAAAGTAGCGACGCAGCTCGGTGCGGGGAACCTGGCCGACGCCGAACTCGCGAATCCCGGGGACGTCGATCACCCGACCACCCCCGGCGAGATCGTACATCCGCGCCGACGTGGTCGTGTGGCGACCGCGGCCCCAGGCGTCGAGATCCCCGGTCAGCGCGACCGCGCCCGGGATGAGGCGTGCGACGAGCGTCGACTTCCCGACGCCGCTGTGGCCGAGCAGCACCGATGTCTTGCCGGTGAGCAGGGCCGCGAGCGCCCCGACCCCCTGCCCGGTCTGGGCGGAGACCAACACCACCGCGCAGCCGAGCGCTTCGTAGCGGGCGAGCCACTCCAGGACCTCTTCGGGCATGCCGGCGTCGCACTTGTTGAGCACCAGGAGCGGCGTCATCCCCCCGAAGGCGGCGGCGACGAGCATGCGATCGACGAGCCCGGGACGGAACGGCGGGTCGCTCGCGGCGGCGACGATCAGCATCTGGTCGGCGTTGCTGGCGACCACGCGTACACCCGCCGTCTCGCCGGTGCGTTCGAGCACGGTGCGGCGCGGGGCCGTCTCGACCACGAGCCCCTCGGCGACCCGCACGCGATCGGCGACCACCACGTGCGCCCCGCGGGTCGGCAGCACCGCGTCGGCGCCATGCTCGTCGCGCACGCGCACCCAGCGGCCGACGCGCTCCACGGCCTCCAGCCACGCCGCGCCCGACTTGAGGGTGGCCTCCCGCGGGCTGGCATGTCGGCGCCGCCGCCGATCGGGCCGCTCCGCCTCGTCGTCAGAGCGTGGCATCGATCACCACCGCCGAGCGGAGCCGGATGCCGTCGCCTTCCACCCACGGGACCTCGACAGCACCGCGCAGATGGAGCGAGGCGAGCGGGCTGAGGTACCAGCGGAGTTCGACGTCGAGCTCGCCGGCGCGCGGCGAGCCGGACCCGTCCCAGAGATGGTGGAGCGCCCCGTGGACGCGCAGCGGTGGCGCCAGCGTGGCCTCGACGACGAACGCCGCGTCGAGGGCACCCTCGCCGGCGTGAGGCTGCCCGGCGTCGTGGGCGCCCAACCACCCGAACCGGGACGCCGTGTCCGCCATCGGCCGCAGGAACACCGGCGAATCGCCGCCGCCGAGGTGGTCCAGCGCTGCCCAGAGCACCGCCCGGCCATCGTCACCAAAGGTCCAGCCGAGCCGACCGCCGCCCATGGTCGCCGGCCCCGCGGTCGTAGGCTGCAGCCACGCGTCACCGCCGACGCGGAAGCGCTTCTGACTCACGTCGAAGCGGAGGCCGACGGTGCCGAAGGGGTCCCGTTCGGCCGGGAGGCCATCGTCAGTCATCACCAAGCCGATTCCGGCCACGGACCAGCTGGTGTCGGCGTTTGCGCGTCCGGCAGCGAGCCGCGCGGTGTGGAACGGAGCGCCGTCTCCGGCCGCGGTACCCGCCGCTCCGGGGTTCCGATCCGCGGCGCCGTTGCTGAATCCGCTCACGACGTCGAGCTGCCAGGGCAACGCGCGGAAGGTCGCTCGGGCGGCCAGGGGGAAGCTGGCCGCACGGCGGAGGTCGTCGTCCCCCACCACCGCGCCGTCCTCGAACTCCAGCCGTTGTCGACCCAGCGTCACGTCCACGCCCAGCGCCGAGCTGATGGGCGGACTCCACCGGACCCAGGCCTCACCCACCGTCAGGCCCGCTTCCCGCGCTCCCCCCAGTTCGACCACCGCCGCACCCTGGACCGACACCCGCGCGGCGAGCGCCTTGCGCTCGCCGTCGATCCCCAGGCGGACCGCCAGCGGGAACGACACCAGGTCGTCCTCCGGCCAGGTCTCGACGCCGGAGCGTAGCTCCAGAACCGGCGACCAGACCAGGACCGGCGCCCCCGCCCCGGGTCGCGCCCCGGTGGGATCTTCGGCGCGGGCCAGCCCGAGCGTCAGAAGGCAGAGGTGCACGTCGGCTCCGCAAGCAAGGGAAATGGCGTCGCCCAGCGGGTGAACGCGTCCTCGGGCAGCAGGTTGGGATCGTCCACTCCGACGGGCGCGACGAGGTCCCAGGTCGGCGTCGGACCGGCGAGCGACAGAAAAGTGGTGAGGTCGACCCGCGCGTAGAGCGCGCTCGGTCGCGCGTTGTCGCCGGTGAGGCCAGACTTGTGGATGCCGTGGCTCATCCCCGCTTCGAAGAATGTGCCATCGGGGCGGACAAAGGCCCGCGCAAGGTACCGAAAGACGTAGTTGTTGCGGCCGAGCGCTTCGGCATCCGTAAGATTCGGTCGCGACAAGCCAGGATCGAACCCCACCGGATCCCAGGCGAACGCAAAGCCCCGAAGTGAGCCCGCCACCGCCGCGAGTTGCCCTTCGGCCGTGCCGGCCAGGGACAACCACTCGGGCGGCGGGGCCGCGGGGTTTCGAGCCTCCGGGGTCACTGCAGCCGCCGTCGCCATTGCGCAGTGCAGCCCCGCGCGGGACTCCCGGTCGCTGGTGCCGCGGAGGGCGGCCGTCTCGCGGTCCTCGCCCGGATCCCGGCGGGGGGCGGGAAGCGCGCGATCCCACTGTGATGCAGATGCCGACGCGCTCGTCGCGCCCTCGACGACCGCGATGTCGAGCACGACCGACACGCCGCCGTCCGGGCGCGTCGTACGCCCGTGCCGGAGGGTGGGCCCGCGGTTGTCGAAGTCGTTGCACAGCCCGCCGATGAGCAGGCTCCGTACCTGCACGGTGCTCGGGTCGGTCAGGCTCGTGGTCAGGTCGATGCCCGCCATGCACAACCCCTCCTGCGCGCGCGCCGCAGTGTCGATGGAGAAGCCCTGCAGGATCACACCCGCGCCTGCCTCGGCGGCCACCGGGAGCGGCACCTGCACGGTGTAGGCCGCCCTCGTGGACTCCATCAGCTCCGCGACCGAGGGGTTCTCGCGCTCGCGGTCGCGTGGGACCACCGTGAGGCGCACCCGGTAGCGGGTGAACCGCAGGCCGGGCACCGCACGGTAGTCGGTGACCGCGACCGCCTGCCGATTGCGCCCGAGGTCGCTCCTGGGCAAGAGCGCCCGGGCCCACATCCCGAGTGAGCCGCCGACCTCCATCTGCCAGCGGCCACCCAGCGCGCGACTCCAGGCGCCGACGGCGCCGCCGTCCCCCTCCGCGACCGAAAACGCGACCTGGGACAGGCGGTGGTCCCGTGAGAACCAGCGGAGATCGAAGCCGTTGAGTCCCAGCTCCACCGCGTCGCCGACGGGCTCCACGCTGAGCAGCTGGACCCACCGCCCCTCGGTCGGTGCCGGGGTGTTCAGCGTCAGCACCGTGGCATTGGGACGCCACGGCGAACCGGCCTCGGCGTCGTTGTCGAAGAGCACCAACGCGGCAAGGTCGTCGTGGGGCCCGTTGCGTCGGGGCAGGACCGCCAACGCCGAGGGCCGATCCCGGAACTCGTCGCGCGCCGCCACCGGCCGCAGCGACCCGTCGACGACCTTCCAGAGCCGGCCCCCGAACGCCGCTTCGGTGTCATAGCCGTAGCTGTCCCACGCGGAGACCGCCCACACCTCGCCGTCCCGCGCGCTGAGCCCGGTGAGCCCCTCCGCCGGGCCGAGGACCGCGCCCTCGCCGAGGTCCGCGTAGGACTCCAGCGTCGCGACATGACCCAAACGGGCCTGGGCGAGCGGATAACGCAACACCCGGAGCGCGGGACCGGAGCAGCGGCTGAGGCCCACGTAGACGTTCCCGCTGGTCTCGTCCCAGGCGAGGCCCTCCACCAGCAGGTCGTCGTTGCAGTTGGCGCGGCCCCAGTCGGAGAGCGAGTCGCGCAGCCTCGTGACCTCCGGCAGGTCCTGTTCGTACCAGATGCCGTCGCGACGTTCGAGCACGAAGAGGCGCTCGGTCTGGCGACGCGAGCGGGCGATCAGCTCGCGGCGGAAGGCGGTCCGCCGCCCGACGGTGGAGTACTTGGTGACGCCGAGGACGCGCTCGGGGCCGAAGGCGGCCAGGTCCTCCACATCGAAGGGGGGCCCCACCCGGCGCTCGCGCTCCACCCACACCACGGGCTGGCGTTTGAGCCGCACCTCGGCGCGGAAATTGCGGACGGCGCAGCGCTCCGCGGTAGCCTCCGCACACGCGTCGCGTCCATCCCTCAACGGCAACAGGTCGAGGATGGCCCCTTCGCGTAGCGCCCGATCGGGGTCGGGCACGTACAACGCATCGGCCTCGCCCTCCGCCACCGCCACCACCCGCCCGTCGCCCAACAGCGCCACTCCGCTGAGCTCCAGCGGTCGTTCCTTTCCCGGGGGCTCCAACGAAAAGAGCGGGTAGGTCCGGTATTGCATGCAGCCCGCCGCCAGCGCGACCGCGACGACGGCCCACCAAGAGCGTTGGGGGATGAAGGAGGGCATCAACCGGGCAGGCTCCGCCACAAGCGCCCCTCGCACGCCAGCCGAGCATCCGCGGTGATCACGAAGTCGAAAACGCGAGCGGCGTCGCCCTGCCCCACCTCCGTCAGCCGCACCGCGACGCGATCACCGGCGACCGCGCTTCCACGGAAGCGCACGTTTTCGGCGAGTGGGACCATCGCGAGCGGATCATGACCGAGCGCCGCGACGTGCCGACTGAGCGCTTCGTCGGCCCAGTCCACGTACCGGGGATGGTTGGTGTGACCCAGAGGGTCCATCTCGGTATACCAGGGTTGGAGGTAGAATACCTCCAGGGGACGCGGAGCGCACGGCTCGAAGGGGGGCAGCTCGATGCCCGGCGCCGGCTCCACCTGGAAGGCCTCGATCAGCGCCGGACCGGCCCGACACGGCACGCCGTCCCGGCCCACGTGGGCCCACTGCACGCTCGCCCGCATCACGTCCGCGACCCAGGTCTCCCGCCGCAGGAGGATGCCGCGTCGTGACTCGGCCACACAGGTCCGGGTGGCCAGCGCCTCGGCGTAGCGGGCCTCGCGCCGGTGCACCCCACTCATCTCGCGCACCACGAAGGCGGTGCCTTCCTCCACGTAGCGAGCCGCGGGCCAGCCGACCTCCTCCGACGCCAGGACGGCCGCCTCCTGGACCAGGCGCCACAAATCGCCGGCACGGGAGGTGTGCCGGGGCGAACAGGCGTGCCGCGGGATGCGAAGGGTCCATTCCACCGGCGGGACCTAACCGGGCGGTCGATGCTACACCTCGATGAGCATCCGCTCGGGGTTCTCGACACACTCCTTGATGCGGACCAGGAAGCTGACCGCCTCACGACCGTCCAGAAGGCGATGATCGTAGGAGACCGCGAGGTACATCATGGGGCGAATCACGATCTGATCGTCGACGACGACCGCACGTTTCTGGATGGCGTGCATGCCCAGAATGGCGACCTGAGGCGGGTTCAGGATCGGCGTACTCATCAGGGAACCGAAGACCCCGCCGTTTGAGATCGTGAAGGTGCCGCCGCTCAGCTCGTCGACGCTGATCAGGTTCTTCTTCGCCTTTTCTCCGTAGCTGGCAACCGCCTGCTCGGTCTCGGCAAAACTGAGGCGGTCAGCGTTCCGGATGACCGGGACCACGAGCCCCCGTGCGCCGCTGACCGCGACCCCCACGTGCCAGTAGTGCTTGTAGACTATGTCCTCGCCACGAATTTCGGCGTTCGCCGAAGGGAAGGCCTTGAGTGCCTCGATGGCGGCCTTGACGAAGAAGCCCATGAAGCCCAGCTTGACGCCGTACTTCTTGAGGAAGCGTTCGCCGTAGCGCTCGCGCAGCGCAATGACCGCGCTGAGGTCGACTTCGTTGAAGGTGGTGAGGATGGCCGCGCTGTGCTGCGCGTGGAGCAGGCGCTCGGCGATGCGGCGGCGGATGCCGGACATCGGAACGATTTCCTCGGGCTCAGGGCCGGAGGGGGCGGCCGGCGCTACTGCGGGGGGCCTCGGGACGGTGCGTGGACCGGCAGGGGCAGGCGCGGCAACCGTACGCTCCACGTCACCCCGGGTGATCCGCCCGCCGGCGCCACTTCCAGCCACCTGCGTCGCGACCACCCCAGCCTCCGCCATCGCCGCCCGCGCCGCCGGACCGGACTTCGCGGTGGCCGGTGCCGCGACCTGCATCGTGACCTCCTCCCTACACGGAGCCGCTCCCGGCTCGATGCTGGCGAGGGTGGCGCCGATCGGCAGCTCCGCCCCGACCTCGGCCAGGATGGCGGTGATGGTCCCGGTGCTGGGCGCAGGCACCTCGACGGTGGCCTTGTCAGAGTCCAGTGACACCAGCGACTCGTCCTGGGACACGTGGTCGCCTACGGCCTTGAGCCACTTCGCGACCACGGCCGTGCGCACCGACTCGCCCAACGAGGGCACCACCACATTGACCGACATCCACGCTCCGAAGCCGGCCCCGGGGTATCTCGGCCGGCAGAGGGGCGCCTTCCCTCAGCCGCCGGCGCGAACCAACGCCATCGAGCCGGCGTCCCGCGCCAGGAGGCGCCAGCGGTCCCACGCACGCCCCCACGCCGGCGACATGACCGGCCACGGCAACGGCTCCGGAAAGCCCACCGCGCGGGCCAGGACGAGCGCCCTCGCCATGTGGAAGGGCTCCGTCACCACCAGGATGCGCACCGCCGCCGGCAGCAAGCCGCGTGCAAAGAGCAAGTTTCCACGGGTGTTGCTGCTTTTTTCTTCGATGAGGATCGCCGCATCCGGCACGCCGTACTCTCGCAGGAGCGCGCGGGCGACCACGGCTTCGCCGGGAGGGTGTCGATGGGCCGCCCCGGTTGTGACCACCACCGGCGCGCGGCCGGCGTGGAACAGCGCCACCGCGGCCAGCGTCCGCGCCCGCAGCGAGCCCGACGGCTCGCCGTTGGCAAGCACGGTCGCCCCGAGAACGACGATGGCGTCGGCCTCGCCGAGAGCGGGCAACAACCTCGTGCCCTCCAGCACTGCAGCGAGCGCGGCCGGCAGTTCGATGGCGGCACGAAGCGGGAGGCCGGCGTCCCAGCGGCGCATCAGGCCTTCGGGCGCCGCAACCAGACGGCGGAGCCAATCACACCGGCGCCGACCAGCGCGACGGGGAGGAGCGTCTCGAGCGAGCCGGCGGTGAACCACGCGAGGACGCGGTCCATCCAGCGGAGTTCCGCCGCCGGCGGCGCGGTGACCGTGCCGCGCGTGTCGCGGGCGTTGAGCAGCTCGATCTGCGCCTTGTCCCCCGGGCGAAGGCGCCCGTCGGTGAACGTCGGAACCGGCTGGTACCAGTCGAACTGCCGAAACACAGCTTCGTGCCGGGGCACGGGGCTCTTGCGGCCGCGGCGCGCGCGGATCCCGTCCACGAGGAGCCGCTTGTCGTCGGCGCTGAGCTTCGCCACGTGCACCGGGTCGAACGGCTCGTCGGCGCGGGGGAGCATCCACATTGCCAGCGCACGGCTCAGCCGGGGGTCGCCGGGGTACTCCAGGAGCGCGACGACCAGCTGGCTGCCGGCCTCGTCTTGGCTCATCAGGCAGTCGTAGGCCTCGCGCCGGCCATGCTCACGCACGTCATCCATCGCGATACGAATATCGCACGGCACCTCCGCGAGACCCACGGTGGCGAACAGAAGGAGGATCATGCCTTCGCCACGGCCGCTGCCCACTGCGCGCGTCGACCGGCACGTTCGGCGGCGCCGATCGCCGGTTCAAAGACCCGGTCCACCGCCCACGCCGCGGTGACCGCCGCCGGCGACGACCAGAACCCCACGCCCAAGCCGGCCAGGTACACGGCGCCCATCGCGGTGGCCTCCAGGTTGGTCGGGCGGACACAGCTCACCCCGAGAACGTCCGCCTGGAACTGCATCATCAGGTCGTTGTGGGCCGCCCCGCCGTCGACGCGCAGCTGCCTCAGCGCCATCCCCGCGTCGGCCGCCATCGCATCGAGCAGGTCGGTCACCTGAAGCGCGACCCCTTCCAGCACCGCGCGCGCGACGTGCCCGCGGTTGGTGCCCCGGGTGAGGCCGAAGAGCGCACCCCGGGCCTCGGGCCGCCAGTGCGGAGCGCCGAGCCCCGCGAGGGCGGGCACGAAGACCACGCCGCCGCTATCAGGCACGGTGGCGGCCAAGGCCTCGACCTCGCCACTCGAGCCGATGAGACCGAGTCCATCCCGCAGCCACTGCACCGCCGCGCCGGCCACGAACGCGCTGCCTTCGAGCGCGTAGGTGGTCTCTCCGGCTACGCGCCAGCCGACCGTGGTGAGCATCCCCGAGTGGCTGGGCACCGCGACCGCCCCGGTGTTCAAGAGCAGGAACGCGCCGGTGCCGTAGGTGCATTTGGCCATGCCCGGCGCGAAGCACGCCTGCCCGAAGAGCGCCGACTGCTGGTCGCCCGCCATCCCCGAAACCGGGATGCCATCCGGCAGAAATCCCACCCCTCGGGTGGTCCCGAAGGTGCCGGCGCTGTCGACCAGACGGGGGAGGCAGCGGCGCGGCACGCCGAGGATGGCGAGCAGTTCGTGGTCCCACTCCAGGTCATGAATGTTGAACAGCAGCGTACGCGACGCATTGCTGGGGTCGGTCACGTGCTCGCCAGTCAGCTTGTGCGCGAGGAAGCTGTCGATTGTGCCATACCGGAGGCGCCCCGACGCCGCCCCCTCGGCCACGCCCGGCAGGTGCTTGAGCATCCACTCGGCCTTGGTACCGGAGAAGTATGGGTCGAGGACCAGGCCGGTCTTCTTCCGAAAAAGCTCTTCCTTCCCCGCCTTCCGCAGCTCGTCGCAGCGGCCCGCGGTACGCCGATCCTGCCAGACCAGCGCCCGACCCGCGGGGAGGCCGCTGTCCGCGGCCCAGAACAGGCTCGTTTCCCGTTGGTTGGTGAGGCCGATCGCGGCGATCCGCGCCGGATCGATGTCGCGAAGCGCCCCGGTCACCGCGGTCGCCACGCCTGCCCAGATCTCCGTCGCGTCGTGCTCCACGAGGCCAGGCGCCGGGAAGTAGTTCGGAAACTCGATGGTACACGAGGCCACCACCCGACTGCGGACGTCGACGAGCATCGCCGTCGAGCCGGTGGTGCCCTGATCGATGGCGAGGATGAGGTCGGACATGGTCGGGGAGCCTAACCCTCCCCCAGGAGCTCCCGCTGCCAGTCGCGGTAGAGCTCCGCGATGTCGGCCCGATCCGGCTCACGCGCCAGCGCCGCCTTGAGCGCCATCAACGCGCGCGGAAGCTGGTCCCGGTCGCGATAGGCCATCCCCAACTCCACGAGTTCGTCGGCGGTCGTCACCGCGAACTCGGGAACGCCCTGCACGGAGCGGAGCGCCCAGAAGTTGGAGGTGGACGTCTCCCGGTGCAGATTCTTGGGGGCCGAGAACTCCACGAGCATGTTGTCATCGGTGTTGAGGGGAACCTCCTCCTCGGGGCCATACTCTTTCGCATCCGGCCGGAGATCGTCGACGATCCGCTCCTTGTGGGTGCCGGAGAAGGACAACATCTGGTCGCGGTCGAAGAGCCAGGTCTCGAGCAGGAGCCACTCGTCGCGCAGCTCGATCCTGTCGAAGTCGGCGGTGAGGGCCGGCGTTTTGCCACGGAGCGCGCGGACGGCGGCGATGTCGAGGGGGAGCGGACGCTGACTGCCCACCATCACCAGGTCCGCGTCCTCGATGGTCGCGAAGGTGTGCGCGTAGGGAAAGACGGTGGCGAAGGTACGCATCACCGACTTCATGTCGCGACCGCCCATGCCGTACATCTGCACCCATTGCGCCCAGACTCCCCCCGTCGCCAGGCGTGTCTTCCCCAACTCGAAGAAGTCGCGGGTGAACAGGTTGCTGACCCCGGTCAGCCAGGGATTGCTCGGCTCGCAGACGATGATGTCGTAGGTCCCCGCCTCGGTGAGCAGGAGCTGGTTGCGACCGTCGTTCGCGATGAGTCGTACCCGGCGATCGTCGAGCGCCCGGTGATTGACATGCTCGAAATACTTGGTTGCTTTCTTGATTTTCGGCTCGATCTCCACCACGTCGAAGTGCTCCACCTCCGGGTGCAGGGTCGCCGCGCCCAGGGTGATGCCGCTGGCGAGGCCGATGACCATCACGCGACGCGCGGACGCTCCGGTGAACAAGAACGGGAGGTGGCTGACCAACAACTGCGTCGGCATGTCGGTGGTGCTCGACGCTTCGATCTTCCCGTTATTGGCGAGCCAGACGTTGCCAGTCTTGGTGTTGCGGGCCACCGTCACCACGGTGGAAAGACCCTCCCCGTAGTACAGGAGCTCATAGCGCTCGATCATCTGCTTGTGGATGTCTGCCTGGGTGGCGTCGGCATCCAGGTTGTCGACGTACTTGTACATCCCCGTCGTCATCAGCATCGGGTCCCACCTCGGGGCGACGTTGCCGAGCAGCAGACCGAGCGCGGCCGCGCCCAGCGCAAGCGTTCCGCTTTCACGCCGCCGGCCCGGCAGCGCAAAGGTGGCCATCACCGCCACGAGCACGTTGACACCGATGCAGAAGAGCACCGTGCCCCGGACGTGGAGCGCGGGCATCAGGACGAAACCGGCCAGGAATGCCCCCGACAACGAGCCCGCGGTGTTCGCCGCGTACACGCGACCCACCGTCCGCGACAGGTCGCTCCCGCCCGCCGCCCGCACCAGCAGCGGAAAGGTCGCGCCCATGAAGAACGCGGGGGGCGCCATCACCAGGAGCGCGAGGAGGCACTTGGCCGGCCAGAGAAGCTCACCGGCGATGGTGCTGGCCCGCTGCGGATCGATCGCGTGCGCGATTGGTGGAATCTCATAGTACAACTTCAGGAAGGCGAGCGGAAGCCACTGCCATCCCCACGCGGCCGCCCACGTCAACACGGCGACGGCGAGCTGGGCGGCAACCAGCCCGTGCACCAGCCGCCCGCGCGCCGCGAGGCGATCCGCAAGCGGGCCGCCAACCTCTCCACCGGTGGCAATACCCACCAGGAACGCCAACAACATCACCGTGAAGGCGTAGGTGCTCGCCCCCAGGATGAGCCCCATCAGCCGGAACCACGCGACCTCCAGCCCCAGCGCGGAGAACCCGGCCAGCGCCGCCAGCACCAGCCACAGCCGATCGTCCGGAACGCCCGTCGTCATCGGTGCCGCAGCCAGGGTCGTGTGGGCGGTGGCACCCGGTCGGTCGATCGCCCACGCCACGGCCGCCAGCGCCGCGTTGGTGCCCGCCGCCAACCACGTGGTCTGCGCCACTCCCAGACCGGGCAGAAGCCAGAAGCCAGCCAGCGCCGTCCCGAAGACGGCGCCCATGGTGTTGATCGCGTAGAGCCGTCCCACCCTCTGGCCGGCACCGCCGGGTACGGGCAGGCGCACCAGGAGCGGCAACGTCGCGCCCATGCACGCGGTGGGAACGAGCAGGAGCGCGCCCAGCACGACGAACTGAAAGACCCCGAAGCTCAGCACACCGGGCTGAAACGTGCGCCAGAACCACACGTACAGCGGCTCCACCCCCCGGAGCAGAAACGGAAAACCCAACGCGAACATCCCGATTGCCAGCTCAAGCCCCGCGTAGACGCGCAGGGGTCGGCGCACCCGCGGTGCGAACCGTGCACCGAGGGCACCGCCCGCCGCCAGCCCCGTCATGAACGCCGCCAGCACCGTGGCGATGGCGAACTGGCTGGTCCCGAAAATGTGGTGGAGCTCGCGGCTCCAGATGCTCTCGTACACCAGCCCAGCCGCGCCGGAGACGAAGAAAAGCAGGGCCAGCATGACCGGGGCTACCCCCGGAGGCCGAGCAGGACCGCCATCATCTCGTGCGGCCCCGGGGGCGCCGTAGACGGATCGTCGACCAGATCGGTGAGCACCGCGGTCAGCTCACGCTGGCGAGCGCACAACACGCGCGCCATCGCCAGGATCAGCTGCGCAGCGACGTGGGGCTCTTCGGCCAGGAGCGCGTGGAGCTGGGTGGCCGGCAGCCGGGCGAGCGTCACGCGCGTCTCCGCCACCGCGGTCGCGACACGCGCCGCGTTGTCAAGGAGCGCCATCTCACCGAAGGCCTCGCCAGATTCGAGCCGGGCCAACTCGTGGGGCGCCCCCGAGGCCGTGCTCTTGACGATGGCCACCTCGCCGCGGATCACCACGTACCAGGCGTCGCCCGCGTCGCCCTCGGAGAAGAGGGTTTCGCCCCCTCGAAGCTCGACCACATCCATGCGCAGACACACCGAGGCCCGGGCGGCACCGGACAGCGCCGCGAAGAGCGGTGCGCGAGACAAGAAGGACGTCAGCTGGACTGGGGTCATGAGGTGCCTTGTAAGCCCGATCGGCGTGACCGGCCTCGCCGGCGGGCTCCGTTGAGGGCGACAAGCTCGGCCCCTACGTTAGCGGCAGACACCCAACTCCGCCAGCAGGGTGCGAAGCTGCGCCACCTCGCCGACCCGCCAGTCGGCGCCTTCGGGACGGCCGATGCCCCAATCGACCCCGATGACGGGCACCCCGGCGGCGCGCGCGGCTCGCACATCGTTGGGGCCATCCCCGATCATCACCGTCGTCGTAACGCGGAGACGACGCATCGCCTCCGTGAGCCCCGCTGCGTCTGGCTTTCGGACGGGAAGGGTGTCGCCTCCGATCACGCAGTGGAACGCATCGAGCACCCCGAGCTCGGCCAAGAGCGCGCTGGCGATCCCCGCCGCCTTGTTGGTGACGACCGCCTGAGGGACGGTGATCTGACCGAGAACCTCTTCAATACCGGGGTACAGCGCCGCGACCCGCCGGGGCCGCGCGCGGTAGATGGCGAAAAAGCGCGCGACGTGCCCAGGCCCAGGCTCGCCCCCGGCCGCGGCCACCGCCCGATCGATCAAGAGACGCGCACCGTCACCCACGAACTCGCGCACGCGCACTTCGCCGAGCGCGGGCAAACCGGACTCGACCAGCACCTCGTCGACCGTCATCGCGATATCGGCGGCTGTGTCCGCGAGGGTGCCGTCGAGGTCCCAGAGGACCGAAGCCAACTTCATTCGGGATCCGCGCCGTGGTTGTGCGGGATCAGGGGCTGAGGGACGAACGTGGGAAGCTGCCCCTCGGCGTCGGTGTACGGAGCCGCGTGGATCAGAGACGCGAGCGTCGCGGCGCGGGTCGGACCCTGCTCGCGCGGCATCAGGACGACGATGCCCAGGGCGGGCCAGTTCACGTAGTCGCGCAAGTGGGTCATGTACCACGACAGCCGATCGTCCCGAACGAGGCGTTTTCCCATCCTGGTCGCGTGTCGCATCACGGGCTCGGACCGACCGGGGACCACCAGGGACACGTGCGTGGCGACGATCGGCGACCAGGGTCGTTCGACACGCACGGTCACGACGAGCGCACCGGGCGGGATCCGGGCGGCGGCGTCCGCCGCCTGCGCGAGGTCGAGGTATCGCAGTGACCAGGTCCCGAGGGGAAGCTCGGGGTCGGCGAGAAAGAACCGGCGACGGGAACGCCACCCCTGCCACACCGCTGGCGTCACCGTCTTGGTCAGGGTGCGCGCCGGGCCGAGCCGATCGGTCACGTCCTCGAGCAGGCCCGCCGCGATCGCACGCGGAATCCACTGCGCCTCCATGAAGTGGTTGCGGTGCGCGTAGTCCGCCGAACCACCGTATCGGAGCGCGTCGCGGATCACCGGGGCACCGACCGGGTCTCCCGCCAGGACCATGCCCAGGCCCTCCTCCACGAGGCTCATGCAGTCAAAGACGTCGTATCGGGCTGGCACATCCGGATCCGCGCCCTCCCCCTCCCCCACCGGATCCACGATGTAGGGCCGGCCAAGGAAGAACCGGGTCGCGACATCCAACCGCTCCCCGACGGGCCGGTCCGCCGCGGCGCGGATCGCCGAAACGACCGCAGACGGCACGGTCCATTCCACCGCCCGTGGGGGCTCCTGAGCGAGTACAGTCGCGATGAACAGCCACACGCGCGTTGCCGTCGCTACATCGCGAGGCGCTGCTGGTATCCGGCGACGATCACCAACAGCGCCTCGATGGCCGTGTCATCAAGCTCCTCGCTGGCCAGCCAGAGCCCGCGCTCGACGAGATCGACCAAGCCCCGATTGAGGAGCCGGCGATGCTCGCTGGCGGGGCGCTTCCGGAGGTTCTTCAACACCGCGTCCACCGGGAGGCGCCCGCTGGCGTCGACCTCGACGCCCTTGAAGAGCGAGGCGAACGCCCCCGGCGTACCCTCCACCAGGAGCTGAGCGGCGGGTTGGCCCGAGCCCGCGCCGCCCACTCGATCCAGCGCCAGCACCAGATTGACCAACAGGTCGTTGGCCACGTCGACCCGACGGCGCGCATCCTCGTCGGCGAGCTTGGGTCCGGCGAAGTTCAACGACACCGCCGAGGCCAGCTCATGCGGCCGTGCGTGCTCCGCGTCCTCCATCTCGATGGTCACATTGCCGGCGTCACCCGGCAATTCCTCGACGCGACCCGCGCGGTCCGACACCGACGTGTCCAACTCGACCCGGTCCAGCAGTTCGGTCTGGGTGATGAACTCGCCCCCAACCCGCTGGGCGTCGTAGTCCTGGAACGCCGCCATCTCGTCGTCGAACGCTTCCGTGGGCGACTCGGCCGCGTAGTCCGGGAGCGGCCTCGGCGAGGGGATGGAGTGTACCACCACCGACTTGCCCGGCAATCCAACCGCGGCAACGGAGGATTTCTTGGCAATTGGGGCGCTGATCGCGTCGATCGCGCTGCCCGCGTCGGGACCGCTCGGCGCGTCGCGCTGCCGACCGACCTTGGCCACGGCCGCCGACACGGCATCTGCCAGCGCCGCCACCACCGCCTCACGAGACCCCACCGTACCTCCTCTCGAGAACTCGGGGCGACCGGCGTCCACCAGCACCTTCGCGGCCGCGTCGGGGCGCACCCGTGGACGGCCGGTCGTGCTGGTGTCGGTGGTGCTCACCGGGATGACGATGCCGGACTCGAGCATCTCGGTGACCAGGGCCAGCGTCCGACCCTGCTCGAACGGGGAGCGCGACACGAGATCGGCGAGTGGAAGGCGCGGATTGCAGAGCCCCGTGAGGCGGATGTGTCGCTCATCGCGCGCGGTCCCCACACCGGGAGCGAGGACCAGGAGCGGCGGCTCGCGCAGCCTTGCGGTGGTGCCGATGAGCTGGTCGAGCGTTTCGATGAGCGGCCGCGACTCGTGCCCAAACTGGATGTTCTCGACGAACACCGCCTCCATCGCCTCGAAACGAGCCGGACCGGCGCATTGCAGGAACTGGAACAGGTTTTCCCGGAAGCGCTCTGCCATCAAGTGCTGGAGCAGGTCGTCAGGGACGAACTCGAAGAGCTCCTCGGTGATCGTCATCCCCGACGCCTGCGCGCGCCGCATTGCCAGGAGGCGAGACTCCTCGACCGCGCCGCTGTTCCGCAAGAGCGCCAGGAGGCGCTCCCGGTCCTGCGACGAGTGGGCCGCCAGGATCCCGCCGTGCATGACGTAGACCGCCAGCACTCCACTCCCCTCCATACGGGCGTGCAGACCCCCTGTCGAGCCCGCCTCGAGGTGCGCGATCAGCTCCAGCTTGACCGCTGGTGTGGAAGGTTTCGTACTCGCCACCAACGTGGGCCTTGACTCAGTTCGACACACAGTATCGGAGCGGCAGGCGGCCGGTCAAGCCGCGGGCCGACTCAGGCCGTCAGGACGCGGCCAAGAGAGGCGGCGCAGCGCTGCCGACAACGGCTTCCAGTCGGTCCCGGGCCCGACTGAGGCGGCTCATCACCGTGCCCATCTTGATGTCCAGGCGCGCTGCGATCTCGTTGTAGCTCAGGTCCTCGTAGTACCGGAGCATCAGGATCACACGATGATCGTCGCTGAGCTGGGAGACGAACTCCGAAATCTCTTCGCGGCGCTCGTCGGTGAACACCGCCTGCAGCGGGTCCTCGATCGACGGCGCGTCCGGGCGGTGCCCGGCCAGGAGTGCCCCGCGGCGGCGTCGGTCGCGGACGATGTTGAAGCACAAGTTCCGCGTCACCCGGTACAACCAGGCCTGGGTCTTGAACTCGGCGTCGAAGAGCCTCGGTTCGCGCAGCGCCTTGATGAAGACCTCCTGCACCACGTCACCGGCCTCCGCAGCGTCCTTCACGATTCCGAAGGCGTGGAACTCCAATCGGTCGCGAAAGCGGGCGAAAAGCACCTTCCGCGCCTGGGGAAGGTCGGTGCCGGCCAGGGTCTTGACCTCGAATTCGCTGGGCTGGGGGACAGATGGCTCCATTTGCGTCTCCTGCCGCCGCGGGGTTCGCGGCCTGCAACGGATGTACGCACTCAGACACCGGCGCCATTCGGCGGTTGACGATCCTTGACGGAACGCGATGGGAGTCGCATTGTTGGTACGAGCAGGCACGCGGAGCAGCAGTGGACAAGCAGCGCACCGAGGTAGACGTCGACATCCGGACCTTGATCGAGTCGATCGTCAAGGCGCTAGTCGATCACCCCGATCAGGTGCTGGTCACGCAGATCGAAGGCACCCACAGCGTCGTCTTGGAGCTGGCGGTAGCCCCCGAGGACGTGGGCAAGGTCATCGGAAAGAAGGGCATTCATGCCGACGCGATCCGACGCCTGGTCCACGCCATCGGCGGCAAGACAAAGAAGCGCTATGTCCTGGAGATTCTCGAAAGTTAGCCCGCCGCCACCAGGACGCGGCGCGCGGGGGGCGCGGAACCCGCGCCCCGAAAACGGGAGCGGGCCAGGCGCCCCGCCTCAGGGAATTTTCACGCCTCGCTCGGCGGCGACCGCGCGCGCGCGATCGTACCCCGCATCGACGTGTCGCCAGACGCCCATCGCCGGATCGCCGGTGAGGACGCGCTCCAACCGCGCCGCGGCTGCATCCGTGCCGTCGGCAACGATCACCTGCCCCGCGTGCAGTGAATAGCCCATTCCGACGCCCCCACCGTGGTGGAAGCTGACCCAGGACGCGCCGTTGACCGCGTTGAGCAGGGCATTGAGGACGGGCCAGTCGGCGACGGCGTCCGACCCGTCGAGCATGCCCTCGGTCTCTCGGTTGGGGGAGGCGACGCTGCCGCAGTCGAGGTGATCGCGACCGATGACGATGGGCGCCTTCACGACCCCGCTCCGCACGAGTTCGTTGAAGGCGAGGCCCGCCCGCGCCCGCTCGCCGTACCCGAGCCAGCAGATGCGCGCCGGCAGCCCCTGGAAACGAATCCTCGCCTGCGCCATCTCGATCCAGCGCCGCAACCCGACATCGTCGGGGAACAGCCGCAAGATGGCGTCGTCGGTGTGGCGGATGTCCTCCGGATCGCCGGACAGCGCCACCCACCGGAACGGCCCCTTCCCCTCGCAGAACAGCGGCCGAATGTAGGCGGGGACGAAGCCGGGGAACGAGAACGCGCGCCGCTCATCCAGTCCCCCCGCCACTGCGCCCGCCCGCAGGTTGTTTCCGTAGTCGAAGACGTGCGCGCCGAGCTCTCCCAGGCGCACCATCGCCTCGACCTGGACGGCCATCGTGGCGTAGCTGCGGCGCGCGTACTCGCCGGGATCCGCGGCTCTGAGCACGGCGGCAGCTGCCAGATCGAGGCCCACGGGATGGTACGCGAGCGGGTCGTGGGCGCTGGTCTGGTCGGTCACGAGGTCAGGGATCACCCCGCGCCGGACAAGGTCCGCATACACGTCGGCGGCATTGCCCACCACCCCGACGGAGCGCGCCACACCCCCAGCGCAGAAGCCACGAATCCGTGCCAGGGCGGCGTCGAGGCTGGGCGCGGTTTCATCGAGATAGCCGGAGTCCAGGCGCTTCCGGATCCGCATCGCGTCGACGTCGACGCCAAGGTAGGAAAACCCGGCAAAGACCGCCGCAAGTGGCTGCGCGCCGCCCATGCCGCCCAGCCCGCCGCTGAGCACCCACCGACCGCGGGCGTCGCCGCCGAAATGTTGGCGTGCCGCCTCGGCGAAGGTCTCGTAGGTCCCCTGCACGATGCCCTGGGCGCCGATGTAGATCCAACTGCCGGCCGTCATCTGGCCATACATCATCAAGCCCTTGCGCTCGAGCTCGCGGAAGTGCTCCCAGGTCGCCCACTTCCCGACGAGATTGCTGTTCGCGAGCAGCACGCGCGGCGCGTCCGTGTGCGTTTTCGCGATGCCGACGGGCTTTCCCGACTGCACCAGCAGCGTCTCATCGTCCCCCAGCTCTCGGAGCGCGCGCACGATCCGATCGAAACTGTCCCAGTCCCGCGCGGCCTTGCCGTTGCCCCCGTACACGACGAGGTCTTCGGGGCACTCGGCGACCTCGGGATCGAGGTTGTTGAGCAACATCCGCAGCGCGGCCTCCTGCACCCAGCCGCGACACGAGCGCGCGGAACCGCGAGGAGCTCGGATCGGACCTCGCATCGGCCTGGGAACTAGCCTTCTTCGTCGTCGCTGCCGACCGTGGCCAGCGGGCGGCCGCGGACGACGAAGCGGAGCTCGGACTCGACCTGCTCGCTCGCCTCGTCAGGCAGCGCCGCGAGATGAGCCTGGAAGGCCGCCTCAGTCGTGCGACCCTCGGCGATGTGGCGTTCGACCACGCGGGAGTCGAAGATCGACTCCACCGTGTACGGGGTCGGGAGGATGAGGGCGGCGGGGGCGGACTTGGCCATGGGAGCTCCTACGCTTCGGGCGGAAGGTCGTCAGCGGCGGGGGGCAGCAGGTCGTCGACGCTGGGGGGCAACTTGCCCGCGATGTCGGCATTCTGCTTTTTGAGGTTTTCGTTCTCGTCGAATCCGGTCATGTCGGGGCGGACGTGGCCGGCCGCGATTTCGCGCAGCGCAGTAACGATTTCCTTGTTCTTGACCTCCTCGTCCAGGAGGGAGCGGCCCCCCTTCATGAGCTGCTTGGTGCGCTCGGTCGCGGTCAGGCAGAGGGTGAAGCGATTGTCCACCTGCTCAAGGCAGTCTTCGACGGTGATGCGGGCCAAGATGCCTCCGGAGGCGTAGACCCCGGCGGCTATCCCCCACACCGCATCAACGCAAGGGCAGAACGCGTCAGGCCGTCCCACCAAAGCGCGCGGGGACCACCCCGAGCTGCCGAAGCTTGTCGGCCACCCGCGGGGAGCCCGTCGCGAGCCACTCCTCGTAGAGCCGGAGAGTGTCGGTGGCGTTCTGTTCCCGCGCTTCGTCGCGGACCTCGGCGATCACCTGGGTGCAATCCTCGAAGCGTGCTGACATCTCGCCAAATACCTCGCCAAGGCCACCCTCCGGGTCTCGGAGCATCCGCGCCGCGGTCCCATAGGCGCCACGACCCATATCCGCGTAGTACTGTGTGGATATCCGTCGCATGCGGAGATGCTCACGGAAGAACCCGAGTTGAACCAACGCGTGATCCCCGAGGCGGCGCCAGCACGTCAACGCCTCCGCGAACTCGGCGTGGGTTGCCCGCACCCGCAGCTCCACCAGCGTGGCGGGCTCCTCCTCGTCACGGTGCCCCAGCGCCGCAAGCAGATTCGACAGGTAGAAGACGGTGTCCTGGCTCACCGGAGCGCCGCGCGCGCGCGCCGCATCGTCCACTCGCTCCCGGAAGAAATCGAAGAGATTGTCGGCGGGAACGACGGAAAGTTTTACGTTCAAGGCCATGAAAGTACTCCTGCCTCACAAAGTCCCGAAGGTGGCTTGACGGCCGAACGGCCGTGACTACTCATCGGCCGCCAACAGATTCACCGGAGCTGAAGTTATGACCGTTCGCCCCCTCTTCGACCGCGTCCTTGTCAAGCGCAACGAGGAGCCGACCCGGACCAAGTCCGGCCTCTTCCTTCCCGACACCGCGAAAGAGAAGCCGATCGAAGGCACCGTGCTCGCCGCCGGCGGCGGCAAGGTCGGCGACGATGGCAAGATCACCACCCTCACCGTCAAGGTTGGCGACAAGATCGTCTTCGGCAAATATGCCGGCACCGAAATCAAGATCGACGGCGAGGATCGGCTGATCCTTCGCGAAGACGACATTCTCGGCGTCGTCGAGTAGCACTGGCCGTCATCGCCCTCTTCATCCACGAAACCATCGTACACGGAACGCACCCATGGCTGCCAAGCAGATCATCTTCGACACCAACGCGCGCAACAAACTCCTCGCCGGCGTCGACACCCTGGCCAACGCGGTCAAGGTCACCCTCGGTCCCAAGGGCCGCAACGTCGTGATCGAGAAGTCCTGGGGGGCCCCGGTCGTCACCAAGGACGGCGTCACGGTCGCCAAGGAGATCGAGCTCGAAGACAGGTTCGAGAACATGGGCGCCCAGATGGTGAAGGAGGTCGCCTCCAAGACCTCCGACATCGCCGGCGACGGCACCACCACGGCGACGGTGCTGGCGCAGGCGATCTATCGCCAGGGTCAGAAGCTGGTGGCCGCGGGTCACAACCCGATGGACCTCAAGCGCGGCATCGACAAGGCGGTCACCGCCATCGTCGCCGACCTCAAGGCCCAGTCCCGCCCGGTCGACGACGGCAACCAGATCGCCCAGGTCGGCACGATCTCCGCCAACGGCGACGCCAACATCGGCGGGATCATCGCCCAGGCGATGGACAAGGTCGGAAAGGAAGGTGTCATCACCGTCGAAGAGAACAAGGGCATCGAAACCGAGCTCAAGACGGTCGAGGGCATGCAGTTCGACCGGGGCTACATCAGCGCCTACTTCGTCACCGACTCCGAGCGCATGGAAACCGTGTTCGAGGATCCCTACATCCTCATCCACGAAAAGAAGCTCAGCACGATGCGCGAGCTCATCAAACTGCTCGAAAAGGTGCACGCCGCCGCCAAGCCGGTCATCATCCTCGCGGAAGACGTCGAGGGCGAGGCGCTCTCGTCCCTGGTGGTCAACAAGCTCCGTGGCACCCTGCAGTGCGCCGCCGTCAAGGCGCCGGGCTTCGGCGACCGTCGCAAGCAGATGCTCGAGGACATCGCCATCCTCACCAACGGCCGACTCATCGCCGAAGAGCTTGGCTTGAAGCTCGAGAATCTCGGCCTCAGCGACATGGGCACCGCCAAGCGGGTGGTCATCACCAAGGAAACCTGTACGATCATCGACGGTGCCGGTTCACCCGAGGCGGTCAAGGCCCGCATCAGCCAGATCAAGAACCAGATGGAGGAGACCACGTCGGACTACGACCGTGAGAAGCTCCAGGAGCGCCTCGCCAAGCTGGCGGGAGGCGTCGCGGTCATCCGCGTCGGCGCCGCCACCGAGGTCGAGATGAAAGAGAAGAAGGCCCGGGTGGAAGACGCCCTTCACGCGACCCGCGCCGCGGTCGAAGAAGGCATCCTCCCCGGCGGTGGGGTGGCCCTGATCCGCGCGCAGCGCGTACTGGCCGCGGTCAACGCCGAAGGCGAGCAGCGCTTCGGGGTGGAGATCATCCGCCGCGCCGTGGAAGAGCCCCTGCGCTGCATCGTCCAGAACGGTGGCGGGGAGCCCTCCATCGTGCTCGAGGCCGTCCGCAATGGCACCGGCGGCTTCGGCTACAACGCCGCCACCGGCGTGTATGAAGACCTCTACGCCGCCGGCGTCATCGACCCGACCAAGGTCACCCGGGCCGCGCTGGAGAACGCCGCCTCGGTCGCGAGCCTCCTGCTCACCACCGAAGCCATGATCTCCGAGTTCAAGGATGACGACGACGGGGCCGGACACGGGCACAGTCACTGAGTAGGCGGAGCAGCGAGGGGCGGCCCTCCCCCTTCACGCCGACAGGGCCGCTCCATCCGGAGCGGCTTTCGTCGTCTGGGGTGGCAGCGCCGAGCGCGGCTCCGCGTTCCCGTCTTGACAACCCCGCCTGCCGCCGTACCCTGTCGCACCCCCGTAGCGGAGTCCTCGTGTCCAAGCTGTCCATCGTGATCGCGTTGATGTTCGGCACCGCGGCCACCGCCGCGGTCCAGACTGGGTGCGCGAAGGCGTACGCCGACGGGGAGGACGGGTTCGAAGGCCCCCGCCTGGTAGAGATGATTCCGGCCACGGGGGTCGTCGGTGACGGGACCACGGTCGCCGACCTGTTCATCCTGGCCCTGGACGCGCGCGGCGCCCCGCTGACCGGGCTCGCGCTCAAGGGGAGCACCAACACCGGCTCGGTATCCGCGCTGCAGGACACGGGTGGTGGACTGTGGCGCATGGAGTACGCGCCCCCCAGGGTCGATGCCCCCGTGTCGGCCACGCTCACGCTGAAGGGCAAGATCGGCAAGGAGCCGTTCCTGGGAAGCTGGTCATTCCCGGTGACCCCTTCGTCCACCCACCCGCTGGCCGCTACGGCCAACCCGGCGAAGCTGACCTTGGGGGTGGATAAGACGGCCACCATCTCCATCAAGTTGTCCTCCGGGGACCGCCGGTCGGGGGACACCGTCCGTTTGCAGATCGCCGCGTCGACCGGCACGATCGAGAACATCACCAACCTCGGTGGTGGCAACTTCAGCGCGTTGTACACGGCCCCGAAGGAACTCGTGCCCAGGGTCGCGCTCTTGACCATCGTCGACCAGGGAGACCCCAGCCACACCTTCGCGGCCGTCGCCATCCCCATGTCCAGCAAGATGGACATTCCAGTCACCGTGACCAAGAACGCGCGGGTCATCATCAAGATCGGGGACACCCAGTTCGGGCCCATCCAGGCAGACTCCAAGGGACGGGCCAGGGTCCCGGTGCTCCTGCCCCCCGGGGTGACCGCCGCCGAGAAGATCGCCGTCGGGGCGGACGGGCAAAGCGTGAGCGAGCCGATGGACCTCAATCTCCCCGAAGCATCGCGGCTCGCGTTGATGCCCTTTGCAGCAGGAATCCCCTCCGACTCCCGCGTCGGCGTGACGGTCCACGCCACGGTCGTCACGCCCAACGGACGCCCCGACACCACGGCTCAGGTGATCTTCGCCGCGTCCGCGGGCAGCTTCGCCGCGACGCGCCATGAAGGAAACGGGATCTTCGGCGCGGTCTACACGCCGCCCGACGGCGGCGTGCCGCTGAACGTCACGGTGACCGCCAGCCTCGCCGATCGCCCGACGACGCAGTCGACTTCGCGTTCGTTGAGCCTCGTGAGCCTCCGGCCCGGGCGGGTGGAGCTGACGGCCGACCCGGCCAGGTTGCCTCCAGGCGCCGAGTCGTTCACGGTCACCGCGCATGTGACCGGCGGCGATGGCACGCCTTTGGCGGGGCGTTCGGTCAGCTTTGGCGCCAGCGGTGCCCGGCTCGGCGGCGCGGTGAAAGACATGGGGAAGGGCGACTATGTCGCGATCTTGAACCCGACGGGGAAGGGCCCGGTGCAGGTCAACGCCACCGTCGGGCTCCCGGTGACCGGGAATCCCCTGTGGCGGTTGCTCGTGGTCCCCGCAACCGGACGCATCAGCAATGATGGGCTTTCATCCTCACAGATCACCATCGCCGCGATCGACGAGTTCGGATATCCGGTGCCGAACGTGCCGGTGAGCCTGCGGTTGACCGGGGGAGATGGCAGCCTTCCGGCCGACGCCACGACCAACGCCTGGGGGCTGGCGCAGGTGTATTACACCTCGGGGCGCAAGGCGGGCCTCATCGGCATCGAGGTCGCCTCGGCCAGCCAGGTCGCGGTGGCGACCCTCCTCCAGGCGCCCGACGAGTTGACCCTCCCGACCATCCCGGTGGCGGGCTCCCGCGTCGAAGCCGCGTTGGTGGCCGAGTCACGGAAGGCCCTCGGCGAAGTCCGCGTCGAGCGCGAGTAGTCACCCTATCAGTCCATGGGGATCGCGTCGGCCGGCAACGCCAGTGGCGCGTCTTCCCCCTCGACGGTGGTGGTGGGCGGGGCGGCCTCTGGCGTTTCCCAACCGTCGTCCACCCCCTCGGCCGGTATCCACGGTGCCGCCTCGGTGGCGGCGTACTCCGCGTCGCTGACCCAGTAGCCGCCTACCCAGGTCTCGCCGTCGAACCAACCGGGTATCCACACGTACCCGGAGCGCGCCTCCGTCGGCTCCCAGTACCCGGACTCCCACGCCCCGTCATCGTTGTAACCGCCATCCACCCAGCGGTACCCGTCGCGATCGGTCGGGCGCCAGAAGCCCTCGACCCACTCTTCGCCGTCCCAGAAGCCGGGCTCCCAGCTGTACCCGGCCGGCGCCGCACCTCGGGGGGCCCAGTGCCCGCGTACCCAAACGCCAGACTCGGTGTAGTCGCCTTCGTTCCACTCCCAGTTGCCATCGGAACGCTCCGCCACTCGCCAGTACCCGTCCACGTAGGCGCTGCCGAACCAATAGCCTGCGACCCATAGCCAGCGCGCTCCATACCAGGCCGCCGCCGGACGCACCGGGGTCCAGTGCCCCGGGTGCCAATGTCCGTGTGCTCCCACATGCCCAACGCTCCACGACCAGCCGGCGCGGGACGGCGGAACCCAGCCCACGCCCCAGGGGTCCACCGCGAACGAGAAGTAGACCACCGCCCACGAAACGTGCACCCAGCGGTGGTAGGGGTGAACCCACCAGTGGGTGTAGTGGGGCCGATACCATCGATGTCGCGGCGGCGCGTGGTGGGCATGAGGATGGGCCCGGACGTGCCGCGGGACCGGGTGGGCGTAACGCGAGCCACGATCTGCGTACGCATGCCGATGCCGAGACGCCGCCGCGGTCGAGGTGCGCTCGTACGGGATGCGGGAGGCGGGGGTGGTAACCTTTGGTCGCGACACGCTCCCCTTTGATGCTGACGGGCTGGGCGAGGCGCGCACCACGGGTGCGCCGTCGCTCCGAGGCGTGGGCGTCACCCCCGGCCCGGACTGCTCGACGGACCGGCTCGAGTCGGACCTGATTTCGGTCGAACGCGCCGGCGGGTCGTCGCGAGCCGGCTCGACCCGACGAGGCGCGCGGTCCGCCGCCGGTGGGGAGGCACGCTCGGAGGGCGTCGGGCTGGCCTTGACCGGCGAGGTCGATTCCTTCCGCTCGACCTTGCGCGGCTTGGGCGTGGGCCGCTTGGGCTCAGGGGATGCGACCGGACCGGCGGGGCTCCTCGCGCGCTCCGGCTGCCGGGGCGAATCCGGCTTCTTCTTCTTTTTGGGGGCGGCCTTCGCCTCGCCCGCGGAGGCTTCGAGACCAGGACCATCGGGCGGCGAGGCGACCGGCAGCAGGGTGAGCGCGACGGCCACGACCAGCGATCGCAACAACCAACGAGACGGCGTGGTCATTCTGGACCTCGGACTCCGGGGATACTAACCCCCAACGATGCGTTTGTTCCCGCTGCCCCGCCGAGTCACCACAACTGGCGCGCCTTGACGTCCAGGTACCGTGACCGCAGGGCGGGCGTGGCCTCGGCGGGAACGGTGTCCAGCACCATCAGCCCTCGCGCGGTCGCAGCCTCAAGGTGCGCCGCCGCCACTCAAGAAACTCGGCGGCGGGCGTCTCCAGCGAAGCACGGCTGTGGATCGGTGCGTTGCGATTTTGTTCGCTCACGGTGTAGGGGAGGCTACCACGCAGCCCAACTCTGACCCGTCGAGCGTGTACAACGCCGCATTCTCATCTGCAGCCGCCTCCTCGCCGAGCACGGGCCGAAGCAGGCGCTGAAGTCGCGGCCAATGCGAGCGGCCGAACCGGGAGTCGGCACGACCGACATGGACGCCCTCGAACCGCGTCAGGTCCAGAAGCACGTACCGGAAGCCGAGCGCCACGAGCTCGGCGCGGTCCGCTTCATCGAAGGTCGGATCGCGGGTGAGCTTGACCTCTCCGTAGTCCAAGAGCAGGTCCAACAATGTATTATCACGACGAAGTTGGTGCGCGAACCCACTCCCAAAGTCGGCGTTCCTGACCAGCATGCCCCCAAGCAGCGGGTGCCTATGCGTGGCCTGGAACCAGAGGTTGCGCTGGTCGGAGAGAAAGGGCAGGTCGAGCACGGCGCCGGGAGGCGCGCCGCGAAGGCAGAGCACCGGCGCCGGCACCCGAGCATCCCACACGGGCAACGGGAGCTGCCCGGTGCGCGCACACTCGAGGATGGCGGCGCCGAGCATCAACGATGGCAGCGGACGCCAACCGCGGACCGACAGCTCGGCGAGGAAAGGGGCGATCATCGCGATTCCGAAATACACGCCGATGATGGCGCGGCCCGGCCACCACCAGCGTCGCAGCAGGTCGACATGACTCACCACGTCGACCCACAGACGATTCACCACCTGGCCGCCGGACCAGGTGATCATCGGGCCGCTGGCGACCAGGGCCGACACCAGGACCACCGCGAGGGACAACAGGACCACCAACCTTCGTCCGGAGCGCCACGCCAGCACCGAGCTCACCACCAGGGTGCCCGCGCCGGTAAACGCCAGGGCCGGGAACGCACCCCGAAAAACCGGAGTGGGGTCGCCGGTGATCGAGCCGCTCAGGCCCACGAGGGGCGCGAGCACATACAAACCGGTGGCGTCCCCTTCGACGCTGCGGAGCGCGAGCGGAGCCAGGGCACCGACCCCGTCGAGCGCCAGGAGCCCAGGTACCTGCCCGGCCCGGATCGCCTCCTGCATCGCCGCCACGGCCGGCGCCACCAGGAGCGCCGCCACCGACCCGGCCAGGAGCAGCACTCCCAGCGTTCGGCCGCGTTGCGGGCAGAACACCAGTCGTGTGACACCGATGATTACCGCCAGGATGCCGAGGAGCACTCCCGCGTACCAATACGTCCAGCCGCTCCCCGCCACCGCCAGACCGGTCAGGAGCGCGGCGACCGGCGTGCGCGCCGCCCAGACGCCGGCAAGCGCCAGCGCCGGCAGCGCAATCCACGCCTGCGTGGGGCGCCCACCCGCGAGCTCCTGGAGAACGAACGGGTTCATCGCCAGGACGAGTCCTCCCGGCCAGCCGGCGCGACCGGACATCGTTCGCCCGAGCACCGACCCCGCGGCGAAGTTGCTCGCCACCACCACCCCGATCCACGTGTTGTACCCCAGCGAGTCGCCGAGGATACGGCGCAACGGCCAGGCGCACAGCGCGTCGAAGAGGTTGCCGCCGGTGTGGGTGAAGACGTCTTTGCCGGTGGGGAAGAACAGCAGGTCCGTGTGCGTCAAGGACTGCCGTCCTGCCAACACCTCCCCCAGGTACCAGAACCACCACTGGGTCCCGAAGCCGTCGACGTAGCGGAGCCCGAGCACCCGCTCCACCGGCGCGGTGAGGATCGGCGCGAGCACCAGCGCCACCACCAGCACGCCGACCGCGATGGGCATCCGCCGGGTCATCAGATCGCACCGACCGCGAAGTGTACGCGGAAGGCGGGCTCATCCCGGTACGCCAACGGCAGCGGATTGAAGCCCAGATCGAGCTGAAGCGGCCCGATGGGGGTCGAACGACGGATGCCGACTCCCGTCCCCCACCGCACCCACGGGTCCGAACCGCGAGCCGCAGAATCGGTCGTCACCGCGGGCGTCACCCACCACACGTTGCCGATATCCGTGAAGATGGCGAACTGCCACGCGCTCCAACCCGGCAGGCCGAACTTGGAGAAGGGCACATCGAGCTCGACCGCCCCCACCGCCATGGCGTCCCCGCCCGTGGTCACCCAGCGCCCGGCCGCGTCGCGCTGGCTGTAGTCCAGGAGCGGTTGGAGGGCCTCCGGCCAGTCCACGCGCTCGGCGATGACGTAGTTGGCGGGCCCGATCTGATCGATGTCGAACCCGCGAAAGGACCCGCCGCCGCCGGCCCGGAAGCGGTCTTCGACCGGGAGGTTCACGCCCTCGTTGGGCACGAGCGCCGCTCCACCCCTGAGGCGCAGCACCAGCCCCAGGCCGGCAGCAGGCACCAGTTGGGTCCAGCTGCCATCGGCCTTCACGAAGGCGATGTCGCTCACCAGGTCGTCGTTGACCCGCAGACTGACGGCGCCGAGCCCCCCGCGGGTCGCGCTATGGGCGTCATCACGGAAGTCCAGGACCAGGCTGGCCTCGATGCCGCTGGCCCAGCGACCGCCGCTGGGCAGCACCGGCTCCGGCTCGGCGCCGTCGACCACCCCGAGCTCGGTCTCCCAGGCGTCGTCGACGACCAGGACACCTGGATCGACATCGAGCAACTGGCGCAGCTGCGCCCGATAGCCAAGCTCCGCCGTCGCGTACCCGCCGAGCTTGAGCTGCACCCCGGCCCCGCCCCCCGACCGTCGTAAGCGATAGCTGCGCTCCTGTTGCTCTTCGTTGAGGAGGACATCGACGGACACCCGCTCGCCGGCGGTGGGAAGGTCCGGCGCTTCATAACGCAGCGCCGCCTTCCACTCCGGTGCGAGCCAGTCCGGGGACCAGGTGTCACCGATCCAGCCGATCCCCGCCTGGCCATACAACGTCAGGCGGTGCGCGCGACCCCAGAGGTTGCGATGACTCGCACGGGCGAAAAGTGCCGCACCGTTGTCTGTCGCCACCCCGCCTCCCACGTCGAAGGCCAGGTTCCGCTTCTCCTGGACGGTGATGAGCACGTCTTTGACGCGGTCCTCGTCCCCGACGGGCTCCACGCTCACCCGTGAAAAGACGCCCAACTCGTAGAGAGAGCGGCGGATCGCGGCCAGTTGCGTCGGCGACACGGGATCCCCGGGATGCACGTCCACCGGACCCTCGATCGTCTGGCGAAGGGTACGGCCGTGCCCGGTGATCTGGACCGAGCGGACCAGCACGACCGGCCCCGGAACCACGGTGACGACGACGTCGGCGTGCTCCCCGCTCGCGTCCAGGCTCGTGTCCACTTTGGCATCGGCGTGCAAAAAGCCCTCCTCGCGGTGGGTCTCCACCACGCGGCGCGCCCGCTCGGCGAGGGTGTTGGGGTTGAGCGGTCGCCCGACGAGATCGCTGAACAGCACCCGACCGACGACACCGGGGGCCCCGCCGCGCACATCGACGCGGACCACGGAGGCCCGGGGTCCGGCCACCACACGATAGGTGATGTCCACGTCGCGGCGCTGGGCGACCGGCTGGGACGCCAGAGTCCACCCGACTCTGGTGACCGACACGTTCGGATAGCCCTGAGCCCGGTAGAACTCCTCGATGTCGGCGGCGGCGCGGTCGGCGGCCTCCGGGGTGATGGTCTGCCGGGAGAACGCTGGTTTCACAAGCTTTTCCGCTGCTGACTCCGCGGTGGCCTGGCACAGGAACCGCTCCGTACGCCGACGCTCCGCGGCGACGGCGCCGGTCTCTTCTGGCCGCGCGGGTTGGGCGACACATCCCGAAAATCCCCCCCGGCTCGACGCACCGATGACATCGGGATCGACCGGGTCACCCTCGACCCGCACGCCCCTCAGTGCGTTCCGGGGTCCGCGCTTGCCGTCGATGCCGAGGCGCACCGCGCGGTCGGTCTCGGCCACGGTGACCTCGATCTTCGCCTCCAGCCAACCGGCCGAGGCGGCCTCGGCGGAGAGACGGGTGCCGGCTTCCTCAGCAAAGCCCCGGCCGAGGCGAGCCCCGTCGTCGAGCGCCATCGCCGAAACCAGCGCCGTTTCCGTGGGCAGGCGGGGTCGCTCCACCGGGTCGGAGTACCCGATGGTCCACGGCCGTCGGGGCTCGATGAGGACCGAGAGCCGGTCGCCGCCGTCCGGATGGGCACCCAGCTTGAGGTTGACCCTCGCCTCCGGCCACCACGCGCGGCGCCACCAGAGAAACGCCTGCGGCCAGGTGTGGAGCCGCTCCGTCAGCGCCTCCTGGGCCGCCCGAAGCGCGGCATCGGTCCAGGGTTTCCCGACCGACAGCCCGTGCTGGGCCAGGATTCCCCTGGCCTCCCCGTCGGACACCGCCTCGTTCGGGCGGACCTTGATCTCCCGGACCAACTGGGGCGCTCCCTCCGAGACCGTGACCACGACGACTGCATCCCCTTCGTCGTCCCAGGTGCGCGCCACCACCACGTCGGCCGCCGGCCAGCCGCGCAAGCGGTAGGCCGTCTCGAGCAGTCCTTCCCAGCGCGTGGGCTCGTCTCGCTCCCACACCTCTCCCTCCACGAGCCCGATGGGGCCAAGCAGATCACGCGCTTCAAACGCTCGTACGCCTACGACGGTGAGCCGCGTTATCTTGGGGGTGGCCCAGACACGATACTCAACCCGTACCCCCTCCGTATCGTCGCCGTTCGCCAGCTTCACCGGCCACGGCTCTACCCAGGCCTCGACCTGGGAGAACTCGCCAGAACGAAAAATAGTCGCGACATCCTGACGCACATCCATGGGCAGGAAGAGCGCGCCCTGCCCCATTCGGAGCAGCGGGTCCAGGGTTTCGCGACCGAGGCCACCCCGAGGGGCGGAAATCGTCACGTAGGCGACGAGGCGCCCCGACCAATGCATAAGGTTTGTCGCCCACTGCTCAGGGGTCTCGTTGGATGTGTCGTGGACCGCGGAGGGCGCGTGAGCATCGACGGGCACCGTTTCGGCGTCCGACTCCGCCGCCTGCCCGAGGCCGAGAAGGAGCGCGATCAGTCCAGCTCCCACCGGTACTTCAGCTCGGCGCCGAAGGCCGCGCCGAGGTCGAGGGTGCGCCCCTCCTCCTGGCTGGTCGAGTACGCCGAGGCGAAGAGTCCGCGGGTGATCTGCCTCTCGATTGCCAGGTAGACATCGTAATCGGCGAGATCGAGCTCCCCGGTGGCCGTGAACCCCAGAAAATCCTTCTGGCCGACGACGCGCCAGTTGCTGTCCAGCGTCGGCGTGCCCCGGGCGCTGCTGCCACTGACGAGGTTCCACCTGTCCACCAACTGCGCCGGCGCGCTGGCCACCTGCGCCGCCAGCAGGTCGGTTGCCTGGGCAGCGAGGGCGGCGGCGGCGACTCCGCCGTACTGCTCGAATTCCTCACGGGTCATGCCGAAGAGCAGCAAGGTATTGACGTCGGCCTGCGAGAGGTAGGGGTCGGAGCTCGTCGTCGTGTTCCAGTCGGAGAACGGGCCGGTGACCGAGTAGTAGACCCGATAACTCTGCTCGCGGCCGCTCACCTCGGTCTGGAGGGCGATGTCGAGGTCGGGATCGAAGGTGTAGGGGTCGATGAAGCGAATTTCACCGCGGGTGACCTCGAAATCGCGGTCCTGAAGGTACATGTGCCCCCCCTCGTCGACGACGATGGAGCCGATCATTCCGGGTCGCTGGGTGTCCCCGACGACCCGGAGCGAGGCCGAGGCCATGCCCTCGGCGAGGTTGTTGCGCAAACGAATGGTGTCGGCCGCGGTGACCGCAAGGTCCAAGCTGAAATAGTCCTCACGATCGGCCGAAGCAGACTCGGTCAAGCGGCCGGCCTGCAGCGCCAGGATGTTCGCCTCCCAGTCCACCCGGTCGCGGAACTGCATGTCCGCGAGCACGATGTCGCCGCTGAGGAGCAGGTCGCCGACGGGTCCGTCAAAGCGCAGGTCGGCGCTGCCCTGCAAGGTCGGGAGGTAGTCGAAATAGCGGATCTGCGCGTCGTCGAGTCGGGCCGAGAGATCGAAGCGCGTCGGCACCCAATCGAGCGCGGTGATCGTTCCCGCCGCCGCGACCCGACCGCCGCCCACCTCAGCCTTGACCCGGTCGATGACGTAGCCCGCGCCGTCGGTGGTCACCCGGGCATCCAGGTTGGTGAAGATCGCCGGGAAGTAGTCGGTGCGGAGGGTGGCGCCCTGGGTCTGGACGGTCGCACGAACCCCCGCCGGACCCGCCTCGGTGCCAAACTCGGCGTCGATGGTCATGGTCCCTTCCGCCGCCGCCACGCCGGGCGCAAAGAGCCGCACCAGGTCGAGATCGGCCGTGCCCCCCGCCCTGAAGGTGGCCCTGCCATCCGCGGTGGTCCAACCCTCGACGCCGAGGCGGGTCCGCCCGCCGGCGAGGGTGAGCCCAGGCACCTGCACGGAGGCGCCGTGCACCGCGATGACCCAGTCCTCCGGGTTCGAGAGCTGGTGACTCCCCCATGAGACCGCCACCGACGGGAGGCGTGCGTCGATGTCCACGGGCGTCGGATCGTCGCCGATCTGGCCCGCAAGGTCGACCTCGCCGGTCAGGGTGGCCGACAGTGCGGTGCCGTCGGCGCCGTCTGGGTAGAGGAGGTGAACCGGGAAGTTCGAGAGGGCGGCGTGCACGTCGTAGGGCTGTTCGCCGTATATTCCCAGATGCCCGCTCAGCGTGGCGGCGGCTCCCAGGAGCGCCCCGCTCCACGCCAGCGTCCCCCCCGGCTCCGTGGCGAAAACGAGACTGGAGTCAGGTACGTTGCGGCCGTTGACCTGCGCGCGCTGGAACACGAGCCGCCCACGGGGTTCCCAGTCCTGAAGGGTGCCGCCAACGCGCACGTCACCAACCAGCTCACCCCGTACATCAATCGGGTTTGCGGCAAGGTGGTCCAGGCGCTCCAGCCGGAAGCCGTCGGTGAGCACCTCCACGTTCATCGCGTACCCCCGGCCGACGCTGCCCCGAGCCAGGAGCTGCTCGTCGCCGCGCCGCACGGTGAGGTCGTCGATGGTCAGGATGCCGTCGTCCATCCAGACGGTGGCCTCGCCGGAGTCGAAGGCTTCGCCGTAGACCTCGATAACGTCGAGTTCCAGGTGAACCTCGCCGCTCAGTCGCGTCGGCGGGCCGTGGAGCAACGCGTTGCCTCGCACCACCCCGTCCACGCCCGGCAGGTCGACGAAGATGCCCGTCAGATCCGCGACCCGCCCACCCGGGATCGCGATCTGGGTGTCCATCCACATCGGGTCGCCACCGACGACCAGGGAGTAGTTGCCGAGGAAGTCGGTGACACCCCGGCGCCCGCGGATCTCGGTGAAGTCCAGCCGCACCAGGTCGGTCTCCAGGTGCGCGCGGAGCGCGTCGGCGATGGGGAGATCCAAGACCACCGCATCGCGCACGTCCAAGGTCGCGCTGGCGTGGAGGGCGTCGAACGGTCCGGCCAGGGTGCCCTCGACGTCGGCCGAACCGCCGAGCCCGGCGCCGCCCAGGGGCGCAAGCCAGCTCAGATCGACGTCGCTGAGCACGGCCCGGAGCAGGAGCGGGCCGTTTGGCGCAAAGCCGATATCGGCCCAGGCGCGGCCATGCCCAGGACCGACGCGGGTGTCCGTGGCATCGAGGATGATGTGGCTGTCATCCAGGGTCAACGCCCCGGCCAGGCGCGCCCGGGGGACGTCCAACATCACCTCGGCGTCGGTGTCGTACGCCCCGTTGCGCACCAGGAGATTGCCGATGTTGATCTCGAACGGTCCCTCCAACCGGAACGGGTCGAGGCTCCCCGTCACGTGGGCCTCGATGTCCGCAGGGAAGTCGACCCAGGGGTCGGCGAATCCCCCCGTCTGCCGGAGGACGCGACCGAGGTGGACCCCTTCGGCCAGCACGGCCGCTTCGAGCGCGAGCGTTTCGGTGTCGAGGTCCGCGATCACATCGACCAGACCGTCACCCCAGAGCAATCGCAAGCGCTCGGATGAGACGGTGTGTCCCGCGAAGTGCACCGGCCCGACGATCTCACCCAGACGCACGGCGAAGGGGACATCCGCCGCGTCGACCATCCACAACACCACCCCCTCGGTGGCGATGTTCCCGTCCAGAATCGGCGCATCGGTGGTACCCCCGAGGGTCACGTCAAGGCTGACCAGACCGTCCACGTAGCTGCGGGCATCGGTGGGGCTGGTGGTGAAGCCCGGAAGCGCCACCCGCAGCGACAGGTCACCGGCGATGGGACCGTCCGCGATCACGGTGGCGTTGCCGTCCACCGCGAAGTGATCGAAGGTGACGTCGATCGACGGGGCCACCACGCCGCTGGGCGACAGCAGCACATGCTTGAACCGCGTCGGTCCGGCCTTTTCATGGATTGATCCAAGCTCGACGCTGAGCCCGCCGAACGCGATGTCCGACCGACCGCCCGCCTCCGCCCCCACGTCCAAGTCCAGCAGCTCGACGCGAAGGTCGGTGCCCTCGATGAGGAACCGCCCGTTCTCGACGACCAGCTCCCGCCACGGAAATTCGCTCATGGGACTTCCACTCTTGGACACCCGCCGCTCGCGGAACTCGCGCAATCCGTCGGCGTCCAGATGGAGGTGGACGTCCGGGCTGTCCACGGTGAGCCGGATCAGACCGGGACGCCAATCCTGCACCCCGAACAGCGCGCGCACACTACGTACCCCTACGATCCGCTCCCCATCGGCTCGACCGGCGATCACCACCCCCTCCAGCGCCACCTCGGGTGGGAAGTAGGACACCTTGACCCCGCCCACCGTCACCTCTTCACCCAGCGCCGCCTCGACCAACGTCTGTACCGTCGTCCCCGCGATCCGCGCCACGAGGTCGGTCTTGAGCGTTACCGCCACGACCACCACCAGCATGACCGGTACCAGCCACCAGCGGCGACGACGCGGGCGGCGGGAGCTTGCAGGGTCGAGCGCCACGTACGTTGCCCATATGGGACACCGCGATTAGGTGCACGTGCAACGCGGGCGTAGCTCAGTTGGTAGAGCACGAGCTTCCCAAGCTCGTTGTCGAGGGTTCGACTCCCTTCGCCCGCTCCAACGATCAGGGTGCCGACGTCCCGTCGGCACCTTTCGAACCATCGCCGCGTCCAATTCGATCTTCACGTCGCCACCGAGGATGAACCCACCCCCGTAGAGCGCCGCGTTGTAGACGATCCGAAGTCCTTGCGGTTGAGCGAACCGAGGGCGCGGGTGCCGGCCTTGATGTTCCCCCACGGGTCCTTGTACTCTTTGGAGATCGTGGAGCACCACCTCCTTGGTGACGCCGTGGAGCGTGAGGTCGCCGACGACGTCGAAGCCGGTGGGCGCGATGTTCTTCACCGCCTTCGAGACGCACTTGATCGTCGGGAACTTGGCGGCGTCGAAGAAGTCGGGCGAACGAAGATGATCGTCCCGCTTGGCGTCCCGGGTGTCGACCGAGGTGACGCCGACCTCGGCGCTCAGCCGGGTGGCGCCCACGTTGGCGGGACCGTAGTCGACGGTGCCGCTTACGGTGCCGAACTCGCCGCGTACGCTGCTCACCAAACAGGCCCACCGCCACGCGGATAGATGGCCTGCATGTGGAACGCCGGCCCCAAGGACCCTGACATCAAAGAGGATGGGCAGACCGCCACCCGCCCTCGAGTCGACAAGCCGAAGATGTACAAGGTGCTCCTGCACAACGACGACTACTCCACCATGGAGTTCGTGGTCGAGGTGCTCATGTCGGTTTTCCGAAAGACCAAGGTCGAAGCGAATCGAATCATGCTCAGCGTGCACACGGCCGGCCAGGGCGTCGCCGGCGTCTACACGCGCGAAATCGCCGAAGCGAAGACGGGCCAGGCCCTCGACCTTGCGCGGAGCCGTGCCTATCCCCTGCTGGTAACGACGGAGCCGGAGTGACCCTCTCCCGCGAATTGACGATAGCCTTGTCCCTGGCGCTCGACGAAGCTCGGGAGCGCGGCCATGACTTCATCACCCTGGAGCATGTGCTCTACGCGCTGTTGACCGATCCGTCCTCGGCGGAGTGCCTCGAAGCCTGCGGGGTCGACCTCAAGGTGCTCGAGCGCGAATTGGACGCATTCTTCACCACCCTGGAAAAAGCGGACCTGGGCGACGAGGAGCCCGAACAGACCGACGCGTTCCGCCGCGTGCTCAACCGCTCGGCGCTCCACGTGCAGTCGAGCGGCAAGACCGAGATTCGCGGGCCGAACCTGCTGGTGGCGCTGTTCTCCGAGGACGACAGCCACGCGGTGCACATGCTCCGCCAACAGGGCGTCGAGAAGCTCGACGTCACCTCATTCATCGCCCACGGCCGGCGCAAGGTGCCCGGAGGCAAGACGCTCGAAGGCGCCGGCGGCCAGGCGGGCCAGTCCGCCCCGGTCAAGGACCCGCTCGGCCAGTTCTGCGTGAACCTGAACAACCGGGCCAAGGCCGGAAAAATCGACCCACTGATCGGGCGCAGCGCCGAGCTGGAGCGCACCATCCAGGTCCTTGCCCGCCGTCGGAAGAACAATCCACTCTTTCTCGGCGACGCCGGCGTCGGAAAGACCGCCATCGTCGAGGGTCTGGCGCTCGCCATCGTCGAGGGCCGCGTGCCGGACCTGCTCAAGCCCTGTGTGATCTACGCCCTCGACATGGGCGCGGTCGTCGCGGGGACACGGTACCGCGGCGACTTCGAAGAGCGCGTCAAGGCGGTCGTGGACACCTTGGTGGCCACCCCCGAGGCCATCCTGTTCATCGACGAGATCCACACCGTCATCGGCGCCGGCGCGACCAGCGGCGGATCGCTGGATGCGTCCAACATCCTCAAGCCGGCCCTCGCCAACGGGGAGCTACGCTGCATCGGCAGCAGCACGCACCAGGAGTACCGTCAGAGCTTCGGCAAAGACCGTGCATTCGCGCGACGGTTCCAAACGATCGAGGTCGGCGAGCCCACGGTCGAAGAGACGATCCTGATCCTGGAGGGCCTCCGGGCCCAATACGAAAAGCACCACGGCATCACCTACACGCCGGAGGCGCTCGACGCGGCGGCCAGGCTTTCGGCTCGCTACATCAACGAGCGCTTCCTGCCCGACAAGGCCATCGACGTGATCGACGAAGGCGGTGCGGCCAAGCGCCTGGCGCAACCCGGCGGGATCGTCGATCAGACCGACGTCGAAGGTGTCGTGGCGCGGATCGCCCGCATCCCACCGAAAAGCGTCACCGCCGAGGAGTCCACCAACCTCAAGAACCTCGCCAACGAGCTGCGGGGGCGCATCTTCGGACAGGACAAGGCCATCGACGCGATTGCCTCGGTCATCAAGCTCAGTCGCGCCGGGCTGGGCGCGCCCAACCGCCCGGTCGGAAGTTTCTTGTTCTCGGGGCCGACCGGCGTCGGCAAGACGGAGTTGGCCAAGCAGCTCGCTGAGGTCATGGGGGTGCAGTTCCTGCGCTTCGACATGTCGGAGTACGGAGAGTCGCACACCGTGTCGCGACTCATCGGCGCGCCGCCCGGCTACGTCGGCTTCGACCAGGAGGGCCTGCTGACCGGGTCTGTCGGCCGCAACCCCCACGCCGTTCTGGTGCTCGATGAGATCGAAAAGGCGCACCCGCAGATCTTCAACATCCTGTTGCAGGTGATGGACAACGCGTCGCTCACCGACAACAACGGAAAAAAGGCCGATTTCCGCAATGTGGTGGTGATCCTGACGACCAACGCCGGCGCCCGCGAGGCCGCCAAGGGAAGTGTGGGCTTCTCGCCGCCGGGGGCCGACGGCAAGGTGTCCGAGGCGCTCAACAACATCTTCCCCCCCGAGTTTCGCAATCGACTCGATGGCAGCGTGGTCTTCGGGGCATTGACCCGCCCGGTGATCCTCCAGGTGGTCGACAAGTTCGTCCTCCAGTTGGGGGCCCAGCTCCAAGCGCGCGACGTCACCATCGAGGTGACGCCCGCGCTGCGCGAGTGGCTGGGCAACGAAGGCTACAAGCCGGCCTTCGGCGCGAGAGAGATGGGCCGCGTCATCCAGGATCACCTGAAGAAGGCCCTCGCAGACGAGTTGCTCTTCGGAACGCTCCAGAAGGGCGGTCGCGTCCTCGCCGACATCGTCGAGGGGGCGGTGACCTTCGACTACACGCCCGCGCCCGAGGTCGCGGGGGCGACCGTGGAACCCGCGACCGGGTAAGGTGGGCGGCAAAAAGCCCGGCGCGGCGGCGGCCGGGGCGACGTGCTCACCGGGCGGGCGGCGCCCCGGCGGGCGGCGCCCCGCCCCCAGGCGGCGCCCCGGCGGGTGGGGCCCCACCCGGAGCTGCACCACCCCCAGGCGGCGCACCGACCGGCGTCCCACCCGCAGGCGGGGGGCCACCATTCTCAAGCTTGTTGAGCACCAGCTTGAGGTCGGTCACCGGCTTGTCGCCGACGTCGATCCAGGTGGTGGCGGCCATGGGCTCACCCACCGTGGGGCCGTCCCCGGTGAGGTCGATGAAGACCGCGACCTGTATGCTCCCGATGTTCTTGGGAAGCTCCACGTCGAAGGGCCCCAGGGCACCGAGCGTGCCCGAGTACACCAACTCGGAGATGGTGTCGCTCTTCCTGAGCACGTCCAGCCGGATGGTCCCCTCGGGGGTTCCGACGTAGGATGCCGTACCTGAGACCTTGACGCCCTCGCCGGGGACGACGACCAGAGCCGTGGGCGCGCCACCGCCAGGAGTCGGCGGCGTGTTGGGCTGGCCACCGGGCGGAGGGGAGCCGGGTGCCTCACCGCCTGGGGGCGGAGCGCCGGGTGCTCCGCCAGCGCCGTCGCCGCCCGGGGGACCGAGGAGGGGCGCGACCTCTTCGGGTGTTTCGGTGGGGCAGGCGTTCAGGGCAAGCAGCAGGGTCAGCATGGGACTCACTCACACTCAAGTCAGCAGCATGCCAAGTCCGAGCCTGCAGCGCAAGGGCCCGAGGCTAATCGGCTGTCGGCGAAGCCGAATTCGGCGGGCCCGCCGCCGCGTTGGCCCTCGGGATCGGCGTGCCTCTATCGGTCGGCCGAACGTCCCAGAAGAGCACCGGTCCGTGTTCGTTCGGCTCCCCGAGCTTGTCGCGCAGCCAGCTCTCCATTTCTGCCGTCTCGCCAAGGTCTCGGTGCAAGGCTATGAATCCGGCGTCTCCTCGGCGAAGGTCCTCGACTCGCGCCTGCCGGAACGCGGTGCCGTTGCCCAACACGAGCCCGGCCAGCCCAGGGTTCCCGAACATCCGGAACGCATCGGCGCGAACGTTTGGACCGTAGGGGATCGGCTGCCCGTGAACGGTCTGGAACACGAGGTATCGCGATGTGCTCATCCCCTCGCCATGCGCGGGCACATCGACGACGGCGCGCGGCACCGCGTTCGGGGTCTCGCGGACGGCGGCCTGGATGGCCTCGGCGTAGCCGAAGTCCAACGCCGGTGTCCGGGCCAGCGGCCAAGGCGCCGGACTCAGCAGCAACAGTTCGACGAGCAGCGCGCCCACCACCCAGCGGGCGTGGCGCTCCGCGACGCCGGCCGCGCCCACCGCCGCGACGATGGCGATCCCGATGAAGCCGACCCGCTGGGGGTGGGCGATGGCGCCGGAGGGGAAAAGGTCCATCAGGAGCCGGTACGGCAGGGCCACGAGCTGTCCGCCCAGCCGCACCCAGTCACCGCCCACCCAGAGGAAGGGTCCCAGGGAAAAGACGAGCGGCACGGCCGCCGCCCACAGCAGCCGACGCTGCGGCGAGCGGATCGCCGGAATCAGACAGCAGAAGCCAAGGTAGCTGGAATGCCGGAACGACTCCCCCAGCGAGGTGAGGTCCACCGACTGGAAGTCGCCGGGAACCACGAGGCTGAGCGGGTCGACGGCGTTGTGTTGAAGCACCCAGAAGCGGTCCCGCCAGTCGGCCGCGTCGCGCTGGATGATCGAGTGGGCGACGTCGGCGAGCGTCGACTCGACCACCAGGAGTACGGGCACCGTCATCGCGGCAGCGACGACGGCCGCGACCAGGACGCCCCGAACCACCTGCCGTCTCGGGCCACGCCACAGTCCCTCGCCCACCACCACCACCGCTGCGAGCCCCAGCCCAAGCGCATAGTAGTAGGTTCCGAGCGCCGTGAGCCCGCCCAGCAGGCCGGCCTGGACCCAGCCCCGGAGCGGCGCCGGGGTGGCGGTGGCGCGAACGAGCGCCGACAGGGCGAACACGCCCCACGCCACGCCGACGGCCTCACTGATGCCGTTGTGCAACTCCGAGATCACGTGCGCCGAGGCCGCCACCCCGACGGCGCCGATCCAGCTGGCCCGCTCTCCGGCGCCGAAGGTGCTGGCGAGCTGCCGGCCGGCGACACTTGCGGCCACGACCAGCACCAGGATCACCGCGTTCCAGGCGAGGACCGCCCCCCCCAACGGCACCAGCCACATCCCCGCCGCCGCGCCCACCGGGTCGATGAACCAGAGGCGACCCCCCTCGGGGGCGTTGAGCAGGTGGGTGGCCAGCGGCAGGCGCCCGTGCACGAGGCTGTCCCAGAACCACCAGGGCCCCCAGGCATGATTCCACACGTCCACGCGCGGATCACCCACCATCCGAGACCCCGCGGTCAGGGCCCCGGGCGCGGTGACCAGGAGCGCAAGGCCGAGATGCAACGCCCAGGGCGCCACCCGGACGCGAGGTAGTCGGAGACGGCCGAGCACGATCGGAGCGTATCTGCTCCAAGGAGTCGAGCGCCCCGACGGTTGACGCCCCGACCCGCACACCCTACGTTGCGCGACCTAGTCGGAGCGGTCGCCCATGTCCCAGGCGTTTGTCATTCCTCACGGTGTCGTCTTCGCCATCACCGACGACGGCGTCGTCATCGAGAACGCAGGGGATGTGGAGCTGCACACCGACTTCGGCGGACGAAGGATGGCGCGGGTGGTCTCGCATCAGGGCAACATCCGGCTGGACGCCCACAGCCTGGACGCCGGCGAGGTCATCGCCGGCGGGGAGGTCTCGACCACCGGGGCGCTCCGGGCGCAGTCGGTGCAGGCGCAGGGCGGCACGCTGCCCGCCCTCGACGTCGCGAGCCTGAACCTCCGCGGCGACGGCGCGATCGCCGGCCATCTGCGCGCCGACCAGGCCGATGTGGGCGGCAACCTGGCGGTGGGGAGCGTCGTCGCCGACGGACTCCGGGTCGGCGGCGATCTGCACGTGCAGAGCACGCTCGAAGCGCGCGTATTGCAGGTTGGGGGCACCATCACCGTAGGCGGCGCGTTCAGCTTCGACGTGCTCGAGATCGCCGGGACGATCCGCTTCCAGGGCGACGTGAGCGGCAAGACGCTGATCGCCGACGTGATCGAGCTTGGCACCGGGACGGTCACGGTTCGCGGCCTCCAGGCGCGCACGCGCATCGTCATCGGCGCGGCGCGGCTGACGGTCGATGCGATCGTCGCCCCGCAGGTGCTGCTCGACCCAGGCGCCACCGGCCGCGCCACGGTGATCGAGTCGCAGAACGAAGTCGCCCGGGCGGGCATCAAGGGTGGCTTCCGCCTCGCCGATGTCGGCGAGATGTTCGGAAACGCCGACGCCTTCCTCGCGGAGCGCGGACTTTCCCCGCTGAGCGCGCCGGACCCGTCGCCGACGGGGGAGGACGCCGTCTGGAGTCCCGCCGCGGTCACGATTCCCCAGGCCCCGGTCGAGGTGGAAGCCGCCGTCGAGGTGGAGGCCCAAATCGAGGAGGAGGCCCCCGTCGAGGTGGAAGCCGCCGTCGAGGTGGAGGCCCAAATCGAGGAGGAGGCCCCCGACGAGGCAGAGGCCGCCGTCGAGGCGGAAGCCGCCCCGCCCATCCCGGACGCTGACCCGCTCGCCACGGCAATCGAGCATCCGCTCCACGCCCAGCTCGCCACGACCATCCAGCGCATCGTCGACTGCTACGCCGGTGCCGAGTTGCCGCCCGCAGTCGAGCGCCTGCGCACGCTGGTCGATGCCTGCTCCTACCCCGACATTCGCGCCGAGATCACCAACATCTGGTCGGAGCTGCTGAAGTACCACCAGAAGAAGGGCATCCGCATCCACCACCAGGTGACCACCACGTTCAATTCGGTGAACTCGCTGGTCAAGAAGATGTGACCGCACGCGGCGGGGTGCGCCGGTGGTTGCCGGAGGGCCCTCCGCGGCGGTAGGATGCGCGCACTTCGGAGTTTGGAGCATGCGGCTCCTGTTGCCACTACTGCTCGCGTCCGGATGCAACAGCTACGAGCTGTTCCGCGTCACCGGCTTCGAACAGGCGACGTTCAACAACAACGCGGACATCCTCTTCGTCATCGACTCTTCGGGGTCGATGAAGGAAGAAGCCAGCGCGCTGGCGTTGAACTTCGAGGTGTTCCTCAACCAGCTCACCAGCTCCGAGGGCAGCAACGTACCTCGGGCCACCCTCAGCGACGCCGTGAACAACTACGTCCGGGAAAGCACGGAAAATGGGTCGATCATCGACTACCAGCTCGCGCTGACCACCACCAGCGCCAACTACGGCTCGGGACCGACTTCGGGCATCGACGACGGCGAGGCCGGGACCCTCACCGGCGAACCAGCTGTCGTCGTCCGCGGCGATGACGACGTCGCGACTGCATTTCGCACAAACCTCGTGTGCGACACGGTGTACTGGAAAACCGCCGACATGGCGACCGATCCCGGCTACGAGGCCGATGACGACGGGAACTGCCCGCTCCCGGCGGGCACCGAGTTGCCGCGCGAGTACCTCGAATGCCTGTGCCCGGCGGGGTGGATCGAGGAAGAGGGCGCCGGCAACGAAGAGGGTCTGGAAGCGGCGCTCGACACGCTCTGCCGGGCGTCGGCCGACGCGCCGGACGCCTGCTGGGACGACGACGACGACCCCTCCACCGAGCCGGGGTACCCCATCGTGCCCGGCGACGCGAACTCGATCGCGGACTTCATCCGCCCCGAGGCCAACACCCTGGTGGTGATCGTCACCGACGAAGGCGACGGCAGCCGGCGGGTTCCCAACAACGATGGCGACGCGACGCCCTACTTCGACATCTTCGCGGATTTCCCCAATCTGGTGCGCTTCGCGGTGATCGGGCCGGCCTACCATGACCGGGACGGCTCCTGCCTCGAAGGGGCTCAGACCTGGGGCGTCGAGCGGTACCAGGCCGCCGCCACGACCACCAACGGCGCCTACATCGACCTGACCGATCAGGAAGATGGCTGTGCGGCGACCGACTGGGGCGAAAACCTCACCAAGCTCGGCGAGCTGCTCAACAACCAGATCAGCTCCTTCGTGCTGCAGGGCGTCCCCGACGTCGCCACGATCCGCGTCTACACCGACGGGCTCGAGGTCGGGGCGGCCGAAGACTCCACCCCCGAAGCCCAGACGCCGACCTACGGCGACGGCTGGAGCTACGACGCGGCGCTCAACGCCGTGACCTTCCATGGCGCCGCGCTCCCCGAGTACAACTCGGACGTGCGCATCTACTACCGCCCGCTCGGCGGCATCCCCCGCGAACTCCCCCTTTAGGCCGAGGCCCTCCCGCCCATGCTGCTCCCTCTCGTTTCGCTGGCGTTTGCGGCCGACCTCACCAAAGACGTCGCCAAGGACACGCTCGACATCGGCGTGCTCAAGAACTCCGAGGTCAAGGTCGTCCAGAAGATGCTGTACCGCAAGGACGGCGCGCTGGAGCTCGGGGCTACCCTCGGGGTCATGCCCTTCGACGGGTACACGGTCGCCCCGAACCTGGGAGTGTCCGCGACCAAGCACCTCTCCGACACCCTGGGCGTCGAGCTGCGCCTGGGGGGCGGGTATGGGCTCGAGAACGGCCACTACACCGAGCTCGCGGGGCCGACGTACGGCGTCGCCGTCGAAGCCTACCGGTATCTGGCCAGCGCCGAAGCCGACATCCAGTTCACTCTGGCCTACGCCAAGATGAACCTCGGCGGCCGCAAGGTGGTCCACTACGACGTCTACGCGCTCGCGGGGCTGGGCGCGACCTTGGAGAGCTCGGTCCTGCCTGCCGCCGACCTCACGGTTTCGCCGACGCTCCCGTTGGGGCTGGGCGCTCGGCTGTTCACCACCAAGACCACCTTCGTCAAGTTCGAGGTGCGGGACAGCGTGCTGGTGGAGTACCGCGCGCAGAGCCAGACCTGGGCGCCCAAGCAGAACGTGAACGTGGCGCTCGGGTTGAGCCTCTTGCTCGGGGGCGGGAAGTGATCCGGACGGCCACGCTCGCCGCTTTGTTGATCTTCGCCGCTCCGGCCTCGGCGGGCCCGAAAAAGCCCGCCAAGAACGTCGAGAAGCCGACCGCGGCCGCGCCGGCCGAGATGAGCAATAAAGAAATCAAGGTTCGCGGTCAGGCCTTCGCGCAGTACGATCAGGAGATCGCCGCCGGCAGCAAGACCCGGGCCGCCGATGCGCTGGTGCTCATCGTCGACGATCCCACCCTCGCCGAGTTTTACGGCGAAGCCTATGCCCGCCTCGGCGACATCCTCGGCGAGCTCTCCCTGCCCTACGCCGCGCTCTGCGCCTACGCCAAGGCCTTCGAGACCGCCAGTGACACCAACATCGCCGAGGTCAGCCTCCGCGTGCCCAAGGCGATCGACATCGCCGCCAAGGTGGGCGATCTGGCGCTGTTGCAGAAGCCCTTCGCCGGAAATCTCGGCCTCGCCCGCACCGACGACGTCCGGGGGCAGATGGCCTACCTGGCCGCCAAGGAGAACGTGCGGGCCGGCCAGTGGGGCACGGCCTCGGCGGTGCTCAAGATGGTCCGGGAGGGCGATCCCCTGTGGGCCGATGCCAAGGTGCTCGAGGGCATCGTGCTCAACCAGCAGGAACGCCACGAAGACGCGCTCAAGGCCTTCGAGTCGGCCGCCCGGACCGGCACGGACAAGGACCTACGCTGGACCGACAGCGTGCAGCTCAACACCGCCCGCACATGGTACGGGTCCGGAAATTACCCCCGTTCGATCGAGGCGTATAGCCGTGTCACCCGCGGCAGTGCCTTCTGGCCCGACGCACAATTCGAACGGGCATGGGCCCACTTCCGTGTCGACGACTTCAACGGCTCGCTGGCGCAGCTCCTCCCCTTCGACTCGGCCTTCTTCGCCAAGTGGTACTTTCCCGAAGCCGACCTGCTGCGCATCTACAGCATGTTCCTGCTCTGCAAGTTTCCCGAGTCCGAATCGCAGATCGGCCACTTCAAGGACAAGTACGCGACGGTGCACAAGGCCCTCCGGGCGTGGAGCGACAAGTCGGAGCTCGAGACCTTCGAGGCGGCGAAGCTCTACATGCAGAAGGGCAAGCGCACCGACCTCCCCGAGATGATCTGGCGCCCCTGGGGGGAGGAAGAGCGGTTCGCGCTCTCGGTCAAGGCCGTCGATTCCGCCAACGACGAGCTGCGGCGCATGAAGCGGGTCGAGGCCAATCCGTTCTCCGACACCGCCAAGGCCTGGCTGGAAACGCGCCGGGACGCGGTGGTCCAGGCCGAGGGGGGTCGCATCAAGGAGACCTTCGCCGGGCAGCAGACCGACCTGCTCGACATGCTCACCAACTCCGAGATCTTCATCCTCGACATCCTCCGCTTCAAGCAGAAGATGTTCGAGGAGGCCGCGCGGACGGGCAAGGAGCTCGAAGCCGCCCGCAGCGTCAAGCGCACCGAGCGGATCCGCAAGGGATGGCAGGAGTGGCCCTTCGAGGGCGAGTTTTGGGCGGATGAACTTGGCTATTACAAGGTCGACATCGTGCCGGAGTGTCCGGCCAGCATGCGCCAGAGCGTCAAGACCGAGTAGGGGGAACGCAGGATCCCGCGCCTCTGGCCGTGGGCGCCGCTCCCTCCCGGTCGCTCGGGGCGGCGGGGTATGCTGCGCCGTGGGTATCGCCCACGCGGGGCGCCCTCCGCCAAAAACGGCGGGGCAACGCCCCTGGCACGCACCTTGCCCACCTCCCCGTCCCTCCCGGAAGGATCGATGAACCTGCTCTCCCTCGTCTCGGTGCTCATGCTCGGCGGCTGCGCCCCTGCCGGCACTGGGTCGCGGCTCGCCTTCGCCGTCGACGACGATGTGGAGGTTTTCGTCGACGAAGACGCCGACGGCATCGAGGTCACCTGTTCCGGCGACGACGAGGAGGTGGACATCGACATGTCGCGCGGGCTCTTTCAGGAGCAGGAGGGGCCGATGTTTCGCGTCTCGCTGACGTTCACCGCCCCGGACGAGGGCGCCTCACAATTGGTGACCGGCATGCTCGCGATCGGTGCGACCTACCACAGCAGCCCCTGGCCGATCGAGGTCGGCACCGTGACCGTGACCGACTGGGTCGCGCTCGACCGGGTGGCCCGGGTTTCGGTGGAGCTGGCGGGCGTCGGCGCTGCCGACGGCGGCAACCTCCTCGACGGAACCATCACCTGCGTCAACTGACGACCCGATGCTCCCCGATCCAGGGAACCTCCCCCTCCCCCGGTGACAGCGCCACCGGCTCCCAGAAGCGAAGGTCGCGCTCCTGCCCGGTCACGACGGGCCCGTAGGCCGGGGACCGGTGTTTGAGCACCCGTCCGGCGCCCACCCGCGCCGCGACGAACGCAAGGTGCGCGGCCAGACGCTCTGAGGTTCGCTGTTGCCCCCAGGCGACGGCCTGCTGCAGCGCGACGGGCGCGGCCGCGAGCACGGCTTCGTCCGCCTCGACCGACACGCTGCACCGCCCCGCGGCCAGGGCGGCGGCGGCGGTGGTGCCGGTACCGGCGAAGGGGTCCAGGACGGTGTCGCCGAGGCAGGAGTACATGTGGATGAGGCGCCACGGCAACTCGCGCGGGAAAGCGGCGCTGCGGGAGCGACCCGCGCTCGCGGCCTGACGCTCCCCCGGCAGGCCAGTCCAGAGGTCGGAGAACCAGGCGTTGCGCTCCTCCCAGAAGTAGGCGCTCTCGCGACGGCGCGCGGCATCGAAGCTGCGGGTGCCGGGCTTGCGGAGAAGCAGGACGTACTCGTGCTCGTAGGTGACGTAGGCCCCACCGGGGAGCATGCCCGAGCCCATGAACTTGTTCGGCGCGTTGGTGGGCTTGCGCCACAGGATGTCGGGCATCGCGACCAGGCCGGCGCGCATCGCCCCGCCGAGGACCCGGGCGTGGTTGGGCCAGAGCGCAAAGCTGCCGCCGAACGTCCGGGTGCCGAGGCTGCGGGTGGCGTCCCCGATGTTGATCGCCGCCCAGGCGCCCGGCACCAGCACCCGGGCACACTCGACCCAGGCCTCGTCGAGCTGTCGGTGCATCCGCTCGAAGGCGGCCGCCCCGTCCCCACGCGAGAGCGCCGCCCCGATCTCCGGGTCCACCGCCGAGAAGCCCGCGTCCCACATGGCGATCATCGGGTAGGGCGGCGAGGTCACCACCAGGTGCACGCTGGCGTCCGCCACCGGCAGCGCGCGCGCATCGCCGAGACAGAGCCGGTGCGTGGTGCGCATCGCGCCCCGGGTATCGCCGGGCTACGTCGTCGGCATGAGCTTCGCACTTTTCGTCGGCGTCGGGTCGATCGCGGCGGTCCTGGGCATCACCGTCTGGCTCATCCAGCTCGCGCCCGACGCCTGATGCGCTTCGCATCCGAGTTCGACAAAGCGGCCTTCCACCTCGGCCCGCCGGCGCTCTTCACCCAAGACCCCCGCGGCAACCTGCGCATCGACCCCGAACGCACCCGCGAAGTATGGCTGCTTGTCCCCGACGCCCAACGCGGGGAGGGCGCGACCTACATCCTGACCGACACCGCGACCGGGGTGCGCATGCTGTTGGCGACGAACTGCCCGGCGCTGGCGCTGTGTCAGCCGCGCGGGAGCGTACTTCGGGTGGATGACTACGACGCCGCACGGGCGGAGGTTGCGGGGCAGTGGTGAAGCGGTAGGCTCAGCGCCCGTGCACCAGCGGCCCCGCTCCACCACCGAGGTCCCCGCCGCCCCGTCGGATGAGCCCGGCCACGTAACGAACGCCCCGCCGACAGGCGGTTTCGAGCTCGACGCCCTTGGCCAACTCCGCAGTGATCGCCGCGGACAGGGTGCAGCCCGTGCCGTGGGTATGGCGGGTCTCCACCCGGCGATGACGAAAGGTACGCTCTTGCCTGCCCACGGTGAGCCGGTCGATGACCCACCTCCCCTCGCCGTGGCCGCCCTTCAGCAACACATCGCCCTCGAGCGGTCCGAGTACCGCCGCCTCCGGGAGGTTCGGCGTCACCAATGTCGCCAACGGGAACAGCCGCCTGCGAAGCGCATCGAGCGCGCGCGGCTCCAGGAGCGACGTCCCGTCCTTGGACAGCATCACCGGATCCACCACCAGCGCCGGCCGGGCCGTCAATCCTTCCAACACATCGCACAATGTATCAATGATACGCGCGTCCCCGAGCATGCCCGTCTTCATCGCGTCGATGGGGAAGTCGTCGAAGACGGCACGAAGCTGGTCGCGGACGAGGCCCGGCTCCACCAGGCCGACCGCGTGCACGCCTCGGGTGTTCTGCGCGGTGATGGCGGTGACCACCGACAGGCCGTAGACGCCCCGGTCCAGGAAGGTCTTGAGATCGGCCTGGAGCCCGGCCCCGCCGCCGCAATCGGAGCCCGCCACCGTCAGCGCCGTACGCACCCGCATCGCCGCGGGATAACGCGCCGGCCGTGCCCGCCGCCCCCGACGACCACCCCCAGAACGTCCTGCCCGGCTGCGGCCTCGCGGCCTATGTCGTGCTGTTGCTGACCATCGCCAGCGCTGGGGCCATCGGCGTGGCGATCTCATCGTACTCGCTGGTGGCGGGTGGCAGCGCGCTTTCCCCGATGCGGACGAGCTATGGTGGCGTAGTCGACGCGCGTGTGCTCCAGCCGATGCGGGAGGCCGGACTGTTGGCGATCGACGAGATCCCGGACGCCTTCCACGCCGAGTCGTACACCGGCAGCGCCGGGTGCGCGATCAGCGGCGGGCGGCTCGTGCGTCTATCCAGCGCGGACGGCGCGCAGTCCGTGCCGCTCGCCGACCTGACCAGGGTGGACGGCGGCGAGACCGAGGTGGTCGCCGAAACCTCGACGGTGACCATCCGCTGCCCCTTCCGCACCGGCGAGGGCGCCGGCAGCTTCAAGGCAATGTTGCAGGCGGGGCGCTGACCATCGGCGAATGCGCTATGCCGCCGCGCGCCGTGCACATCTACGAAAACCGCGACCCGAGTTCACTGAAGCGGCGCTCGCACCCGTGGACCACGGGGGCCGACCCCGCCCATCGTTACGTCGACTTTCGCATCCAACCCGAGCTGATCCGCGTGGCACTCGAGGACTTTGTGGCCATCGACGGCCAGCCCGCCGCCGAGACGTTCTACGGGCTGGTGGAGTGGCTCAACGGCGCCGACTCCCCGTTCGAGTCCAACGATTGCGCGCTGGCGGAAGTGGCCGAGAATCAGTCGCCGAGGATTCCGACCCGTCTCGTGTGCTCCGGCCGCTTGATGATCCTGTTTCGCGAGCTGTCGCGGAACTGCTCGCCGGCGCGCGTGCACGCCCTCACCCAAGCGACCGCTCGCGCCTGTGCCGGGGTGGACCGCGACTTCGAGCGGGCCGCGATCGGGCTGTCCATCGTCGAGGTCCAGTTCCGGACGCTCCCCCGTTCGGGGCAACAGGGTCAACAGCTGATGATCGGCTTCTGGGTAGGCGGAGACGAGCTTCCCGAACTGTGGCGGAACCTCGACCGCACGTTTCAGAATCTCGACACCGCGCTGAGGTCACCGCCGGTCCGGGCCTGCGCCGACTGAGGCTACTCTTCCCCAAACCACTGCACGACCCGGATGTTTGCGTCCGCGGGGTCCGGACGTGACACCGCGCGCAAGAATCGTTCCGCCACCCCGGAATGGATCAGCACCCGCGTCTCGTGACGCATCACGCGAAACCCGCCGATGTGTTGCTTCTGGATGCCACCGCGGCGACACAACATCGGCAGCAGCCACTTCGGATCCGCGCGTTGACTGTGACCGACATTGATACGGAACCAGGCACCGTTCATCGGGGGACCGTCGCCCGGCGGGGAGGACTGCTCCAGCTGGTCGCGTTGCATGCGCTCCCGCTTGGGCGCCGGCGGGGGAGCGGACCACTCGCTGACCTCTTCGGGGGCCGGGAGCTGCGCCCGCTGGAAGCGCACCAGTGCCGCGACCATCCGCTCGGCGTCGCCGGTGGCGATCAGCTCGCGCGCGACCGCGAGATCGTCTTCCTGGACGTCGGCGGCCAACTCGGTGACCGTCGCGCGCAGCGCCACCTCATCCCGCGTACGGATGGCGTCGGCCGACGGCGGCCCGATCCACCAGGGTTCGACCTTGGCCTCGTAGAACATGCGCTCGGCGGCGCGGCGCTTGGCGCCCGGTACCAGGACCACGGCCATGCCCTTGCGTCCGGCACGCCCGGTTCGGCCGCTCCGATGCAGCAGCAGGGCGGGATCGTTCGGCAGCTCCGCATGCACGACCAGACCCAGGTCCGGAAGGTCCAGACCGCGGGCCGCCACGTCGGTCGCGACACAGACCCGTGCACGGCGATCGCGCAGCGCCTGGAGGGCCCGGTTCCGCTCGGCCTGCCCCAGCTCGCCGGAGAGGGCCACCGCCGCGAACCCACGCTCCGCCAGCGCCATCTGCAGGCGATTGACGCCCTCCCGGGTTCGGCAGAACACCAACGCGCCGGGCGCGTCGACAAAGCGCAGGATGTTGACGATGACCCGCTCGATCTCGCGGGGAACGACCACCACGGCGCGGTACTCGATGTCCGCGTGCTGTTCGCCGGTGGCGACCGCGACACGGGCGGCGTTGCGCTGGAACTTCCGGGCCATCGCCTCGATGCCGGCCGGAACGGTGGCGGAGAACATCAGCGTGCGGCGGTCGGGTGGCGTGGCCTGGAGCAGGTGCTCCAGCTCGTCGCGGAAGCCCAGGTCGAGCATCTCGTCCGCTTCGTCCAACACCAGGCCGACGACGCTATCCAGCTTCAGCCGACCCTTGTCGAGGTGGTCGCAGAGTCGACCCGGAGTGCCGACGACCACGTGGGCGCCCTGGTTGAGTTGCCAGGCCTCCTGGCGGATGTCCATGCCGCCGACACAGGCCACCACGCGGGCGCCCGAGGGGCCGAGGAGCCAGGCCAACTCGCGCTGTACCTGCATCGCCAGCTCGCGGGTGGGGGCGACCACCAACGCCAGGGGCGCCTTGGCCGGTCCGAACCGGCCGTCATCCCCGAGCAGCGCCGGCGCCAACGCCAGCCCGAAGGCCACAGTCTTGCCGGAGCCCGTCTGCGCGGAGACCAGCAGGTCGCGCACGCCCAGGGTCGGGTCGAGAATCGCCGCTTGAACGGGGGTCGGCTCCAGGTAGCCCTTGGCGGTGAGCGCCTGCACGAGCGACGGATGGGCGTGGTCGAAGGGCATGGGTCCGCCGGTGGGGGGCGGGGCTATCACGGTACCGGCGCAGATCACGCCCCCCCAACCGCCCAGCTCTCCAACGCCCACACGGTCTCCAACAGGTCCAGCCGTTCGGTGTCCAGGGTGAGATCGGCCTGCGCATACAGCGGCTCGCGCGCAGTGAGGAGGGCCCGCAGTTCCGCGAGCGCGTCCCGCCTGCCCAGCATCGGCCGGGCGTCGCCCTGGGCCTCGACCCGGCTCAGGTGCGTCTCGGGCCGCGCCCGGAGCCAGACCGTCCGGGTGCGTCGACGGAGCTCGCCCCAGATGGCGGGCTCGGTCACCAGCGAGCCGCCGGTGGTGAAGACCACGCGCTCTTCGCCGGACCAGAGCGTGTCGAGGACCTCCCGCTCCAGTCGACGATAGGTCTCGTGGCCGTGGTCCGAGAACAGCGCCGCCAACGGCATCCCCGCCCGCGCCTCGACCAGGGCGTCGACCTCCTGAAACGGCGCGCCGAGCCGGGTCGCGAGCAGCCTCCCGGCCGTCGACTTCCCGGCGCCGCGGAGCCCCACCAGCGCGATCGACACCCGCTCTCCACCCAGGCGACTCCGCCGTTCCGCCCGCGAGAGCCGCCCGAAGCGTGCCAACTCGTCGACGATCGGGCCCGCGTCGATCACCAGCTCGGCCAACGACACCTCCAGGGCACGCGCCAGCTCGGCGAGGCGCATCAGGCTGGCGTTCCCAGCGCCGCGTTCCACGTCGGCCAGAAAGCGGAGGCTCACCCCAGATCGCCTCGCCAACGCCGATTGCGTAAGGCCCTGGTGCTCACGCAGCTGCCGGATGCGCGCCCCCACACGACGCAGCAACTCGGGACCGGACACCGTCAGCATAAGAGCAGTATACTGCATAACAGCCGACTTGAACACCCCGACAGCATGCAGTATAGTGCTGCCTCCCGGACCGAGAACCCCATGGCCGAGCTCGCCTACCCGCCCGTGCGCTTCGAGACGCACCCTTCGCGTTACCGCCACTGGCACCTCGCGGTACAGGGCAGCGTCGCGACGCTGACCATGCGCGTCCAGGAAGACGGTGGCATGTGGCCTGGGAAGTACGAGCTGAAGCTCAACTCCTACGACCTCGGCGTCGACGTCGAACTGGCCGACGCCGTGCAGCGGCTGCGCTTCGAATTTCCCGCCGTCCGCGCGGTGGTCATGACCGGCGGGTACGACAAGATCTTCTGCGCCGGCGCGAACATCCGCATGCTCGCCCAGGCCAGCCACGCCTTCAAGGTCAACTTCTGCAAATTCACCAACGAGACGCGCGGCGGAATCGAAGAAGCCACCGCAAACGGCGGCGCGGTGTACATCGCCGCGCTCAACGGAACGGCCTCGGGCGGCGGGTATGAGTTGGCCATGGCCTGCAAAGAGATCCTGCTCATCGACGACGGGAACTCTGCTGTTTCATTGCCAGAAGTTCCGCTTCTTGGTGTACTTCCGGGCACGGGCGGCCTGACGCGGCTCACCGACAAGCGGAAAGTGCGCCGCGACATCGCCGACGTGTTCTGCACCAAGGCCGAGGGTTTCAAGGCACGCGATGCGGTACGCTACCGCTTCGTGGACGCGGCGTTCCCCCGTAGTAAGTGGCAGGCCGGCGTCGACGCCCGTGCTCAGGCGGTGGTCGCAGGCAACCCGATGGCGCCGGACGCGTTCCCGGTGGAACTGGAGGCGCTCGAACCCACCGAGAGCTTCGGGCACTACATGGAATATCGCCACGTGAAGGTCACGATCGACCCGGTCACCCGCGTCGCCCACGTCACGGTCGCCGCCCCGACGACCGCGCCCACCAAGGACAGCTCCACCTGGTCGCTGCGAGCTTGGCGGGAGCTGGACGACGCGCTGATGCGGCTCCGCGTGAACCACCTCGAGATCGGCCTCCTCGTGGTCAAGACCACCGGCGATCGCGACGCCGTCATCGCCGCCGACGCCGCGCTGGACACCCAGGGCTGGTTCGGTCGCGAGGTTCGCCTGTTCCAGGCGCGGGTGCTGCGCCGGCTCGACAACATGGCCAAGTCGATCTTCGCCCTGATCGAGCCCGGAAACGCCTTCGCCGGCTCGCTCTTCGAACTCGCCCTGGCCGCCGACCGCAGCTACATGCTCGCCGACGACGACGGCATCAACAAGGTCCGTCCCACCAGCGTTTCCGGCGGTGCATTTCCGATGCACTCGGGCCTGACCCGCCTCCAGTCCCGGTATCCGGCCGACCCGTCCCTGCCCGGTCGCATCCTCGCGCTCGACGATGTCGCCGACGCCGAGACCGCGGCTGAGCTCGAACTCGTCACCATGACTCCGGACGAAATCGACTACGCCGACGAGGTCCGCATCGCCATCGAAGAGCGGTGCAGCCTGTCACCGGACGCGCTCACCGGCATGGAGCAGAACCTCCGGTTCGGCGGCCCCGAGTCCTGCGAGAACAAGATCTACGGGCGGCTCACCGCCTGGCAGAACTGGATCTTCCAACGGCCCAACGCCGTGGGCGAACGCGGCGCGCTGAAGATGTTCGGCGCCCCCGAACAGCCTATTTTCGACTACAAGCGCACCTAGGAGCCCCCATGGCCGAGATCGACTACCAGAGCCGCATCCCCAACAACGTCAACCTCGACACCGACAAGCGGCTGCAGCGCGCGCTCGAGAAGTGGCAGCCCGCCTACCTCGAGTGGTGGAACCAGATGGGGCCCGACAGCTTCCAGCAACACGACGTCTACCTGCGTACCGCGGTCAGCACCGAGCCCGGTGGCTGGGCGCAGTTCGGTTACGTCAAGATGCCCGACTATCGGTGGGGCATCTTCCTCGACGCCGCCGAGCCCGATCGCCGGATTCCCTTCGGCGACCACGCCGGCGATCCGGTGTGGCAGGAGGTGCCCGGGGAGTATCGAAATGTATTGCGGCGTATCATTGTCACGCAGGCCGATACCGAGCCGGCCAGCGTCGAGCAGCAGCGTTGGTTGGGGATGACCGCGCCCTCCCTCATCGACATGCGCAACCTGTTCCAGGTCAACGTCGAGGAGGGCCGCCACCTCTGGGCGATGGTCTACCTGCTCCACGCCCATTTCGGCAAAGACGGCCGGGATGAGGCCGATGACCTGCTCGCCCGCCGCTCGGGCGACGCCGACAAGCCGCGCATTCTCGACGCCTTCAACCAGCCCTGCCCCGACTGGCTGACCTTCTTCTGTTTCACATGTTTCACCGACCGCGACGGGAAGTATCAATTGGGCGCGCTCGCGGAGTCCGGTTTCGATCCGCTCTCCCGGACCTGCCACTTCATGCTCACCGAGGAGGCCCACCACCTCTTCGTCGGCGAGACCGGCGTTGAGCGGGTGCTGCGCCGCGGGGCACAGCTCGCAAAGCTCGACCCCAACGGTGACGCCCGCGCCCAGGGAGGCATCCCGGTGGCGATGATCCAGAAGTGGATCACCTACTGGTTCAGCTACTCGATCGATCTGTTCGGCTCGGAGATCAGCACCAACGCCGCGGACTTCTTCGCAGCGGGCCTCAAGGGACGCTGGGCCGAAGTCAAAGACCACCAGGAGCACACCGCGCTGAACCAGTGGCAGCGGATGACCGTTGTCGAAGGCGGCCGGCTCACCGAGAAGGACGTTCCGTTGCGCAACGCGATGAATGAACTTCTCCGCGCCGCCTACATCAAGGACACCGAGCGGGTGGTCAAACGCTGGAACCAGGCATTGGAGGAAGAAGGGGTCAACGACCGCATCTCCCTGCCCAACTGCCGCTTCTTCCGTCGGCAGGGCATCTACGCGAACCTGCACTTCACCCCGGGCGGGGAGATGATCTCGGCCGAGGAGTGGAACGCCCAGGTGGACGGGTGGCTGCCCACCGCCGCCGATAGGGCCTACGTCGCGAGCCTGATGCATCGGGTGACCGAGCCCGGCAAGATGGCGAACTGGATCGCCGCGCCACGACGCGGGATCCACGGCAACCCGGTGGAGTTCGACTACGTTCGGCCGCCCCAGGCGTGAGCCTCCGCACCCGCCTGGACCGGGCTCTGGGACTCGGGCCCTCCGACGAGCCACGGCCCATCGCCGTGGCCGCCCGCCGCGCGCGGGTGAACATTCCGTTGGTCTCGACCCCTGGCGGCCGGGTCAGAATCAATCGAACTCACCACAGCGGCGAGCTCGGGCGCCTTCTGTTGTGGCTCCACCGAAACCGCGTGCCGGTCGAACTCATGGACGGGGACGCGGACGAGGTGTGGGTCGATGGAGAGGCGGTGTCAACAACGGAAGCCAGACGTCGGCTGAGTTGATAAGGCAGCCCATGTCCGTCTCCGACGCCCTGGCGGCCATCGTCGGCGTCGACGCTCTCGAGCGCGGAATGCCCGCGATCGACGTGACCGGGCGCGCGCTCGGAACGCCGGCGTGGCGAGTGCGGCCTACCGACACCGCGCAGGTGGCGGGGATCGTTGGCGTCTGTCGCAATCACGGCCTGAGACTCTCGGTCGCGGGACGGATGAGCGCCTACTGGAGCCCCCTTCACCTCGACGGCACCGTGCTCGTCGAGGCCCCCACCACGCTCAGCCGAGAGGGCGACGCCTGGCTGGCGGGCGCGGGTTGCCGGGTACGGGACCTGGACGTGACCCTCCGGGGGTCCGGAGCCCACCTCTCCATCCACCCCGACGCCTTCGGCGACACCACGTTGGGCGCGCTCGTCGCCGGGGCCTGCACCTCGGGCATCGGCATGGGGCAAGGCGGGATCGGCGCCGCCATCGCCGGGATCGAGGTCGTCACCGGGCGGGGTGACGTGCTCTGGACCGGCTCGGCGGCGCGCGAGGGGGTCCCACCGTTTCTCCGCGAAGGCCTCCCCGACCTGACCGGGGTCTTCCTGGGCGCAGAGGGCGGGCTCGGCATCGTGACGCGGGTGGCGCTTCTGCATCGACCGGCTCCATGGCGCGTGCGGGTGTCCGGACGGGCGTCCGACACCACGTTGCCCGCGGTGCTGGACGCGGCGCGCGCCCTGGCCGGCGTCTACGACACGGTCCGCGTCGTCCAGACCCACGACGGCGGGGGAGAATGGGTGCTTGACGCCTGGATCGTGTCGAGCTGGTCCGCGCGAGAGGCGGTCGAGCGCGCCGTAGAAGCGGCGCGCCGACTCACGGCCGCCGGGGTCACGATGGTCACCTCCGCAGCAGAGAGCGGCGCCGCTCGCGCGGGTCGTTCGCCGGACTACGACGCCCGCTGGAACCCCGAAGCCGGTGGTCTCGCCGCGTTTTGCGCGCGTGCCCGCTTGGCCGGTCTCGACGTGAACGCGCCGTGGAGCGCACTGACGGAGACGCTCGCCCTCGCGCGGGCGCTGGTGGCCGCGCAGGGTGCGGCCGGCGTCGCCCAGGTGCGGCTGGCGCTGTACCTCGCCCCTGATTTCGTGAACATCGGCGTTCATGCAAGTATCCCCCACGAGTCGGCGGCGTGGGGGCCGGCGCAGGCCGCCCCGTGGTTCGAGCGCTTCGCGGCCTTGCCGCTGGTGCCCTACCGGGTCGGCCGGACCTGGCCACCGTCAATGCTGCGCGCCTGGCAGCCCACCCGTGCGGTGCTGGCCGCCCTCGCCGACGAGCTCGACCCCGACCGCGTCTTCGCGCCGGAGCACCCACTGTGGACGCGCTGACCGCCTGGCTCACGACGCTCGGCGCGCCGGAGGCCGCCGCGCTCGCCGCCGGACTCACCAGCCTGCCGGGGCGCCCGCCGCACGGCGACGCCTCGGTGCACCCGACCCGCCCCCTCGCCGCGATGGAGTGGAGCGTGCGGGAGGGCGACGACGCCGTCCGCTGGGCGTACAATCTGGCCGCCGAGCGCGTACACGTCAGCGCCGTGGCCTCGTTCTTGTCGGACAGGGGCTCCCTACCGTCGCATGTCGCGACAGCCATGAGCCACCTGCAGGGGGCGGGGCTCCAGGTGGGCGCTGCGGGCAGCCGCACCAAGCTGTACGCCTACCCGGGACCACAGGTTCCCAAGGCCGTCGCCGTGCTCCTGGACGCCGCCCGTGCCGGCGCGACCCTGCACCGCGCGCTCGGCGGATTGGTGCCCACCTTCGCGGCGCTCGACCTCGACGCGTCCGGGGGCGCAAAGGTGTACGTCGAAGCCCATTCGCTCCCCGTCGCCACCGCCGCCGCCGCCACCTCCGGCGCCCCGCGCCTGGCCGCGCTCGGAGCCACCCTGGACGAGGGGCTGGGCACGCCCCCGGCCCGATGGGTCCTGTCGCTCCGGGCGCGGGAGGGCGCGGTCGTCGATCGCACCCTGCACGTCAAGCTCGACGCCGCCCCGGAGCGCCTCGCCGAGCTCGCCGGCCCGGAGCTCTCGACCCGGGCCGCCTCCCTCTACCGGCGCGCCGCCCGACTCCGGCTGCGGCTGCTCCCCACCTACGTGTCCTTCCTTGATGCTCCGGAGCGCCCGCTGCTCAGAACGGTGTACTACCGGCTGGTGGAGCCTCGCTGATGGCGGACGTCGACGTGCTGATTCTCGGGGGGGGCCCGGCGGGCGCGACCCTGGCGGCCATCTTGCTCCGCCACCGCCCGCAGACCCGGGTTCGGGTCCTCGAATCCGAGACCTTCCCCCGCTTTCACGTCGGCGAGACCCTGGTCGCGGAGATCAACCTGGTGCTCGCCGAGATGGGCGCCTACGACGCGGTGGCGGCCGCCGGCTTCGTCCGCAAATACGGGGCGACCTTCCGCTGGGGCGCGGGGCAGGAGCCCTGGCACCTGCTCTTCGCCACCATGGACGAGATGCGCGCCCCCGCCGACCGCCTCGACTCCGCCCAGACCGAGTTCACCTGGCATGTCGACCGCCCGGTCTACGACCATCTGCTCCTGGACTGCGCCCGGAAGCATGGTGCCGAGGTGCTGCACTGCGGTGCCCGATCGCTCTTGCGTACCGATGGACGCGTAGTGGGCGCCGTGGACCGGGAGGGGCGCACCCACCGGGCCCGCTTCGTGATCGACGCCACCGGGCAGGGGGGGCTCGAAGGCAGCGCGGCCGACCGACTGATGGATCCTCAGCTCCGCAACGTGGCCTATTGGGGCTACTACAAGGGTTTCCACTTCGAGGAGCCGCTCAACGGCAGCCCCGACCGCTCACGCGCGTTCATCGTCGCCCATCCGGCCGGGTGGTCATGGTATTTCCCGGTTCGACCCGACCTGCTCTCGGTCGGCGTGGTCACGCTCGCCGACGACCGTCCGCGCCTGCTCCCCGAAGCGCTCTTCCGCGCCGCCATCGACGGCTGCCCGGAGCTGCGGCGCCTGCTGGCCGATGCCACGCTGGTTCCCTACGCCGCCGGCAGCCCGCTGGTCCATGTCATCCGCGACTACAGCTACATCTCGACCTCGATCCACGCGCCGGGTCTCACGCGCGTGGGCGACGCCGCCGGTTTCGTGGACCCGATCCTCTCGGTCGGGTGTTTCCTCGGCCAATCTGGGGCACGGCACCTGGCCTACGGGCTGCGCTCCCTGCTCGACGAGCCCGCGCTCGACGAGGCCGGCGTGCTCGGCGCCTACGCCCTCCACATCGTCGAGACGCTGCGGGCCTTCCGGGAGCTGACCTGGTTCTTCTACCGCTTCAACGAACGACCCGATGCGTGGTGGGCGCAGGCACGTGGCCTGGTCACCGGCGCCGGCCTGCCGGCCCGCGCGTCCGACCGGCACGCATTTTCGGCATTTGCATCCGGATTTGCCGCGCGACGCTCGGTGTTCCGTGAGCCGAATGGGATGTTCGGCGAGCCCTTTTTCGCGGACGCCTTTCGCCGCCTCGTCGACCCCGACGGCGCGCCTGCCGATGCGCACCCCCGCCTCGTTCGTAGCGATTGCCCTCGACTTCTCGGCACGGTGACGCTGACACCCAGCTACGTTCCGGTCGACGGCGAAGGGCGGGTGGTCCCAGCGCTTCGCGTCGAGGTCGCGACGCCCACCGCGGACGAGGGCGACGCCCTCGTCCGCCGACTCTTCGTCCCGCCCAGTCTGGCGCCGCTGTTCGGGTGGCTCGACGGCACGCAGGATCTGTCCGTCCTCGCGCACCGGTTGAGCGAGCAGCTGAAGCTGGCGCCTGAGCACCACCCCGTGCTGGTCCGGCACGTCCGCGGCGTGGTCGAGAGCTTGTACGATCGGGGTCTGGTGGAGATGCGTTAGGCTCTTTCCATGCCCCCCTCCCGCCGCGGCTTCCTGCAAGGCGTCCTCGGCACCTCGGCCGCCGTGGCGCTGGCGCCGGACGCGGTGGCCGCGTCCGAAACGGCCACCGGCGATAGCGAGGCCCCCATCTCCTTGTGGGTCAATGGCGAGGCCCGGACGCTCGCCGTGTCGGGCACGCTCACGGCCCTCGAGTTCGTCCGGGAAAAACTGGGCCTCACCGGCGCCAAGGAGGGGTGTGGCCACGGCGCGTGCGGTGCGTGCACCGTGCTCGTGGACGGCGCGCCGATCGCCAGTTGCCTCCTCCCCGCCACCAGCCTGCACGCGCGCACGCTCCACACCATCGAAGGCTTCGCGACGGGCGGCCAACTCCACCCCATGCAGCGTGCCTTTGCCGCCGAAGACGCCCTACAGTGCGGTTACTGCACGCCGGGCTTCGTCACCGAGGCCATCGCCTTCATGGCCGCGTGGCGGCTGGAAAACGGCACCACGACGCCCGACCGCTCCCGCATCGCCGTGGCGTTGGCCGGCCACCTGTGTCGGTGCGGCGCGTACGACAACATCTACCGGGCGGTCGCGGGTGCGTGCGCCGGAGCCTACGACGCCGAGACCGGGCCGCCACCCCGGGTCGAGGCCCACGACAAGGTCACCGGCGCCGCGCGATACACGGTCGATGTATCGGTTGAAGGCCAGCTCTCCGGCGGGTTTGTCTGCTCACCGCACGCCCACGCGCGGCTGGTTCGTATCGACGCGGAAGACGCGCTGGCGATTCCTGGTGTCCGCGGCCTGTATCCGCTGATGGAGCCCGGCCACAAGGCGCGCTACGTGGGCCAGGAAGTCGCGATCCTCGCCGCCGACTCCCGGGAGGCGCTGCGGGAGGGAATGCGCGCAGTCAGGGTGGAGTGGGTGTTGCTCACGCCCGTGCTGAGCTTCGCCGCGGCCCGCGCGGCCGACGCGCCCCTCGTCTTCGAGCCGAAAGAAAAACCCATGTCGGGTGCCGAATTGCCAGTGCCAGCGGGAAAAGCCTCCGGCAACCTCCGCGGTCCGAACTCGATCTCCATCCTCATGGACGAGGCCGGCGCCGACCGCGCGGTGGCCGATCCCACCAACGTCGTCGTCCACGAGAGTTTCCGCACCGCCACTCAGTGTCACACCGCCCTGGAGCCCCACGCCGTCCTCGCCGTCTGGCGCGACGAGGGGCTGGATGTCTGGCTCAGCACCCAGGCCGTCGACGCCATGGCAGAGGAGATCGGGGAGGCCTTCGAGCTCACGCGGGAGCGTGTCCGCGTCCACAGCCATCACACCGGCGGCGGCTTCGGAGGCAAAGCCAACTTCGACGTCCAGATTCGTGGATGTATCGCACTTGCCAAGCAGCTCGGTCGGCCGGTCCGGGTGGCGCTGGAGCGGCACGAGGAGCTGACCATCGCGCTGCGAGCCGGCCACACCGCCGAGTTCCACCTGGCGGCCACCCCCGAGGGTGCACCCGCAGGCCTGGTGATCAAGGGCTGGGCCGACGGCGGCGCCAGCGTGGGCAACAGCCTCGGCATCTTCGCCCGCTTGATGTACCCCTATCCGAAGAAACGCGTCCAGGAATGGGACGTACTGAGCCACGGCCCACCCACCCGGGCGATGCGCGCTCCCGGCGGACCGGCCGGGCACTTCGCGCTCGAGGCCACCATGGACAGCCTCGCGCGCGCGCTGGGCAAAGAACCGCTGGCGCTTCGACGGGCGTGGGACAAGAACCCCGAGCGCCAGCGCCTGTACGATCGTGTCGAGGCCCTGTCGTGGTGGAAGGACCGGCCGCAGGGCCCCGGGAGCGGCCGCTTCCGGCGTGGGGTCGGCCTCGCCTCCGGGGTGTGGATGTATTTCGTGCAGTCCAACACCCAGGTGCTCGCGGAGTCGTCACCGGCGGGGTTCACCCTGCGCTGCGCGACCCAGGACATCGGCAACGGCTCGCGCACGGTCATGGCGGAGCGCGCCGCGCAGAATCTCGGTGTTCCCCGCGAGTACGTGCGCGTCGAGATCGGCGAGTCGACCTACCCCACCGGGCCGATGGCCGCCGGGAGTCGATCGGTCGGGTCGCTCATCCCGGCCGTTGACGACGCCCTCGACCACCTCACCACCGACCTGGTCCGGGCCGCGGGGCGCGCCTTCGGATTGACGAAGCCGAAGCTCGCGGTGGGCGGGGTCGCGCACCAGGGCGGCCTCAAACGCTGGGACGAGCTGCTGCCGACCCTCCCGCGTTTCCAACGCATCGGGCGTCGGCTCCCTGACGACATCCCGTACTTCCTGCCCTTCGCGATCGGCGGGCTCGCCATCGGCAAGCGGCTCGGAGCGTCGGTGCAGCTCGCCGAGGTCGAGGTCGACACCCGGCTGGGCCGGACGAAGCTCCTGCGGACGTGGTCGGGGCTCGCGGTCGGGACCATCGCCACCCCCATGCTTGCCCGCTCCCAGGTGTGCGGCGGGGTGATCATGGGCATCGGCGCCGCGCTGTACGAGGAGCGACTGCTCGACCCGCACACCGGAGGGCTGGTGTCCGCCAACCTCGAGGACTACCGGATCCCGGGGATCGGCGACGTCCCCGAGATGGAGGTGGTCTTCGACGAAGGCGGCTTCGACAATGTCGGCGCCGGCGGCATCGGTCTGGCCGAGCTGTGTACGGTGCCGGTGGCGGCGAGCATCGCGAGCGCTGTGCACGCGGCGACGGGGTGGGCTCCTCGGCACCTCCCGATACGGCCGGACCGCATGCTCGCGGGGGTGCCATCATGAACGAGGTCCGCTACCCCACCGCGCAATCCCAGGCCGTCTGGGGTCACCGCCGCGCCGGCGGCACCGACGTGATGGACCGACTCCGTCACGGACGAATCGCCGGCCCGCTCGTCGATCTGCGGGATGTACCCGGCCTCGAAGGGCTGGTGGCGCTTCCGGACGGCAGCGTCGAGGTAGGCGCGAAAGTGACCCTCGCGCGCCTGGCGACCGACGCCCGAGTCCGGGCAGCCTGGCCGGGCCTCGCCGACGCCGCCGGGGGACTGGCAACGCCGCAGATCCGTCAGGTGGCCACGGTGGGCGGGAGTCTGCTCCAACGTACACGCTGTGCGTGGTTCCGGAGTCCCGACTTCCGTTGTCACAAGTCGGGCGGCGCGGGTTGCCCGGCGCTGGCCGCCGACCACCACTGGAACAGCATCTTCGGGGGGGGCGGACCCTGCGTCGCCCCGCACCCGAGCACGCTGGCGGTGGCGCTCCTGGCCTTCGACGCGCTGGTCCTGGCTGACGGCCGCGGTGCGCTCACCGTGCCCGAGCTCTACGGCGACGGCCAGGCCCCGGACCGCGAGCACACGCTCACCGACGAGCAGTTCGTCGTCGGGATCCGTCTCCCCGCGCCGCTGCCGGGCGCGACGTCCGGCTGGTTCCGCACCGCCTCCCGGGCTCGGGCCGAGTGGCCGTTGGTCGAGGCCGTGATCCGCGTGGTCCCGGGCGGGATGCGCGTGGCAGTCGGTGGGGTGGCGCCGGTGCCGATGCGCCTGCCGGCGGTCGAGGCCGCCCTGGAAGCCGGCGAGGGCGTCGCGGCCAGCGCCAAGGCGAGCGCCGGCGCCCACACGAACCCGGGCTCCGCGTACAAGGCCGCGCTGCTGCAGGCAACGATCGAGACGCTGCTGGAGCGGCTCTTCGCACCGCGGGGGTCCGCTCCATGATCGCTATGTGCCACCACCTGCGTAGCAAGGCGCTCATGGCCTTCGACATGCTCGGCGAAGACGAGCTCCAGGCGGTCTACACCCACAATGAGGTGCCGTGGTCGTGCAGCAGTACCGGTCGCAACACCGGCCCCGACGACGACCTCTGCGCTCCGGAGCGTTGCGCGCCCGGCCGCGGGTGTTTCCGCCCCTCACCCCGCCTGGTCAGGCGGCAGTCGTAGCGTGCCCAGGGACCTGGTGCTGGAGCTGGTGGTCAACGCCGAGCCGGTCCGCCGCTTCGTTCCGGCGAACCGATCCCTCCTGGAGCTGCTCCGGGACGAACTTCGCCTGACGGGCACCAAGCACGGCTGCGACGTCGGCGACTGCGGCGCCTGTACGGTCCTGGTGGACGGAGAGCCCAGACTGTCGTGCATCACCCTGGCCGCGGACTGCGCCGGCGCGACCGTGGAGACCATCGAGTCCGTGGCCGCTGGCGGTGCCCTAGACCCGGTACAGACGGCGTTCGACACGCATGTCGCGGCCCAGTGTGGCTATTGCACGCCCGGCTTCGTGATGACCCTCCGACACCTGTTCGTCGAGAACCTCGACGCGAGCGAGGCCGAACTGAAGACGGCGCTCGGAAGCAACATCTGCCGTTGCACCGGCTACGTGAAGATCCTCACGGCTGCCCGCGACGCCCAGCGGCGCCTCCAGGGGCTCCGGTGAACGTTCGTCAGCCCGAGCCGGTGCCGAGCCCGCTCGGCGCCTACCAGGGCAAGATCGACGGCCACGAGCGGATCACCGGACAGGCCATCTTCGTGGCGGACATGACGCTGCCACGGATGGTGCACGCGAAGTTCGTCCGGTCAATCCACGCGCATGCGACCCTGGTCAGCATCCGCCTGGACGCGGCCCTCGCCATCCCCGGCGTCGTCGGCGCGTGCATCGGTGAGGACCTGCCCAAGCGTTACGGGGTGATTCCCGTGGCCCAGGACGAGACCGCGCTGGCCGTCGGCAAGGTCCGATATATCGGTGAGCCGATCGTTTGTATCGCTGCGGTGGACGAGGAGACGGCGCATCGCGCCTGCGCGGCGGTCGTGGTGGAGTACGCACCCCTCGAAGCCGTGCTCACGATCGATGCCGCCCTGGATCCGTCCAAGCCGGTCATCCACGAATACAGCCGCAAGCCGTCCAACGTGTTGCGTCGTGTGTTTCAGAACTACGGAGATGTCGACGCTGGCTTTGCGGCGGCGGCGGTGGTGCTCGAAGAACGATTCGACTACCCAGGGAGCACCCACGTCGCCCTCGAAACGCACGCGGCCCTCGCGCGCCCAGAACCCCATGGAAAGCTGACGCTCTGGAGCAGCACCCAGAATCCGCACTACGTCCACCGCGACGTCGCGCGGGTCCTCGGCCTGCGGCAGCAGGACGTGCGGCTCATCAAACCGGCGGTGGGCGCTGGCTACGGCGGAAAGTGCGATCCGTTCTGTACGGATATCTGCGCCGCCTTCCTGGCCCGGAAACTGGGACGGCCGGTGCGCATCGTGCTGGAGCGGGAGGAGGTGTTCTACGCCCACCGCGGCCGGCACCCCACGCGAATGTGGCTCAAGATGGGTTTTGCGACAGACGGGAGCATCACCGCCATCGATTTTCGGGCCTGGGCCGACGGCGGCGCCTATGCCAGCTACGGCGTGGTGACGAGCTACTATCTCGGAGTGTTCATGACACTGCCGTACAAGCTTGATAACTATCGCTTCGAGTCGCACCGACTCTACACCAACAAACCTCCGTGCGGTCCCAAACGAGGACACGGCGCCGTGCAGCCCCGTTTTGCGCTGGAGCTGATGATGGACCAGGCGGCGGCGCGGCTGGGACTCGATGCCGTGACCCTCCGCCGCGCCTCCACGATCGAGGCGAACCATGAGACCTGCAACGGGTTGGTGATCACCTCCGTCGGCGTCCGGGAGTGCATCGACGCGGTCGTCACCGCGAGCGACTACCATCGGCGAAAAGGCAAGCTTGGTCCGGGCCGCGGGCTCGGCCTTGCGGTGAGCGCCTATATGTGCGGGGCGCTGCACCCGGTGTATCAGAACGACATGCCGCACTCGACGGTGTCGATCAAGATCGACCGCTCGGGCGAGGTGACCGTCTTTGCGGGCACCGCCGACATCGGGCAGGGCAGCACCCACATGCTCGCGGCGCTCGTCGCCGGTGAGCTTGGTCTCCACGCTTCCGACATCCGCGTGGTCGAAGGGGACACGAGTCTGACCCCCGTCGACCTGGGGAGTTACAGCTCGCGGGTCACCTTCATGGCTGGAAATGCGGCGTTGGCGGCCGTGGCACCGCTGCGGGCGCGTATCGCCAATGCGGTGGCGGGCAAGCTCGGTTGTCCCCCGTCGGCTGTGCAGTTCGGCCGCGCCGGAAGTCCAGAGCGCGGCCACGGTCCGCGGGTCGGGACTGATACATCTGATATATCGTGGGTGGATGCGGTCAGCCTGAGTGAAGAGGCTTCGGGACCGCTGATCCACGCCGAAGGCTACACCCCCCCGAAGATTGGCAGCCGCTTCCGCCGGCAGTCGGTGGGGCCCTCCCCCGCGTACTCGTTCACGGCGCAGGTCGCGGAGGTGACCGTAGACGACGAGACGGGCGTGGTCAAGGTGGAGCGCATCTGGGTGGCCCACGACTGCGGACGCGTGCTCAACCGCGCCATCGCCGAAGGGCAGGTCGAGGGCTGCGTGTACATGGGCGTCGGCGAAGCCCTTGCCGAGGAGCAGCGCTACGACGGCGGGCGCATGACCGCGCCGAGCCTCCTGGAATACAAGCTCCCGACCATCCACGAGTGCCCGGAGATCGAGGTCTTCTTCATCGAGTCCCACGACCCGGGTGGACCGCATGGCGCCAAGGAGGTCGGCGAGGGGCCGCAGCTCTGCACCGTTCCCGCGATCGCCAACGCCATCACCGACGCCACGGGTCTGCGGCTGCGCGAGGCGCCGTTCACGCCGGAGCGGGTCCTGCGGGCCATCGAGCGTTCACGGCGCCAGGGTTCGGGCTGATGCTCCCGTTCCCACGATTCAGCTTCGAGGCACCCGACACCGTGGACGAAGCGGTGCGATTGGCCGCGTCCCCAGGCGCGATGCTCTTGTCCGGGGGCACCGACCTGCTGCCGTCTGTGAAACATCGCTTGTTTCAGCCGGAGCTGCTGGTCAGCACCCGCCGACTGAGTGAGCTGCGGGTGTGCTCGGTCCGGGCGGACGGCACCCTGACGCTGGGCGCAGGACTCCGACTCCGCGAGCTGGCGCGGAATGCAGAGGTGCGCGCCCGGATCCCGGCGCTCGCGGCGGCCGCGGCAACCGTCGCCACGCCCACGATTCAGCGGATGGGCACCCTCGGCGGGAACGTGATGCTTGATACACGGTGTATGTATTACAACCAGCCCGCGGGCTGGCGTGCGGCGCTGGGCGGCTGCCTCAAGTGTGAGGGCACCGTGTGTCACGTCGCGCCCAAGGGGGTGGGCTGCTACGCGGCGCACAGCGCCGACACGGTCCCGGTGCTGCACCTGGTCGGGGCGACGGCGCGGTTTTTCACGGCGACGGGGGAGCTGAGCATCCCCATCGCGGCGTTGTACGGCGACGACGGGCGCACGTGGTTACGGTCGCCGCCGGGAGCGTTGCTGGTCAGCGTTGAAATCCCACCGGCAAAGGCGCCGATTGCCTATCGAAAGCTGCGCCAGCGCGGGGCCATTGACTACGGCCTGGTGCTCACTGCGGTCACCCGCGACGCGGCCGGCTTCCGAGCGGTGCTCTCCGCGGTCGGGCCGCGCCCCGTCGAAGTGTCCGGCGCGACGGCGGAGGCGCTGGTAGATGCCGCGATGGCCGCCGTCCAGCCCCTGGCGACGCATCAGCAGGCGGTGCCCTGGCGGCGGAAGATGGTGAAGGTCGAGCTGATGCGGGCAATCGGCGAGTTGGTCTGATACCGGGGGACCGACGGCGGCCAACTGCGTCCATCGCGGCCAGCGCGGCTTCGGCCGTGTAGACGACGGCACCATGCCCCGCTTCCGTCCGGTCGAGCCGCACGATGCGCAGGGTGTCGTCCTTGGCGGCGATGAAGTGCTCGCAGGCGATGCGGATGCACTCCTCGCGATGCGTGGTGGCGAAGATCTGCCCGATGGTGGACGAGCGCAGCAGGGTCCAGACCTGCCCCAGGACGGACCGCTGAAAGCCGTTGTCGATCTCGTCGATATACAAATTCGTGGCCCGCAGCGCGACGGGGATGGCGAACTCAAGGGAGCGGCAGGGACCGGATCAGGACGGCCTGCGTTCCTGGACACACGCCCACGTGGTGCCCGCACCGTCGCCACGCGGCAGGGACAGAGCACAGGGCCCACGGCCCGTCGCGATGGCCCGGCGACCGGGCCTGGCCCGGGCGGCCGCCCTACCCCTTGGCCCGGTAGGCCTCGATCAACACGTCGGCGACGTCACCGCGGAGGATGCGGGCGTCGGGACGTTCGCCGGTGACGAGCTGCTCGCGCATGCGGGTGCCGGAGATGCTGTAGGGCTCTTCGCCCTTGTGCCGTTCGGTGAGGTCGACGCGGCCGAGACTCTCGTAGAAGGCGGCGAACCCCACCTTGACCGGCCGAGTGGCCAGCGCGCCGGGCAGCGCCTCGAAGATCTCCTGGGCGTCGAAGTCGCCCCAGATCGCCGACTTGTCGAAGTAGGGCGCGTCGGCGTGTTTGCGACCGATGACGATGTGGCTGAACCCGTGGTTCTGCCGGTAGATGCTGTGCATGATCGCCTCGGATGGGCCTCCGTAGAACATCTTCATGTCCAGGCACACCAGCTCGAAGACGTCGTTGAGATTGTACCCGGCGGTGTCCCAGACCGAGGTGTCGCTGTCGCCTTCGCCCAGGAGCCGCCGGTCCCGAAGCATGCGGTAGGTGCGAACGCGGGTCGAGGCATCGACGTCGTCGTTCTTGAGCTGGCCCACCAGGGGGTTGAGCACGACGCCGGCGTAGTGGCCAGCGCGGGTGAGCTGCTCGGCGCCGTAGACCAGCGCGTACTCGTGGGCACGATGCAGGGGGTTGCGGGTCTGGAACGCCAGCGCTGCGGTCCACTTCTTCTCGGCGATCATCTGCCGGGTGCGCGCCGGGGAATACATCAGGTCGCCGTACTCGGTGTTACGACGGGCGGGGAGCACCGAGAGGTCGCCGCCGACGAGGGTGCCACGGTCGTCACCGGTCGCGATGGCCGCGCCGGGGTGATCCAGACGCGAGGTGCCGTAGACCTTCTCGACATACCTTGCCTTGTTCCATCCGAAGACGCTGTTGACCGCGAGCGTTCCGAACACCGCGCCGGTCGAGTCGACGAGCGCCGCGATCACGCCGGGCTTGAGCGCCGCGGCCTCGGCCTCGGTGACCGGCAGCGCCAGCGGGATCGCCCAGGCGTAGGCCACACCGTTGCGCACCACGTTCTTGTGGTCGAGCACATGGTTGTAGGTGCCCTCGTCCATGAATCCGGTGAGCGGCGAGAGCGTGCCGTCGGCGATGCGGTAGACCACCGACAGGTCGGCGTCGGTGACCGAGATGCGGGGCATCGAGGCCGACTCAGCAAGCAGCGCCGTCCGCTTCGAGTAGGGCAGGATGCGGTCGACAGGAGCGTCGAGACCACCGTGGACGGGGACAAGAGCCATGGAGTGTCCGGGGAGGGGCCGCGGTTAACACGGAGGCGGCTGTGGGACGCCACCGGTTACGCCGACGCGGTGCACCGCAGAATCGCCACTCTGACCCTCCTCGGCGGCGCGATTCTCGCGTGCGCCGGCACGGACACCGCCGACATCTTGGACGCCGCGGTGACGTGCGACGCGGGTGAGCTGGGCGCGACGACGGACACCGTTCGCTTTGCGGTCGAGACGTCCGGCGACATCGAGTCTGTCGAAGCGATCGTGCTGGATGGCGACCTTGAACTCACCCGCGTCGACTGCTACCCGGACGAGGAAAACCGCTGCAGCGGCGCGGTCGCCGTGTTTGCCCTGCCGCTCGACAGCTGCGAAGACGCCACCGCGCTGCAGTACCGCATCCACGCCACCACCTCCGCCGGGACGACCGTGGACTACGACATCGGCTGACGGCCCCCTACTTCAGGTTGCTCGAGGCGATCGTTGCCCACGGCGTTGACCCGGAGCTTGTAGGACTCGGCGGTGGACTTGCCCTGTTCGAGGGTGACCAGCGCCTCGGCGAGTCCCTTCTTCTCGATGGCCTCGGCGTCGGTGAGCGGCCACGCGGACAGTGATATCGGGCCGTCGATGAGCTGGCTTTCCCGCGACTACGCGACGATCTGGCACCCGTTCACCCAGGCCGATGAGTGGGAGAACCAGACGGAGAACCTCGTGATCGAGCGGGGTGAGGGCGTCTTTGTCTACGACACCGAGGGCCGGCGCTACCTGGACGGCACCGCGTCGTTGTGGTGCAACGTGCTGGGCCACCGCCACCCCCGCCTCGACGCGGCGGTGCGCGCCCAGCTCGAACGTATTGCGCACACGACGATGCTCGGCCTCTCTCACCCCGGTGTCATCGAGCACGCGGAGCGTTTGACCGCGCTCAGCGGGCTCGATCGGGTCTTCTACAGCGACTCGGGCAGCACCGCGGTGGAGGTGGCGCTGAAGATGGCGTTTCAGGCCAAGCAGCAGCTGGGCGAAGCCCGACGCACGCGCTTCGTGGCCCTCGCCCACGCCTACCACGGCGATACAGTCGGGAGTGTATCACTCGGCGGAATCGAGCTCTTCCACGGCATCTACCGGCCGCTTCTGTTCGACGCGCTGCGGATTCCTTCGCCAGAGCGTGCGCAGCCGGCGGAGGAGGCGGCGTGCTTGTCTGCCGCCGCGGACCTCTTCGCCAGTCACGGGCAGGAGCTCGTGGCGCTGGTGGTGGAGCCCCTGGTCCAAGGGGCGGCGGGGATGCGCAGGCACTCCCCCGAATTCCTCCGGGCCCTGGTCGCGCTCGCCCGTGCCCACGGGGTCTTTGTCGTCGTCGACGAGGTGGCGACCGGCTTCGGGAGGCTGGGAACGATGTTCGCCGTCGAGCAAGCAGGGGTGAAGCCGGATTTTCTCTGTCTGGCCAAGGCGATCACCGGCGGCTACCTGCCCCTGGCGGCCACGCTCACGACCGAGGCGGTGTACGACGCCTTCCGCGGCCCTTACACCGCGCACCGCACCTTCTTCCACGGGCACACCTACACCGGGAACCCGCTGGCCATCGCGGCGGCGAATGCGACACTTGAGGCCTACGCCGAAGAGCGGGTGCTGGCGCGGCTGCCGACGCGGGCCGCGGCGCTGGCGGCGGGGCTCCGCGGGCTGACACATCCATGTATCAGTGAGGTGCGTCAGTTCGGAATGATGGGTGCGATCGTGCTCGCGGAGGGGCGTGGAGGCGGCTTCCCGCCCGAAGCGCGCGTCGGCCACCGTGTCAGCCTCGCGGCGCGTCGGCACGGGGCGATTGTCCGCAATCTGGGCGACACGGTGATGGTGATGCCGCCCCTGGTGATGGAGCCGGCTGAGTCGCACGCGCTCGCGGCCGCCATCGGCAGCGCCATCGTGGACGTGCTCGGGCCCGGGGGCGGTTAGGCCACGCCCATGCCCGATCGCCTGCGTCTCACCCAGTATTCCCACGGCGGTGGGTGAGGCTGCAAACTGGGTCCGGCGGACCTGGAACGCATCCTCACCAAGCTGCCGCGGTCCGGTCCGCCCGAGCTTCTGGTCGGCATCACCACCAGTGACGACGCCGCCGTGTACCGGCTGCGCCCGGATCTGGCGGTGGTACAGACCCTCGACTTCTTCATGCCCGTCGTCGACGACGCCCGTGACTATGGCCGGATTGCGGCTGCGAACAGTATTTCTGACGTGTATGCCATGGGCGGGAGGCCGATCCTGGCGCTGTCCATCGTGGGCATCCCGCTCAAGAAGCTCGCGCCCGAGATCATGGCGGACATCCTTGGGGGAGCGGCAGAGGTCTGCGCCGATGCCGGCATCATCATCGCTGGCGGGCACAGCATCGACGACGAGGAGCTGAAGTTCGGCCTGTCGGTGACGGGGGTGGTCCACCCCGATCGCCTCTTGCGCAACAACGCCGGCAGACCGGGCGACTACCTGGTGCTCACCAAGCCGCTCGGCAGCGGCACCCTTGCCCATGCGGTGAAGAAACAGCTGATCACCGAGGCGCAGTACGCGGAGTTCCTGCGCGTGACGACCTTCCTGAACCGGGTGCCCGCCGAGGTGGCGGTCGCGGCCGGCCTGGCCTGCGCCACCGACATCACCGGCTTCGGGCTCTTGGGGCACACCCACGAGGTGGCGGCCGGCTCTGGCGTGGGGGCCGACCTCTGGTTCGACCGGCTCCCGCTCATGCCCGGCGCCCGCGAGCACATCGCGGCAGGCGCCATTCCCGGGGCGACGGGGCGCAACCTTGCCCATTACGGGCCCCACGTCTCCTGGGCCGACGGGCTCGACCCCTGGGCGAAGCCCACGCTCGCGGATCCGCAGACCTCGGGGGGGCTTCTGCTCGCGGTCCCCGCCGACAAGCTCACCGCGGTGCTCGAGGCCCTCGGCGCCGCGGGGGCGCTCGCGGCGGCGGTCGTCGGGCGGCTACGTGCCGAGGACGGTGGGGCGAGGCTGCGCATCTTGATGTCCGCTCCCCCGGGTACTCGGTGATCGCGGCGCTGCTGCTGACCAGCGCCACGACCTGGGCCGCAGAGGCGCTCCCGCTCCCGGCACCCCCGAGCATGCGGGTGCAGCCCGACGTCACCGTGAACACGCTCCCCTCCGACCGACCGGGGGGGGCCTTCTGGGTGTCGCATCGCATCGCCAAGGGCTTTGTCATCGCCGAAGGAGTGGGCGCGGGCCTGGGGGTGGTGGGCGCCGCCTTCTTGTTCAGTGGCTCCTCGTCCAACGGGACCTTCACCGCGGGGGCCGCGTTCGCCATCAGCGGCGCGGTGCTGGGCTTCTCCGCGGCGCCGGGGGCGCTGTTCACCGCGACGTACACCTGGGCCAAAGCGCCCAAGGGTACGCCGGCCACGGGGCTGATCCTCGGTTACGCCGGCCTCGGGCTGATGGCGGCGTTCCCGATCCTGGCGTTGTCCGGCGACTACACCCTCGGCCCCATCCTCCTCGCGACCGGGGCGGGCCTCGGCTGCCTGGGCGGGCCGATCCAGTTCGGCATCAACGACGCCCACGGCCTGAAGATGGCCCTGATCCCGACGCCCAACGGCGTCACCCTGGGCGGGACGTTCTGAGCCGCAGGCCGTCTACAGCACCACCCGCACGCCCACATGGCCGCCGACGCTCTGATCCAGCGTCACATTCACCTGTCCGTAGAGCTTCACCATGAAGATATCGGCCTGAACCCCAGCGAACGCGCGGGACGTCCACGGTGAGACCTCGCCGGAGTCCGAGAGCGTCAGCGTGGCCGAGCCCACCTCCGTCGACTGCCCATCGAGTTCCATGGTGATCGGGCCGCCGACCGCGATCGACGTCGCCGCGCCGCCCGACAGGTTGGTGTCGACGCCGATTCCACAGTACACGGTCGCGACAAACACATGAAGATTCGTGGAGAGCTCGGCGGGGAGGCTCTGCGCCTCTGCCGACAGCTCATAGGTGCCGGTGGCGCTCCACGTCATGCCGGACTGGCTGACCGGCATCGACTCGGTGAGACTCAGGGTGTAGCTCGAATATTCGTAGCCGCCGGTGAAGTCCAGGCCGCCCCAGCGCACGCCGTCGGTCTTGTCGCCGCCCTTGACCAGCTTGACCTGGACGTGCCCGCCGTAGTTGAGGAAGGTGGCGGCGAAGGGCGCCCGTTCGGTCTGGGCGCTCATCCCGTTGACGTAGAGCTTGACGCGCCGCAGTGCGCTGTCCTTTTCCGAGAACGCGCCCAGGTTCAACCCCGCCATGCCGCCAATCTGAAGGGCAAAGCCGGTCTCGGGCAGGCCGGTCCCGTCCGCCGTGCCCCCGTCCAGGGCGGCCCCCGCCCCGCTGACCGCGGTTCCGAAGGCGGCCCCGAACGCAAAGCGCTGCATGTCGGAGCCGTAGTCGACGCCCATGCCCTTGGCGCTGAGCACATTGGCATCGGCCATCTGATCCAGGTAGGCGCCCAGATCGACGACGTGGAGCTGCTCGCCGATCGCCCCCGCCAACTCGGCCTCCAACGCCGCCTCGTCCAGACCGAGTTTCTGCGCTTCCCTGGGGAGGGTGACGTCCACCGTGGCCTCGATCCCGAACGCCGCCGCCACGCCGTAGAGGAGCATGGGGCATCATAGCGCGGCGACGATAGCTTCCGCCGATGTCCGTCACCGCGATCGAGTTCAAACAGGCGCTGGGGCGCTTCCTCAGCGGGGTCACCGTCATCGGCGCCGAAGTGGACGGCAGCCGCCACGGCATGACCGCCAGTGCGTTCTTGTCGGTCTCGTTGGCGCCGCCATTGGTGCTGGTGAGCGTGGCGAAGTCGGCGCTCATGCACCAGGTGCTGGCCGCGGGCGGCCCGTGGAGCGCGTCGATCCTGGCCAGCGACCAGGAGGCGCTGTCCAACCACTTCGCCGGCTACGGGGAGGCGGAGGTGCGCTGGGTGGAGGGCGAGGGCGCGCCGCGGCTCGAGGGCGCGCTGGCGTGGGTGCAATGCGAGTCCCACCGCCAGCACGACGCCGGGGACCACACCCTGTTCGTCGGCCACGTTCTGGCGGCGGGATGGCGGGACGCGGAGCCGTTGACCTATTTCTCTGGGAAGTATCGGGAGCTGCTGCCGCGGTGAGGGCGGGCACGGGATCGGGTAGACCGCCCGCATGGACGCGCGTTTCACCGGGGCTCCTGCACCTGTTCGCCAGCCTGTCGATAGTCATCCTGGACGTCGCGACGGCAGCTCATTGAGCCATGAAACTGCTGCGGCATGGGTGACGCCCAGGGTTATCCAACCCGACCGCCGCCGCATGCCGAGAAAGCGAAGCTTTGAGGCCTGAGAGTAGGCGACGCTACGAGCGTTCGGGGAGACGTGATTCCCGACGTTCGTGGATCACTATTGACGAACGGCAGAAATCAGCGGTGGATGGGTGCCTCGACGAGGCTGAATCGTAGGCAGCCCGTTGGGGGTGGCTGCGGGAGGCCGCGGCGGCGTGCCGGCGCTCCGCCGGCGAGATCGCCGCGACGAACACCGAGGCATCGAGGACCGGATTCACCGCCGCCCCTCCCCCACCACGTGGACCGCGTCGAAGTCACCGGGAGCCCGAGCGAGCTGGCCGATCGCCGCGCTCAGCGCCCGGTCGATCGCTATGTCCGCAGCCGAGAGCCGACGCGGCTCCGGTTGAACCGGGACAATACGGGCGGCCGGCCGCCCGTCGACGGTGATGATCGTCTCCTCGCCCGACGCTCGCACCTCGCGAACCACCTCGGAGAGCCGCGCTTTCACTTCCGACAAGCTCAAGCTGTGGGTCATGATGAACTCTTGGCGTCAGTATAGTCTGCGTTGACCAATACGACCACGACGCCGTCAGGGGCGGGTGGGAGGTGCCAGACGGGCGGCACGCTGAGCAAGAAGCTCAACGTAGGCTGATTTCTGGTCATCGGGTGTCTTCCTGACGACGCTTGCCGCCCCCTCGCGGTCGGTCGAAGCGCTCCACGATGTGGGCCAGGCTTCCGTCCCGCAGCCCCAACAGACCACAGGCGGGCACATCGAGGCCGACCGGTGCCGGCTTGGGTGCTGGCGTCGGGAGCGATCTCCACGTTTGATCGTAGATGAGTCGGCTCCCGGTAGCGGTTTTTTCGAGGGTTCCGAGCCTCGCGCCATCCAGGGCGATCCGGGGTCGCCGGGCGCGATTCACGCTTCGTCTCTCGGCGCGCCGGTCATGTCCGACCACGGCGGCGCCTTCGTCACCCAGAACACCGACTCAGTGATCGAGACCAGTCAGTACGCGGCGCCGCTGGGCGGGGCGTACTCCGGCTTGGACAATTACGAAGCCGAACATCGCGGGGCTGCGATCTTCTGGAAGTTCGACAAACAGAAGGGCCGCATCGACGAGTCCCGGAGCTGGGCGATCGAGTTGCCGCCCTACGCCCAGGACCTCGCCGACGCCGGCAAGCTGGCCAGCGACGGGTGGGTCTACATCAACTCCTGACGCGGCGGCGTCCAAGAAGGTGGACGTCTCGCTCGCCGCCCTGATCCCCGAGGGAGAGCCCCGCACGGTCGAGGTGGCCGCGGGCACCGACATCAACGCGGTGATCGCGACCCTGCCCGCCCACAGCACCCTGCGCCTGCTGCCTGGGGAGCACCGCGGCCCCGTCCGCATCGACCGACCGCTGACGCTCGTTGGCAATCGTTGGCGCGACTACACCGGCTACGATCTGGATGGCAACGGGGTTGGAGACCTGCCCTACGCCCCGCGACCACCCGCGCAGCGCCGAGCGCCACCAGCCCCGCCGTCGAGGCCGGCACCCCGGGCTGGCCGGCGCTCGTGACCCCGGCGACGCCTGCCCCGGCGAGCGCGGCGACGGCCCGACCGAGGGGACAGGGATGGGCGGGAAGCCGGATCCGTTGTCACCCCGGGAGCATCCGCCGGATCCGCACCACCTCGGCCGCCATGCCCAACGCGTCCCTTCCGACCCGCACGCGCGAGTCCCCGTCGTGCGTCCAGACCACCGGCACTTCCGCGATCCGCAGCCCGGCGAGTTGGGCGCGGCGCAGCAGCTCCACGTCGAAGGCCCACCCGCTCGTCGAGAGCGGGCCGAAGAGGGCCCTGGCCGCATCGCCCCGAAAGACCTTGAATCCGCACTGGGAGTCCTGGAGACCGGGGAGGGCCACCGCGCGGACCCAGGCGTTGAAGGCCCGTCCGAGCAGGTGGCGGTGCCGAGGCTCTCCGACCCGGCGCGACGCGACGGCCTCGCGGGTGGCGACAAGCACGTCGGCGACGGGCGCCCGCGGGGGCAAGAAGTCGAGTACCCCGTCGGGCGGCACCGACCAGTCCGCGTCCGCGAAGCACACCCACGCCGCCTGCGATGTCAACACGCCCGCGCGGACTGCGCCACCTTTGCCGCGGTGGGGTTCGGCCAGTACCCGGACGCGATTCCGCCGGGAGGCGAGGGCCAGGGCCAGGGCCAGGGTCCCGTCGCTCGAGCCGTCGTCGACCAGCACCACCTCGGTCACCACGTCCGGCAGCCGGTCGATGCCCGCGAAGGTGCTGGCCAGCCGCCGGACTTCGTTGAAGCAGGGGATGACGACCGTGACCGAGGACGGCGACATGCCGCGCCAACGTAGCGCGGCGCAACGCCTCCCCAACCGGGATGCAGATCTTCGTCGCGACCGGTTGGTACGCCGGCAGCTCCATCGTGATCGGCGCGGCGCTCGACGACCCGCCCGAGCGCATCCTGCACGACGAGTGACCGCTACAGCGATCGCAGGAACGCCTCGAGGTCGTCCATCTCCGCCTCGGACAACATGGCGGTGTCGCCCATTGCGCCGTCGCGACTGGACTCCAGGACGGCGCGCAGGGTCGGCGCGCGTCCATCGTGCAGATAGGGCGCGGTGGCGGCGATGCCGACCAGCGCGGGGGTGTCGACGCCACCCAGTTCGTAGAGGTCGTGGCGCCCCTGGTCCGAGTAACGAACGCCGCCGTGGCAGCCGGCGCAGCCGACGTCCGCGCGTTCGAAGAGCGCCTCTCCGCGCGCGACCGCCTCGGTCAAGGCGCCGCGATCGGCGTGGTCGACGTCGGGCGTGTGCTCGATCCACGCCGCAACGGCGTCGTGCTGCGCGTCCGTCGCATTACGCCCCCCGAGACGGCTCTCGCTGGTGATCCGCGACTCCTCGGCGACGGTCATGACGTCCTCGGTCCAGGTGAAGGGCGCGGTGAGCGACATCGGCCCCGCCAGGGACTTCGTCTGCCGGGGGACCGTGTCGAAGTCCGGCCAGGCGATGCCGTCCATGCGACTGTCCAGGTGACAGGTGGTGCAGGACACCCCGGAGTCCCGGGTTGCCATCTCGGGGAAGATCGCCGAGGAGAAGAGCAGGCGCCCCAGGGTCAGCTCGTCGTCGAACAACGGCGGTGACAACGAGAGGCCGGCCGGGGCGGACAGGTGGGTATCGGCGAGCCCTCCTGCCTCCAGTTGCGCGTCGATGCCGGCGATCGCCTGGGCGACCGGCAGCTCCCCCATCGTGAGGGAGAAGACGTTGAGCACCCTGAGGTCGGTGTCGCTCCAACTCACGCCGCGGGGGCCCTCGTCGGTCAGAACGGTCGCCAGCGGGCCCTCGCGGAAGCCGCCGAGTGTGTCACTCGCCGTGGACTGGTCAGCCGCCATCAAGACCACCAACCGCGAGTTCTCCATTGGCGCTGCGACATAGGCGCCATCGGGCGAATAGGCGACCCCGGCGAGATATCCGCGCACCACCTGCGGACGCTCAGGATCCGTCGGGGACGCCTCCGAAGTCGCGTAGCGGAGCTCCACGCCCACCGGCTCCCCGGAGTCGGCGTCCAGCTCCACCAGAACCAGCCCCGGATTGGTCGGGGCGAGGCCAAGGCCGATCATCTCGTAGGCGGCCGCGGGATCGCGCGTCGCCTGCTCTTCGGCGCTGTGTTTGGGGGCAGAGGTGTTGTCGACCCAGAGTCCGGGCACGGCGAGCTGGGCGCCATCGGGCCGCACCGCCGGGTCGCCGGTGAGGCGCCGAGTGAAAAACAGGTCGCCATCCCGCCCGGCGCCGCCAACCGCGGGAACCTCGACGGAAATACCAACGGGCTCGTCCTCGCGCAGATCGAACCAGGTGATCGCGCCGCCGACACCGGCGACGACGTAAAGGCTCTGACCACTTGGGTGTAGGGCCAGCCACGACGGCAGGCCGGGCACCGGTAGCGTCGTGAGCAGTACCAGCTCGCCGTCGTAGACTCGGACCTCGTCTTGCCCGTAAAGCGCGACGTACACCCGCGACCCGTCCGGCGAGACGACCACCCCCATCGGTTCGGCCCCGGTCGCGACCCGATCGACTTCGACCAGCGCACCGTCCACCTCTGCGAGTACGGCGATGGCGCGCGCGGAGCGCAGGGTCACCAGCAGCTTGTCGCCGAGGGACGCAACCCGGCTGGGGGTGCCGCCGAGCGCCAGGATCGAGACCTTGTCCGCCTCGGCGCGCACCACCAGTCCCTCGTCGGCGAGCACCCCGACCCTGACCAAGCCGTCGGCGGAGGCGGCGAGTGGTTGGCTGCCACTGCTCAGAGCCCCCGACCACGTGGACCGGACCTCCTCGGACTCGGGGGTAGTCTCGCACCCGGAAAGCGGCAGCACCAGCGCGAAGCAACCGATTGCACGCATCCGGGGCATCCGCACTCCCCTGGGTTTGTACTCCAGGCCGGGGGGGCTCGCAACTGGCTTCGTCGCGGAGGACGAGGGGGCGGCGGGGCGGCGGCGCCGATCTCGGCGCCGGAACGGCGCAGGACCCGCGGCAGGGATCGAGCGGAGGGCCGCAGGCCCGCAGCGAGAGCCCGGCGCCGGAACGGCGGCCGCAC
>SHYX01000043.1 GCA_009692585.1 Myxococcales bacterium
AGCTCCAGCTCGACGAAGGGCTCGGCGCGGACGCGCTGATCGCCGGCGTGGCTGACCAGGAGCAGCCAGTAGGCGCCCTCGCGACGGTAGACCTCGAGGGTCTGTTGATCGGAGGCGACCAACCACACATGGCCCACGCCCGCGGCGGCGTAAAGCGGCCTCTTCAGCAGCCGGTCGCGCCGGCCGTTCGACGGGGAGAGCACCTCGCACACGCAGTCGGGCACCAGCGTGATGGCGGCGGTGTTCGGCACCTCCGGGAGGCGCGCGCGGCGCCAGCCGGCGATGTCGGGGACGAGGACGTCTTCGCCGAGGTGCAACTCCGGCTCGAAGAGGATGATCCACCCGCCCGGTCCGGGTCCACGCCGCCGCCCGAACGCCCCCAGGATGTCGGCGCCCACCTGCGTTCCGGAGAACGCGTGCTTCGGCGCCGGTCGGGGGCTCACGAGGACCTCGCCGCCGATGATCTCCCCGATCACATGCGGCGGCAGCCGGCGGAGATCGTCGTACGCGCCCACGCGGCGGGCTTCGGACATGACCTATGGTGCCTCGCTCACCGCAAGTACGCAGCCAAGGCGTCGATGTCGCCGGCCAGCTTCGGTAGGGGCTGCATCACCGCCGACGGGCGCTTCGGGGTGTACCCGGGCGGGTAGGTGGCGGTGAGCACGCGCGCCGCAAGCAGCTCGCGCGACGAGCCCTTCACTTCGGGGCCGAGGCCGCCGACCTTGGCCGGGTCGATGTTGTGACAGGCGATACAGTTGCCGAGGTAGACCGAGCGACCGCGTTCGGCCTCGGCAGAGAGCGCCGGTGCCTCGGAAGGGGCGGAGGAGCAGGCAAACAGGGCGTTGGCCATAAGGACGGACAGCATCGCCTTCGGCTAACCGCCTCCCCCCGACTCGGGATAGCTTGCGCGCACCCCCCCCGGAGTCCCCATGTCGATCTTCACCCAGGACGGCTCGCTCTTCCTGTTGCGCCTGACCCACATCCTGGCCGGCGTCACCTGGATCGGCCTCTTGTACTACTTCAACTTCGTGCAGGTCCCCTACTTCGGCGAGACCAAGACCGGCCTCGGCACCGGGGAGTTCCGCAAGCTCGTCCAGCGCGCCCTCTGGTACTTCCGCTGGGCGGCGATGCTCACCTTCCTCTCGGGCCTCACCATCTACATGATGACGTTGCACCTGGGCCAGGAGGCGATGGGTAGCTGGGGCACCAAGATCAGCGCCGGCATGACCTTCGGCATCCTGATGTTCCTCAACGTGTGGTTGGTGATCTGGCCCAACCAGAAGATCGCGATCGCCAGCGCCGAGTCGGTTGCGGGCGGTGGCGCGGCCGACCCCAACGCGGCGGCCGCCGGCGGCAAGGCTTTCCTCGCGTCGCGGACCAACACCTTGTTCTCGATCCCGATGCTGTTCTTCATGGTCGCGGCGAGCCACTTCCCTGGCCTCGACGCCGACAAGGGCATGGCGGGCCTCGGCATCGTCACGCTCCTCGCGCTCGCGCTCGAAGCCAACGCGCTCTTCGGCAAGAAGGCTGTCGGCCCCTCCAAGATACTGGAGACGGTTCCCGCGGTGGTGCACTCCGGGCTCGCCTTGACGGTGATCTGCTATCTGGCGTTGGAACTGACCTGAGGCTTTGGGGGCAACGCGCCGGCGCTGGCCGCGTGCGTTGACCAAGGCGCTGGGCGCGTTGCGGCGGAGCGGGGGCCCCGACGGCCACTCCGGCGCGGGAGTCGGGCTGAACTGGTAGTGCTGGCTGGGCTCAGGATGGGCACGCTTCAGGATTTTACCGGATCGATCGTCAACCACCAGCTGTTGACCTGTCGGCGGCGCGGGGCCGCTTCCTTGCCGGGCGGGGATGGTGGAAACCGTCCCCACACCCGCCGGTACGCGTCACAGGACGGTAGTTCGTACCTGTTGACCTGCTGGAGCTTCAAGGGGACGGGTCGGCGGCCCAGCAGGTCCGTGTCGACCGGGTGACATGGTGACCACACTCCCGTTCCTACTGGCGGTGCTCCTCGGCTGCGAAACCACCACCAACCCGAGGAATGTGTCACACGCTATGCCGACGCCGACGGCGACGGGCACGGCGATGCCTTGCGGCCGCTGTCCTGTTCCGAGGAGGCGGTGGCGCCGGCCGAGGCAGGCGACGACGGTGACGACCGGGATGCCAGCGTCCACCCCGACGCAGACGAATCTGACACTCCTTACGACGGGATCGACAACGACTGCGATGGCGGTCGCTGACGGAGGCGACACGGTGTGTGTCGGCCCCGGAACCTACGTGGACAACGTCCACTTCAATGGCAGGGATGTCAAACTCATCGGCGTGGCCGGACGAGATGCGACCACCATCATGGGGGCCGACCTCGGCTCGGTCGTGAGCTTCGACAATCGCGAGGGCCCAGACGCCACGCTCCGCGGCGGCCTGGGACCTGACGCTGGGCGCCAGCTCCACGCTTCGGGACGCGGGCGATCCGGCGATCCTCGACGCCGACGGCACGCGCTCCGACATCGGCTCACGCGGGGGGCCGCTGGGGCTGGACTGGTAGCGCTCGGTCGGCGCGGCGCGTCGACATGTCAGTCCGCGCGCAGGCCGCCCACCGACACCGCCACGCTCACCTGATGCCGTAGGCGGTCGTTCCCCGCGGTGAAGTTGGCGCCCTCGACCGAGGTCAGCACGTACCCCCCGCTGAGCCACCATCGTTCTACGAGCACGTCCGCGCCGAGCCCGCCGCGCCACTGCTCCTCTTCGGTGGGCAGGGCAACGACCGAGTCGGCCCGGACATCTACGACCCCCACTCGGCGCACGTGGTCGCCCCAAGCGCGCGCCCGCCACGCGTCGCCCCAGACCGAGACCTTCCCGGCGTACGTCTCGCTGTCGGGGCCTCCGTGGTGACCGAGCACCCGGCCGTTCTGCGTGAACCCCTCGTGGTACACGCGGTGACCGACGTACCAGCGGAACAGGTCGTCCATCAGCCGCGTGTACTCTCCGGTCACGACCACCGGCCCCAGGGCCAGCTCGCCACCATACTGGTTGCCCACCCCGGCAAGCTGGGGAAAGTCGAACCCGTCCGTCTCGGGGACGATGAGGTCCTCACCGCCGTACTCCCACCAGCCCGACAGGTGGCCGAAGGGGGCGCCGAGCCACTTGTGCAGGGGGAGGTTCACCTTGAGCACGATCGTCGCCAGCTCGTCCTGGTCGGGGAGGAGCTTGTCCGGGTCGTCGGAGCGGTGGGGCTCGCTGGGGATGAGGAGTTGGCCCAAGTCCGGGGCCGGGCGCCCCTCGCCGGCAAAGATGGACAGCCGGTTGAGGCCGAGCTCGACGACCGGGTAGGGCGACCAGCGGAAGTCCATCATCAACAGGCCAGGAAGCGTCACGTCGGTGCGAGGCTCGGTCAACAGGCCGACGCCGACTTCAGCGCGGAAGCGACCCGCCCTGGTGAGCACCCCGGGCAGGTGCCCGTCGACGCCGCCGTTGAGCATCCACGGCGCTTCCGCGTTGTCCGACAAGAGCAGCGTGCCGTTCTGCCCGGCCCCCATCCAGCGGTCCTGGTGGCCGAGGCCGAGCCAGCCGCTGCCGCGATCGTAGCCCACCCACAGCTCGTCCAGCCGCGCCACCGGCGCCAGGCCGGGGCCGGCGTCCAGGCCCACGCTGGGCGCCGCGCGCAGGACCATCGGGCCGGCGTAGAGCACCGCGCGGGCGCCGGCGCGGATGCCGACCATCCCGTCGAAGCTGTCCCCCGACGCGTTGTCCGGGGTGGCGTCGCCTGCGTCCAGGACCAGGGTGGGGCGCACCTCCCAGCGGGGGGCGGCGGTGCGCGCACACGCGGCGGCCAGCAGCTCGCGCACCCAGGCGCTGCCCGTGGCGCAGTCGCCAAGCTGCCAGGCGGCGCGCCCGTCGCTCTCGGGGGCCAGCCCGGTGAAGGCGTCGAGGCCGTCGTCGAGCACGCGGCGGGCGACCTCGGCGCGAGCGACGTCGTCGTCGGGGGCGGCGGCGGCGAACGCGACGGCCAGGAGCACCGCCGGCCGGTATCATCCCCGACCGGGTCGCGTCCGCGCTACGCTGGCGCATGATCCTGACCCTGCTCTTCGCCGCGTGCACGGGCATGCCCGTGGATTCCGATGACTTGTCTCCGACGGACTCTGGGGCCGGCGACACCGCTGACTCCGCTGACTCCGGCGACACCGGCGACACCCCCTCCCGCTGCGACGAGCTGGGCCTTCCCGAGCGGCCGTGGGACCCCTCCGGCGTCACCGCGGCCTTCGACGAGGTGGTGCCCGACCTGACGCTCGCGGGGCTCGACGACACCACGATCACGCTGTCGGAGCTGTGGTCGGGCTGTGAGGCCGTGGCCTTCGTGGTGCTGCGCGCCGGCTACCCCAGCCTCGACACCAAGATGCAGATTCGCACGTGGATGGAGGGCGCGCCGGCCACGACCCACTGGGTGTTCCTCGTGGACGAGGGCAGCGAGGCCGCGCGTGTTGCCCAGCTCGACGCCTTCCGGGCCGAGATCACCGACATCGCCGACAAGGAAGCGGAGAGCGCGGATTTCTGGGCCAGCCATGCCCATTACAGCCCCGAGAAGTTCAGCAACACCGACACCTGGATCGATGAGATCGAGAACGCCTGGGACGGATACCCGCTCAACCTCGGGGTGGACCGCCTCCAGCGGCTCCGCGAGTTCGGCTCGCTGGCGGACCCGGCGACGGGCTGGGAGACCGCGCCCGCCACCTTCCTCAACTACGAAGCGCGGCATTGGGCGGCCCAGGCCGCGCTCCAAGACCGGCTCGACGCCCAGACCGCGACGGTCATTCGGGCGTTCGACAACACCGGGGAGCGCCAGGCGAACGTGGAGTTGCCCGACGCGGCGACCATGGCCACCTTCGACACCCTCGAGCTCGACATGCAGTTCATCTGCAACGGCCACCCCGACACCGTCGGCTGCGGCGAGTGGGACTACCTGGCCTACGCCTACCTCTGCGACGAAACGGACACCTGCACCGAGATCGCCCGGTACATCACCGCCTATGCACGACCAGGCCGCTGGGTGGTCGACGCCACCCCCTTCCTGGCGCTGATGTCGTCGGGCGGCACCCACAGCTTCCGGGTCGACAGCGCCAACGCCCCGCTGATCACCTTGGACCTGCGCTTCAGCAACCAGGGTCGCGGCACACGCCCCCTCGGCATCGAATACCTCTACAGCGGCGGGAGCTTCAACGAGAGCTACAACGCCACCCGCGAGCCGCACACCTTCACCCCGCCCGAGGGCACGACCCGGGTCGAGGTCATGGCGCTCGTCACCGGACACGGGTACGGAAAAGACGTGGCGAACTGCGCCGAGTTCTGCAACCACGAGCATGAGTTCACGGTGAACGGAGCCGACAGCTGGACGCTGGACTTCCCCGAGGCCGACGTCCTGTACGGCTGCGCCGACCAGATCGAGGCCGGAACGGTGCCCAACCAATATGGAACGTGGATCCTGGGGCGGGGCGGCTGGTGCCCCGGCAAGCAGGTCGATCCCTGGAGCGCGGACATCACCGCGTCGGTGGACCTCACCGGGCCCAACGAGCTGGTCTACCGCGGGCTGTACGAGGGGGTGGACTACGTTCCGGAGCCCTACGACTCCGGCTCGGGGTTCGGCGCCGGCATCGTCGCCAACACCTGGCTGGTGTACTGGCAGTAGGGCGGGGCGGCTCAGCTTCCCGGCGCGATGCGCCCGTGCAGCCCTGCGTTCCGACGAAGCTCCGCAGACGCGTTCCGAGCAATCTTGCAGGTAGTCGTCGGGCCGGGCGCGCTCGCAGGCAAACGCAACGACCGCGACAAGCGTGACCCGACGCGCCAGGGTCACAGCGGCACCGGCTGGCGCTGCGTCGGCAGCTCGTCCGGCGGAAGCGGGCCATCCCCCAGCCCGGGACCATCTCCCGCGCCCAGACCAGGGATGTCGAACCGTAGCTTCGGCGGGGGCGGGACGTAGAACTCCGGCACCATCCCGTGCGTCGTCCAGTCGCGTGAAGCGGGCTCCTCAGCCGGTGCCTCGGGACAGGAAGGCCCGAAGCGGATGGAGGCGGCGCTCTCTTTGGCGTCGTGAGGGCACAGGTCGCCGTGGGCGAGCGAGAAACTCCACACGAGGCCATGGTTCAGGGACCAGAGCTGACAGTGGAGGCCCTCCACAGTGAGGGGATGACACTCGAGGTCGCCGCCTTCCTCGGAGAATCCGAACCACCACGAGTTGCCGGCGGTGTAGTCGAAGCGGGCCTGCGCACGACCGGCATCGGCGGCCGTCGATACGTCGAGCGTCGGAAGCCAGGCCGTGTAAGGGGCCACGGCAACGCCAGCATGTAGCTGGGGGCGCGGCAGTCCAAACTTCGCCCACATCCGATGGCGGAAGGCGTCGCTGTCGAGGTACATCCCGCAGGAAAGTTTCACACCGAACGCCCAACGCGAGGGGGGTGCTGACGACTCGGGACTGGAAGCTCATTCTCCCTCCGGTGTGGTGAAGGAGCCCACCAGAATGGCAACCTACCGTCGTGCGAGTTGGCGAGAAAAATCAACCGTTCCCGGCCTCTCCCGGCGCCCGCCCCCGCGCCCGCACCAGCGCCATCGTCAACACCTGGACCGCCGCCGGCGTGACGCCGGGAACCCGACCGGCAGCGCCAAGCGTGGTGGGCCGGGCCGCCATCAGCCGCTCCCGTGCCTCGGTTGAGAGGCCGACCACCGTGGCCAGCTCGACCCCGTCGAGCGAAATGGCCTCGAGCGTACGCGTTTGCTCCTGCCGCACCCATTCGCGGGCGATGTAGCCGGCGTACTTCAGGTCGATCTCCACCTGCTCGGCGGCCTCTTCGTCGGCATCCGGGAAGACGTCGCGCCAGGTCAGTTCGGGGCGGCGCAGGCGCTCCGGCGCGGTGGCGGCGAGGGCGTCGATGGTGGCGGCCTTCTGCTGAAAGCGCGACCACGCCGCATCCGACAGCAGGCCGGCGTCGTGAGCGAGCGGCATCAGACGGCGGTCGGCGTTGTCCTCGCGCAGGGTCAGGCGATGTTCCGAGCGGCTCGGGAACATCCGGTACGGCTCGCCGCCCACGCCGCGGCTGGTCAGGTCGTCGATCAGCACCCCGATGCAGGCCTGGTCGCGTCGTAAGACCAGGGGCACGCCCGCGGCGTTGACGCCGGCGACGAGGCCCTGGGCCGCGGCCTCCTCGTAGCCGCTGGTGCCGTTGACCTGGCCCGCGAAGTACAGCCCGGGCAGCGCTGGGAACTCCAAGGTCGGGCCGAGTTGGGTCGGATCCACGTAGTCGTACTCCACCGCGTAGCCGTACTGCAGGATCGTGGCGGCTTCCAGGCCTTCGATCGAACGAATCATCGCGAGCTGCGCCGCGGCGGGCAGGCTGGTGCTGGTGCCGTTGACGTAGATGCGGTCGGTGTCGAGCCCTTCCGGCTCCAGGAAGAGCTGGTGGCGGTCCTTGTCGGGAAAGCGGGTGACCTTGTCCTCGATGCTCGGGCAATACCGAGGACCACGGCCGGTGATCGCCCCTGAGTACAGCGGGGACTCGCCAAGGTGGTCGCGGATGGTCTGGTGGGTGCGCTCATTGGTGAATGCGACGAAGCAGTCACGACGCGGCAAGCGGGAGGTCGGCGGGGAGAACGAGAAGTGACCGCCGGGGAGCGCGTCCGGCTGGGGTTGCAGCCGCTCCCAGGCCACCGTGCGGCCGTCCAGCCGCGGCGTGGTGCCGGTCTTGAGCCGCCCGAGCCGGAGACCGAGCCGCGCCAACGACACCGACAGCGAGTGCGCCGCCCCTTCGCCCACCCGCCCGCCGACGCGCTGCTCGGCCCCGCAGTGCATCACTCCCCCCAAAAACGTACCCGTCGTCAACACGACGGCCCCGGCGGTGAGCACGCTGCCATCGGCCAGACGGAGCCCCGCCACCCGCCCCGCGCGCTCGACGACCTCGGCCGCCTCGCCCTCCACCACGACGATGCCCGCTCCAATGATCTCCCGCGCCATCGCGCCCGGGTACCGATCGATGTCCACCTGGGCGCGCGAGGCCTGAACGGCCAGGCCCTTCCGGGTGTTGAGGCGCCGGAACTGGATGGTCGAGGTGTCGGTCACGCGCGCCATGGCCCCGCCGAGCGCGTCGATCTCCCGGACGAGGGTGCCCTTGGCCAGCCCGCCGATGGCGGGATTGCAGCTCAATCGGCCGAGCTGGTCGCCCGACAGGGTGATGAGCGCGACGCGCTGCCCCAGGCGCGCGGCGGCCAGCGCCGCTTCGCACCCGGCATGACCCCCGCCCACCACCAGCACGTCGACCACCATGCCGCGGTGTTATCCTCGACGGGAGCGGGCTACGATGGGCTCATGACCACCACCCGCCCCTCTGCGCTCTGGTCAGCCGCCCTTTTGGGCCTGGGCTGCTTTCACGGAAAGCCCGAGGACACTGCCGATGGCTGCACGACCGTGCTCGCCAACGCCAACAACTATTCGTGGACGGGAGAGCTGAACATCCCCAACTACACCACCGCGGAAAAAGAAGACATCAAGCTGGGCTTCGGGGCGCTCACCGAGGACATGCTCTGCCACACCATGGACCCGGTGGCCGATGTCGACAGCCTGGGCCTCACCCGCTTTCCCCGCCTCACGCAAAGTGAAATCGCCACCGGACTGACGAACAACTCGCTGCTCCAAGCCAATACCGACGGGTACGTCTCCTGCGAGCCGGGCGACCTCACCTACTGCATGCTCAGCGACTTCACCTTCGGGGGCACGGACTATGACGTGGTCGGCAGCTACGAGGCGGCGGGTGGCGCCTATCTGTTGAGCATCTCCACCGGCTTCGACCCGGGTCAGGGGGCGCTGTTCCTGTTGTTCCTCGACCCCCAGCCCACCAGCACGGTCACCGAGATCGAGATTCTCCCGACCTGCGACATCGTGGACTACGCCGTGGACATGACGTCCTTGACCCCGGCGGTGATCCCGAACGACTGCCTCACCATCGACTGGTCGGGGCTGACGGTGTCCGGCAACGGCGAGCCGCTCTTGCCGGGCAAGCTCGACGAGGTGCTCATCGCCCACTTCGATTCGCTGACGGCGGGGGAGATCGACGATGAGTTCACCGACATCGAGCTGCTTGCCGATGAGACGTACACCCTGGAGCTCACCGGCGGCACCACCGCTGATCTGTCCGGCGCCGTGTCGGCTGACGGCACCGCCTTCGGGGGCTTCACGGCCGAGGGCACCTGGCTCCTGGGGCTGCGGTGCGCGGCGAACTGCACCAACCCCGCGCCGATGTTCATGACCGTCGTTGTGCCGAGCTAGGCGCGACTGGTGCGGCACCGCTCGCGGTCGCTCCTGCTGGCTGCGCTCTTCGTCGCCACGGCGTGGACGCTCACTCGTCCGGCCGACTTCGACGAGGTCAACTTCCTGACCCTCGCGCGCGGCGCGGTGCAGGACCTCTGGCGGCCGCACGACATCGCGGTGAACTGGCAGGGCACCACCGAGCCCGCGTTCGGCGTGCTGAGCAACCCGCCGGGCATCGCCTGGTGGCTGGCGCCGGTGGTGGGGCTCCCGGTGTGGGCTCAACGGCTGTGGATGTTGCCGTGGACCGTCCTTGCCGCGTGGGGTGCGGGTCGGCTCGGGCAGCGGTTCCTCGGCAACGCCAGGACCGGTGAGGTGTTGGTGCTGACGGCGCCGATCGTGTTGTTGTCGGCGAGCGCGCTGTCGCCTGATGCGCCCCTGTTGGCGTGTTGTGTGGCCGGGATGGCGGGGTACCTCGACGCGGTGGAACGCGGGGAGCGCGCGTGGCCGTGGGCGCTCCTGCTCGGGGCGGGCGCGCTGTTCCGGTACAGCGCCGTCGCGTTGTGGCCGCTGGTGCTGTTGTGGCCGCTCCTCCAACGCCGTTCGGTGGTGCCTGCCCTCGCGGCCGGTGTCCCGCTGGGGTTGCTCGCCGCGCACGATCTGCACGCCTACGGGGAGATTCACCTGTTCGCCATGAGCCGCTTCCAGGCTGTGGCCAACACCCCGCTCGACTGGGGGCACAAGGCGGTTGCGGCGGTGACGATGCTCGGGGGGGTGGCCGCGCTGCCGGTCTTCAAGTGGCGCAAGGCACATTGGGTAGCCGCCGCTGTTGGTGCGGTGGCAGCGCTCTCCTGGGGGCCTGTCGCCGGGATCTTCGGCGCGCTGGGCGGCGCCGCGCTGGCGCCGGCGCTGCTGGCCCTGGGCTCGACGACCGACCCCCGGCCTCGTCCGGACCGACTTTTGTTGACGGCCTGGGTGCTCCTGGGCTTTGTTTTCTTGCTCACGTTGCGCTTCTCTGCGGCTCGGTACTGGTTGCCGTTTCTGCCGGCGGTGCTCTTGTTGATGCCCAACGACCTGCCGAGGTGGCGTGCGGCGTTGGGGTTGTGCCTCGGGCTCACCCTGGCCACCGACGGCGCTTGGCAGGCCCGCGCCACGGCCGGGCTCGCCGAGGGCGCCGCTGCGGTCGCAGCGAAGGGGGGCGGCGCCGGCCGCTTCACCGGTCACTGGGGCTGGCAGGGCGTGTTGGAGTCCCGGGGGTGGACGGCGCTGGACGAAGAGGAGGCTGCGGCTCCTGGCGCGCTGGTGGCGGTCCCCAGCGAGGCGTGGCCGCAGTCGGTGAGCCTGCGGTGCCGCGAGGTACTCTGGGAAGGCGTCGCCAGCGCCCCGTCCGCGCTGGTCCCCCGTGGTTACTCCGGCGCCGTCGGCGCCAACCTTCACGCCAGTTGGAACGCGGGGCCGCCGCCGATCCGCACCGTCATCCCCTGGTGGTTCGCCGATGATCCGTATGAGCGCGCTCGGGTCTGTCGGGAGTGACGGCGGCGGCGGGCGGTACGGGTGGACGGTTGTTTCGTAATCCAATTCTCGGCGCCGGGAGCCGACACGGGCAGAATGACGGGGGACTCGTCGTCGGTCGCAAAGTCTGGCTCTTCGCCGGCAGCGAGGGCGTCGCCCACGCCGGCGCGGTCATGTTCACCCAGATCGTTGGCGGCGCCATGCAGGGCATCGACCCGTGGGTGCCCGCTGGTATCCCGGGACTGCTCGGGATTGGACCCCCCGCACGCTGAGAAGTCGGCCGGCGTGAGCGCGGCCTGTGTCCTGGACATCGCACGTTGGGCCCGTACCGCATAGGGATCGGCGCTTCCAGGCTGACGCTTGCCCGACGTGCTCCCCGACCTCGACTACGGCCAGTTCGCGCGGGAGTTGGACGAACTTCGTGTGGATGTGGAGGCGGAGGTCGCGGCCGAAGCGCACGCCCACCTCCGGGCGCAGTCGCGATGGGCGACGGCGTTCACCCTCTTCGGCTACGCCACCGCCTGGATTGCTCCGAACCCGCTCTCCGCTCTGTCGTTGTCGTTGGGCATGACGGCACGCTGGACCATCGTGGCCCACCACACCTCACACCGGGCGCTCGATCGACTGCCGGGTGTGCCCGTCGCCGAGACGAGCCGGGGCTTCGCCAAGGGGCTCCGCCGTTGGTTCGACTGGCTCGACTGGCTCGATCCGGCAGCGTGGGACTACGAGCACAACAAGCTCCACCACTACCACACTGGGGAATTGTCCGACCCGGACCTGGTGGAGGAACAGGTGGCCCGCATCCGGCAGAGCCGCGCGCCAACGTGGGTGAAGGTGCTCGTCGTGTCGGCGTACGCGTTCACGTGGAAATTTGTCTACTACGCGCCGAACACCCACGCGCTCCTGCGTCGGGAGCGGCAGCGCAAGGCGGCGCGGCTCCCGCCTCTTGCTGCGGGCGTACACACCGACGTCGATCTCGTGCGCACCTGGAGCCCCTTCAATCCCGATGGGCTGGCTTTCTGGCGCGAGGTTGCGGGGCCGTACATCTTCCTGCGACTGGGGCTGCTTCCCGCCCTTTTCCTTCCCCTGGGTGCATGGGCCGCGTTCTCCGTCGTGCTGAACACGGTGTTCGCAGAATTGCTGACGGGCATCCACACTTTCGTGGTGGTCGTCCCGAATCACGCGGGCGACGACATGCACCGCTTCGATCGTCCGCCCACCGACCGGGCCGAGTTCTACGTCCGCCAGGTGCTCGGGTCGGTCAACTTCCGCACCGGCGGCGGCGTGAACGACTTCCTCCACGGCTTCCTCAACTACCAGATCGAGCACCACCTCTGGCCCGATCTGCCGCCGCTTGCCTATGTTCGGGTGGCGCCGCGGGTGCGCGAGTTGTGTGCCCGTCACGGCGTGCCCTATGTGCAGGAGGGTGTGTTCACCCGTGTGGGTAGATTGCTCGACATCATGACCGGGAAGACGTCGATGATCGTCAGCGAAACCCGCGGAAAGCACGACCGCGAGGCGCTGGCGCAGTCGGCCAAGTAGCAGCGACGGGGTGAGCCCCCGCCCTGCCCCCGGCGGCGCTGTCTCTGCCGGAGGTGGCAGTCGGACCAGGAGTCCCAGATATGTCGACGAGGGGTTGTGGCAGGCGGGTGCGTGACGCGGTGGAGGCGCGGGCGTGCCGCGGGCCCCTGATCGATACACCTTGGAGGACTCCATGCCTGATGCCGACACCGAGCCCGGCCCTCGGGCGTCCGCGCTAGAGTTGCGCGATGCCGCGTAGGCCGTCCGATTCTGGTCGCTTCTTCCCCCTCACCGACTGGCTCGGTGCCGAGGCGTTGCAGCGCGGGTCGCTCGAACAGGTCGAGCGCCCAGAGGCTCAGATGTCGCAACTTCGGTCGGAAGGCAGGGCGCAGGCGATGAGTCGCGGAGCCGGACGCGAAGCTTGGAGAGCGTATCTGGCAATTGCCCTTGGCGCGTGTGCGCTCATGTGGGCGTGCGACTCTGGCGGCGATCCGAGCGCTGAGGAATGCGTGCCGACGTTCGGTGATCACTGCGACTGCGACCCGAAGTGCATGTCGCAGGACGAGCTTGATGCCATTCTGCGGGGCGGGGTGTGCGACCTCGACTGTGGCGATCCCGATTGGTCCTGCGACGTCGAGGCGGGGGAATGCACAGTAGTTTCGGAGTAGAGGGCGGCCCGGGTTGCGGTGGGGGCCACGAACGGCGGAGGCGTTGATTCATGGCTGGCAAGAACACTCTGCGGCCTGCGTTCACGGGCGGCTCCTGGGTTCCGGTCGCTGGCCGGCTCGCGCGGACTCCGCGCACGGCGTCGTCATGGACGGGGTGGAGTACACGTCTGGGTGGACGGATGTGACGGCTGGCGGGGTCTGGAAGGATTTCACCCGCCACCCACAGCACCAGTCGGAAGTGGGCCGTCACGATCGACGCCGTGCTCCGCGTCGCAGGCTTCGACGGCTTCCTCTCCAACTTCGCCGACTCCGAGCACGCCTTCGACCCCGACTACGAGCTGCTCGTCGAGGTGTGCGCCGCCCACCACGCGGACGATCCCCGGACCGCCGCCGAGTGGGCGTCCGTGCTCGTCGGGGGCGTCCTGGAGGAGAAGCTCACCGACGGCCGCGGCAACGCCAAGCCCGCCCGCGGGCAGGCGACGATCGTGGGCCAGCTCTTCGGGGCGTACCTCGACGGCACGACCACGTTCACGGTCGGGGAGGCGCGGTTCCGGGTCCGTCGCGACGTGCCGCGCAAAGGTCACCCGCCGGTCTACTGCTTCGAACCTGCCGAGTAGCCGGTTCACGCGACGGTCGCGACGATTCTTCATCCCGGGGCTTCCCAGCCCGCCGAGATTATGTCAACTTGAACCTGCCCTATCCATGCCCGCCTCGCCCGAGGCTAACACACCATGCACTACAACACCCGCGACCGCACCCCCAAGAAGCCCGTCGTCGCCGAGCCGCTGCCGCCGGCCCGCCGCCCCGCCGTGCTCTACGCGCGCGTCTCGTCGCGTGACCAGGAGCGCGAGGGCTTCTCGATCCCCGCGCAGCAGAAGAGCATCCACGAGTACGCCGCCGCCCACGGCTTCTCCATCGTCGAGGAGTTCATCGACGTCGAGACCGCCAAGAAGTCCGGGCGCACCAACTTCAGGAAGATGCTCGCCTACGTCCGCAAGCGCCGCGGGCACCCGCCGGTGGTGCTCGTCGAGAAGACGGACCGCCTGTACCGGAATCTGAAGGACTGGGTCATCGTGGACGAGATGAAGACCGAGATCCACCTCGTGAAGGAGAACGTGGTGATCTCCGAGGAGTCACGGTCCTCCGAGAAGTTCATGCACGGCATCAAGGTGCTGATGGCCAAGAATTACGTGGACAATCTCTCGGAGGAGGTCAAGAAGGGGATGTACATGAAGGCGGAGGAAGGCCATTGGCCGAGCCGCGCCCCCTTCGGGTACCTGAACCGTCGCGACGGCGACAAGAGCTACATCGTCCCCGACCCCGAGCGGGCCCTGATGGTCCGCAACCTCTTCGAGATGTACGACAAGGGCGGGCACTCCATCGACGACCTCGCGAAGTACGCCCATTCCTTCGGTCTGACGGGGCGGCTCGGCGGGAAGCTGATCGCCGGCCAGATCCACATCATCCTCCGCAACCCCATCTACGCAGGCCAGTTCCGGTTTGGCGGCACCCTGTACCGGAGCAAGGATCCCGTGCTCGTCGGCCGCGATGTCTGGGAGCGCGTGCAGGCCCGCCTCGACGGCTTCCCCGACACCCGACCCGGCCCCCGCAACTTCGTCTACCAGGGCCTCATGACGTGCGGCGGCTGCGGGGCCGCGATCACCGCCGAGCAGAAGAAGGGGAAGTACACCTACTACCGGTGCGCCCAACTCTGCGAGGCCAACCAGTACGTCCGCGAGGAGCGCATCACCGAGCTACTCGCCGTCACCGTCGTCCGTGCCCTCCAACTCGACCCGGAGAAGCTCGCCTTCGCCGCGAACGTGCTGAAGACCGCTAGGGTCGATGTGGCGCGCGAGACCGAGGTGCGCCTCGCCGACGCCCGCGCCCGATACGACCGACTCAAGCGCCTGCTCGACAAGGCGTACGAGGACAAGCTGGAGGGCCGCATCGACGACGCCTTCTTCGCCCGCAAGCGCCTGGAGTGGGAGGAAGGGATGAACAGCGCCCACGAGGACGTGGCTCGCTACACCCGCGCCGACCTCAAGGTGATGGACGTGGCCCTGGAGGTGTTAGAACTCGTAAGTTCGGCGTACGAGGCGTTCATTCGTAAAGAGCCGTCGCAACAGCGCGCCCTGCTCAATCTGCTCCTTTCGAACTGCGAATTGCGATCGGGCACTCTCACGCCGACCTACCGCAAACCCTTCGATGCACTCGCCGAATTCGCAAGCGACAAAAACAGTGACGGCGCAGAATCCGTGACTCCGGACCTGCGCCATCAAGTATGGTCGGGGCGACAGGATTCGAACCTGCGACCTCCTGGTCCCGAACCAGGCGCTCTACCAGGCTGAGCTACGCCCCGCGTCGCGCCGCATCTACTCCCCGTGCCCCTGCCCGTCAAGCGGCGCACCGAATAGACGGCGGCGATTACGCCGCCGTCTCCGCTGGCCGCCGATCCTCGCAATTTCCCTGATGGCGTCGATGTTGCGGTGATCGGCGCCGGTCCGGCCGGTACCAGCGCTGCGGCTCTGTTGCAGGCGCGCGGGTGGTCGACTGCGGTCGTCGAGGCGGAGACTTTTCCGCGCTTCGTCATCGGAGAGAGTCTCCTTGCCCGATGCATGGACCTGTTGGACGAAGCGGGCAGGCTCGATGCGGTCAAGGCACGGGGCTACCTCGTGAAACGGGGCGCGCTCTTCGTTCGGGGCGGCGAGCGCGCCGACATCGACTTCGCCGAGCAGTTCACCCCCGGCTGGACGTGGACCTGGCAGGTCCCCCGCGCCGACTTCGACCTTACATTGGCAAACGAAGCCTCCCGCCAGGGCGTACCCACCTACTACCAGCATCGAGTCACCGGGATGACGCCCGGCGCCGAACCCACGCTGACCGTGGAATCCTCGCGTGGTCACCGCACCCTCCGCGCTCGCCACGTGATCGACGCCAGCGGATACGGGCGGGTGCTCCCGCTGTTGTTGGGGCTCGATCGCCCCAGATCCCTGCCAGAGAGGAAGTCGGTTTTCGCCCACGTGCGCGGAGATCGCCGGCCTCCCGGCACCCTCGAGAACCGAATCTGGATCGTCATGCATCCCCGCGGCGCGTGGATCTGGCTCATCCCATTTTCAGACGGGATCACCTCGGTCGGCTTCGTCGCCGAACCATCGTTCTTCGAGCACATCACCGGCACCGACGAGGAGGTCTTTCGTGCTGCCATCGCTGAGGAGCCCAACACCCGAGCGCGCCTCGCCGGAATGGAATTCGTGTTCCCTCCGCGCTCGCTTCGCGGCTACTCGGCCACGGTCACCGCGATGCACGGCCCGGGATACACGCTGGTGGGGAATGCCACCGAGTTCTTGTATCTGGTGTTTTCTTCCGGTGTCACCCTGGCCCTCGAAAGTGCCAACCGCGCGGCGCGCGACGAATGCAACAAGTGGCCCGCATCGTCAGGCGCCTCGATGCGTGAGCGGACGGTCACCTGGACCCAGGACGAGGAGCTTCTGCACGCGCTGGCCGCGGGCTCCATCTCGCCCCGGCGAACGGTCGAGTCTTCCCAGACGGCCCCCTTTGCGAGTTTTCTGACCACCCTCGCGTTTCGGACCGCCCTGCCGCTGCTTGCAGACACTCCGGTCCGCGGGTGGCTCCGGAATCGGGTTCGCGGGGAGTGTGGGTGCCTGCTACTACGGGGGCCGGCTCGCCGGCACCAACGCCGCGCTCGGGGAGTGATGCCGCCTGATCTTGATTCGGCTCGGCGCTCGCCTGTGCCCGACCCGTCCGGCTTCGTTGGGACCTCCTCACGGGTCTCGACACGCTCGTCGGCCCCGCCTTGCCGGCCGGGCCGTTCACGACGGCGATCATCCGATCCGAATCTGCGTCAGTCGGTATGAGCCCCCGCTTCCTGGACTTCGGTGAGCGTCTCGCGGTGGTAGCGGTCAGGTCAGCGCCATCAACAGCGCGACGATAGACTTTGCGTCGGTGATCTCGCCGCGCCGAATCATCGCCAGCGCCTCGACGCGCGAGAATCGATGGCGCTCGATGATCTCGTCGGCCTCGGGCCGTGCGGGCACCTCCGATAGCACGGTCGCGACGTAGAGATGGATGACCTCGTCGGTGAAGCTGGGGGTGGTGTGGATCGTCGTCAGTGGGCGCAGCGCTGCACAACGTAGGCCGGCCTCTTCCTCCAACTCGCGAGCGGCGCAGCGTTCCGGGTGCTCGCCGGGTTCGAGCTTGCCCGCCGGGACCTCCCAGATCATTCCGCCGACGGCATGACGGTGCTGCCGGATGAGCGTCACCGCACCATCCTCGTGGACCGGCACCACCGCCGCCGCGCCCGGATGACGGAGGACGTCGAGGTCTACCGTCCTGCCGTTGGGAAGTCGGACCGTCTCGACGCCGTAGTCGCCGACGGGACCTCGGTGAACGGACCGCCGCGCCAGCACGGTCGACGGACCGCCGATGGGGGGGGCAAGGGGCATGGATGCGTCCGGGATTCTCGCCCTCTCCCGGGGGCCGCGCAAGGCCCGCGTGCGCTTTTCGTCGTTGTTGCGGCGGCGGCGCGGTAGGATGCGGCCTCTTCAAGGAGTCGAACCATGCCCCGCATCGTAAAAGTCGGTCTCATCCAAGCCGGCAACCCCGTCAATGACGAGAGCATTCCCGTTGCGGAAGTCCAGGAGGCGATGTTCCAGAAGCACCTGCCCTTCATCGAGAAGGCGGGCGAGGCCGGTGTCCAGATCCTCGGCCTGCAGGAGATCTTCAACGGACCGTACTTCTGCCCAGGCCAGGACAAGCGCTGGTACCGAGCCGCCGAGCCGGCCAACGGGCCCACGGTGCAGCGGCTCTCGGCGTACGCCAAGAAGTACGCGATGGCGATGGTCATCCCCATTTACGAAGAAGCGATGGCCGGCGTGTACTACAACACCGCGGTGGTGGTCGACGCCGACGGCACCACCCTGGGCATCTACCGCAAGAATCACATCCCCCAGACCTCGGGTTTCTGGGAGAAGTTCTTCTTCAAGCCCGGGAACCTCGGCTACCCCACCTTCCAGACCCGTTACGCGCGCATCGGCGCGTACATCTGCTACGACCGTCACTTTCCCGAGGGGGCACGCCTGCTTGGCCTCAATGGAGCCGAAATCGTCTTCAATCCGAGCGCGACCGTGGCGGGGCTGTCCCAGTACCTCTGGAAACTCGAGCAGCCCGCCCACGCCGTGGCCAACGGCTACTTCGTCGCGGCGAGCAACCGCGTCGGCACCGAAGCCCCGTGGAGCATCGGCCACTTCTACGGCTCCAGCTACATCGTCGATCCGCGGGGGGCCTTCCTTTCGGTGGGGAGCGAAACCCAGGATGAGTTGGTGATCGCGGACTGCAATCTCGACCTCATCCGCGAGGTCCGCGAGACGTGGCAGTTCTTCCGCGACCGGCGGCCCGAAACCTATGGCGACATCGCGAAGCAACTGCCGTAACGAAGCCCGTGCTGCTCGCCCTCACCACCGTGGCCTGCATCGATGGCACCGACGAGCCGCGGCCGTTCCCCGACGCGGACCTCGCCCGGTACCAACACGTGTGTGCCGACGGGGCGGTCGTCGAGGGCATCGACGTGTCCTATTGGCAGGGCACCATCGAGTGGGATGCGGTGGCCAGTGACGGGATCGAGTTCGCGATCATGCGGGTCTCGCACGGGCTGGGCACCTACGATACCCAGTTCACCCGGAACTGGTCGGAGAGCCAGCGCGTCGGCGTCCGGCGCGGGGTGTACCAGTACTTCGACGGGAACGACGACCCCGTCGCCCAGGCTCAGCTGCTGTTGTCCGAGATGGGCCCGCTGCAGGACGGGGATTTCCCGCCGGTGCTCGACGTGGAGCAAGGCGACAACGAGGACGTCTCGGTCGCGCAGATGGTGGAGAACATCCAACGATGGATGGACGTCGTCGAGGGTGAGCTCGGGGTCGCGCCGATGATCTACGCCGGCGCGTACGGATGGACATACCTGACCGGCGACGCCGATTTCACGCGGCACCCGCTGTGGACCGCCAATTGGGTGGACGACTGCCCCCTGGTGCCCAACCCCTGGGACGATTGGACGTTCTGGCAATACAGCGCCACCGGCCGCGTCGCGGGCATCGACGGCAACGTCGATCGCGACCGCTTCAACGGCGACGCCGCCGCGCTGGACGCCTGGGCATGGCACGACGAGGAAGAGTGCTCGGGCACCTGTGCCGTCGCCGCTGAGGGCGAGACGGTCATCCAGGAGGACGATCCGTGCGCGTGCCCGGAAGGGCGTCTGTCGTCTATCGATGGGAACGGGGGTCACGCCTACTGGACGCCGGCCGATGCGGGCGGCGACGATGCATTGGAGTGGCCGCTTCGTTTGGATCGCGCCGGAAGTTACGATGTGTGGGTCTGGATTCCAGTGCTGGGCGCACCAACGGCGGGAGCGGTCTACACCATCCAACACAACGGCGGGACGGACATTGTCACCACCGACCAGGCAGCGATGAGCGGCGCATGGTCGCTCCTGGGCAAATTCGATTTTTCCGCCGCCGGATCCCAGTCGGTCCGCGTCAGCGATGCGTGGGACGACGAGGCGAATGCAGGTCGCGACGTCGGCATCGACAACCTTCGATTGGTGCCGACCTCCAACACCTGCGAATGTGACACGGCGGAAAGCGAGAGCCAGGAGTGTTCGGACGGCGGGACACGTGGGCGTGATTGCGAGGGCTGCGACTGGAGCGCATGGACGCCGTGCCGGGGTCAGGCCGACGTCGTTGACGCCGCCGCCTGCAGCTGCGGCACCACCGGAGAGTCCGTGGCGGGGTTGCTGGGTCTCGTCGCTGCCGCATGGAGCGTCCGGCGCCGCGTTCGTCGAGCCTGAGCCCTACCGGAGTACCGACTCCATGCCGTCCACCACCGCCGCGACCCGCGCCGGTTCGATCACGCCCGGGAGGTCGGTGGCCTCGTGGTAATGCGGGTTCCGCAACGGCGGCATGTCGGTGACCATCACCGCGGGCAGGCCCACCCGCCAGTACTCGGCGTGATCGGACCAGTCGACGCCTTGGATCGAGCCCGGAACGCTCGCACCCACGCTGGGAAGGGTGCTGCGCTCTCGGAATTTCCGGATGCCGTCTTGGACGAGGTCGGCCGACGCGGGGTTCCCCACCAGCAGGACGAAGTTGGCGGTGGTGGGCATGAGCAGGCCGAACATCAGCGGCCACGATTGGCTGTGCGGGGCGTCGGAGTAGTACCCGATCGACTCCAAGATCCAGGCACCCACCACGCGGTCACCGCCGGCCTGCACCGAGCGAGCGTGGATGCGGCTACCCATCTGCTCCGTCTGAAAGTACGGTGGCTCCTCGTTCCCGTACACCACGTACCGAATCGCCTGTCGCGACCCGAGCGCTGGGTTGCGCGCAAGCTCCAACAGGGCGGCGACGCCGGAGGCGTTGTCATCGGCCCCGGGCGTGCCGACCGCCGTGTCGAGATGAGCGCCCACCACCACGATGTCCCGCTCGCCGGCAGGTGCCCGCTCGGCGATGAGGTTGTGTCCGACCCCGTCGATGTCCTGAACGCTCACCGCCAGCCCCGCCGATTCGAGCTCGCCCGTGGCCCACGCCTCCGCCGCCGCGAGCGCCGCCGGCGTGCGGTGGTTGCGCTCCCCGATCGTCACCGAGAGGTGCTCGATGTCGCGGCGGATCCGCTCGATCCGGTCGGGCGCGGGCGCCTCGGTGCCACCGGTGCGGGCCGGGATGTGGAGCGTGATGCGGGAGGGGCTGGCAAGGGCGGCGCCACAGATGAACACCAGGATCCCCAGGCCGGTCAGCAACGTGCGCCTCATGGTGGTTTTCGGAGCCATCCAGGCGTCGTAACAATGGGGGAGAGACCGCAACGGCATCTCCGCCTACCGCGCGTGACGCTCTCCCCCTCTGTGTGCCTCCAGTTAACGAGAGAGACGCCCGGCCCCGATCATGAGCATCCCCGACCCCTTCGCGCCGATCCCGCTGTTCGCGGTCCCCATCTTTCCGACCCAGATCAGCGGGTTCGATGAACACCGCGACGCCCTGCTCGCCCACATCCTCGACCACAAGGCGAGCTATGCCGGTAGCCAACGCAGCAACCGCAACGCCTGGCACTCGGGCGAAGACTTCGTTCGGAAGCCAAACGAACACGTCGCCTGGGTGCTCAAGCGCGCGCTGAAGTTCGCGCACCTCGCCCTCGGTCGGTACTACCACAACTGGGCGACGATGGACATCAGCCTCGCCGGCGCGTGGGCGAACGTGGTCGGCCCGGGTGGGTGGAACGCGCCGCACCATCACTTTCCGCTGCACTGGTCCGGCGTCTTCTACGTCTCGGTCGGGACGATGGCCCACAACCCTCCGGGCGATCCGTCGGGGCACATCGAGTTCCTGAACCCGACGCCGTGGATGGGGCCGATGGGGCAAGGGGGCAACTTCGTCATCTCGCCCAAGGACGGGATGACAGTGCTTTTCCCGTCCTCGCTCTACCACTTCGTCCACCCGCACGCCAGCGAGGAAGAACGGGTGTCGATCGCCTACAATCTGAGCCTGCACCCCAAGAGCCGCGAGTCCTTGGGGGCGTAGCTTCGACCGTCACTCGGCGCAGTTGCCGTACAGCGCGTACTGCACTTCGATCGTCGACCCGCCCGCCGGGATGTGGTCGTCGTCGAAGTTGACCGAGTTGTCGACCGAGTCGTAGCTCCAGCCGCTGGTCTGCACCACGCCGTCCACCGTCACCACGATGGTCGTGGGCACCGGGAAGTCGCTCAGCTCGAAGCTGGATAGGTCGAGCGTGGAGCTGTCGACCAGCGCCTTGAGATGACTGGCCCAGTCGGTGGCGCACACCGAGAGGTACAGACCGCCAGTCGCGACGCTCATCTCGTACACGTTGTTGGTCGCCGACGCCGAGCCGCAGCCCGACGGCCAGTCGCCCGAGATGGCGTGGGCGATGAACATGTCGCTGTCGGACTTGATGCTCTGCGCGTAGGCCAGATAGTTGGCCCAGGTGTCGGGGCTCGAGTCGGGCTCGTCCGAGACGTAGATGTAGGCCAGGAACGCATCATCCCGGAGGAAGTCGCTGCCCGGGCCGGCGTCACCGCCAGACTGGCCGGACTGGTAGGACATCTCGGTCGGCATCTCGTTGCCGGATCCGCTGGTCCCGGCGACCGCCTGGGTGGTGAACTCGTCGACGAGGTTGGACGTGCTCTCATCCATCATGTCGCCCCGGAAGTCGGGGTTGTCCGTGGTGATGACCGCCATCTGGAAGTCGACGTCGAGGGTCTCGAGCTCTTCGGCGAAGGCCGTGAAGTTCGTAGTGAGGTTGGACTGCTCCTCGGCCATCGAGCACGAGTTGTCGACGATGAACAGGATGTCGGTGGCGCTCTTGAGGGCCTGCTCGAAGATATCCAGGTTTTCACCGTACAGTTCGCCAGCCGCGGTCTGGTGGGCGTAGGCATCGGGCCGAGCAGGGTCGTTCGAGGCGACCACCACCGTGCCTTCGTCCGGGAAGTCGTCCAGCGGGGCGTAGTTGATGAGGACGTCTTTTTTCTGGCCGGGCTCGATGGTCCAGGGAAGCGGGCCATTGACGGCCGCGTTCTCGTCGACGTCCAGGTCGTTGCTGGCGGTGACGTACTCGAAGCCCGTGACCACGAGGTCGGCGTTGCCAGCGTTCTCCACGGTGATCGGCTGGGGGGACTCGCAGCCGATGTAGATGGTGCCGAAGTCATACTCTTCAGGGGTGACCACGATCATCGGCGCGATGCCCTGGCCGAGGATCTTGACCTCGGTGGTGGCCTCGTCCGGGTCGTTGCTCTCGACGAGGACCTTGGTGTTGTACTCGAGCGCCGTGATCGGCGCGAAGGTCACCGTGAAGGTGGTCTTGCCGCCCGGCGGGACCAGGACGGCGCCGAGGCCGCTGATCTCATAGGGCATGCTCTCGTCAGCCAGCCGCACGTCGTTGACGTTCAACGTCGCGCCGGTCTCGGCGTCGCTGACGTTGCTGATGGTCACCACCTCGGACACGGTCAGGCCATCGCCCACCGAAACATCGCCGAAGTCGATCTTCAGGGGATCAACCTCGATGTCCGGAACGCCGTCTTCGACGTCTGCGTCGTTGACCTTGCCGCCGGCCGTGATCTCATACTCGGAACAGCCGAGGGCCGCGAGGGACAGCAGAAGCGAGGAGTGGAAGCGCATGCGGTGGTTCTCCTATGGTCAGGGGCATTAACGACACGGACCGGGGGGGTGTGACAAGGGCCGCGTTGCAAAATCTGGTGCGGATGCGCCCGCAGTCTACTTCACGATCGCCCCGGCCGCGACCTCGTGGAGCGGAGTCAGGAGGGATGCGACGTCCGATCCCCCCGCCGCCAAGAGCATTCCCTGCGACTCGATGCCGCGCAGTTTGGCGGGTGCGAGGTTCACCACGACGACGATGCGCTTGCCCACCAGGACCTCCGGCTCGTAGACCTTGGCGATACCGGCCACGATCTGGCGCGGCTCCGGCTCGCCCACGTCCACCTTGAGCACCAGGAGTCGGTCGGCGTTCGGATGTTTCTCCGCCGACAGCACCACCCCGACCCGTAACGCCACCTTGGCGAAGTCTTCGTAGGTGATGGTCGGCGGGGCCACCGTGGGCTCGGACATGCGGGTCTCCTTCTTTGGGGATGGGGCAGCGGGAGCCACGATCGCGGCGCTCCCGAGGGCGGTCAGGGCGGCCTCGTGGTCGAGGCGCATGAACAGGGGGTCGCCGGGGCGCGCCGTGGAGCCACCGGGGAGGATGTCGAAGGCGACACGAAGGTCGGGGTGAGCGAGGCCGAGCCGGGCCAGGACCTCGGCGCACGCGCGGGGACAGACACACGCAAGGTGCGACACCACGATCCGCTGGGTCTCGCGGAGCGCGCGCAGCACCTCCGCGAGGCGGGCGGCGTTCCCAGCCTTGGCCAACGCCCAAGGGGCCTGGGTGTCCACGTACTTGTTCCCAGCGCCCACCAGTATCCACAGCGACTCCAGGGCCGCCCGAAACTGGTACCGTTCGATCTGCTCTCGGAAGCCCTCCGTGGCGCGTCGCGCGACGGCAAGCAGCTCCGCCTCCGGAGCCGCCAGCACACCCGAGGCTGCGAGCGGGGTGTCCGACCACTTCACGATCCGGTGCACGAGGTTTGAAAAATCGTTGACCAGGTCGCTGTTGAAGCGCAACAGGGCTGCTTCCGGAGAGTAGTCGCCGTCGTAGCCGAAGGGGATCTCGCGGAGGAGGAAATAGCGGACTGCATCCACCCCGAAGACGCTCACCAGGAGTTCGGGATCGATGACGTTGCCCACCGATTTCGACATCTTCTCCTTCTTGATCGTCCACCAGCCGTGAGCGTAGACCTGGCGTGGCGGCTCCAGACCGAGGGCGAAGAGCATCGAGAACCAGTAGACGGTGTGAAAGGTGAGGATGTCCTTGCCGACCAGGTGGAGGTCGGCGGGCCAGTAGCGTTGGTGAAGCGGGCTGCCGACCGGACCGAGGGCGCTGACGTAGTTGCTCAGCGCGTCGAACCAGACGTAGGTGACGTACTCCTCGTCGAAGGGCAGCGGGATGCCCCAGGACAGCCGCGCGCGCGGACGGCTGATGCAAAGGTCCTCCAGAGGCTTCCGGAGGAAGCCGAGCACCTCGTTCTTCCGACTTTCGGGCTGAATCGACTGGGGGTGCGCGGCGATCCAGGCGAGGAGCCGCTCCTGGTAGCGGCTCATGCGAAAAAAGTAGTTGCGCTCGGTGATCCACTCCACCGCTTGCCCAGAGTCGGGGCAGCGGCCGGCCAGCTCGCCGGTCTGCAGACGGCCGACCGCCTCCTCCGCGGGGTAGCCGGGGTTGTGGAGCGCGAGCCACGCGGCGCCTGCCACTTCTTCGCTGGACCAGAAACGTTCGGCGCTGGTCGAGTACCAGCCGGAGTAGTCCTTCGGGTACAACTCGCCCTTGTCGTGAAGCTCCTGTAAAAAGCCGCGGACGACCTCCTGATGGCGCGGTTCGGTGGTGCGGATGAAGTCGTCGTGCTGGATGTCGAGCCGCTCCCACAGCCGCTCGAAGCGCTGCACCGTGATGTCGCAGTGCTCCCGGGGCGTCCGGCCCAGCTTCTCCGCGGCGCGCATCACCTTCTGACCGTGTTCGTCCGTGCCGGTGAGGAATCGTGTGTCGCGACCGCAGAGGCGATGCCACCGGGCGATGGTGTCGGCCGCGATGGTGGTGTACGCGTGGCCGATGTGGGGAACGTCGTTGACGTAGTAGATCGGGGTGGTGACATAGAATCGCGCGGCCACGGGGGCTCCGGCAGGGCTGCCGCAGCTATCACGCAGCGTGGAATGGGTTAGCCGCGCGCCATGGTCCGCGCCTTCGGCTACTGCAATGACACGGTAGACACCGCCCACCCCAGCCGCCTTTGCCGGGGCCGCGAACGCTGGTTGGATGGAGTTCCGGAAACGCCCACCACCACTGTGTTTCGGACGGTTTTTTCGGGTGCGCAGTTTAGCGACGACAGCGCGCGGGACGCGCTCCGGGGCTTTCGATTCTCGGGGGTGGCCGCGGGTGCGCTCCTCGCGCAGCTCTTTCCCGGCGCCACGGTCTCCGGCTTCGCCCACTCGGGCGATCCGCGCCACCTGCCGCCGCACCTCGTGCTTGAGGAGGACTGGACCGAAGCCCTCCAGGGTGGGGCCCGGAAGCGAGCGGCGGTGCGCTGGATCGCCCCGGCCACCGGCGTCGAAGTGGACAGCATGCTCAACGGTGGGGCCGAGGGCTTCGTGGTCACGGAGGGTTCGCCCACGCCGGCGGTGGCGGACGCGCTCTACCTCCTTTCCGGGTTCGCCGACGCCGGCCAGATTCCCGCCGAGCTCTATGCGGTCAGCGCGATCCCGTCGGTCCTGGAGCACGCCCGCGCGCTCATCCTGCTGCACCTCGACAAACACGGCCCGGCGGTGGCGATCTACACGACCGAGCCGCTCGTTGCCGACGAAACCGTCTGCCGGGTGGCGACCGAGGCCGGCAGCTTCCCGGTGCCATTCGCCATCCCGCCGATGCTCGCCCGCTGGGACCGCGCCCTCTACGAGCTGCGGTTGGACTGGGACGCCGAGCGGCTGGGCGAATTTCCGGTGCCGCCCGCCGACGATGCAGGCGGACGCTGGTCGGCCCGATCGCGCCGGATCGGCAACATGCACGAGGAATCCGAGGAGGGCGGGGACTCCCCTGAGGTGGAAGCCGAGGCGTCGTCCGGCAGCGACGAGGAGTAGGCCGCCTCACCCCACCCGGACGTTGCAGACCGCGCAGCGCCCCTGGTCGCCTCGGTAGGTCACCGCCTTCGCCCGGTGACAGCCAGCGTGGAAGACCTTCCCGCACCCGTGGTGGCAGGCGTGCCGCACGTCGACGGCCACGGGCTGCTCGCAGATCGCGCAGTCGGCCATCGTCGCCATGACCATCTGCTTCTCTTCTTGCTGAACGACCCGCGGCGGCAGGGCTTCGACGGCGCCCCACCAGGCCAGCCAGCCCATGAAGACGCCGCCCACCCCCAGCACGAAGCCCGGCACGGCCCGTGCGTACACCTCGAGGAACTCAGCGTCGTTCACGATGACCGGGGTCAGAAACGCGATCGAGGTGATCATCACCACCAGGAACAACCCCGTGGCCGCGATGCGAACCCGGTTCGCCCGCCCACCCCATGCATGTCGCGACAGCGAAGCACACAAGAACCCCAATGCGAGCCCCGGCGCCGTGGTGATGAGCCAATCCAGGCTCACGGTCAGCGCCACCCCCCAGAGGATGGCCCAGCCCATGACGCCTGCGAAGGCCCCGCCAAGCGAGAGCCAGCCCGCACCCGCGTAGTCGTGGGTCTCCGGGTAGTCAGGCGGCTGCTCCACCACGCCGCTCCCCGGGGGGGGCTCCGGGAGCAGGTAGACCAGCTCACCGTTGACCACGCCGAACTCGTCCAGGCGCTCACCGTCCAGCAACAGGCGGCCCCGCGCGCGCAGGTAGTAATGGCGCCGCTTCCCGTCCGGCCAGTGGGCTTCCAGGCCGGCGTCGCGCGCGATTCTCTGCGTGAGGTCACGCGCCGGAAGGTAGGTGGGGACCTGTAGATCGAGGGTGAAGCTCTTCAGATCGATGACCTGCACGCGGACGGCGACGACGGTGCCGGACTCCACGGGCCTATCCGCCGAACGCGAGCGCCAGGCTCTGGACCGCGTCGGTGGCCCGGACCTTGTACTCGACCTCGACCCGGATGCTCCCGGCCTGGTCGGGCTCGGCTTCAACGCGTATAACCTCGATTCGCGACTCCCAGCGGGTCAGGGCCTCGCGCACGTGATGGGCGACGACGGCGCTGGTGTTCCGGGTGTTCGGGGCGAACATCAGATCGTGGATCCGACACCCGAAGGCCGGCGACATCTGCCGCTCGCCCGGGCGCGTGCCCAGGATGATCGTAATGTTCTGCCGGATGTTCTCTTCAAACTCCGACCAGGCCACGCCGCCGGTGGCGGAGTCGAATCCAAAGGGAAAGGCCCAACCGCGGCCCAGGACCTCTCGCGGATCGTCGCGCATGGAACGCAGCATAGCGCGACGAGGATGTCGGCGCGGCCGTCGCGGGTTGTCTGCGGGCGGACTCGTGGTAGAACGCGCGTCAATCCCTGGGAGAACCATGCGTCGTTTCCTGATGACCCTCGTTTCGCTCTGCGCGCTCCTGCTGGTGCTGCCCCGCGCGCAAGCCGAGCCGGCCTACACCCTGAAGATCGCCACCGTCGCGCCCGATGGCACGCCCTGGAGCGATGGCCTCGCGCAGTTCAAGGCGATGGTCGAGAAGAAGTCGGGTGGAAAGGTTGTGGTCAAGGTCTTCCTCGGCGGGATGCTCGGCGACGAGAACGAGACCGTGCAGCAGGCCCAGCGCGGGCAGATCCAGGGCGTCGCCGCCTCCACGGGCGCCATCGCGAGCCTGGTGCCCGACCTCAACGTCCTGGAGCTCCCCTTCCTGTTCCGCACCGCGGCGGAGGCCGACCACGTGCTCGACGGCGTCACCAGCGCACCGCTCGAGAAGGCGTTCCGCAGCAAGGGGTTGGTGCTCGGCTTCTGGTCGGAAAACGGGTACCGCAGCTTCGGCACCAGCTACGGCTTCATCAAGAGCCCGGCCGACCTCAAGGGGCGCAAAATGCGCTCCCAGGAAAACCCGGTGCATCTGGAGATGTACAAGGCGTTTTCGGCCTCGCCGGTGCCCATCCCCACCACCGAAGTGCTCACGTCGCTGCAGACCGGGGTCATCCAGGGGTACGACCAGACGCCGCTGTACGCATCGGCGGCGCAGTGGTTGTCGGCCACGAAATTCTACACCTTGACCGACCACATCTACCAGCCCGCGGCGATCGTGTTCAACAAGACGTGGTTCGACGGGCTGCCGGCCGACTTGCAGGCGATCCTCCTCAGCGCACGCACCGATCTGGTCCCCCGCATGCGCAAGGAGATCCGCGCCCTCAACCCGATCCTCCTCGAGAATTTCCCGGCGATGAAGGTGCAGGTCTACCAGCCGACGGCGGCGGAGCGCGCCAGCTTCGAGGGCCCCGCCAAGGCCGCACGCGACAGCTACATGGGCAAGGCGTCCGCCGGTGAGAAAGAGCTGTACAAGCTCATCACCGGCGAGCTGGCCAAGAAGCGAGGCGGCAAGTAGCGCGGGTGGGCCAGGACCCTGGGGCGCCGGACGCGCGCGCTCGGTTCGGCGCGATCGTTGCGCCCGGCCTGATCCTGGCCGCGCCGTTTCTGGCCTTCACCAGTCACAACCAGTATCCGGTGACCAGCCCCGCCCTGTGGTTGGCGGGTTTGGGAGTGGTGGTCCCCGGCCTTGTCCTCGGGGCCCTCGGCAGCCTGGGCCATCGACGTGGCACGGCGGTGGCAGTCGGCCTGTCGGTAGCCTTGGCGGCTGATCTTCATCTGCGGCTGTCGACTCCGGGTGAAAAGCTGCAGGTTGCGTTGGTGTGCTTCGGGCTCGTTGTGGCCGCTGCGGCGGTGCTGCGTGAGCGCTTTGTGCCGATCATCAGTGCATTTTTCGGGCTCCTGGTGCTGACGATCCCGTTGGCGCCCGGTGGTCGGCCGTTGATGCTGGAAAGCGCGGCGGCCGAGGCGCCGGGCCCCCGCTCCGATCTGCCCCCCGTCGTGCACCTGATCCTGGACGAGCAGGGCGGCGTCGCGGGAATCCCCGCGGAGCTTGGCCAAGCCGCCCGCCTGCGAACGGCCCTCCGCGAGGACTACGTCGCCGACGACTTCAAGGTCTACACCCACGCGTATTCCCGCTACTACGACAGCTACAACTCCATTCCCAACGTGCTGAATCTCTCGTCGCCCGCGAGAGAGTTCGCCCACCTCCGCGACACCGGGGACGAGGAGCGGCGCATCCTCGACGACAATGCCTATTTCGAAGCGATGTTGGCCAAGGGGTACCGGATTCGCGTCTATCAGTCATCCTATATGGACTTCTCGCTCGCCCGCGCGGCCCCGGTTGACTACGCGCTGACCTACGAAATCCACTCCATCGGCATCCTCGCCGACCTCCCGGCTTCGCCTCTACAGAAAGCCGAGCTGGTCCTGAATAGTTACACCCAGTCCTCCTGGGCCGTTGACCGCCTTCGCGATGGATACGCGAAACTCCGGCCAGCGGCGGCGAAGGTCGGCATCGCGCTACCCGCGGTTCCGCGGATTCCCGGCGGCGTCGGCGTACCCGCGGCGGCCACGCTGAAGCGCCTGACCGCCGACCTGTCGCAGGGCAACCGTCGCGGCACCCTCTACTTCGCCCACATCACGCTCCCCCACTACACCTACCTGCTCGACGAAAACTGCAAACCCTGGCCCTCCCTCGCCGATTGGATGGACCGACGCGCGCACAAGGGGGCCGTGGAGAACAACACCGCCGAGCGACTGGCTCGATACGACAAGTACCTGAGCCAGTCCTTGTGCACGCAAGCGCTGGTTGGCGAGCTGGTGGACGTGCTGAAGGCGAGTCCCGACTGGCAGGACGCAGTGGTGCTCATCCACGGCGACCACGGGTCGCGGGTCACGCGGCACGCGCCCACCGGTCGGAACCTCACCAAGCTCACGCCTCAGGACCACCGCGACAGTTTTTCCACGTTCTTAGCGATCAAGTCGCCGCTCGTTCCCGCCGGCGTAAGCGAGGTGCCCGTGGCGATCCAGGATGCGCTGTCGTTGGTGCTCGATGGCAAGGAGCCAGAACCGGCGCAAGCCGAGGTGTACATCCGCATGGGGAAGGGTCGGCTGGATCGGGTGCCGTTTCGCGGCTTTGAGTGAGGGGACGAAACGCCGTCCCGTTCTGCGGCTGCGGGGATGGGGAGAGCGCCACGTCCCGCCGGGTTATTTACCCGCCGGGCGCAGCAGGCCGATGGCTTGCCGGCGGCCGGAGGGAATGGCGCGGTAGGGGAAGGGGCGAGTGCCCCTTCCCCCGTTGTGTGATAGCACGCAGGCCGTCATCGGAAAGCCATGCGGTCCCCTGAACTATTGCCCGTCCTCGGCGCCCTGATCGTCCTCGTCACTCCGCGGTACGCCTTTGCGTACCTGGATCCAGGCACGGGGAGCTACCTACTTCAAATGGCGGCGGCCGGGTTGTTCGCCGGCATGTTCACGCTGAAGATGTACTGGACCAACCTGAAGATGTGGATCCAGGGCAAGCGGGCCGCGGCGAAGACCGATGAGCCAAAGTAACCAGCCCGGCCGCATTCCTGGGTCGTTTCGCGACCCCGCCGGCTTCCTCTTCGTGCGCGACGGAACGCTCTATCGGCAGATCAACGAGGGCTATTCGACGTCCTACCAGCGGCTGATGACGTCTGGCTTGTATCAGGCCCTCGTCGACGCCGGTGACTTGGTGTCGCATGAGGAATGCGCTCCCGCTGAAGCCTCGGTCTCATCGGCCTGGAAGTTGATCCAACCGGAGCGTATTCCGTTTGTCAGTTGGCCCTTCGAGTGGAGCTTCGGGCAGCTCAAGGCCGCCGCGCTCCTGACCCTTCGCATCCAGCGCCAGGCCGTCGCCCGAGGGATGAGTCTGCGGGATGCCAGCGCCTACAACGTGCAGTTCCAGCGCGGGCGGCCAGTGCTCATCGACACGTTGTCGTTCGGGCCCTACATCGAGGGCGAGCCGTGGGTGGCGTACCAGCAGTTCTGTCGCCATTTCCTGGCGCCGCTCGCGCTGATGGCGATGACGGATGTGCGGCTGGGGCAGCTTTCGCGGGTTCACATCGATGGCGTTCCGCTGGACCTGGCGGTGAAGTTGCTGCCCTTCTCGTCCAAGCTCCGCTTCGGCCTGTTGATGCACCTGCATCTCCACGCGGGAAGCAGCACTCGCCACGCCGACGACGGGGTGGAGCCGACGAAGAAGCCCACGCCGGGCGGGGTAAGCCGCGCCGCCCTGCTCGGGTTGATCGACAGCCTCGAAGGCGCGGTATCGGGGCTGGACTGGGCGCCCGCCGGCACCGAGTGGGCCGACTACTACGCGACGATGAGCTACACCGAGGCCTCCCACCAGCACAAGCGGGAGTTGGTGGCCAGTTTCCTGGCCAAGATCGCGCCGAAGCAGGTGTGGGATCTCGGCGCCAACACCGGCGTGTTCAGTCGAATCGCCGCCGAGTCCGGGGCGCGTGTGCTTGCCTTTGACGTCGACCCCGGCGCGGTCGAGCGGCACTGGCGCGACGTCGTGGCGCGCAGCGACGAATCGGTCCTGCCGCTGCTCCAAGACCTGACCAATCCCAGCGGCGGTGTCGGCTGGGGTAACGACGAGCGCGCGTCGCTCGGGGAGCGCGGTCCGGCCGATGCGGTGATGGCGCTGGCGCTCATCCACCATCTGGCGATCTCGAACAACGTCCCGCTCGACCGCGTCGCCGCGTTCTTCCGCACCCTGGGGCGGCAGTTGATCATCGAGTTCGTGCCGAAGAGCGACGTTCAGGTGCGCCGCCTGCTCGCCACGCGCGAGGACGTCTTCCCCGACTACACGATCGAGGGATTCGAGGCGGCGTTCCAGGCGCATTTCCGAGTGGTCGAGCGCGAGTCCGTGCGGGAATCCGACCGCGTCCTGTTCTGGATGGAAGCCCTTTCGTAGGCGGGCTGGTGTAGACTCCGGCAGCCTGAGGCCCCTCGTGATCGACCCGCTCCTCCGCTTCGACGCCTGGCTGTACCGGATGGAGAAGCGCGTCGTCGCCACGATGTTGCTCGTCATGGGCCTCGTGGTCTTTTGCGACGTCGTGTACCGGGTCAGCGCCACGGCCGAGAGCCCGCTGGTACCGGATGCGATCGAGGGCGTGCTGGGCGCGGCGGCCGTCCCGATGTGGGCGGCGATCGTGGGCAGCTTCGTCGGGGTGCTGGCGATGCGGACGCGCGGGGAGGACGACGCCGCGCTCAAGGGAGTCGCCGTCGGGTGGGCGTTTGCGCTCCTAATCGCGTTGTACATATGGTTCCTGCCGAGCGGGTTGGTGTGGTCGCAAACCCTGGCCCTGTCCCTGACGCTGTGGATGGGGATGTCGGGCGCGTGCCTCGCGGCCTACCAGCGGCGTCACCTGGCGCTGGACATCGGCAGCAAGCTCTGGCCTCCATCGATGGCCCCGAAGGCCGCGGCGATCGGCCACTTCCTTACGGCCGGTTTCTGTGTGCTGGTGCTGGTGCTGGGGTGGCGATCGATCTTCGGCGTCGGCGAAGGCGAGACCCGTATCCCCGGGCACCTCGACACCTGGACCGACTCGGACATGGCGGCCGGAACCATGACCGGAACGGTGATTCCGAAGTGGTTCGTCATGTTTTCGATTCCCTTCGGGGCCGCGGTCCTGGCCTTCCGCTTCGCGCTCCAGGGCGTGCAGGTGTGGTCAGGTCGCGAAGGGCTGGGCGGTGACGACACGCTTCGACAACTGGGTCTCGAAGACGAGGTGGCCTCGTGAACGCCCTCATCCTCCTGAGCGTCGTGTTGGCGCTGGCGCTGCTCGGTAGCCGCCTGTTCGTGGTGGTGGGCGTCGCGACGGCGCTGTGCTTCATGCTGTGGGTGGACGGGACGGGCACGGCGCTCGATCAGCTCGGTCGCATCGTGACGAAGATGGAGTCGCTCACCACCAAGAACGTCTTCTTGTCGATTCCGTTCTTCATCGCCGCCGGCAGCATCATGACCAAGGGTGGCATCGCGACGCGGTTGACCGCGTTGGCCAGCGCGCTGGTCGGGTGGATGCCCGGGGGGCTCGCCGTGGCCAGCATCGTCGCCTGCGTCGTCTTCGCGGCGATCTCGGGCAGCTCGCCGGTAACGCTCGTCGCCGTCGGCGCGGTGATGTTCCCGGCGCTCTTGGACGCGGGCTATCCGAAGCGCTTCTCCATCGGCATCATCACCTCGGCCGGTTCGCTGGGGTGCATGATTCCACCGGCGATCGCGATGCTGATCTACGCGATCAGCGTGCAGGGCACCGCGGCGGTCGACCCCGCGGACCTGTTCTTCGCCGGGCTGGTGCCGGCCCTGTTCATCGCCGGCCTACTGGCGTTGTACGCGGTCTTCGTCGGCCTGAGTGTTCCTGGCAGCCGGAGCCCCTTCGATGGCGGTGCGCTGTGGGTCGCCCTCAAGGGCGCCGCGTGGGCGCTCACGCTGCCGTTCCTGGTGCTCGGCGGCATCTACGGCGGGGTCTTCACCCCCACCGAAGCAGGCGCGGTCGCGTTCGCAGCGTCGGTGATCATCTCCACGCTCATCCACCGGGACGTGCCCTTCCGGAAGTTGCCGTCGATCCTGGTCGAGGCCTCCACCCTGATGGGGAGCCTCATCCTCATCGTCATCCTCGCCTTCGGCCTCAATGACTTCCTCGCCGAGATGGAGGCGCCCGAGGTGATTCGGAGCTGGGTCGAAGGGGCGAACATGCCCGCGTGGCAGTTCATGCTCTTCACAAACCTGATCCTGATCGTGCTCGGCGCGCTGATGGACAGCATCTCGGCGACGCTGGTTTTCGCGCCGATCCTCGCGCCAGTGGCGATCAACCACTACGGCATCGATCCCATCCACTTCGGCATCGTCTTCGTCGTGAACATGGAGATCGGGTACCTGGCACCTCCGGTCGCGACCAACCTGTTCGTCGCAGCCGCCATCTTCCGGCAGCCCTTCGTCGAGGTGGCCAAAGCGATCATCCCGACGCTCACCATCATCTGTTTCGCCTTGATCGTGCTGATCTTCGTGCCGATGCTGTCGCTGGCACCGCTGGCGCTGCGCGAAGGCCGGGAGCCCTGGTCGACCTTCCCGTGGGACGGGAAAGCTGCGGACGCAGCGGTCGCGGACCCCGAGCGCCCGCTCACGCTCGAAGAGATGATGAAGAAAGCGAAGGAGAGAGCGGCGCAGGAGGAGGCTTCGGCTCCCGCCGAAGGGGCGGCTCCGGCGGAGGGGGCGGCTCCGGCGGAGGGGGCGGCTCCGGCGGAGGGGGCGGCGGCGGTTCCGTAGTGGTAGCTGGAACCCGAAGGGCGTAGCGCCCGCCGCGGGCGGCAGCGCGGCACCGATCGAGTGGAGGGCCGCAGGACCGGAGCGAGAGCCCGGTGCCCGTAAGGGCAGCCGCCCCTTGACACGTCAACGCCCGTGGGCGATGACATGAGCACCCCCGATGCTTTTCTCCACCTTCGACTATTTCCTGTTCTTGCCGCTGGTCGCGGTGGGGCATTGGATGCTCGGAGGCAAGGGGGCGCGCGCGACCTTCCTACTCGTGACCAGCGCGGTGTTCTACGCCGCTTGGAACGCCCCAGATGCGCTGATCCTGGCCTGGGTCGCCACCGCAGGATTCGTCGCGAGTCACACCCTCGGACGTCTGCCGGAGCGCTGGCGCACGCCGCTCCTCTGGCTCGCGGCTGCCGCCATGTTGGGACCGTTGTGCTTCTACAAGTACGCCCACTTCGGCCTTTCCAACGTCGCAGTGCTGATTCCCGGCATCGAACCTTGGGTGCCGCCGAAGGGTCACCTCCCCATCGGCATCAGCTTCTACAGCTTTCAGGCGCTGGCCTACGTCATCGACGTCCGCCGAGGCGAGACGCCGGAGCGCGACCCGATCCGGTACGCGACCTTTCTGTGTTTCTTCCCGCACCTCGTCGCCGGACCGATCCTCCGCTCGTCCACCCTGCTCGCACAACTCGGCCAGGAGCGCCATCTTTCCCGAGCGGACGTCGGCTATGCATGCTGGCGGCTGGGCGTGGGACTGATCAAGAAGTTGCTGGTGGCCGACGTCCTGCAGCAGGGGATCGTCGACAGCGTCTTCACCGATCCTGGCGCGTTCACGGGGCTGGAGGTGTTGGTGGCGCTCTACGCCTATACCCTCCAGATCTACGCCGACTTCTCCGGGTACACCGACTTCGCCATCGGCTCCTCGCGGCTCCTGGGCTTCCACATTCCCGAGAACTTCGAGCGACCGTACCAGGCCACGTCGGTCGCCGACTACTGGCGGCGCTGGCACAAGACGCTGTCGAACTGGGTGCGTGACTACGTCTACTACCCGCTCGGGGGCAGTCGGGGAGCGGGAATCGTACCCTACCGCAACACGATGGTCACCTTGGTGATCCTGGGCGTCTGGCACGGCGCCAACTGGACCTTCATCGTGTATGGCACACTGCACGGTTTGGCGGTTTCGCTCAACCGTTGGTGGCGAAAGCGGCCAGGGTGGGCGGAGCCACGGGGGCCGCTCGCGCTGGGTTGGCGCTGGGCGCTCACCTTCCAGTTCGTCGTGACTGCACGTATACTCTTTCGCGCCGACGATCTCACCCAGGCCGGCACCATCGTCGACGCGCTGACCTCGCGCTGGGACGACCTGAGTCTTCCCCGGTATTCGTTCCATGCTTGGGGGGTTCTCTTCGTCGGGTACGCCGTGCACTTCACGCCACGCGCCTGGGTCGAGCGGGCCCGCGAGCGCTTCATCACCCTGCCAGCGCCCGTCTGGGGCGTGGTCCTCGCCGTCACCGGCTGGGCCACGATCCGCTACGGCGTCGGCGACAGCCTCGCGTTCATCTACTATGCGTTCTGAAACCGACGGGATCCGCGTGCTCTTCGCCGCGTTCGGGACGGCGGGCCTGCTCGTCGCCCCGGCAGTCGCGGCCGAGGTCTACTGCTCGGGCCGCCAGGATTTCTGCGAGGAGCCGCCCATCTGGCTGGCAGCACTCGCCGCCGCTTCGCCCTGGCAGGCCGGCGATCCGGTCCCCCTGCTCACCCAGCTCGTCCCCAACCTGACGCCGTCGGCCCGGGTGATCGAGGACGAGCGCACCGGGCTGGTGGTCGCCAACGACGCGATCGAGCCGGCCGGGCCCATCGAGCCGCCCGTGACCGTCGACGCCGCCGCCGCGCCGACGACCCCTCCGGACGCCAACGCGCCGCCTCCCCCGCCCACGCGCGCCCCGATGCTCCCGACGCCGCTGGTGGACCCGGGCCACCACGGGATGGCGCCCTTCTACGCGGCGCTGGCGCGCGGGACGGGATTGGCGCGCGCGGCCCAGTGGGGCGACTCCACGATCGCGGCCGATGGCATCACGGGCACGGTGCGGACACGCTTGCAGCAGCGGTTTGGGTACGGGGGACCCGGCTGGATCGACGCCGGGCTGGACCCCCAGTGGAGCTTCCGCCCCGGTCTTGACACCCACCGCGTCGGCGAGTGGGAGACAAAGTCGATCCTCCTCGGCGGCGGCAGCGGTCGGTACGGGTTCGGCGGCGTCGTGTCGACCGCGCCGGATGGGGGCTACCTCACCGTTCGAGCACCGGTGGGTCCCGATGGGACGCCTCGGCCGCTGCAACACCTGGAGCTCTGGCTCCAAGCGGGCGCGGGCCACGGTTCGTGGTGGCTCAGCGCCGACGGCGCGAGCGCTGGCGAAGGCTCCGCGAGCGCGGAAACGCGCGACGATCGCCGGCAGGTGGTCGAGTTGCCGGGGGGGTTCACCAAGGCCGCGTTCGGCGCGACGGGCGGCCCCGTCCCGTTCTACGGGGTGGTGCTCGAGAGCAGCGGCCCCGGGGTCGTCTGGGACGCGCTGGGCGTCGTCGGCGTCGGCACACGCTCGTTCAATTACTTCGCCGAAGGGCATCTTGCGGCCCAGGTCGGCCAGCGCGCGCCGGACCTGGTGGTGTTGATGCTCGGGGGCAACGAACTGGGGATTCCGGTTTTGGCGAAGGGGGACGGGATGAAGTACGCGCCCTTGTACAAAGAGACGCTTCGCCGACTCCGGGCGGGCGCGCCCGCGGCGGGGTGCCTCCTGGTGACGCCCCTGGACCAGGGGACGCGAGAAGGCGGGCGGCCGGGCACCAAGCCAGCCCTGCCACGACTGGTGGCGGTGCAACGCCAGATCGCGGCGGACGAGGGCTGCGCCTTCTGGGACGCGTTTGCGGCGATGGGGGGTGAGGGCAGCGTCGTGGCCTGGTCTAGGGCGAAGCCGCCGCTTGCGTGGGCGGACCTCCTCCACCTCAGCGCCGCCGGCCAGGACCTCGTCGGGCAGGCCCTCGCCGACGCGATCGAGGCCGGGTTCGACGACTGGCGCACCACGCAGGTGGTCCCATGATTCTTCTTCTCGCCACGCTCGCCCTCGCCGCCGAGCCCCCGTGGGTCCAGTCCTTCGTGGTGTCCACCACCGGCGGCCCGCCCGACGACGAGTGCTCGACCAAGGCCACCGTCCGCGGCCCGCGGGCCAAGGTCGAAGACGACGAGAGCCGCCCCAGCACCGCCACCTCGGCCAAACCCGAGACACCGGCGCCGGAGCCGATGCCGACACTCGACACCAAGGCGATGGGCCCGCCCTTCGACATGGCGGCGGTGCCGCTCGAGCCGCTGCGTGGTCGTGATGTCGATATTGCTCGGGTACGCGACGTCTTCCTGATCGCAGCGGCCCAGAAGCGCACCACCCGCATCTCGTTCTGGGGCGCCTCGCACGTCGCCGGCGAGTTCCTGACCGGGCAGGTCCGGCGCCTGTTGCAGAGCCGCTGGGGCGACGCCGGCCACGGATTCGTGATGCCGGGTCCCCCCTGGAACGGCTACCGGGCCGGCGACACCAACCTGTGCGCCGGCGGCACGTGGGTCAGCGACTACGTGGAGCGGCGGGATGGGCGCGACGACGGTCGCCACGGCCCTGCTGGCATGGACGTCACCCCTGGGAAAGGCGCCTTCGGCTGGATCCAGACCACCAGGACCAACCCGCAGGGTCGGGCGGTCAGTCGCTTCGAGGTCGCCTACCTCCGCGAGCCGGGCGCCGGCACCCTCCACCTTTCGGTCGATGGTGGGCTCCCCATCGACATCATCGCCGCGGGCGAACCCGGTCCGGGGCTCGCCTCGCTCTCGGTCGACGACGGCCCCCACCGCCTCCACGTCAGCGCCGACGGGCCGGTGCGCGTCTACGGCGTGTGGATGGAGCGCGACACGCCGGGCGTCATCGTGGATGCCGCCGGCGTCTCCGGGCGCACGGCATCGAGCTGGCAGAAGTGGGACCCGACGCTGATGGCGCCGTTCCTGGACCGGAAACGGCCCGACCTCGTGCTGCTGGCCTACGGCACCAACGAGGCCAACGACAAAGGGCTCAACCCGGAGACGTACGCGACGTCGTTGCGGCTGTCGCTGACCCGGATGCGCTCCCTTCTCCCTGATGCCGCCTGTGTCCTCGTCGGCCCCAGCGACCGGGGCAAGAAGGTCAGGGGCAACACCTTCGCCATCTGGACGCCGACGGCGTGGGTGGCCCACGTGCAACGCGAGGTCGGCCCGGAATTCGGCTGCGCGACCTGGGATATGCAGGCGGCGATGGGCGGTCCCGGGTCGATGGTGCAGTGGTACTTCAACACCGAGCCACGCCTCGCGGCCGGCGACCTCATCCACCTCAGCGTCGAGGGCTACAAAGAGATGGGCACGCGCCTGGTCGCAGCGATGACCGGAGATGGCGCGGACGCGCCGCGGCGCTGAGCGCGCACGGGTTCAAGCGGGGGAAGTCGTACACGGGTGCCCGCTTTTCAGCAGCCGGTTAGGCTTCTGCGTGGCTGAGCCGCGCCCCTCCCCCCGTCTGCCGCGCTGGATCTGGCTCGTGCCCCTCGCAGGCTTGGGGGCGTCGATGTTGTCCCCGCTGGTGTGGAACGCGCGCCACGGAACGGCCGGCGACGCCGTGCTCACCGCCGAGGACGAAGCAAAGCTCTCGTGCTCCATCGAAGCCGCGTGTGGCCCTTTGCGCGACGACGTGGTCTTGCGCCTGCTCGGCCGGCCCGAGGTCGAGCCCGAAGGGGTGCAGCCGCCCGGCTACGCGGAGTGCGCAGCCGGGCATGTGGGCGCCGCCTTCGGGCCGGAGCTCCGACTCAGCCCTTGCAGGTCACCACGACCGTGACCGGCGAGTAGATGCCGGCGGTGAGGCTGGCCAGGAGCATGTCGATGACGTTGTGCCGGCTGGACGTGCTCCACACGCCCTTGTCGCCGCAGACGCTCTGCCC
>SHYX01000044.1 GCA_009692585.1 Myxococcales bacterium
CAGTGTCCTCGGTCCCGGTGTCGCCAGTGTCCTCGGTCCCGGTGTCGCCAGTGTCCTCGGTCCCGGTGTCGCCAGTGTCCTCGGTCCCGGTGTCGCCAGTGTCCTCGGTCCCGGTGTCGGTGTCGGTGTCCGCCGGGTCACCGCTGTCCGTCCGGGCGACGGGGCATCCGAAAAGGAGCAGAAGAGGCAGAGTGTGGCGGCGCATGGAATCCTCGATCTCGCACCCACCATAGGCCGAGCTGAGGGGAGTTACAACAGCGAAAGCCCCTCCGCGGCTACTGGCAGGAGCAGGGCTCGAAGACCGGGCCGCCCAGGGGGCTGGCGTCGAGCGACCGGGCCGACGGCACCGCGTCCATCACGAACCGGATTCCGGCGCCTCCCACGCTCGCCTGGCCTGGTTGGGCGCTCGAGCCGCTGCTGGCGTTGCCCGACGCGCACACCTCACCCCGGCTCACCGTGGTGGCTCCGAACGCGATGTCGAGCGGCGCGACGCCGGCCACTTGCACCCATTTTGCCCCGCGGCGGACCCACCCGGCGACGGTGCCATCGTAGGCCTGGACGCTCGCCCACCCGGGAATCTCGAGCGTAGCGCCATTGTAGGCCGCCACCGCATCGACCGCGACCGTACCCACAATCTCTGCGCCCGCACCGGGAACGCCCCACTCCCACTGCGCAGAGAAGCTAGCCCCGCCCCCGCCATCCACGCCGATGGTGCCGGTGTTTCCCGCCTCTGAACGCGTCACGGCGTGGCCCGTGGCGCTGGCCGCGAGCCGGGTCGGTTCAATCTGCGCGGTACTGCCGCTGTCGACGTAGCCGTCCGCCCAGATCGTCGCGACACATGTCCCCTCGCCCGGCAGCGAGTCGACGGCGATCAACTGGGGAGACCACCGACGGGTGGCGCCCCCGACGCCGTCCTTCGCATCGCACATGTCTTCTTCGCGCCGCGGCTGGAAGCTGCGAACCGTCGCGCTGGTGGCCGAAAAGGTTCCGTGCCTGGCCGAGCCGGCGCCATCGGTGTCACGCTCCTCGACGATGGTCCAACCGGCGTTCGCCGAGGACACGGCTTCGGTGGCCGCGCAAACGTTCCAGGCGCTGGCGGCGGCCATCGAGATGAAGCTGAGCATGGGGAGACCTCGGTTGCACCACAGATCGGATCGCAGGCTCCGGTGCGTGAGGGCTCTCGGCGCGCGATCACCGCAGAGGAAGCGCCCAGACCCGCTCCCGGCCGCCGATCCACAGCTGATCAGCGGCGGCGCAGAGGGACCACGGGCGGTCCAAACTCACGGGGATCGCGAGCGCCCCCCCCCGCGTCCACGTGAATAGTTTTCCTTCGGCGAGCATCCACAGGCGGCCGCGCCGATCGACCGCGAACGCGGTCGGCTCCGGCGGGGAGCTCAACCACCGCGCTCCGTCGAAGCGATGGTGTCGGTCACCGGCGGCGACGTGCAGCTCGCCATCGGCAAAGGCCAGGTGCCGAACCGGGCCGCCGCACCGATGAACGGGCCCACCTCCGACGACGTGGACGTCGCCGCCGGCCGTCCCCGCATAGACCACGCCGCCCGGCGCCGCGGCCAGCGCGAAGACCTCGGCGAGGCCGGCGCCGTCGGCTCCGCCGTCGGCTCCGCCGACCAATCCCGTCCGGAACGCACGCAGGACGCCATTCGGCGTCGACAGCAGGCACCGCAGCTCGTCCCACCCGCCCTCTGCGTCGGCGGCGTGCTTCTTCACCGTGGGCTCGGACCGGAAATCCCACCGGACGAGACCCTGCGACGTCGCGACCCACAACGAGCCGGCGTGCACGGTCATGGCCTCGACCCGGCGAGCCTCTCGGCGGGCTCCGACCGGCCAGGGGAAGGGTCGGAAGCGCCCCGCCTCCCACAGGGTCAGGCCGTAGTCGGAGCCGAGCGCGACACCCCCCGGGATCTCGACGACGCACCGCACGGTCGCGACGGTCTCGTCACCAAGCTCGGCGCAGCTCCAGCTGCGCAGTTCCCCCCACGCGGGGCGCGGCGGCGGTTCGGCGCGGGGGAAGCCGAGGCACCCGAAGCGATCGTCGTCGATCGGAACGGCCCGCGTGCGTGGGCCGGGCAGACGGCCGGCGAAGAGCCCCCACAGCCCGAGGGGCGCGGAACCCGCGTCGATCGCCGCGGCGAGCAACACCGCGTCCGCCTCGTCCGCGTCGAGCGCGGCGCCCGTGGACGGTCCGATGGGGGCCTCGTCGCCGACGGCGATGCGCTCGCCGAGCGCCGAGCGCAAGGCAAAGGGGTCGGGGTCGCCCAAACTGGCCGCCACGCGTGCGCGCGCCAGGCCGAGCGCGGTGCTGTCGAGTTGAGCGAGGAGCGACGCCGGGCTGCCCCCTGCGTGCGCGTACCGGGTCGGCGGCAGGGGCACGGGAACGAACTACTCCGCCGTGTCGCCCGCATCCGCGGTGTCGCCCGCATCCGCGGTGTCCCCGGTGTCCCCGGTGTCCCCGGTGTCCCCGGTGTCCCCGGTGTCCCCGGTGTCCCCGGTGTCCCCGCCCCCGGCGACGGCGGGGCAGGAATCGGCGAAGTCCTTCGACACCGCGCACAGGGTGATGAACAGCGTGGGCGTGGTGGGGTCGTTGGACTCGACGCGGAGTGCGCCCTCGACCATCCCGGCCTCCTGCAGCGTCGCGGCCACCAGCCACTTCTGACTGTCGCCGGTGACGATGTCGGTCTGGACCCGGGCCTCGAAGGTGAAGACCGCGTCGGGGTTGGCCACGAGCTTCGCATCGTAGATCGTGAGGTTGTCCTCACCGACCGAACTGACGGTGAACGACGTGGACTGCGTGTACTCGAGCGTGAGCCCGTCAAAGACGATTCGGTCCGTGCTCACGGCCAGGGCCCCGTCGGTCAGGTCGGCGATGTCGTTGCCACCATCGGAGAAGCCTGAATCAACGTCACATGCCGCGAGGCACAACGCGGCGGTCATCGGTGTCAACGGGCGCATGGGCAGTCTCCGCCGCCAGTGTAGCCCGAGCGGACCAATTACGAAGCCGGATGCGCGTGGTCGAGGTGGTCATCGAAGTTCCCAAGGGCAGCTTCGTCAAGCGGGAGCTGGGGCGCGGGGTGGAATACGTCTCGCCGATACCGTGCCCGTTCAACTACGGGTGTGTGCCCGGCGAGCTCGCCGAGGACGGCGACCCGGCCGACGCCCTGGTCCTCGGGCCGCGCCTGGCCGCCGGGGCCAGCGTCACCACCACCGCGTGGCTGCGCGTCCGATTCATCGACGACGGCGCGGTGGATGACAAGCTGGTCTGCGGTCAGCAGCCGCCAACCGAACGAGAGCGCGCCCAGGTCGAGCGTTTTTTCACCGTGTATGCCATCGCGCGCACCGCGCTGAACCGCCTCCGCGGCCGCGGCGCCGCCCGCTGTCTCGGCGTCGCGCCGCTCACCGGCGCCACCATCGGATAAGCGGCCTCGTGCGCCTCCGATACACGGCCGTTCTGCTCGTTGTGCTGGTGGCGTGGTTGCACTGGCCGCTGGCGGACGGCGGCCTGCTCGGCGCCCCAGGTACCGACGTGTACCGTGCGGTGTGGGGATTTGATCACCAGGCGCGGGGCCTGCCGCTGCCGTTCTGGACGGACCGGGTCGGGTTTCCGGCCGGAGAAAAGCTGGTCATCCTCCCCTTCGCATCCTCGCTCCTTGGCGCGCCGCTGCACGCGCTCTTTGGGCCGTGGGTCGGCTACAACCTGTGGATGATCGCGCTGGTGGCGGCGGGCGGGATCGCCACCGCCTGGTGGGTGGGCGAGGCCAGCCGCAGCCCTTCGGCGGGGCTCGTCGCCGGGGTGGGCATGGTCACCCAGCCGTCCATCCTCCTGGCACTGACCGACGGCACCCCGGAGCACGCGGCGTTCTGGGCCCTGCCCGCCACCTTCGCAGCGTTGTGGGCCGCGAGCCGGAGCCCGCTCCGCGTCTGGCCGTTTCTGGCGGGTGTGTTGGCCACGGTGGTCGCCCTCGACAGTCCGTACCACGCGATCTTCGCGGTCCCGATCGTCCCCGGGCTCTTGTGGCGCTGTTCGCCGCGGGCCCGCTTGCGTTTCGCCGGCACCGCCCTCTTGGGCGCCGCGGTGGTGGCATTCCTGTACTACAAGCTCCCGCTGGCGGGCCCGCTGGACAACCGATGGGAGAACGCCGTTCGCCTGTCCACGTGGTGGCGGTGGGACCTCCGGCGGGTGGCCACGGCGTGGGACCAGAGATACACCCCGGCGTTCATCCCCATCTTCACGCTCCTTGGCACGCTCGCGCTCGCGATTCTGCGGCCGGCTCGCACCTGGCCCTGGTTGCTGGCGGCGCTGGCCTCGTTGGCGTTCGCCCTGGGCGCGAACCGGGAGAATGCCGTCGTCCTCGAGGGTTGGCTGCCGTCGATCGGGGCCGCACTCGGCACGGGACTCAGCTGGTTCAACGAACACCTTGCCCCCGATGCGATCCGTTTCCCCCGTCGCTGGCTGGTCCCGGCAGCGCTCTGCATGTGGACCGCGGCCGGGATCGGCCTGTCGCGACTGCCGGCGGAGTGGATGCGGCTGCTGGTCGCGCTGCCCGTCGCCGCCGGTACGATCTGGCTCACCCTCGACCGCACCGGCTACCGCGAGGGATTCCCGGAGCTCCGGGTGCCCACCCCCGCCTTCGCCACGTTCGTGCGAGCCCACAAGACCGATGGCGCCGCGCTGATCCTGCCCACCATCCGCGGCGCCAACCGCAAACACGAACGCTTCGAGCTCCCGATCTACGCCAACCTCGACGCGGGCCTCCGATCGGCGGACCTCCCCTTCCTCCAGGTGGCCGTGGGCAGGGCCCTGGTCAACGCCCCGGATGGGCTCTTCACCATGATCCCGAGGCACAAACAGAGCACTCGCGTCACGCGCATGGTGCAGGACCTCAACGATCTTTGTACGCCGCAGACGACCGGCAACCCGATCGCCCCGTCGGCAACCCAGGAGCCGGCGCAACGGGCCGATGTCGCCGACTACCTCGTCCAGAAAGGGCTGCGGTTCGTCATCCTCGACGACGAAGCCTATGCCGAGGCCGGGCTCGCCCTCGCCCGACTCCCCTTCGCGCGGCACCTCGTCGAGGAGCTTCGTTTTGCCGATGGCACCGGGGTCACCGTCTTCGTCCTCCAGCCATGACCGGAGCGGCCGACCCCGTTACCTGTCCAGATGCACCGCAAGTCCCGCGACAAAGACCTCACCTGTTCCTTCTGCGGCAAATCCCAACGGGACGTCCGCAAGCTCATCGCCGGTCCGAGCGTCTATGTCTGCGACGAGTGTGTGGAGCTCTGCAACGACATCATCACCGAGGAATACGAGCGGGAGGACTTCCACGCCTCGCGGGCGCTGGTTCCGCGCCCCATCGAGATCGCCCGCCACCTCGATGACTATGTCGTCGGCCAGACCCGGGCCAAAAAAGTCCTCTCGGTCGCGGTCCACAATCACTACAAGCGCATCGACGCCCGCACCACCCGCGACGATGTGGAGCTCCAAAAGAGCAACATCCTCCTCATCGGCCCCACCGGCACCGGCAAGACGCTCCTCGCGCAGACACTGGCTCGCAAGCTCAACGTACCGTTCACGATCTGCGACGCGACATCGTTGACCGAGGCCGGCTACGTCGGCGAGGACGTCGAGAACGTCGTTCTGAGCCTGTTCCAGGCCGCCGAGTACAACGTCGAGCGCACGATCAAGGGCATCATCTACATCGACGAGATCGACAAGGTGGCCCGAAAAGGGGAGAACCCGAGCATCACCCGCGATGTCAGTGGCGAGGGCGTGCAGCAGGCCCTCCTCAAGATCATCGAAGGCACCGTGGCCAACGTACCCCCGAAAGGCGGCCGGAAACATCCCCAGCAGGAGTTCCTCCAGATCGACACCACCAACATCCTGTTCATCTGCGGGGGCGCCTTCGTCGGTTTGGACAAGATCGTGGAGCAGCGGATCAACAAGTCCGGCATGGGCTTCGGCGGCAACGTCCGCGAACGCGCCAAACTCAACACGGGCGAGCTGCTCGCGCAGGTCGAGACCGAGGACATCTTGCGCTTCGGCATGATCCCGGAGTTCATCGGCCGACTCCCCGTGGTCGCGACACTCGAAGACCTCGACGAACAGGCCCTGATCGACATCCTCGTGCGCCCGAAGAACGCGCTGATCAAGCAATACCAGAAGCTGTTCGACATGGAGGGCGTGGCGCTGCGTTTCACCGAACCGGCCCTCAAGGAGATCGCCAAAGAGGCTGTCAAACGCAAGACCGGCGCGCGCGGCCTCCGCGCCATCGTGGAGGACCTCATGCTCGACGTGATGTACGAACTCCCCGGGAAGACCGGCGTACGCGAGTGTGTCGTGACCGACGAGGTGGTGTCGCGGAAGAAGGACCCCATCCTGGTGTACGAGAACGAGGCGGTCTTGGAGACCTGATGTTTCTTCGGGGAAAAGGAAATTCGGGAAGCAGAACAATCCCGCTGCTACCCCTGCGGGAGCTGGTGGTCTTCCCGCATGCTGCCGTCTCGTTCGTCGTCGGGCGCGAACGTTCGATCGCCGCGCTAAACGAGGCGATGCGCGGTGACAAGGAGATTTTCCTGGTCACCCAGCGGGAAGCCACGACGCGCGACCCCACGCCAGAGGAACTGCACACGGTGGGCACCATCGCGACGGTCGTCCAGGTCATGCGCCTGCCCGACGCAACCGTGAAGGTGTTGGTCGAGGGGCTTCGACGTGGCCGTGTCGCGCGCTACACTGGCGAACAAGAGCACTTGATCGTCGAGATCGAGGAGATGCCGGACCCGTCGATCGGCGCACCCGAACTGCTCGGCCTCGTCCGGCAGGTGAAGGACAGCTTCGACGAGTACGCCAAGCTCAACAAGTCAGTCACCCCGGACGCACTTTCACAGGCACAAGGCCTCGAAGACCCGGGTCGGCTCAGCGACGTCCTGGTCCGGCACCTCGCCTTGCGCACCGACCAACGCCAGAGGCTCCTGGACACGGCCAGCGCCAAGGAGCGGCTGGAGGAGATGCTCAAGATCATGCTCGGCGAAGTTGATATTCTTCAGGTCGAGAAGAAGATCAAGTCGCGCGTGAAGAAGCAGATGGAGCGGACGCAGAAGGAGTACTACCTCAACGAGCAGATGCAGGCGATCCAGAAGGAACTTGGCGAAAAAGACGAATCCCGCTCGGAAATGCAGGAGCTCGAGGCGCGGGCCGCTGAGCTCGACCTGAGTGTCGAGGCGAAGGATCGCGTGGAACGGGAGCTTCGCAAGCTCAAGATGATGAGCCCGATGAGCGCCGAGTCCGCCGTCGTGCGCAACTACCTCGACGTCCTCTTGGCGATGCCGTGGGGCGTGCTCACCGAAGACCGCCTCGACGTAGCCAGCGCCCGGCAGGTGCTGGACGAGGACCATCATGGGCTGCGAAAGGTCAAGTCGCGGATCCTCGAATACCTCGCCGTGGTCGCACTCACCGGGAAGCCGGGAGGCCAGATCTTGTGCCTGGTCGGGCCGCCCGGCGTGGGCAAGACCTCGCTGGCCAAGAGCATCGCCCGGGCGACCGATCGCAAATTCGTCCGGATCGCCCTAGGCGGCGTCCGCGACGAGGCGGAAATTCGCGGCCACCGCCGCACCTACATCGGCGCACTCCCCGGCCGGATTCTCCAAGGCATGCGCAAGGCGGGCAGCGCCAACCCGGTGTTCCTGCTCGACGAGATCGACAAACTCAGCGCGGACTTCCGCGGCGATCCCAGTTCGGCCCTGCTCGAAGTGCTCGATCCGGAGCAGAATAACAGCTTCAACGACCACTACCTCGATCTCGACTTCGACCTGAGCAAGGTCATGTTCATCTGCACCGCCAACGACCTCCGCGGCATCCCCGCCCCGTTGCAGGACCGGCTGGAGATCGTACGACTGTCCGGGTACACAGAGGCTGAGAAGTTGGCGATTGCACGTCGTTATCTTGTCCCCAAACAGATCGCTGCACACGGCCTCAACCCCGTCAACATCCGCTTCGAAAAAGACGCCTTGACGCGGGTGGTGCGCGAGTACACGCGCGAGGCGGGGGTGCGCAACCTGGAGCGAGAGCTGGCGTCGATCTGTCGAAAGGCCGCCGTGCGGGTGGTGAAGCGCGGAAAGGACACCCGCGTGCGCATCGACGCGGCCGGCGTGGAACGGGTGCTCGGCGTGCCCCGTCACCGACGCGCACCCCTCGGCGAACGCGACCTGATCGGCTTCGTCAACGGCCTCGCCTGGACGGCGGTGGGCGGCGTCATGGTCCCCATCGAAGCGGCCGTCGTCCGCGGCTCCGGCAAGACCACGCTTACTGGGCAATTGGGCACCGTCTTCCGCGAGAGCGCGCAGGCCGCCGTCACCTACACCCGCATCCGCGGCGCCGAGCTGGGCCTCAAGTCGGACTTCTGGTCCACGCTCGACCTGCACGTCCACGTGCCCGAGCTCTGGGGCGTGGACGGCCCGAGTGCCGGCATCACCATTGCCACCGCGGTGGTGTCCGCCGTCTGCGGGATTCCCGTGCGCCGCGACGTCGCGATGACCGGCGAGATCACCCTGCGGGGGCAGGTGCGCCCCATCGGCGGACTCAAGGAAAAACTCCTCGCCGCGGTGGCCGCCGGCATCACCCGCGTGCTCATCCCCGCCGACAACACGCCCGACCTCCGCGACGTACCGCCCGCCGTACGGAACGCCCTGACCATCATCCCCGTCGAGACGATGGACGAGGTGCTCTTGCAGTCCCTCGCTGCCGCGCCCACCGACATCTTCCGCAGTCCTGTCGCTGAGTCCGAGCATCCGGCCGATGGACCGGCCCCATCACGCGGAGACGATGAGGACGACGAGCCGGCGCCCTTGCCGACCGCGTGAGGCGTGTAGAGCTTGACACCCGCGGGGGCCCACACTAAACGTGCGGGGCCGCCGGGAAGCCGGGCGGATAGCTCAGTCGGAAGAGCAGGAGCCTTACAAGCTCCGGGTCGCAGGTTCGAGCCCTGTTCCGCCCACCCTTCCCAAAAAGCTCACGTGGAGTGGTAGTTAAGTCGGTTATAACGCTAGCCTGTCACGCTAGAGGCCGCGGGTTCGAGTCCCGTCCGCTCCGCCATCTTGGACCCCCCGTCAGCAAGGACGGGGGGTTCTCGGTTTTTGGGTTCGAGCTCGCGTGGCCCAGCCACCGCCAGCCATCAGTCCTTCCAGGCGTCCTCGTCCATCGGGTCGTACCATCCGGACCAGACCCCAACCGCCGGGTAGACGAGCTCCAGCTGGATGAGTTCCTCAGGGTGCAGTTCGCCCCAGTATGCGTGGAACCGGGTGAGGTGGTCCTCGCCGTACCCCATGCGCCAGCCGATTGAGTACCGGTGCATCTCAGGGTGCGCGATCCACGGCGGCAGTGGGGCTCCTTCGGGGACGCGCGGATGGGGAAACCGCCGCAGGCGGTCGCGGACCTGGCTCAACGCGAAGCCGAGCAGGTTCTCGCCCTTCCACGTCGTGACGTCGTGAATCCCCGGTGCGGTGCCGGCCAGGCCGATGCCCCAGATCCGGTCGACAGGACTCGCCTCCACCAGCACGTCGTCGCCCGTCGACAACAACCAGGCGAGCAGCGGCGGGTTCTGCCGAAACTTCTCGACGTTGCCCGCGCGGACGATGCCGAATCTTGCATCGTTCCAGACGCGGTCATCGAAATCCTTCACCTTGCGCCCCAACGCCTTGGCGGCGCCGGGCGTGGTCGCGGCGAGGATCTTGGCATGGGCTTCGACATCGTCGAAGAGCAACGCCTTCTGGGCCATCATCCAGTGTTCGGCGGTACGGTAGGTGTTTCCTTCGATCGAGAATGGGGCTTCCCACCACTGGCTGAGCAGCCACGGCCCGTAGCCCGACCCGGAGTGCCCCCAAAAGAACCGAAAGCGAAGTTCCTCCCCGGCAAGCTGGCGGGCATGGAGCGCGAGAATGTGGGCGTTCATCAAGGCGCACTATCAGCGGCGGGCCGTGCGTGCGCGTCCTCTGCGCACCGGATGGCAACCCGAGCCCGGCAGCCCGTGCGGGAACGGTTGACGGTTTTGGCGGTTCTGCTTCTCATCAGTGCATCCGCGACCGATGTTCTCGGAGGAGTTGCCGATGACCGCCATGACCGCCACCCTCTACGCCGAAGTGACCTCGACGCTCGCGAAGGCCGGGCGTGCCGACCTCGTGGAGCAGCTCGCGGCGTTCTTCCTCAAGGAAACGCTCACCAGCAGCGAGGCTGCGGCTCTCCTCGGTCTGTCCTCGGCGAACACCGTGAAGAACTGGCTCGCAGGCGGGTACTTCCCCGGCGCGTTCCAGACCCGAGGCGGTCACTGGAGATTCCTCCGGGCCGAGGTGGAAGCCGTGAAGGCTCGAATGGCGGATCTGCGTGAGCGGAACGGACGGGGCGACCTCGCGCCGCCCGACTCGGACGACGACTCGACGCCGCCCCTGCTGTAGCGACCGACCTCGGCCGCCGCGTTCAGCGCGGGAGATCGCCACACGTGGCTACCGCGTCCTGGACGTGCAGCGCGCGCACACAGAACGCGCCGCGGGCGGGGCGACCTCGCGGGTGTTGCGGGCCGCTTCGAGAGCGTCGTGGTCGAGGGTGCCACGGGTGCGGGGAGCATGCTAAAGGCGCGCATGCGTCGGACCCACATCATGCGCGGATTGCTGGCCGCGCTGGTCACCTACGGCTTCGCGAGCCCGATTGTCGGCAGCGCTCGGGCCGCCCCGGCGGCATCGAGCGTGCCCACCAAACGCCCACCGGACCGTGAACGCGGCCGCGAACTCTACCTGCTGAGTTGTTGGCAGTGCCACGGCACCGAGGGCAAAGGCGATGGTCCCGCGGCGACCGCGCTCGTCGGCGGTGTGCCGTCCCTCCTGGGCGCGGTGAGCAAGGACAAGTTCGATGCGCTCATCAAGGTGATCGAAGACGGCAAGGGCTCAATGCCCGCCTACAACGAGGATATCGACAAACATGACGCGCGGCGTATCCTCCTATATGTCGAGGATGCCCTCCAGGGACGAACCGAAGCCCGGGGCGAAAAGGGCGAAAAAGACAAGGAAAAGACCGAAGACGCCGAGCCTCAGAACTGACCGACGCGGCTACGGCAGGGCGCAGATGGACGGGTGCGACTCCGCACACGGGGCCGAACCGATGCTGAAGCTCGCTTCGTCCCAGGTCTGGCACGTTCCGGCCGATTGACCCGCAATCCACCAACCCTGGGTGTCGGGCCACGTCCAGAAGAAGCTCATGTGCCAGTCTTCACTATCGCTGAGCTCCGCCAGCGTCCCACCCTGCGCCATACAGTTGATCTGGGCCTGCGAGGCGGTGCGCGGCCACGAGCAATACAACCGGTGGCGCGCGTCCAGGTCATGGCGAATGCAATCCTCGCAGCCCGCCGTCTCATCGACGAGGCCGTTCCCATCGTCGTCCCGGAGATTGCAGACCTCCGGCGTGGCTGGCACTTCATCATTACTGTCGCGACATACATCAAGCCCGTCGCCATCCAAATCGGCAGTGGATCCACGTTCGCAGGCGACCCACGACCTCAAAAATGCGTGACGTGAGGGAAACCATTCGGCCAGGCGCTGCAGCGTCTGGGCGCGTTCTTCATCGCCCCAGGTTCGGAGCTCGTCCGCCGCGACCGCAAACTCGATCTGGGCGCTCCATTGCTCGGCCGACGCCGCAAGCGTCACCGGGTCCATCGCCTCGTTGAGCGCCTCGACTTCGTCCACGTACAGTGACCGATAATACTCGTCCTGCATCGCGAGCAGGAAATGTCGCTCCTGGTACAACCCGTGGCCATATCCGCTGATCGGATCGCTGTTGTATTGGACAATTTCCAAGGTGTCGTCGAAGTCCCACGGCACGAACAAGATCCCGGCGGTCGGGTGGTCGTAGAGATAGAAGTTGTGCCCGCAACAAACGTAGCCGTCGTCATCGCCCAGCACCGTCTCCGCTGCCCAGGCCCGCACCCACTGGGAAACGTCACCCGTCGCCTCCATCTGCTCGATGCTGCCAGACGCCCAGAACGCCTCGATCGCAGCGTAGTCCGCCTCGTCGTCGTTTGCCGTGGGCTCCACCCCATACTTCCAGAGCGTGCCCCCAGCGTCGGCCTTTCCGAACGCCCGCTCCAGGTATTCGTGATCGAAGTACTCGATGTGGCCGTACACGCCGTAGAACTCTCCGTTGACCGACAACGTTGCGTTGTTGCCACAGGCGGCGGGAAGATCGCCCCGAGCGCGCATGGCCGCCCACGACAATCGGTCGCGCAACACCGTCGAGTCGTACCAACTGGCATCAAGTGTCGTTTTTCGTAGACCATGGAACCGGGCGTCGGGATCGACCTCATTGAACGAGAGGACGAACTGCATTTTGTCACCGAACCAACTGAAGTTGGGATTTCCCTTGAGCCGCACCATCACGGTCACGCTCTCCGCGTCGACGTGCAGGGTCGCCTCGTGGTAGGCCTTGCGCCCGGACGAGTAATCCGCCTCCAGGCTCGCCCACTCCACGGCCGAGATCTCCAGGTCATAGGCCGGAAGCCGGTCCTGGGCGTACAGAGCGGAACAGCCGTCAGGGTCCGCAACGCCCCCGCCCGTGTCGGCGGTGTCCGTCGTCCCGGCGGTGTCGCCCGGAAGGAGGTCGGCGCCGTCCGCACGCCCACTGTCGCGACCAGAATCCATCGCCGGCGGTTCGGGCTCGGTGGTACACGCGAGAAGGTGGAGGAGCATCGGGCGAGCCTTCCCACGCCGCCGAGGCTTGTCAAGGATAGCTTCTCGACATGCTGCTCTTCCTCCCGCTCGCGCTCGCGGCCGACCCGATGGCCGGCCGAGCGGTCTACGAGGCCAACTGCACGGCGTGCCACGGCCTCGCCGGGGACGGCAAGGGCCCGGCCGCGCTGGCCCTGAAGGTCAGACCCACCGACTTCACCGCCGCGATGTGGTGGTCGACGCGAACCGATGCCGACGTCGGCGCCTCGATCCGCGCCGGCAAGCCGGGCACGCCGATGGCAGCGTTCTCGCAGCTCACCAAGGTCGAGGTCGCCGACATGGTGGCCTACCTGCGCGCGCTGTCGAAGGTGCCGTGACCCTCCTCGACGCTCTCGTCCTCGGGATCGTCGAGGGCATCACCGAGTTCCTCCCGGTCAGCTCCACCGGCCACCTCCTCCTCGCCGAACGGGCGCTGGGGATCGGGCGGAGCGAAGCCGCGGACGCGTACACCATCTGCATCCAGGCGGGCGCGATCGTGGCGGTGCTCGGGCTCTACCGCACGCGGGTCCGGCAGATGATCCGCGGCGTGGTCGGTGGCGACGTGGCAGGGCGGCGACTGGCCGTTCAGTTGGTGGTTGCGTTCCTGCCCGCCGCGGTTCTGGGCCTGCTGTTCAACGACGTCATCGACGCCGTACTCTTCGGGCTGTGGCCGGTCGTTGCGGCCTGGGCGGTCGGGGGGGCGGCGATCCTGCTCATCGGCAAGCGCACCGGGACCCGCACCCTGGAGGAGATCGACCTCCGCACCGCGTTGTTGATCGGGTGCGCTCAGGCCCTCGCCCTCTGGCCGGGCACCTCACGCAGCCTGGCCACCATCCTCGGCGGCGTGCTCCTCGGCGTCGCCTTGCCAGCGGCGGTCGAATTCTCCTTTCTGCTTGGTCTGATCACGCTCGGAGCCGCCACCGCCTACAGCGGGCTCAAGCACGGCGGCGCGATGGTCGACGCCTTCGGGCCGGGGTCGCTATTGACCGGATTCGTCGCCGCGGCCGTCTCAGCCGCGCTGGCCATCCGCTGGCTCGTCGGTTGGCTCCAGACCCACGGTATGGGCGTCTTCGCGGGTTGGCGGCTTGGTCTGGCCGCAATCGTCGCGGCCCTGCTCCTGGCCGGAAGGCTGCCGGCGGGCTGACGCGGCTTGCCGCGTTGGTTCCGCGCGATTAGAGCCCGGTCGCGAAGGGGTATAGCTCAGTTGGTAGAGCAGCGGATTCCAAATCCGCAGGTCCTTGGTTCGAGTCCATGTGCCCCTGCCACTTATAAACGACGCCCGACCATGCGAATAGCTCGGTCGGGCGTTTCATTTCTTGCGATGGCTCCTGGCACCGAATCGCACCTGCGTCGCACTCTGGTCGGATGCGGCCTTTCTGCGTTCTTGGGCCACGGCGACCATCGGCCGCGAACGCCGGGCTTCGGGTTCGAGTCCGCGTGACCCACGGGGCCGTCATCACCGCTCGGCACCCCAACGGCGTCGAGCTCGACCTGCTCCCCGTCGGCGCGCTGGCCGGTCGGAGTTGGTGGTGCAACGCTTGGGCGCCGTGATGACGACGCGCGGGTACGCCGAAGCTTGGGAGCGAGCCGAAGGGGTGGAGGTCGCCCCGGGGCTGTCGCTCCGCGTCCCCACGGCCTCCGCGTCCGTGGTGCTGAAGCTGTTCGCCTGGTCCGACCGGCGCCTGCTCAAGCACCTCCAGGAGTTCGTGTCCAGGTGACCCCACCCGGGGTGGGACGCGGTGTGTCAGCAAGCGGAGTACGCTGCCCACACGGTGCCGGCTGACACCCTCCCCGAGGCCCGTCGTATCCAGGTAGAGGTTTGGAGGCGCCTGGGGACGTCGGGGCGCAGCCGCGGCTGCCCTCTCGGAGTCGCTGATGAACACGGTGCGTGCGCAGATCGCCGCTTCACACCCCGAATGGTCGCCACACGAGGTTGTCGTCGCGCTGATTGGGCGTCTCCACGGGGCAGCGCTGACTGCCCGAATCACCCGCGGCCCGCCGGTTCCAGCGCCATGAGTGTCGGAGCCGTCCTCCGAACGCTTGACGACGCGCTCGACGCCGCTGGTATCCCTTGGATGCTGACGGGTTCCGTCGCCAGCTCGACCGGGGGCGAGGTCCGCTCCACGCAGGATATCGACCTGGTCGCCGTGGCGACGCGTGCGTCGCTCGTCCAACTCTGTGGGTCCCTCCCACCAGATCGCTGGTACGCCGACACGGACATGGCGATTGACGCCGCGCTCCGCCAGTCGATCTTCAACATCATCGACCTAAGGTCAGGCACAGGCGAGCGCCGAGCCGAATCAAGATCGGGCGGTATCAGGGTTCCCCTTCGAGCTCCAGGAGGTAGCGCAGGAGCGCCGGATCGGTGGACACGCCGTGCGCCTCGAGCGCCGCCTCCACCGTGGAGGCGCGACCGTCGTGCAGGTAGGGCGCCGTGGCGTGGAGACCGAGCAGGCTCGGGGTGCGGAGGCCGGCGAGCTCGCTGCCGGCCCGCTGTCCGCTGTGCTCCACGAGCGTGCCCACGTCGTGCAGCACCGGGCTGCCATCGTCGGTCCAGCCCGCGTCCGTCATTTCGGGGCCGGCGTGGCACCCCTCGCACCCCTCGGCGAGGAAGACCGCTCGGCCCTCCGCCGCTTCCGCGGTCGGTCGCCCATCCGACTGCCGCCAGGGCGAACGCGGGGGCGAGAATGCCTGCACGAACTCTGCGAGCGCATCGAGCTCGGGGGACAGGCCCGCCTTGGGTGCGCCCAGCGGGTCGGTAAGGAGGTCGTCGGCCAGAAAACCGGTGCCCCCCTGGTGGGTACGGATCGCGTTCTCGAAGTCCTGGATTTCGTCGAAGTTGGCGCTCCAGTGGAAGGGGCCGGCGTCGGGGAGGGCGAAGAGGGCCTGGGTGTCGCGAAAGCCCTCGCCGCGATCGGAGAAGTCCCAGGTCTGCGCGTCGTGGCCGCCGTCGGGGTGACAGCTCGCGCACGACAGGTAGCCGTCCTGGCTCATGCGGGGGTCGCCCGCCCCGAAGAACACGCGGGCGCCGGGGTCGGGGCCAACCTCGGAGAGCTCGGTCCGCGCAATGGGCTCGGCATCTCGGGAGCGGAGGTCGAACGCCACCAGCGCCTTGTCGGCCGAGGCCAGCACCCACACGGTGATGCCGTCGGTGGCGATCCCATCGAGGCCCACCCCCACGTTCTGGAAGCCGCCGAGGCGCGTGAGCGTGAGCGGATCGAGCGCATCCACCATGCCGGCGCCGAGGTGGGCCACGAGCAGGCTGTCGCCCAGCGGGGTGAAGGCCACGGCGCCCACCACATCGCGGTTGTCGAACAGGGCGCGGGCGAGGGGTTCGCCGGTGGCGCTGTCCAGCAACCGGAGGGCCGCCCGGGTGGAAGTTTCGGCGGTCAGCGCGAGGCCATCGCGGCGCAGGCCCCGGTCGAGGTTGGCCTTGCTGCCACCCACGACCACCGTGCGGCCGTCAGGGCTCACCGCCACGGCGCCAAGCAGCGTGGGCACGCCGCGGGCATCGGTGTCGGAGTCGGGGCCCGGGTCGGGGAGGAGCGTGAAGCCCTCGATGCGGGTGTCGGCCAGGCGCTGCAGGTTGCCGCCCGCGGGGGAGGAGCGGAAGCGCGGCGCCCAGAGTGCCCCCTCCGACGCAGCGAGCGCGCGCGGGTCCTCCGCGGGGTACGCCACCCCCTCCGCGCCCACGGAAGCCAGCCGCTGGCTTCCTCCCAGCGCCACCCATGCCTCCTCCCCCAGAAAGGCTACCGCTTCCGGCCGCGACCCCCACCCGGTAGAGACCTCGTTCGCGAGCGTGCCCGAGGCAAGGTCCCACTCCTGCACGGCGTCGGCCCGGCAGCCCACGAGAAGCCGCTCCCCTCGCACGGCCAGAGAAACGGGCTCCCCGCAGGTGGACCAGCGCGCCACCACGGACTCGCCCTCCACGACCACCACTACGTCCTCGTCGGGCAGCACCGCGTAGAGGCGCTCGCCCGCGAGCACGAGCCGGCGGCCCTCGGAGGGGGGCTCCGCGAGGGGGCGGCGAACGACCACCTGCGTGAGCGTGGCCACGTCGGTTCGCCCATCCCCGCTCCCGGCCACGAACTGAACCACGTAGCGACCCGGCTCGGCCCAGGTGTGCTCGGTGGTCTTTCCCTGCGCCGCGCCGCCATCGCCGAAGTCCCAGGTGAACGACTCCCCCACGCTCCCGCCGCCATCGAAAGCAACGGGCTCGCCCACGAAGGCCACCTCGCCCGGATGGATGAAGGCCTCGGGCTCGGCGGCCACCCCCGAATCGACCGGCGCCTCCCCACACCCCCACAGCGCGGCGAGCAGGAGCGCCCTCACCACGGGCGCTCCCGCGCCGACGGGCCCGTGGAGAAGCGGAATCGTACGGCAGCGGTGGTCGGGTTCCCGCTCACGTCGGCCACGCCGCCCGCGGGAACCTCCACGAAGTAGGTGGTGTCGGGGTCCAGCGCGTCGGGCACGAAGTTCACGATGTGCTCCTGCGCGTAGAAGCGCCCCGGAACCGCCTCGCCCGCTTCGTTCCACACCCGGAAGGAGCCCGCGTGCACGCTCTTCGGCTCCACGAACTCGTCGAAGCTCAGGCCGACGCGACCGGTCACCGGCACCCACACGGCCCCGTCGGCCGGGTTCACGAGCTCGGCGGTGGGGCCCCGCGTGTCGGGCTCGGAGGCCCATGGAAAGACCACCGTGGCCAGCCCCGGATCGGCCCCATCGTCCACGCTGGCCACCGCCACGTTGCCGATGGGCGTGAGCGTGTCGAAATCGCCGGAGATGTCGATGCGCGCGACCTCCTCAGGGGCGGAGGGATCGGTGAAGTCGTAGCGCGACCCGAAGTTGCTCTCGCCCTGGAAGAGCAGGTCGTGCTGGCGGTACACGTAGCCGCCGTCCGCCTCGGGGTTCTCCACCCCGCCCACGAGCGTGGGGTGGGCGGGATCGAGGAGGTCGTACACCATGGGGCCGCCCCCGGTGTCCTTGCGGGCAAAGAGCGCATAACGGCCGCCAACCGTCGCAAAATAGTAAGGGTGGAGCTTGCCGGTGGCGTCGGCCGTTTCCCAGGTGGAGAGAATCTGCCAATCCTCGGGGTCGCCGATGTCGAGGGTCATCGTCTTCAGGAGCCCGGCCGAGCTGGCGAGGGCCACGTTGCCGATCACGTGGAAGCTGCCGGCGAGGAAGGCAACCTCGGTGAAGTTGTCGAGGATCACGGGATTGGCGGGGTCGGACACGTCCACCACGAAGACGCCGAGGAAGCCGGCGGAGACGTAGAGACGGTCGCCCTGCCAGAAGGTGGAGAGCGCCACCCGGAAGTAGGCGTCGGGGTAGTCGTAGCCCGGCAGCTCCAGCTGGCTCAGCCACACCGGAGCGGTGGGATCGGTGAGGTCCCAGAAGCCGATGCCGCCCTGATCGCCATCTACGTGCATGTCGACCGCGAGGAGGGTGCGCCCCTCCACCTCGGCGATGGCGAGCGTGTGGCTCTCGCGCATGGTGGCACTCCAGCCCTCGCCCACCTTCACGGGCGCGCAGGGATCGTCGAACGTGTAGAGGCTCACGCCGCCGCCCCCCGACTCCGGCGCCCACGGGAGCACCAGCCAGCCGTCGTAGATGCCCACGAGGTTGTGGTGCTCCACATCCTCCGGGCCGCCCGTGAGCGCCGCGCAGGGTTGATCGAGGGATTCGGCCGCGAACGAGGTCCGGGGGCCGCCCGGTCCGGCGAGCGACCAGTCCGCCGGGTCGGGCATCGGGTCGGGCTCCACGACGGGCGCGGCGGGCTCGCAGGCCCACAAGGGGCAACACAGGGCGATCAGGGGCTTTCGGAGAGCGTTCACCGGCCGATCTTAGCGCGTGGCCTCCCCCCCTGCCGAGCACGGCGGGGCGATGCAAGCTTCGACCTCAGGGGGTCCACGCGGGCGCGTAGACGGGGCTGGAGTGCGGCACCGCGCCGGCGCGTCCGGTCGGCGCCGGCTCACCCGACGACTTCAGGCCTCCGCCGCAATCTCCACCGGCGGCGCCACCCGGCCCGCGCACTGCTTCTCGATCGCGGCCAGCACAAGCTTACGCCCCTTGTTCGCCTCTTCGTAGCGGCGCACCCGCAACAGGTCGACGTACGACAGGGTCTGGACCGCCGCCTGGACCTGCTTCACGTTGAGCTCGTCGTAGCCGGCGAGCGGCACCGCGACGGCACGCTCAAGCTGCCGGGAGACGAACTGCTCGGCGACGTCCGCCGCGCGCGCGACCAACGCCGGCCCCTCGTGGGCCTTCCCGAGCCACTGGGTAGCGCGCGTCAGCACATCGGTCTCCAGCGACCAGAGGCGGGCGACGCCCTGTTGGCGGGCGACGTGCACCCGGTGGCGGGCATCACGGACCATGGGGCTAAGATCGAGTAGAGACATGGGCTTCCTCCGGTGAATGATCATTCATTCGCTGCCGGCAGATAAGCGCGCCGCCGGATCCGTCAAGGGGTTGTCACGGTGCCTTGGCATTCGGGCTACTCTAGGCCACTCCCGGCCGTCACGATGCTCGTCCTTCTCGCTCTCGCCTGCACGGCCGCCACCGACACCGGGGAAGGGGAAGAGGAAGAGGAAGAGGAAGTCGCGGTCGACCCGGGCCCCGCCTCGTTGCTCGGCGACGACGGTGACGACGTGGTGTGGACGCCGATCCTGACCGACGCTGACCGCCTCAGCGATCCTCGGGACCTCGGCTTCGACACGGCCGGCCGGCTCTGGGTGGCCAACCGCAAGGACGACCGGACCTTCATCGTCAGCGACCCCGGCACCGACGACGCGACGGTCGAACGCCGACGCGACGGCTACGCCGAGCACTTCATGGAGGAAACCGCCGCCTTCTCCTTCGAGGCCCTCTCGGGCGAGGGCAAGTACGGGCCCGAGTTCGGCTCGTGCGGCGAGTCCGAGAACACCTACAACGACACGGCCGAGAAGAATGGGTTCATGGGGCCCGTGTTGTGGACCACCATGCTCGACGTCTTCGCCGAAGAGGACCCGCTGGGCCTCGGGAGCCACCTCGACATGCTGCACCAGAGCCCGCTCTGCGTCGGAATCGCCTGGGAAAAGGACAACGTCTACTGGGTCTTCGACGGCTTCCACGACCGGATCGTCCGCAACGACTTCCTGGCCGATCACGACATCGGCCAGGACGACCACAGCGACGGCGTCATCTACCAGTACTCGGAGCCCGAGGTCAAACGGGTAGAAAACGCCCCCGGACACCTGGTCTTCGATCACGATACCGGCATGCTCTACGTGGCCGACACGGGGAACGACCGCATCCTTCGGATGGACACGGCCACGGGCAGCCAGGGGAAGAGGCTGCGCCAGGGCGACGAGCCCATCCAGACCTACGCCGCCTGGGACGACGTCGAGTGGGAAGAGTTCGTCACCGACCTCGACGAGCCGGGAGGGCTGGCGCTACACGACGGCACGCTCATCGTCGGCGAGTGGGGCACGGGGATGTTGTACGCCTATGACCTCGATGGGGAGCGGATCGGGAGCCTCGACACCGGCGTGGGGGCAGAGGCGCTCTACGGGATCGAAGTCGGGCCGGACGACAAGCTCTGGATCACGGAGACCGCCACTCCGGCCGTCTTGCGCCTGGATCTCCCCTGAGCTTCGTGGTGACGCCCAGGCCAAGACGGCTCGCGGTGCGACCGCGTGCGCCCCGCGCGAGCACCCAAACCACAGCGAGCGCCGGCGCTCCACCCGCAGCGCCGCTGGAGCAGCCGCACGCCGAGGGCCTGCCGCCGGTAGGCGGCATGAGGTAGAAATCACCGTCGTCGTCCGCGTCCGGAGTGGGGTCGGCGGCGTCCTCGCCCGTGTCCTTCGAGTCGCCGGTGTCCTCGGTACCCGTGTCTTCACTGCCCGTGTCCACGGTACCGCTGTCGCCGCCCTCCCCCAGCACCTCGGGCTGAAGCTCCACCCGGAACGCGTAGTTCCTGAGCTCCTTCGAGTAGAGCGCCACCAGCCCGTCCCGGCCGTCAAACACCACGAATGGCTGCATGCCGCCGGTCGGTGCCACGTTGTTTGACAGTCGAACCTGGTCGAGCTGAGCCCATGTCGCGACATCAAACGCCGTGAGCGCCATGTCGCCCTCCTGTTGCGTCCAGGAGAGGGAGCTGTCGCGGATAATGTGCGCTACGATGAAGACGTCACCCACGCGGATGGTGGCCTGCGGCCAATAGACCTCGAAGCCCTCCTCGGCCACCGTCAGGATGATGTGTTGGAGCTCAGTCAAACCCGCGTCGTACTGCGCGGCTATGAGCTGGCGCGCCGGCTGCCCCTCCTCGGTGAAGCTCCCTAATATCCAGAGCGTGCCATCGGAATCGTTGATCAGCGAGGTCCCCGTCGCGAACGGAGCCGACCGAAGATCGACGACACCCGACGATGCAGCGTCCGGGCCAATCTTGGCGAAACGTGCAGAGATCCCGCCCGGCGGGAACGCATACGCGAACCCCTGGAACTCTGGGCCGCACACAACGGGGAGGTCCACGAAGTTGCTGCCATCGGTGGATGCCTCGGCGAACGCGGCGTGCGCCAGAATGTTGAAGTCCGCGTCATACCGCCAGACCCACGCAGAGTCGTGATCCGCCGCGATGTCGCCGGTCGCCGTGTGCAGCCAGGTGCCGTCGGGGCAGGGGCGGATGTCGTGGTCCTTGAGGTCGGTGCGGCCGGTGAGGAGCCGATCGTCGTAGTGATCGGCCTTGAGCGAGCTGTCGGCGTGGTTGAGCTTGAAGTCGCCGCCACCGGCGCCGAAGGTCACGAACCCGCCACGCTCCCCCCCGGGGAACGCCCGCGGCCAATTGCCGTCGAGGTCGAGGGGCGTCTCGTCGCCGACCTCACCGAAAACCGGCCCCGCGAAGGCCGCGCCGGACCAGCAGAGCAAGAGGACCGCACGGACAGGACGCATCAACGGCAGGGAGGCAGGCACAGTCCGCAAGCCTACACCCGCTTCTGGCCGGCCCGCAAGCGCGACGCCCCAGGCCAGGACGTCTCGTCAGGCGGGCGCTGCGGGCCATCGCGGCGCTCAGTCCGGCAGTCGCGCCCACCAGGGCGGCAGGCGCGCGGGGGTCAGGCGGGCGTCGCGCGGTCGCGGGCCCAACGCCAGCTCGCCCATCCGCACCGGCTCGACCGTTCCCGCGCCCACGCGCGCCCGGACCGCGCCGGCAAAGCCATACCAGCTGGTCTGGCCGGCCCCCGCCAGGTGGGTGACGCCCTGCGGGAGCGCCAACAACGCGGTGGCGACGTCGTCGCTGTGGGTGGGCTGCACCACGACGTCGTAGATGGCGCGCACCCGCTCGCCCCGCCGCAGCCGCCCCGCCACCGTCGAGGCGAAGGTCTTCCCACCCGGCCCGAACACCCATCCCACCCGCACGACGTGCCCGCCGCTCGCCAACACGTCCGCCTCCGCCTCGACCTTCTGCCGGGCATAGACCGAGCCCGGTCGCGCCGCGCCTCCCGGCGCGTGGGGACCGGCACCGCCAAAGACGAAGTTGCTGGACAAGAGCCAGGTGGGCGTGACGCGGGCCCATGCCGAGGGGGCCCAACGATTGACCGCCTCACTGCGCGGATCCGCGGCCGCCCCGTCGACATCGGTGAATCCGGCACAGAAGATCGTCGCGTCGGGTCGGTACGTGGTCAACGCGTGGTGCATCGCCGCCGCGTCGGTAACGTCGCACTGCGCGCGGGTGAGCCCCACGACGTCGACGCCCACCGGCGCCGCGGCTCGAAGGAGCGCCCGCCCGATCAGACCGCCCGCGCCAACCACGAGCACCCGCATCAGGGCCGTACCCTCCACTGCCGCACGGTGATCACGATCGCGACCACGCCCAGCACCATCGCGGTGGCCTGTCCGGTGCTCAGCAGCCCGCCAAGGACAAAGCCGCGGTCGTCGGCGCGCATCGTCTCGTTCCACGCCCGAAAGATGCCGTACAGCAGCAAGAGCAGGGCAAGGCGCTGGCCGACGAAGCGCCGGGGCAGCGCCCACAACAGCGCAAACAACGCAAGGTTGAACCCGACCTCGTGAAGCTGGGTCGGTACGCGCGCCACCCCAGCCGGCGCGACCGCCCCCTGCGGGAAGGTGACCTGCCACCAATGGTCGGTCGGTGCCCCGTAACAGCAGCCGGCCAGTAGGCAGCCCACGCGACCGAACGCGTGCCCCAGACTCACCGAGGGCGCCATCACGTCGGTCAACGCGAAGACGGAAATCCCCTTCCATCGCCCGTAGATGGCGTAGCAGGCAATGGCCAGGATCAGGCCCCCATAAAACACCAGCCCGCCGTCGCCGAGCGCGAAGACCTTCAGCGGCTCATCCCAACTGAAACGCCACAGGTGGGTGCGCACGTACTCCATCCGTCCGCCCACGATACCCACCACCATACCGATGATGCCCAGGTCCCAGGCGAGATCGAATGGAAAACCATCCCGACGCGCACGCAGGCCGCCGACCAGCAGGCCGATGAAGAACCCGAGGCCCATCAAGACCCCGTACGCGGGGATCGCGTGGCCGCCGACATGGAACAGGACGGGAAACACTACTCGGCCGAGGCGCTGGATTCCGGAGGCCCGGGAACCGGGGTGCCGGCCGTCTGGTCCGCCTTGCCCCACCCCTTGATGTAGACCAGCACGAAGAGGCCCACGCCCACGACGATGGCCGCGTCCGCAATGTTGAAGATCGGGTAGGTGTTGGTACCCAGCGTTCGGCGCGCCCAGCTCTGAACCGGTTCGAAGCCAGCGTACACCTTGATCATGTCGGTGACCTCGCCCGCCATGATCCGATCGATGAGGTTGCCGATGGCCCCCGAGAGGATGGCCCCCATCGCGAAGGCCTGGAGCCGATCCCGGTCGGGGAGCTCACGCCAACCCTGCACGATGACCACGACGGCCACCGCGGTGAACCCGTAGAAGACCGGCAGCCGATACTCGAAGTGGTCCAGCGCCGAAAACGCGGCGCCCTTGTTCGTGGCATGGGTGATCGCCAAGAAGTTCTGAATCACGCTCAGCTCGTCGCGCAGCTCGAGGTTGGCCCTGACCCACCACTTGGTGACCTGGTCGAGCGCGAGGAGCACGACGGCGGCGGCGGCGAAAACAGTGGCCTTGGGTGACATGTCGGGTCCGATTGGCGCGACGATAGCCCAACCGCCCCCCAGCGTCGACCGCCGGTGACGCGCCGGTGTCGGCTGGTTAGATCGCCCGACCCCCGGGAGTGCACATGCAGCGCGAATCGATGCCGGTCGACGTCCTCTTCGTAGGCGGTGGCCCCGCCTGTCTCGCCGGCGCCATCCGCTTGCAGGACCTCATCTCGGCGCACCACGCCTCCGGCGCCGAGCCCAAGCTGGGCGAGCTCACCATCGGCCTGATGGACAAAGGCTCCGAGATCGGCTCCCACGCCATCTCAGGAGCGGTACTCGACCCCAAGGCGCTCGACGAGCTCCTCCCGACGTGGCGGTCGCTCGACCCGAACTTCATCGAGCGTTTCATCGAGAAGGAGAGCTTCCTCACCCTCACCAGGAAACACGCGGTTGCCGCCCCGATGATGCCCCCCGGCATGGAGGACCACGGCCTGCCGATCATCAGCATCGCCCGGTTCCAGAAGTGGCTGGCGGCCCAGGCCGAGGCGCGCGGCGTGATGCTGTTCACCGGCTTCGCGGGCACCCAACTGCTGTACGAAGACGGCGCGGTCTGCGGCGTGCGTACCGGCGACAAGGGCGTCGGCCCCGACGGTCAGCCGAAGCCCAACTTCGAACCCGGCATCGACATCCCTGCCAAGGTCACCATCCTCGGCGAAGGCCCCCGCGGCACCCTCAGTCGGCAGCTCATCAACCGCTACCAGCTGGACAAGGACAGCCAGCCGATGGTCTACGAGATCGGCGTCAAGGAGATCCTCGAGATGCCGCCCGGCAGCGTCAAGCAGGGCGAAGTCACCCTCACCTTCGGCTACCCGCTCGACCTCCAGACCTTCGGCGGCGCGTTCATCTACTCCCTGGCCGGCGACCGGTACGCGGTCGGAATGATGGTCGGCCTCGATGCCCGCGATCCGTCGATGGACGCCCATTACCTTTTGCAGAAGCTCAAGGACCACCCCACCATCCGCGCCAAACTCGCGGGTGGGAAGGTCGTCAAGTACGGCGCAAAGGCGGTGACCGTCGGCGGCTGGCCGTCCATTCCGAAGCTCTACGCGCCGGGTGCCATGCTCGTCGGCGACAGCGCCAGCTTCCTGAATCCCGGCCGCATCAAGGGCATCCACCTGTCGATGAAGTCGGGGATGCTCGCCGCAGAGGCGGCGTTCAACGCGCTCAAACGGGGTGAGGCCAGCGAATCGGTGCTCTCCGTCTACAAGACGGCGGTCGACGACAGCTGGATCCGCACCGAGATGGAGCCGATGAAGAACTTCCATCCGGCCATGGAAAAGGGCGTGCTCGCCGGCATGGCGTCGGTGGGGCTGTCGCTGCTCTTCGGCCCCGGCGCGCAAAAGCCGTTTCATGCCGACCACGAGCACATGCACAAGAACGCCGCCGTCCGCGGTCAGCACCCTTATCCGAGTCGCGACGACTTGGTGTACGACGGCAGCTACCTCGTCGACAAGCTCACCGACGTGTACCACTCCGGCACCAAGCACGAAGAACAGCAGCCAGCCCACCTGCACGTGGTGGACACCAACATCTGCGCAACCCAATGCGCGGAGGAGTACGGCAACCCCTGCACCCGCTTCTGCCCCGCCCAGGTCTACAACATGCACCACAACGACAAGACCGGGCGCAAGGAGCTGCAGATCGACTTCTCGAACTGTGTGCACTGCAAGACCTGCGACATCCGCGACCCCTACCAGATCATCACCTGGGTGCCTCCCGAGGGCGGGCAGGGTCCGGAGTACGGCATTCTGTAGGGGAGGACCTGCTCAGCGCAGACTCATGCCCCCGTCGGCCACGAGCACCTGGCCGGTGAGCCAGTGCGCGCGGGGGTCGATGAGCAGGTCCACGATCCTGGCGATGTCATCGGGCTCGCCGCAGCGCCCCATCGGGGTGAGCTTCTCGGCCAGGGCCACCATCTGTGCGCCGCCATCGGGAAAATAGCGCAGCGCGTCGGTGCGGATCACCCCCCCGCACACGGTGTTGACCCGCACCCGTGGCGCCATGTCCACCGCGAGCTGCCGGGTCAGGGCCTCCAACCCCGCCTTGGCCGCGCCCATCGCCGCGTAGCCGGGCACGTGCTGCCGGCTGCCCATCGACGACAGGCCGATCACGCTGGCCCCGTCGTTGAACCGGCATAAGCGCGTCAGCAACCAGAACGGGCGCAAGGAGGACTCCAGGGTCAGGTCCCACTGCGAGGTCCGGATCTGGTCCCAGGGCTTGAGGACCCCGATCGCGGCGTTGTGGACGAGCACGTCGACTCCGTCCACGCTCGCGGCCAGCCTGGTGAGGTCGGCCTCGGAGCGGACATCACCCTGAACGACCACTGCGTCGGCACCACACCCGCGCACGTCCGCCGCTACCGCTTCGGCAGCGCCCTCGTTCTGGAGATAATTGACCACGATTCGTCGACCGGGCGCCGCCAGCTGCCGCGCGATGGCCGCCCCGATGCCCCGGCTGGCGCCGGTGATGAGGATGTTCATGGGCCCGAGCTAATCCGCCGTCGCCTGGGGGGCCGCCTCACCCTCGCCGCAGGCGCCGCCGCACCTCCGCCAGCGCGGCGCGCGCCTCCGGCACGCCGGCCAGCAGCGTCACCCCTCCGTAGACCGCCGCGAAACACGACAGCACCACCGCCCCCCGGAGCACCGGCGTCCACCCCTCGTCGACGACGTGGCCTCCACACCACGCGATCGCACCCGCCGCCACCGCGGCCGCCCACAACGGCACCGCGTTGCGCCACGACGGTGACAGGGAGCCGATCCGTCGCGCGAGCGCCCCCCGAAGCAGCAGGAACTCCACCCACGACGCGCCCCCCGACGCCAGCGTCAGTCCCACCGTCCCCCACTTCGGCGCCAATCCGAGCGCGCCGGGCAGCCACAGCGCCCCCAGGCCCCCCAGGGTCACGCTCAGCGCCACGCGAAGCGCGGCGTACCTTAGCGGCGTCCGGGTGTCCGAGAGCGCGTAGAACGCCGAGGCGTAAAGCCGACCCTGCGTCGCCGCCAGGAGTCCCAGGACGTACCCGCCGAGCACCCACCACACAAAACGACTCGCGCCGGCATCGAAGGCGCCGGTCTGGAAAAGCGCGGCGACCACCACCTCGCCCACCGCGAGCAGGCCCACCACCGAGGGCACGATGAAGAAGGACACCTGCCGAAGCCCCCGTTCCATCTGCGCCCGGAGCGCGGTCGCGACCTCGTCGTCCGTACCGGTCACGCTGGCCATCGCCGGCAGCTGGGACGCGGTCACCGACATCCCGAACAGGCTGATCGGCAACAGGTAGAGCGTCTGCGCGTACGCCAGCGCCGACACGGCGCCGGTGGGGAGCAGGCTGGCGTAGGCGTTGTCGACATAGGCGCTGACCTGAACCACGCCGCGCGTCCCCACCACCGGCAAGAAGTTGCGGAGCACAGTGCGCGTCGCGACCATATCCAGGCCGAACTCGGGCCGCAGGCGACGGACCAGCGCCAGCGCGCTCGGCAGTTGCACGGCGAGCTGGAGCGCGCTGCCGACCACCAGCCCCCACGCCACCCGCTCCGCCAGCGCGTAGTCGCGATGCCCGCGACCGAACCACAACATTGCCCCGATGATCGCCGCATTCCACGCCACCGGAGCCGCGTAGCTCAGGAAAAAGCGACGGTGGCTGTTGAGGATGCCGAGGCACCACGCCGACAGCACCAGGAGCCCGGTCCCCGGGAAGAATATCTGCACCAGCTCGATGGTGGCGGCGCGCTTCTCGCCGGAAAAGCCCGGCGCGATCACGTCGATCAACAACGGCGTGGCCAGGACCCCGCCCAGCACCAGGACGCTGGTCACCAGCGTCAGAATCGTCGCGACCGCAGATGCCAACCGCCTCGCTGAAACCTCGTCCCCATCGGCCAGAAGTCGGGAGTAGGCGGGGATGAACGACGCGCTGAGCACCCCCTCACCGAAGAGGTTCTGCAGGAAGTTGGGGATCTTCAGGGCCGCCCGGAAGGCGTCGCCGGCATCGGAGTTCCCAAAGTAGTGCGCGAAGGCCCGTTCCCGCACCAGGCCGGCGATGCGGCTGAGCAGGATCCCCGCCGCCACCCACTGCGCGCCCCGGGCGCTGTTCGACGCGGCAGTGCCGGGGGCGTCGGGCGGCATCTCGCGCATGGCGCCCCATCTAACCGAGCGCTAAGGGGCGCCCCTCCAGAGCACGCCGATGATGTACCTGATCGCTGTCGAGTTCAACGCCCGCCCCGCCGACCAATACCCGGAGTTCGACAAGGCGCTCAAAGCCCTCGGCAACTGGTCCAGCCGGATGCGCGGGCTGTGGCTGGTCGAGACGCGCTTCACGCCCGCGCAGATCCGCGATCTGCTCAAGCTCACCCTGGTCGCCGGTCAGGACCGCATGTTCGTGTCGCGGATGACCACCAACTGGGCCGGCACCGGCATGGGCGACGGCTTTCAGGACTGGATGAACCGCCGCAACTTCACCGGGAAGAAGTAGCCGCTGCCTTCGACTGGATGACCTCGTCGACGATGCCGTAGGTGACGGCTTCGTCCGCGGTCATGATGTAGTCGCGGTCGGTGTCCTTGAGCACGCGCTCGTAGGGCTGCCCGGTGTGGTGCGCGAGGATGTCGTTGAGCTCCTTGCGCATGCGCCCGATCTCCTTGGCCTGGATCTCGATGTCCGAGGCCTGACCCTGGGTCCCGCCCAGGGGCTGGTGGATGAGCACCCGTGCGTGTTGCAGGATGCGACGCTTGCCCTTGGTGCCCGCGGCCAGCAGCACCGCTCCCATCGAGGCGGCCTGGCCGATGCAGATGGTGTTCACCGGGGGCCGGATGTACTGCATGGTGTCGTAGATGGCCATGCCGGAGGTGATGCTCCCGCCTGGGCTGTTCACGTACACGAAGATGTCGCGCTCGGGGTCCTGCGACTCCAAGAACAGCAACTGCGCCACGATGACATTCGCCACTTCGTCGTTGATCGGGAAGCCCAAGAAGACGATTCGATCGTTGAGCAACCGGCTGTAGATGTCGGAGACGCTCTCCCCCCGGTGCGTGGATTCCTTGACGTAGGGGATGAACGGCATGGCTACTCCTCCGACTTCTTTTTGGCGGTCTTCTTCTTGGGCTTTTCGTCGGCGGCGACGGCCGGGGCGGCCGCCTCGACGACGGGCTCGGCCTTCTTCTTGGCGACCTTCTTGGCGGGGGCGGGGGACGGCTCCTCGACCGCGGGCGGGGCGTCCACGACGACGTCGGCCTTCTTCTTGCCCCCCTTCTTGGCGGGCGCGGCCGTGGCTTCGGCGGCGGCATCGTTGTCGCTGATGTACTCGAGGTCCGCGCGCTCCAAGACCCAGTCGAGGGTGCGCTCTTCGAGCAGGTGTTTCTTCAGGTCGCCGACGGCGCCTTCCTTCTGGAGGTACCCGCGAATCGCCTCGATCCGCTGGCCGCGGGCATCCGCGATCTCCTGGTACTTCTTCTCCATGTCGGCCGGCGTGACCACGATGTCTTCTTTGCGTGCCACGGCCTCGAGGATGAGGCCCGCCTTGGCGGCGAACTCGGCGCGGACTCGCAGATCGGCGATCTGTGCATCGCTGTACCGAATGGAGCGTGGGTCGCGACCACGATACGACGCCTGCACCCCGAGCTCCTCGAGCAGGAGCTTCAGGTTCTTGTCGGTGAGCGCCTCGGGGACCGAGACATCGTGCCCCTTGACCAGCGTCTGGAGCACGTGGATCCGGGCCTGGTTGCGCGCCGCCTCGTTGGCGTGGGTTTCCATGTCCATGCGAACGGCGGCGCGCATGGCGTCGGCGCCGCCCTCGAAGCCCGCGGCGGTAGCGGAGGCGTCGTCCAGCGCGGGCACGCTCTGGACCTGGATGCCGAGCACCGTCACCGTCGCGTCGAAGCTCCGGCCGCGGTTGGCCGCCGTGGCGCTGCCCTCGGCGATGGTGACCGGACCCGTCTTGGACTCTCCGATCTTCATCCCCATCAACAGGGGCTCGATCCCCGGCCAGTAGCGCTCGGCGCCGGTGTTGACCATCGTCCCCGCTTCCAGGACGGTGTCGCCATCCCTGATCTCGGCGAGCACGAAGTCGCCTTGCTGCACGGCACGGCCGGACTCCGCGTCGACCAGGCGGGCTTGACCCTGCAGCCGACGGCCGACCTCGGCGCCGAGCTGATCGTCGCTGACCGCGGCCAGGGGGTACTTGATCTTAAGGCCCAGGTACTGGCCCAGGTCGATCTCCGGGCGAACCTGCACGGTGATCGAGAAGTGGAAGTCGCCACTGCCCAGCTCGGTGGACTCTTCGACCTTGGGCTGGCCCAGGAACTCGAGTTCGGCGGCCGCACCCTGGAACTTCATGTTCATCAGGTCGCTGGCGACTTCACTGCGAATCTGCTTACCGTAGCGGTCCTCGAGCAACTTGCGCGGAATCTTACCAGGCCGGAAGCCTGGAATCCGGACCCGCCCGGAGAGGTTGCGAAACGCGAGGTCCAGCTTCTGGGACACCTCGGCGCCGGTGACGGTGAAGCGGAGGCGCTTCTGGACAGGGGAGACCTGCTCGATCGCGAAAGACATGATGGGTGCGACTCGGGTACGGGGGTGCGAGAAGGGGGGGTCGAACCCCCAAGGGTTTCCCCACCGGATCCTAAGTCCGGCGCGTCTGCCAATTCCGCCATTCTCGCGCGGGTGAGTGGTGGGCCCTCCGGGGATCGAACCCGGAACCTGCGGATTAAGAGTCCGATGCTCTACCAATTGAGCTAAAGGCCCGAATGATGGGGTGGATGACGGGACTTGAACCCGCGACCACTGGTGCCACAAACCAGTGCTCTACCAGCTGAGCTACACCCACCGTAGCGCCGCGGCCTCTAATGCCCGAAAGGCGTGTCGGCAAGCGGTGCGGCCGCAAAGGCCGGGCCGGGAAGCGTCAAACCCGGTATTTCTTCGCCCCCGAGGGTGATCTCGGGCCCCACGAGCGCCCGGAGCAGCGCATCGTCGTCGGGCGGCTCCCCCCCCAGCACACACCGCAACACAAAGGCGCCCACCGGGTCCTCGTCCAGGGTGATGGATCCGTACCCCGCCATCGGGGCGGGCACCGACCGCGCCAGGGACGCCGGCAGCCATGGCAGGCCAGGCGCCTCCCTGGCCTCCGGACCCCCACCCGGCAGCATCCCCGCGCGCGCGAGCATCGCCAGCGGATCGGTCCAGGCCTCGACGACATCGAACGGGGCTGCGTCCCAGAAGGCATCGGTCGCCGAGTCGGGGGACGCGAAGGCCGAGGCCGCGGGGCGGAGCTCGGCGGAGGCGGGGACCCAGGGCCACCGATCCGGTGCGGTGCTCACGCCTGAAAGCGGGTCGTTGGCGCGGAGAAGGTCCACCAGCACCCCACCCGGCAGCACATATCGACCGGCCGGGCCGGTCTCCGCCGCGTCCACAGCGCGCAACCACCCCGAGGGCCACGGAAGGACGGCCCCCGTCCGCGGCACGAAGGTCGGGTAGCCCCGAGGGTCGGAGAACACGGCGCCACCGGGGCGGGCCACCGTCCCGGAGGGGAGCGGCACCCGCACCGCATCGCCAACCGCCAACAGCCCACCCCACCCGACCAGGACGTCGTCCCCCACGCGGCGGAGGCGGCCGAATCCGTCGCGCGACACGGCCACCACCCGCGCCCCGAGCGTGAGTTGCACCAGCCTCCCGAGCGCGTCGTGGATCGCGACGGCGGCCCCGGCGCTGCCGTCGAGTCCGCTGAGGGTGCCGCCGGAGCCCCACCGATAGCGCGCTTCGCCCGCTCGCAGGCTCCAGGGTCCCGGCTGGGCCAACTCGACGGCCTCCGGGCGGCCGAGCACGTCCGTGCGAATCGTCGTGCCGTCGGGCGCACGGATCCGCCCTGCCTCCCACGCCCACTCCCCCGCCGGCCCGGCTGTCCGCAGCAGGCGTCCCGACGGGTCTCGCTCCAACTCGGTCGGCGCGGCTCCCCCCAGCCCCACCACCGCACCGGCACGATCGAGTGTCCAGGACGTGCGCCCGATCGGGGCCCCGTTCATGTCGGAGGCGACGAGCTCGCCGGCGTCGGCGCTCCCGTTCCGGCGAACGAGCGCGCCATCCGCGAGCCGGACCAACTTCAACGCGCCCCCAGGCTCGTAGTCTGCACCCACGGTGCCCAACCCGCCGACCTCCACCCGGACGACCCTCCCCATGACATCGCGACTCACCGTCCATGTCGTTCCAGCGCTCACCCGGCTGACACGCCCGCGCAGGTCGCGACCCAACATCATCGCTCCCACCTCGTCGCTCATCCGAGAGATCAGGCCGGCTGTGTCCCGCAACAGCTCTGTCTTGTGGCCCCGGGCGTCGGCGACGCCGGAGACACGTCCCGCAGTATCCCTCTCCAGGCGCCACTTCTCCGCGCCCGACTCTCCGGCGCGGACCGACTGGACGCGGCCCGCGGGATCGCGGGTGACCTCGAAGGCCACGTCACCAAGCCCGAACCCGGTGACCCGGCCGCTGCTGTCGCGAGACCAACCGCCGAGCGCACCCGCTCTCGCGCGCACCTCGCTGACCCGGCCACCCCCGTCGCGCACGATCCGCCATTCGTCGATGTTCCTTATTCTTCCAAGGGTATCTCGCACGATTCGCGTAGTGTTCCCTGCGGCATCCCTCACGGTGACCAGCCGGCCGGCCGCGTCGCGCGAGAAGCTGGTTGCCCGCCCTTCGGGGTCGCGCAGCCCGGCCAGGCGACCGTCGGGGTCCCGGGACCACGTCCACCGGGTGGCCCCGCGCACAATCTGGGTCAGCGCGCCCCCCATGCGCACCACCGTGTACCGCTCCAAGCCGGCGGTGGTGAATGCCTCCAGGCGGCCGCGCGCCGAGAACCGGAGCTCCCAACGAGCGCCGTTGGGCGCGACCAGGGCCGTGGCGCGACCGCCGCTGTCGCGCTCGATGAGCCAGACCCCACCCCCGGCGTCGATGAGCTTGACCAGATCGCCCGCCGCGTTGCGCTCCAACCGAAGCTCCCCCTGGGCGCCCACGCTCAGCCGCTTGGGGCGGCCGGTCTCATCCCAGACCGCGCCCGCCACTTCGCTCCCCCGTCGAAGGAGCCGGACGAGCCCGGCCGTCGCCTGCCGCTCCGTGGACCGACCGTCCGGCTCTGCCCGCCGGGTCACCCCGTCGCGTCCGTGGGAAAGCGCCCAGTGGCCGCCCTGCCGATCGCGCAGCCCGGACAACGTCCCCTCCTCCCAATCGAGCGCCGCGACCGCATCCCCGCCCTGCCGGACCTCGGTGATGCGTCCGGAGGCGTCGCGACCAATTCCAACTTTGACACCGTCGGCATCCGTCCAGCCGAGCAGGAGCCCGTCCCGCCATCGCGTCTGCATGCGCGCGCCGGCCGGGTCCTCCACCTCGGTCGTCCCGTCCCCGTGGCTCACCGTCCAGGTCAGGTCGCCGTGTTGGATGCGCGTGCGAATCCCCAGGACCGCACACCGCCACGAACCGCCGAGGCCGGTGGTGCCGGCCTCGAGCACACGGAGCGAATCCCCCCCGTCCCAGGCCACCCCTGAGAGGCCGCTCCCATCGTACTCGTAGCCCACCCGGCCCGCGGCGGAGCGGACCGCGTCCAGCCGGTCGCCGGTCCGGTCGTAGGTCACGGTCCCGCCGGTGGACGCGCGGCCCCCGGTGTCGGTCAGCTCCACGGACACCCCTCCCGACGACATCCCGCGAAAAGCGCCGTCGACGCTGCGGAGAATTTCCACCCGCCGGCCTTCGGCGCTCCGTGCGATCACGCGCCCCTGTGCGTCCGCTTCGAGCCGACCGTTGACGCTACCCTCGCGCACCGGCCGCCGGCCCGGACGCTCCAGGACCCCGTCACGAAGCGTCCAGTCGTCGCTCCAACGCCACCTCAGCCCGTCCCAGACCCGGGCGAGGCGCACGTCCCGCGCGTACGGACCGCCGTCGAGGTCGACGACGGCCACCCGGACGCTGCAGTCGGAATCCGAAAAAGCGACCGTCCCCCGCGAGGGGTCCGACAACGGGCCCAGCGTGCCCCAGCCGAGTGGAAGCGCAAGGGGGTCCGTCGCCAGGGGTGCGGCAGCGACAAAGAAGGCAAACGGAAAGGTCAGGGCTTCCCAGAGATCAGGTACCGGATCCAGTTCACCGGCCGGTTCGCGGCGTCGAATTCACGCAACGTCGAGGCGCGTGAGTCGTAGTACGACCGCGTCGCGGAGTAGCGCCGGTTCACACCTTCCCAGAAGTGGAGCACCGTCCGGTCGTGGAACATCGGGTCGAGCGTCGGGGCCCCCACCAGCATCTCGATGAGGCCGGCCCGGCGAAGTGCCGCGATGCGCGCCTGGGCGATGCTGGCGTCCGAGCCGCCGCCGACGTAGCCGTTGCGCGCCATCAGTGAGGTGCGCACGACGTCGTCCAGGGTCAGCTCGCCGTCTGCCACCTGCCAACCACCGGACGGCCCGGTGGGGAAGTCGCCGATGTGGATGAAGCGGGCGCTCCCCGCGTTCGCCTTCCAGGCCGCCGCCGTGGCCGCGAGCCCCTCCAGGACCATCGCCTGCGGGTAGAGCCGGCGAATCATCTCGGCCTCGCTGGGCGTCGCACAGAGCGCCACCAACGTCTGCTGGTACTCCTCGGGTTCGGGCGGCGGGACCGCGACGAGCGCGTCGAAGTCCGGCATCCGCGCGACCGAGCGGATGTCGGCGAGGAACCGAAGTCCGTCGGACTGCTCGGGAAGCGCGTCGATGGCGAAGGTCCCGAACGGCGGGGGCCCGACCACCACGAACTTGCCGGTGCCGACGAGGACGTCGTGGGCACTGTCGAGCACCGCGGTGCGCAGCCTGTCGCCAGCCGCGACCGCGTTGTCGCCGCCGACCACCTCGCGCGTCCAGGTGGCCATCGTCTCGGCCGTCTGGGGCTTGAGCTTGACGAGCTTGCCGCCGTCGGCGGTGACGTAGAGCACCTCGACCATCCCCGGGAGACGCCGGAACGAGAGCACCGCCGCGCCGTCCAGCGCCCCGCGCAGCGCGGTGGCGCTCGGGGATTGGAACCTCGTGAGCGAGGCCGAACTCTCGGCGGCGGTGAGCGCGGCGCGAGCAGCCACTGGGAACGGCGCCGAGCCCGCCAGCCACGCGAGTGAAGCCACCCGGTAGGCGGCGGCCGCGTCCCAGACGGCCGCGGACTGCTCAGGCGTTGCCTTGCCGGGCACCGCGGAGACACCGGACTGCCAGAGCAGGGTGCTGGTCTCGTGCCGGTGACTCCAGCCGTGCAACTCGATCGCCGGGGTGACCGAATCGAGCGCGATGCGGACGCGCTCGGCATCGGCGCCGAGCTGCTCCGGAGTCGGACCGTCGAGCACCAGCACCGGCGTCCAGGGACCGGTGCGCCAACTGGGGACGGCGATCGCCATCACCCCGAAGTCTCGGGCGGCGGTGGCGACGTCGCCCGCCTGCAACGCGGCCCGCGCACGGGCCCAGCCGGTGAGTCCGGAGCCCGGAGCGCCTGCCTCGGCGTTGATGGCCGCGTTCCACGCCGCGGTGTCGGGGTGGTCGCCGACGAGGGCCGCGCCGCCGCCGGTGCTCAGGTAGCGGCGCGCCGCCGCTTCTTCGGTGAAGCCGGCCCCGCCGCTGCCCGGCAGCGCGCCACGATTCGCGAGGGCCGCCCCCCACAGGCGGAGGTCTGGCGACGAGGCGGACGCCGCGCGTTCCCATGCAACCGCCGGGTCGTCGACCCAGCCAGAGGCGAGCAAGGCGACCAGGGCGGCCCGATCGGGATCCAGCCCCGCGCCCGGAACGACCGCCCCGCCCCGCAACGCCGCAGCCAGCTCGCGCCCGGCGGTCGCTTCCGGCTCCACGAGCCCGGCGAGCGCGCCGTCGATGCACGGCGCATCCCCAAGAGAGGCACAGGCCAGGGCTAGCTCCCAGCTACCGCGGGCCTTGCTGCCCGCGCCGGCCGCCGCAATCCGCGCCGCGTCGCGGGCGAGGATGGGCTTTCCAGCCCGGAGGTTCCCGTGTGCCTCCACCGCGGCCAGCGCCGCACCGCCCTCGGCGTTGGCGGCTTCCTCGGCCTTCTTGCGCAGCTCCGCCGCCGCGGCGGCCACCCGACCGCCCTCCCACGCCGACAAGGCCGCGGGCAAGCCAAGATCGAGCGACTGGGCGGCGCCAACCACGTCGCCGCCGGCCATCGCGTCGCGCGCGGTGGCCTCCGCAGCGGCCCAGGCCGTCGTCGCGTCGGGGGCGGCGCCAAGCGCCAACGGCAGTCCCTGCAGCCGCGCCAGTCCCGCCGGCAGCCGCGCGAGCTCGGCGTTCACCCCCGCCACATCCCCTCGGCCGGCCTTGATCTTCGCCCGGACCAGCGCCACGCGCCAACCCGCAAGCGCGTCGACCGCGGGATCGATCGCCGTCTTGGGATCCGACCACGCCGCGACGAGCAACGCCGCCGTCGGGTCGAGTCCCTCAGGGGCCGGTGCGCCCAGGGCGACCGCTCCCGCGACCAGCGCCGCGGCATCGCCCGGCGACACCGCGGCAAGCGCCCGCGCCGCCACCAGCGCGTCCGCCGGGCGATTCGCCCCCAGCGCCAGCGCGCCGCGCAGCGCGTGGTGACGGTCCGTACGCCCGCCAATCGCCTGATCCGCAGAGAGCCGGTCCACCATCCCGCCGAGATCTCCAGCACGCTGCGCAAGCAACTCGACCAGGTCCCAACCCGCGTCATCCTCGGGGTGCGAGGTGAGCCAGCCCTCGGCGAGCTTCAGCGCGCCCGCCGCGTCCCCCGTGGCGAAGGTGGCGCGCGCGCCCTCGATCCCGGTCTTGGGCGCGACCGGGGGCACCGCGGTCGGGGGTGCGACGACGTTGACGGGCTCGTCACCCGTGCAACTCGACAGGGCCAATGACAGGACAGTGAACAGCATGCGGGTCAATCCTCGCTCGAAGCGCGGGTACGCTACCACAAGCGGACACCCTCGCGTGAGCGCCACGCCCACCGTTCAGCGGCAGGTGCGGGCGCCGCCCGAAAAGCACTGGTACGCCTGAGGCCCGGAAACCGTGACCAGCGTCATCACCGTGGCGCCGTCCGCCCGGCCCACGACGCGGCAGTTGCCCTTGATGGCGTCGGGGACCGTCACGGTCGCCCCGGCGCCCCCACCTTGCATGCACTTGACCTCCAGCGTCATGCCCGGGTCGACCGCGGTGAAACTGACCAGGAACGGCCCCGCGACCTCGGGCGACGCCGCCGCGGTTGGCGCGGGGGCAGCGGGCGGAGCGGCGGCCAGTGGCGTCGTCGGCGCGGGCGGTGTGGCGCCGCCGCCGCCGATTCGCACCGGTGGACCGTCGGTCGCGGCCGGCCTGGCGTCGGTCGCGGCCGGCCTGGCGTCGGTCGCGGCCGGCCTGGCGTCGGTCGCGGCCGGCGGGGGGGGCTTCGCGGGGGGCGGCGGCGCCGGCGCGGCCGGCCTGGCCG